>CAJTSQ010000023.1 GCA_910578735.1 uncultured Oscillospiraceae bacterium
CTGCCTTCAGCACTTTACTCAAGCGGTTTTAGCCTATTGGTACAGCTTCTAAATATCGAGGGGCCGCCGAGGGCGGCGGCCCCTCGATATTTTTGAAATCCCCTTTACAACTCCCCAAACCTATGATAAACTAATTGTCAGAATCTAATTTGAAAAACCACGTCTGGAGTTGAAGCATATGAGTTTCAAAATTGTAGTGGACAGCTGCTGCGACCTGACCCCCGCCATGCTCAAGGACCCCGCCTTTGTAAAGGTACCTCTGACCATCTTTTCCAACGGCAGCACATTCATTGACGACGAGACCTTCGACCAGGCCGACCTGCTGTGGGCCATGCGCCAGAGTGAGGACGCCCCCTCCACAGCCTGTCCCTCTCCCCAGGCCTATCTGGATGCCTACCAGGGGGCGGACGATGTGTATGTAGTCACCCTGTCCGCCCTCCTCAGCGGTTCTCACAACAGCGCGGAACAGGCCCGGCTGCTGATGGAGGAGGAACACCCGGAGGTCAATGTCCATGTGTTCAACTCCTGTTCCGCTGCGTCGGGGGAACTGCTGGTGGCGATGGCGATCCACCGCCTGGCCTCCGCCGGGATGCCTTACAAGCGGGTGGTGACGGAAGTGGAACAGTTTATCTACCAGATGCAGACGATGTTTGTGCTGGAGAGCCTGGAAAACCTGCGGAAAAATGGCCGGCTCACCAAGCTCCAGGCGGTGATTACCGGGGCGCTGAAGATCAAGCTGTTCATGGGTGCCACCCCCGAGGGGGAGATCTGCAAGCTGGGCCAGGCCCTTACCATTAAGCAGGCCCTGACCAAGATGGTGGATAAAATCGCCGCCGACGCCGCCCATGTGGGCCGTACCCTGGCCATCTGCCACTGCAACTGTCTGGAGCGGGCCTTCCAGGTGAAGGCCATGGTGGAGGCCAAGTGCAAATTTGCCCACGTCCTCATTACCGAGGCGGGGGGCATCACCAGCGTCTACGCCTACGACGGCGGCATCGTGGTGGCCTATTGACAAAATGGGTTATTTGCGTTCATAATGAGTAGGGGCCGCCGCCCTCGGCGGCCCGCTTTATTTGGAACAAGGAGAGATTACCATGTCCATGACCCGTTCCCAGGCCTGGGACCTGCTGACCAAATACAACAAGGAGCCCTTCCATCTGCGCCACGCCATCACGGTGGAGCATGTGATGGGCTGGTACGCCCGGGAGCTGGGCTATGGGGACCAGGCGGAGTACTGGTCCATCGTGGGCCTTCTCCACGACCTGGATTTTGAGCAGTGGCCCGAGGAGCATTGCGTCAAGAGCCAGGAGCTGATGCGCCAGGCCGGGGTGGAGGAGTCCATCGTCCGATCCACCGCCAGCCACGGCTGGGGCCTGTGTGTGGACATCAAACCCGAACATGAGATGGAGAAGGTACTCTACGCCAGCGATGAGCTCACCGGCCTGATCGGCGCGGCGGCACTCATGCGGCCCTCTAAAAGCACGGCGGATATGGAGCTGAAATCTCTCAAGAAAAAATTCAAGGATAAGAAGTTTGCCGCCGGCTGTTCCCGGGATGTCATCGCCAACGGGGCCCAGCTGCTGGGCTGGGAGCTGGACAAGCTCTTGGACATGACCCTGAAGGCTATGCAGGCCGAGGAGGAGGCCATTGAAACGGCGGTAGCCGCGCTGTAGGAAATACGGCCGTATGAAAAGTTAAAAATACTTCACATTTCATGGTTGACAAGGCCAGGGGCGGGTGATATATTTATAACACCACGGGAGTTAAAAATATATCACACGGAGGAATGAACCATGAAGTCTAAGGTAACCCTGAAGGAAATTGTAGGAACAAAAATTATTTATGCGGTACTCCTTGTCAGCTACTATTGGATGTGGGCCAGGCGGGATTGGCATGATTATTATGATGTGATCCAGAATGCGGTTGTTACATTCACCATTGTATTTTTTGTCATACAGGCAGCCCGCATTCGCAAGTACAGCAAGGAAGAAAAGGACGAGTTGGCAATTCAAAATCTGCGCAGAACGGATGCGATTGGGTTAAAAATAATGGTGGCTGCCGCAATTGTCATCGCCTTCGCGTGCGCTGTCAAAGCCATAGACGGAACCGTGGCAGGCTACGCGCTGGTGGGGATGATACTGGTATTGGCTGTGATACGGTTCGTTATCTTTTGCGTGATGGACAGTAAAGGAGTCTGAAGCGGCCCTTCAGCTGTGATTCGATCCGCGACATTTCTGCGCCATGAAGAGTAAGGGAGTCTGACATGGCCCTGAAGACGAAGGTCAAGGAATATCGTGAAAAAGCGGGATTGAAGCAGAGCGAGCTGGCGGAATTGGTGCATGCCCGGCGTGAAACGATTGTGCATCTGGAAAACGGAAGATATAATCCGTCGCTGAAGCTGGCGATGGATATCGCGAAGGTTTTTCATGTGCCGGTGGAAGCGCTGTTTGAATTTACAGAGGATTGATTTTGACAGATATTTTATTTTCCGGGAAAAGCGCCCTCTGGGGCTTGCAAATCGGGAAAAACAGTGATATAATTTTTCCGCCTATTACACAAGAAGGGGAAGATATTCATGTCCGGACATTCCAAGTGGCACAACATACAAAAGACCAAGGGGGCGGCGGATGCCAAGCGCTCCCAGATTTTTACCAAGATCGCCCGTGAGATGATCGTGGCGGTGAAGACGGGTGGCAGCGGCGACCCGGCCAACAACTCCCGTCTGGCCACCGTCATTGCCAAGGCCAAGGCGGCCAACATGCCCAACGACAACATCAAGCGCACCATCGACAAGGCCCTGGGCTCGGGCAACACCGACAGCTTCGAGAATGTGGTCTACGAGGGCTACGGCCCCAACGGCGTGGCCGTTATCGTGGAGGCCCTCACCGATAACCGCAACCGCACCGCGCCCGAGGTGCGCCACCTGCTGGACAAGTACGGCAAGGGCCTGGGGGCCACCGGCTGCGTGTCCTGGTCCTTCGACCGGAAGGGCGTCATCGTCATCGAGTCTGAGGACCTGGACGAGGACACCGTCATGATGGATGCCCTGGAGGCCGGCGCCGACGACATGCAGGCCGACGACGAGGTTTTCCAGGTGTACACCGACCCCGACGCCTTCGCCGCCGTCACCGAGGCCCTGGAGGCCAAGGGCTACACCTTCCTGGAGGCCGGCGTGCAGATGGTGCCTCAGAACTACGTCACCCTCACCGACGAGGGCGACATCAAGAACATGGAAAAGCTCATCGACCTGCTGGAGGAGAACGACGACGTGCAGAACGTCTACCACAACTGGGACCAGGATTAAAGCGCGCGGGGGCCGGAGACGGCCCCCGTTTTTCATGACGAGCTTTTTCTGGAGCCCCAGTATGCCGATGCCGACAGCAGCGCACTGTCCTTCTGCGATTGGGACATGGCCTGGTGTGCCGCCTTGACTCATCGCAAAAGAGAGGAATACACAGCAAAGGAGTGTTCCAGAAATTTCCCCGTGCTCTTATCATTTCTCCCGCTCCGGCCGATAAATTAGACAAAGAGTAACCAACGGGGAGGGGATATTGTGGGCATTTCAGGAATCGGCGCCGGTGGATACTATCCGAGCCCGGCTGTATCTGGTCAGAACGTGTCCGGCCAGGGGGTCCCTCAGGAGGAGCAGCAGGCCCTGGCCGACTCCCTCAAGGAGCAGGAGGAGGACCAGAAGACCCTGATAGAGATGATGAAGGAGGCCAAGGAGCAGGCGGCGGAACGGGAAAAGATGTTCAAGCTGCCCAAGAACAGCCGCCGTTATGGCGACGCGACCATCATGGCCTACTCCAAGCTGGCCCGGGCCCGCAGCCTGGGGGAGGTGGATGCCGCCTCGGGCTATGCCCGGCGTCAGATCGCCCAGCTCCGGGCGGCCAAGCGCAGCGATGCCGACAACGCCGACCGCATTCAGGCGGCCATCAACCAGCTGCAAAAGGCGGTGAACCGGGCGGGGCGGAAGAAGCGGGAGATTTCTCAGGAAAAGCTTGCGGCCAAGCGCCAGGCCCGGCTGGAGAAGGAGAAGCGCACTCGGGAGGCCAAGCGGCTGCGCCAGCAGTTGAAGACCCGTCAGACCCAGCGGATGATCCGGGAGTCGGGCTATCTGCGGGAGGCCGACGTGGACAACCGCCTTCAGGACCAGCTGGCGGCCAGCAGGCTGGAGATGCGCCAGCAGATGCAGGAGCTGACAGAGCAGACCCAGGTCTCTGTAGAGGCTGCGGTCCAGCAGTATACCGCCGCCGCGTCCAGCGCAGAGTCGGTTCCCGCGCCGGAGATCAGTGTGCAGGCATAAAAAAGCAGCTGTGGAAAACCACAGCTGCTTTTTTGGTGCAGTAAACCTGTAAGCCGGGTTCTGTCTTTTAAGACAGCCATCTATCTCGACGCGCCATTGCTGACGCGCTCTAGCCGCCTCCCTGGGACGGCCGGGCCGGCCTGTGTGTCCCTCCACGGCGTTGCTCCGGATAGAGTTTACAGCAATGGACGCTTCCACGCCATTGGGTGAGCTCTTACCTCGCCTTTCCATCCTTACCTGCCCTAGCGGACAGGCGGTCTATTTCTGTTGCACTTTTCCTAGGGTCGCCCCCGGCGGGTGTTACCCGTTATCCTTGCCCTGCGGAGCCCGGACTTTCCTCACAGGCGGGCCTTTCGCCCCGCCTGCGCGGCTGTCCAGCTTACTGCCTGACCATTTTACAGGAAAAAGAGAAGGATGTCAAACAGATCATGAAAAAATTTCTTCTTCGGGTTGAGTATTATTCGCAAATGTGTTAGAATACCATATTAATGATAAAATGAAGTTGGTATGCCCATCACGCGGAGGCAGTGGCAAACTGTTCTCTGCTACATATTGTAAAGTGAGGGATTGCGTTATGAAAATTTTGATTCTGGCGGGCGGACTGAGCCCGGAGCGAAATGTTTCCTTGTCGTCTGGCTCCATGGTGTGTCAGGCCCTGCGGGAGCGGGGCCACCAGGCGGCGATGATGGACCTGTTTTACGGCCTGGACGGGGCGCTGAACGGGGAGAACCTGTACGTGGCCCCCATCCCCGAGTCCTTTAAGCGCGTGGCCCGAGAGGCCCCCGATCTGGAGAAAATACGGGCCAGCCGGCCTGGCCCCGCCGCCATTGGGCCGGGCGTTTTTGAGACCTGCGCCAAGGCGGATGTTGTCTACCTGGCTCTCCACGGCACCTGCGGAGAGGACGGCCGCATTCAGGCCGCTCTGGACCTGCTGGGTGTGCCCTACACCGGGTCGGGCAGCCTGGCCTCCGCCATCGCCATGGATAAGGACCTGACCAAGCGGCTGGTGGAGAACAAGGTGACCACCCCGCGGTGGGAGACGGTCACCATCACCGAGGAGAACATAGGCGAGCTGGTTCAGCGGACCAAGCTGCCTGTGGTGGTGAAGCCCATTGCCAGCGGCTCCTCCATCGGGGTGTACATCGCCAGAAGCAGGAAGGACCTGGAGGAGGCCCTGGAGAGGAGCATGGAGCAGGGGGGCCGTACCGTCATCGAGCAGTATATTCAGGGACGGGAGATTCAGGTGGCGGTATTGGGGGAGGAGGCCCTGCCCTCCATTGAGATTATCCCCAAGGAGGGCTTTTACAACTATGCCAACAAGTATCAGCCCGGCGCGGCCACAGAGGTCTGCCCCGCCCGCATTCCCAAGGACTGGGAGGCCGCCCTGCGGGAAGCAGCCCTCACGGTGTTCCGGACCCTTGGCCTGGCGGTTTATGCCCGGGCTGACTTCATCATGGCCCAGGACGGCACCCCCTATTTTCTGGAGATCAATACCCTGCCCGGCATGACCCCCACCAGCCTGGTGCCCCAAGAGGCTGCGGCAGTGGGCATCAGCTACGGGAGCCTGTGTGAGACGATTATTCAAAAATCCCTGGAAATCCGCAAGGAGGGTCTGTGATGGAGGCCATTACGTTAGGTCAGCTGCTGGAAGCGGTACATGGAACCCTGCTGAAGGAGGCCGATTTGAACACTACCATCGGGCAGGTGGATACAGACAGCCGGTCCATTCACCCCGGCGCCCTGTTTATTCCCCTCACCGGGGAGCGTTTTGACGGCCACGCCTACATCAACGCCGCTCTGGAGGGCGGTGCGGCCGGCTGCCTCACCGCTCGGGAGCGGGACAGCTATCTGCCCGGAAAGTTTTACGTGAAGGTGGGCGACACTCAGCAGGGCCTGCGGGACCTGGCCGCCTGGTACAGGGGGCGGTATGCCATCCCCTTCATTGGGGTGACGGGCAGCGTGGGCAAGACGACTACCAAGGATATGCTGGCCTCCGTGCTGGGCGTTAAGTACAAGGTGCTGAAGACAGAGGGCAACTTCAACAACAATGTGGGCCTGCCCCTCACCCTGCTCCGGCTGGATTCCAGCCATCAGGCCGCAGTGCTGGAGATGGGGATGGACGGCCCCGGGCAGATCGACTATCTGGCTGGTATTGTGCAGCCCGACATTGGGGTTATCACCAACATCGGAGACGCCCACATTGAGCGCCTGGGCAGCCGGGAGAATATCTTCAGGGCCAAATGTGAGCTGCTGCCCCACATCAAAGAGAACGGACTGCTGGTGCTCAACGGGGACGATGCCCTGCTGGCCGGGCTGAAGGGAAAGACCGCTGTGGAGACGGTGTTCTGCGGCCAGGGTGAGGGCCAGGACTACCGGGCCCAGCCCACCGGCGGCGACGGCCTGAGCCACATCCACTGCCGCCTCACCACCCCCAAAATGGATCGGGATGTCAAAATTCCAGCCCTGGGGGACCACATGATCTATCCCACCCTGATTGCCGCGGCGGTAGGGGAGAGGTTTGGCCTGACGCCGGACCAGATTGAGGAGGGGATCGGCCAGTTTGTGCCCACCCGGATGCGGATGAATGTTCTGCGGCGGGGGGCAGGCATCACCATTTTGGATGATACCTACAACGCAAATCCCCAGTCCATGCGGGCGGCGATCAGTGTGCTGGCCGACAGCCAGGGCAGCTACAAGGCGGCGGTTTTAGGGGATATGCTGGAGCTGGGGCCCTTTGCCCCCGCCCTCCACAGCGGAGTGGGGGAGTATTTGGCCACGGCGGGAATCGACTGCCTGGTGGCGGTGGGAGACCTGGCCAAATATATGGCCCAGGGCGCTCAGGAGGCCGGTGTGCCCCAGGTGTACTACTGCGGCAGCCGGGAGGAGGCCAAGGCCATGCTGTCCCGGGTGGTTCAGCCGGACAGCACCATACTGGTGAAGGCCTCCCGGGGAATGAAGCTGGAGGAGATTACCGCAAAGCTGCTGGAGCTGACCAAAGAGGCATAAATCTTATAGACGGCACAGCTCAATACCGATGGACAGCCCATCTCGGAACAGACTGCGCTGACCTAGCCAGGCCAGAGATTTGGAGCCATCCTCTATTTGCTGGGCCAGATTGCCGTACCCCTTTGTGGTCAATTCTTCTATGGTCTGGCATAATAGGTCGTTGCACCGTTCTTGCTCCTCACGATCCTCTGGGGAGAGGGGACCGCAGCAGTTTTCCACAGCGTATTGATAGAGTACTTCAAATAAGGATTCCATATTGCACTTTCCTTTCATTGATTGGTGTGATATAATACGGTCAAATGGCCGTAATATGATTATATACGGCTATTTGGTCGTTGCCAAGAGGGAGCTTTGAAAATGTCTGCATTTTCAGAAAGATTGTTGGAGCTGAGGCAGAGCCGCGGTTTATCCCAAAAAGGAGTTGCGCAGGAAATTGGCGTAGATGTTCGAGCTTACCAGCGTTATGAATACGGTGAACGAGAGCCGCAGATATCTATCTTTTTTCGTATTGCTGATTTCTATGGTGTAGGTCTGGAATATCTGTCTGGAAGAACGGACACGCCCTAGAGGGCACCCAAAGCCTCCTTTTGAAAGGAGGTGCCCCAGTGCGCACACTGGGGCGGAGGATTGTGTTTCGCGAAGCGAAACATATGCAATAAACTAAGTTGGCACAGTACTTGTTTACTTCGTACATTCCGCCTGCGGCGAAATACAATCCTCAGTCACGGCTTCGCCGTGCCAGCTCCTTTGCCAAAGGAGCCTTTTCCCTGCAGGGGACGAAAGATTTTAACACAAGCGAGGACCCAAATCATGATTGATATATCGGTATCCGGCCTTGTGAAGGAGTTCGAGGTCGGCAAAAAAATACTGGACGGGCTGACCTTCCAGGTGGACGCCGGGGAGCGGGTGGGCCTGCTGGGACCCAACGGGTGCGGCAAAACCACTTTTCTGCGCATTCTCACCGGGGAGGTCCACCCCGACGAGGGGGACATTGTGGTGGCCCCCAACAAGCGGATGGGACTGATCTCCCAGATTCCCGTCTACCCAGCGGGCTACACTGTGGAGGACGTGCTGGACACCGCCTTCGCCCCCCTTCGGGAGATGGAGGAGGAGATGACCGCCCTGTCTCAGCGGATGGCAGAGGGGGAAAGTGATTCCACTTTACTGTCCCGCTATGACAAGCTGTCCGCCGCTTTCCAGGCCGGAGGAGGCTACGAGACGGACACCAGCAAGAATAAGGTGTGCAATGGCCTGTCCATTCCCCGGGACATGCGGGAGCGGCCCTTCGACATGCTGTCTGGCGGGGAGAAGACTCGGGTGAACCTGGCCCGGCTCATCCTGGAGGACACCGACATCCTGCTCCTGGATGAGCCCACCAACCATCTGGACCTGCGGGCCACCGAATGGCTGGAGGAGTATCTGGAAAAATTCAAGGGCACCGTCCTGGCCGTCTCCCACGACCGCTACTTCCTGGACAAGGTGGTCCGCCGGGTGGTGGAAATTCAGGAGGGCAAGGCAGAGTTTTACAGCGGAAATTACAGCTTTTACGCCGTGGAGAAGGAGCGGCGGTATGAGGAAAAGCTGCGGCAGTATGAAAAGGAGCAGGCCAAGATCCAGCAGCTGGAGAAGGCGGCGGAGCAGCTGCGTATCTGGGCCTACTCGGGCAACGACAAAATTTTCAAGCGGGCCCAGTCCATGGAGAAGCGCATTGAGCGCATCCGCCAGACGGACAAGCCCAAAAAGGACCGGAAGATGGCGGTCCGCTTTGGAGAACGGGAGTTCCGGGGGGACGAGGTGCTGTCCATCAAGAGCCTGGAGAAGTCCTTCGGGGAACGAACCCTGTTTGTCGGAGTCAATCTGGAGGTGGAGGGAGGCGAGCGCATCGCCCTGCTGGGAGACAACGGCACAGGAAAGTCCACCCTCATCAAAATCATCATGGGGGAGGAGGAGCCGGACAGCGGAAAGCTTAGAAGGGGGCCCACTGTAAAGGTAGGCTACCTGCCGCAGATCATCCACTTCGACCACCCGGAGCGCACCCTGGTAGACACCATGCTCTATGACCTGGACTGCACCGCTCAGACCGCCCGGAACCGGCTGGCCTCCTTCAAATTCCGGGGGGAGGACGTGTTCAAGCCGGTGTCCGCCCTGTCCGGCGGGGAACAGTCCCGGCTGCGGCTGTGCATGCTCATGGACAGCAAAATCAACCTCCTTATCCTGGACGAGCCCACCAACCACCTGGACATCCAGAGCCGGGAGTGGATCGAGGAAGCGGTGGAGGACTATGAGGGCAACCTGCTCTTTGTCTCCCACGACCGCTACTTTATCGACCGCTTTGCCACCCGCATCTGGATGCTGGAGGACGGTAAAATTACCGACTTTAAGGGCACCTATCAGGAGTATCTGTCCGCCAAAGAGCGGAGAAAGCTGGCGGCAGGGGATGCCGCCCTCGGCGGCCCGTCCTCGAAAGGAAAACCTGTGGGGCGCGACGACCCCGGCGCGCCATCCCTGGAGAAAAAGCCCAAGCGCCCCGGCGGCACCAAAAACCTGGAGAAGGAGGTCAACGCCGCCGAGCGGGCGGTGGCCGCCGCCGAGGAGAGGATGTATGACCTGGAACAGGAGATAGAAATGGCCTCCGCCGACTACTTGAAGCTTCAGGAGCTCTATCAGCAGCGGGAGGCCCTAGAGGACGAGCTGGCCCATCTGTACGCGGTATGGGAACGGTTGGCAGCGGACCTAGAGGAGGCACGGGGATGATTCAAAAGAGAGAGAAGAAGCCCAAAATAGAGGTAGCCAGCTACAAGGGAAAGCGGATGCCCCTGGTTTTGAAGGTGTTTTTAACCCTGATACTGGCGGGAGTGCTGGTTTTTGGCGCCCTGCTGGGCCAGGTACTGTCCGGCGCCCATGACGACGTGAACGGCGACCCCCAGGTGATGATTATTCTGGGCTGTCAGCTCCACGACTGGGGGCCGTCGGTGATGCTCCAGGACCGGCTGGACAAGGCGCTGGACTATCTGGCGGACCATCCGGACATGACGGTGGTAGTTGCCGGCGGCCAGGGCTCCAACGAGCCAACTACTGAGGCCCAGGGAATGGCAGACTACTTGGCGGACCACGGCTTTTCCCGGGAAAACATCATTTTAGAGGACCAGTCCCACAACACGCATCAAAATTTGACTTACGCCGCCCAGTGCCTGGAGGAGACGGGCATAGATGTGAAAGAGGGGGTCATTATTGTCTCTAACGGCTTCCACCTCACTCGAGCCAAAATGCTGGCCGGGCGGGCGGGGTATGAGAACGTGTCCGTCCTGGCCGCCCCCTCCAGCCACACTCCCACCCGGCTGAAAATGTACATCCGGGAGCCCCTGGCTCTGGTAAAATCCTTTGTGTTCGACCGGTGATTACAGCCGGTTCAGGTCCATCCCAATGGCCAGGCCCGCCCGAAACAGGCTGCGCTGACCCAGCCAGAAGATCGTGGACAGGCCGTCTTTTACCTGGCGGACCTGGTCACTGTACCCCTCGGCGGTCAGCTCCTCTATGGCGCGGCACACCATGTCTTCAGCTTTTTGCCGCTCATCTTCGTCCTCTGTCAGGTAGGTGTCACAGCGGTGATTTACGGCATAGTCATAGAGAGCTTCAAATAAGGATTCCATAGAATTACCTCCCAAATTTTATTGCGTGAAAATTAACGTAGTGCTATTATAGCATGTGAAAATTAACGTGTCAAGCGGATGGTGTAAATATGTCAATTTTTTCTGAGCGGTTGCGTGAGCTACGTAAAAATAAAAAAATATCCCAGATTGCTCTTGCGAAAGAAGTGGGTGTTTCTTCCCGCGTTTATCAGGATTACGAATACGGTAAACGGGAAGCACAGATGACTACATTGATTAGAATAGCCGACTTTTTTGATGTAAGCCTAGATTACTTGACAGGGCGGACGGATGAGCCCTAGAGGGCACCCAAAGCCTCCTTTTGAAAGGAGGTGCCCCAGTGCGCACACTGGGGCGGAGGATTGTGTTTTGCGCAGCAAAACATACGAAGTAAACCAGATTTGCAGAAATCATGTTTGCTTCGCACATTCCGGCTTCGCCGGAATACAATCCTCAGTCAGCCTGCGGCTGACAGCTCCTTTCAAAAGGAGCCTTTGGTCCGCTGCGGCGGGGACGAGAGAGTTTGACAAGGAGGTTCGCCTATGCTGGATAAGCTGAATGCTATCGAGGCGAAATACAGTCAGATCGAGGCCCGGCTGGGGGCGTCGGAGACCTATGCCGACCCCGATCTGGTGGCAAAACTGAACAAGGAGCAGGCGGAGCTCCAGCCCCTGGTGGATGCCTTCCGGGCCTACCGGCGCACTCTGGATGCCAAGGCCCAGGCGGAGGAGATGATGTCCGACCCGGAGCTGAAGGAGCTGGCCCAGGAGGAGTATCAGGCGGCGCTGGACAACCTGCCCCGGCTGGAGCGTGACCTGCAAATTCTGCTCCTCCCCAAGGACCCCAACGACGGCAAGAATGTCATTGTAGAAATTCGCGCCGGAGTGGGCGGGGAGGAGGCGGCCCTGTTCGCCCACTCCCTGTTTCGGATGTATTCCATGTATGCTGAGTTCAAGCGGTGGCACATCGAGGTGGACTCAGCCAGCGAGACTGAGCTGGGCGGTGTAAAGGAAATTGTCTTTACAGTTGAGGGGGACGGCGCCTGGTCCCGGTTCAAGTTCGAGAGCGGCGTCCACCGAGTCCAGCGGGTGCCGGAGACCGAGTCGGGCGGGCGGGTCCACACCTCCACGGTGACGGTGGCCGTCCTGCCCGAGATGGAGACGGCGGATGTTCAGATTAACCCTGCCGACATTGAGATGCAGGTGTTCCGTTCCTCCGGGGCGGGGGGCCAGCACGTGAACAAGACCTCCTCCGCTGTCCGGCTTATCCACAGGCCCACCGGCACGGTGGTGGAGTGCCAGCAGGAGCGCAGCCAGTTCCAGAACCGGGATAAGGCCATGCGGCTGCTGGCCTCTCGGCTGTATGAGGCGGAGCAGGAGAAGATTTCCAGCGAGTACACCCAGCAGCGCCGCAGCCAGGTGGGCTCCGGCATGCGCAACGAGCGCATCCGGACCTACAATTTTCCCCAAGGAAGGGTCACCGACCACCGTATCGGCTTGACGCTGTACAAAATTGACCAGGTGATGGACGGGGCGCTGGACGAGATTATTGACGCCCTGGCTGCCGACTATCAGGCGGAGCTGTTGAAGGAACAGGGGTAAAACTCCCTGCGAAATTTTTAAAATAACAGGAGCAAAAGGAGAACATTAACATGGAAATGTATATTCACTATAAATCCCTCCCTGAGAGGAAGACCCTGACCGACGTGGTGGGGGAGCTGAATGAGGTGCTGGAGGACGTGGGGGCCGTGTGCGGCGGCGAGGCCGGGCGCATCGACCTGGAACTGGAGGATGAGCGGGTCAATCCCAAGCACGCCCAGGTGGCGGTGAAGGCCTACCTCCAGCGGGCGGAATTTCCCCGGGATACCACCGTGGAGATTGGCGGCATGGAGATTGGCGTCTACGAGTAGGGCCGCACGTTGTGTACCCGCTGACGGGTATATCCAAATACCAGGGGGCGGACACTGTCCGCCCCCTACAGAGGGAGTCCTTTCTATGTATCAAAATGTTATCTTCGATCTGGACGGCACCCTCCTGAACACCCTGGAGGACCTGGCCGACGCCACCAACTGGGTGTGCGCCCGGCGCGGCTGGCCCGCCCACCGGCTGGAGGAGTATAAAAACTTTGTGGGCAACGGCGCGCCCAAGCTGCTGGAGCGGGTGGTTCCCGGGCAGGTGGAGCTCACCGATGCCCTGCGCTGTCAGCTGCTGGAGGAGTTTACCCGGCGCTACAACGACCATAAATCGGACAAGACCACCGCGTACCCCGGAATGCCCGAGGCGGTGGCCCGGCTGAAGGAGGCCGGAGTCAAGCTGGCCGTCCTGTCCAACAAGCCCCACGAGGCGGCCCGGCCAGTGGTGGAGCGGTACTACCCCGGCCTGTTTTACAAAATTCAGGGGGCGCTGCCCGGTGTGCCCGTCAAGCCCGATCCCACGCTGCTCCATAAGCTGATGGAGGAGATGGGGGCGTGCCAAAAAGATACCCTCTTTGCGGGGGACAGCAATGTGGACATCCGCACCGCAAAAAACGGTGGGCTCACCAGCTGCGGGGTGCTGTGGGGGTTCCGCACCCGGGCCGAGCTGGAGGCCGAGGGGGCGGACTTCGTGGTCGATACCGCCCAGGCTTTGGTGGAGTTGATACTGTCATGAAAACGGAGCTGCTCAACCCGAATGACATTGAACGAGCCGCCGGGATTATCCGGTCCGGCGGGCTGGTGGGCATTCCCACCGAGACGGTGTACGGCCTGGGGGCCAACGGGCTGAATCCTATGGCGGTCCGGAATATTTTTCAGGCCAAGGGCCGGCCCCAGGACAACCCTCTGATCCTCCACATCCCGGACCCCTCCTGGCTGGAAATCTACTGCCAGGACATCCCGGAGGAGGCCTGGCGGCTGGCCAAGCGATTCTGGCCTGGTCCGCTGACAATGATCCTCAAGTGTAAAAGGAGGCCGCCGGAGGAGCTGAAAAACAGCCCTGTCTGCTCCCTGACCCATGAGGGCCCCTATATTATTCCCGATGTGGTCACTGCGGGGCTGGACACGGTGGGGATGAGATGCCCGGCCCATTCCATGTGCCGGGCCATCATCCAGGCGGCAGGGGTGCCGGTGGCCGCCCCCTCGGGGAACACTTCGGGGCGGCCCAGCCCCACTTCGGCCTGGCATATGCTGGAGGACATGGACGGGAAGATCGATGCCATTCTGGATGGCGGTGACTGCCAGGTGGGGGTGGAGTCCACCATCGTGGACCTGACCTGCCAGCCCCCCCTGCTCCTGCGCCCCGGCGGCGTTCCCCTGGAGGAGCTGCAGGCGGCCCTGGGGAAGATCGAGCTGGACCCGGCAGTGACCCGGCAGCTGGAGAAGGGAGAGAAACCCCGGGCCCCCGGCATGAAGTACCGCCACTACGCCCCCAAGGCCCCGGTGGTGGTGGTGAAGGGCTCGCCGGTCCGGAGCGCCGAGTACATCCTGGAACACCTGTCCGACCCCCGCTGGGACGGCGTAATCTGTTTTAACGAGTTTGCCAACTGGTACCCAGGGTATCTGGTGGAGCTCCTGGGCGGGGCGCTGGACACCTGGGAACAGGCACGGCGGCTGTTCCGCGCCCTGCGGGCCATGGACGAGACAGGGGTAAAGCGAATCTGGGCCCAGTGTCCCGGCGACGCGGGGATGGGGCTGGCCGTCAACAACCGGCTGAACAAGGCGGCGGGCTTCCATATTGTGGAGGTTTGACCACTTATCCCGGAAAAGCGACCGACTGTCTAAAACCTATTGCGCACCGCTCCTCTTTTCGCTATTCTGAAGGCGCAAGAGAGGAGTGGACAGTATGAATTGGAGCAACCTTTTTTGGATTTTTTACGCCGCGGCGCACACCGCCGCCGCGATATTTGATGAGGTCCTGGAGCTGGAGATGGTTGGATTACGGCAGGCCGGGCCCTGGGCCTGGGTTGTGCCCGGCGTATGCCTGATCCTGCTGACACTGGACCTGACCGGCCGGCTCAGTTTACGGGGAAGTGGGGGGAAGATGCTGGCCGCCCTGGTCCTCCCGCTCCTGTGCAGCTGTGGGGAGGTGCTGCTCTGGGATGATCACATTCCGGAAAGGACTGCGCCGGCGGTATGTGCATGTGTGTGTTCTCTGCTCCTGCTGGCGGCCTATGCGCTGCTGCGGAGGGAGGAGCCGAAGAATCCCCTGGCCGAAGCGGAGGCCCTGCTGGAGCAGGGAAGTACCTTAGGGATTGTGGAAGGAATTTGGCTGTTGCTGATGGCTGGCGCTGTTATCTTTATGGCCACCTTTGGACTGTTGATTTCCCTGATTGTTGGGGGATTGATTATGTCCCGAAACGGCCTTCTGGATTACGGTGGAATGAAAGGGCTCCTGCTGGGGCTGCTGGCCCTCCATCTGGTCCAGGCATTGACCTTTCGTCGGAGCCTTCGGGCGGCAAAAGAGAAGGACTTCCATGAGATTGAGCGCTGGTCTGCCCTGCTCTTGTGGGTCCCCATTGTCAATCTCATCTGGGCGGGGCGGCTGAGGAACCGGCTGTGGAACCAGCGGATGGAACGGGAGAACCCGGCATGGAGGCAGCTGTAAAGGAGGTAAGCATGACAGTAATTGGCGTCACCGGCCCCACCGGGGCGGGGAAGACCACCCTGCTCCAAGAGGTGGAGCGGCTGGGGGGCGGTGTGATTGACTGCGACGCCGTCTACCACGAAATGCTGGAAAGGGATACAACCTTACAGGATAGACTGGAGAAGGAGTTCGGCCCCCTGCGGGACGGGTCAGACCGGATTGACCGGAAGAAGCTGGGGACCATCGTCTTTTCAGATCCGGAGCGGCTGGAGACCCTCAATGCGATCGCCTGGGCGGCGGTGACGGACCGGGTTAGCGCCCTGCTGGAGGAGTACCGCCGGCAGGGGAGAGGGCTGGCCGCTGTGGACGCCATCGCCCTGCTGGAGAGCCCCTTGAGGGAGCTATGTCAGCTGACCGTGGCCGTCCTGGCCCCGCCAGAGGTGCGGGTGAGGCGCATCATGGACCGGGAGGGGATTTCTCAGGACTACGCCTGGGCGCGGGTGAAGGCCCAGAAGCCGGACGGGTATTTTGTGGAGAACTGTGACCATGTTCTGGTGAACGACTGGGAGACGGCGGAGGAATTTGCGCAAAAAGCCCAGGAATTTTTGGAACCAATCTACACACAATCATTATGATAAAATGCAGGGGCCGGCCCGCTGACCGGTACCCACGGGCCGCCGAGGACGGCGGCCCCTACAAAGAAGGAGGAATATCTCATGAGCGAGGAAAGGAAGGAACAGACCCGAGGCGAGCAGCTGCGCCGTGCGCTGCTCTACGACAAGAAGAACGGCTATGACCGGCTGGCCCCCGGAGACATGGAGGCTATGGAGGCCTACTGCACTGGCTACAAGCAGTTCCTGGACGCGGGCAAAACCGAGCGGGAGTGCGTGGACCGGACCATCGCCCTGGCGGAGCAGGCCGGCTTCCGGCCCTATATCCGGGGTACGGAGCTGAAAGCGGGGGACAAGGTCTACCGGGTGAACCGGGGCAAGGCTGTCACTCTGGCGGTCATCGGCAAAAAGCCGCTGGACCAGGGGGCCAACATCGGCGCCGCCCACATCGACTCCCCCCGCCTGGACCTGAAGCAGAATCCCCTCTATGAGGCGGAGGAGCTGGCCTATCTGAAGACTCACTACTACGGCGGTATCCGCAAGTATCAGTGGGTGACCATCCCCCTGGAGCTCCACGGGGTGATCGCGTTAAAGAGCGGCCAGACCGTCCGGGTGTCCATTGGCAACGGGGAGGGGGACCCCCTGTTTACCATCGATGATCTGCTGCCCCACCTGGGGGCGGAGCAGTCCAAAAAACCTCTGGGTGAGGCCATTCCGGCGGAGAACCTGAATATTTTGGTGGGCAGCCGCCCCCTGGAGAATGACGAGGGCAAGGACCGGGTGAAGCTGGCCGCCTTGGAGCTGCTCAATCGGAAATATGGCATTACCGAGGAGGACTTTATCTCCGCCGAGCTGTGCGCTGTCCCCGCGTTCCGGGCCAGTGATATCGGGTTCGACCGCTCCCTCATCGGCGCCTACGGCCATGACGACCGGGTGTGCGGCTACGCCTGTCTGGCCGCAATTCTCCAGCTGTCTGCCCCTGAGTATACCGCCGTGTGCATGCTGGCCGACAAGGAGGAGATCGGCTCCGAGGGGGTCACAGGCATGAAGTCCGCCGCCTTTGACACCTTTATGGAGGATTTGTGCCAGGCCCAGGGCGTCCCCCTGCGGGCCTGCTATGAGAAGTCCTTCTGCCTGTCCGCCGACGTCACGGCAGCCTACGACCCCAACTTTGCCGACGTCTACGAGAAGCGCAACAGCGCCTTCGTGAACTACGGCATGGGCCTGTGCAAATACACCGGGGCCCGGGGCAAGTCGGGGGCCTCCGACGCCTCCGCCGAGGTGGTGGCCCGGGTGCGCAATCTGCTGGATAACGCCAACGTGGTCTGGCAGATGGCCGAGCTGGGCAAGGTGGACGCCGGCGGCGGCGGCACCGTGGCCGCCTATATGGCCGAGCGGAACATCGACACCCTGGACGCCGGTGTGCCCGTGCTGTCCATGCACGCTCCCTTTGAGACGGTGGGCAAGCTGGACTGCTATATGACCTTCAAAGGGATGAAGGCAGTTTTTGAAGCGGTATAGGTGAGTCCCGGTTCCTTTCTCAGCTGGGTGAAAAAGGCCCCAAATTATATGTTATCCATGAAGATTGCTCCTTCACTGTTCCAGGACCAGCGCAGGATTGTTAAAAATACAGCTTATGAAAAGTAGAGCGGCTAAAATCCCTGGTTTTGCACATCCTAACAGGGCTGTAGGAGCGGATGCTATCCGCCCGAACAATCATGCAATATGTTCTGTCAGGACGGGTGGCCGTCGGCCGCCCCTGCGCAAAAGGAGGGAACACCCATGGATGAGGAACAGGAACAGCTCCCCCAGGAGGAGGGCCTTCAGACCATTGAGGACCTGGGCTCCTCTGTGATTCGGACGGACCGGGGGACCATCTATGTGCTGACCATTGTAGGGCAGATTGAGGGGCACCAGCTCCTGCCTCCCACCAGCAAGAGTACCAAATATGAGCATGTCCTGCCCTTGCTGGCCTCCATCGAGGGGAACGAGCAGATCGACGGACTTCTCATTCTGCTGAACAATGGCGGGGGAGACGTGGAGGCGGGGCTGGCCATCTCAGAGGTGATCGCCTCCATGTCCAAGCCCACTGTCTCCCTGGTACTGGGGGGAAGCCATTCCATCGGGGTGCCCCTGGCCGTGTCGGCGAAGCAGTCCTTCATTGCCCCCTCGGCGGCCATGACCATCCATCCGGTCCGGCTCAATGGTCTGGTGATTGGGGTGCCTCAGACCTTCTACTACTTTGAGCGCATACAGGAGCGGATTTTGCAGTTTGTGACGGCGAATAGCCGTGTGAAGCGGGAGTCCTTTACAAAGCTGATGCTCCAGACCGGAGAGCTGGCCGCCGATGTAGGCAGTATCATCTATGGGGAAGAAGCGGTAGAGCTGGGGCTGATTGACCGCATCGGCGGGCTGTCCGATGCGCTGGAATGCCTATACAAGATGATCGAGGATAAAAAGAGCCAATAGCCCTGTAGTCTGGATGCGGGATGGAGCATCCAGACTTTTTTGATCGGTTTGAGCTGCGGGAGGTTGACCAGACGCCCTGCATTATGGTAGGATGGAAACGGTTAGGGGGGACAGCGGTGCGGCAGCTGAAAAAGGTCTATTTGGAAATCACCAATGTGTGCAATCTGGACTGTGTGTTCTGCCCCGGTACCCGGCGGGCCAAGGGGTTTTTGTCCCCGGAGGACTTCCAGCGCTACGGGGAGAAGCTGAGGCCCCATACCAAGTATTTATACCTCCACCTGATGGGGGAGCCGCTGCTCCACCCCCAGCTGGAGGATATTTTAAAGCGGGCGGCGGACCTCCGGTTTTGTGTGATGGTTACCACCAACGGCACCCTGCTGGACCGGCGGGGAGCTCTGCTGTGGAACAGCCCGGCGGTGAAAAAGGTGAGCATATCCCTTCACTCCTTTGAGGGCAGCGGGACCCAGGGCGGGATTGAGGGTTATCTGGACACCTGCGTCCGTTTTGCCCTTCGGGCCGCAGAGGAGGGGAAGCGGTGCGCCCTGCGGCTATGGAACCGGGATGGGAAAGACACCCGGGGCGTCAACAGTCTCAACGGCACGGTGTTGACGGAGCTGGAGCGCGCCTTTCCCAGGCCCTGGAAGGAGGGGCGGCGGGGGACCGCCCTGGCTCCCCGTATCTTTCTGGAGTGGGGGGAGCGGTTTGACTGGCCTGACCTGTCTGCCCCGGAGGGGGACAGCCCCAGCTTCTGCTACGGGCTTCGGGACCAGGTGGGAGTGCTGTGGGACGGCACGGTGGTGCCCTGCTGCCTGGACCACGAGGGGGACATCCCCCTGGGCCGCTTGGGGGAGCAGAGCCTGGAGGAAATCCTGGACAGCCCCCGGGCCCAGGCGATTTACAGCGGTTTTTCTCAGGGACAGGCCCGGGAGCCCCTGTGCCTGCGGTGTGGATTTGCCAGGCGATTTCGCCGTTAGCGGCCTGTCGGGACGGGAAAGAAAGAAAAGTAATGGAAAAAGGCGCAAAAATACAGAAGCAGCAGGGGACCTATTGGCAAAATGACCAAAAATCGTGTCGCTGATAGGCGGACATTTGACCGCAAAAAGAGGGGATAATGATACAGCTGTCCGCGTAATGCGGACAGCTATGAAAAAACTGTCTTGAAATGGGGCACGGTATTTGGGGGAAGGAGAAAACTTTCTGTGAATTATGAGCCTTGAAAAGCGGAGAAAAATCCCGTAAAATCTTCTCATTACCCTGGACCGGAAGGTCCTCGTAAGATTAGGAGGAATAAAATGAAGAAGCTTCTTTCCCTGGCTCTGGCCTCCGCTATGGTCCTGAGTCTGGCCGCCTGCGGCGGCAACAACTCCGGCGGCGGCAGTAACGGCGGCGGCAGTGCCCCCAACGGCGGCGGTAGCAACGCCGCTTCCGGCGACAAGGTGGTTAAGATCGGCGTGTTCGAGCCCCAGACCGGCGACAACGGACCCGGCGGCAAGCAGGAGATTCTGGGTATGCAGTACGCCAACTCCGTCCAGCCCACCGTGGAGATCAACGGCGAGACCTATCAGGTCCAGCTGGAAATCGTGGACAACCGCACCACCCCTGAGAACGGCCCCTCCGCCGCCGCTGAGGTGGTGAACCGGGGTGTGTCCGTCATTCTGGGTTCCTATGGCTCCGGCGTGTCCATGGCCGGCGGCGCCGTGTTCCAGGAGGCCGGGGTGCCCGCCATCGGCGTCACCTGCACCAACCCCCAGGTCACTGCCGACTGCGACGCCTACTTCCGCATCTGCTTCACCGACCCCTTCCAGGGTCCCGCTCTGGCCAGCTACGCCAAGGAGCTGGGGGTTGACACCGCCTACACCCTGGCCATGCTGGGCTCCGACTATGACCAGGGTCTGGTCCACTACTTCAAGGAGGCCTTTGAGAATCTGGGCGGCACCGTCGTCAGCGAGGACTTCCCCGAGGGCAGCGCCAATTTTGTGTCCTATATCAACAACGCCAAGAGCGCAGGCGCAGGCGTCATTTTCGCCCCCGTATCCACCAACTACGCCCAGCTGATCATTGAGGCCGCCTCCGCCCAGGGCTTCGAGGGCACCCTGCTGGGCTCCGACACCTGGGACAACAATATGGTTGCCGAGAGCACCAAGGGCAAGAACGCCGAAGTGGTGGTCACCACCTTCTACCAGGAGGGCGGCAACGCCGAGTTTGACGCGAGCATCAAGGAGTGGATCAACGCCAACCCCGACGCCAAGACCAACAACGGCGGCAACGACGTGATCTCCGCCGTTACCGTCATGGGCTACGACGCCTACTTCACCGCCCTGGAGGCCATCAAAGCCGCCGGGTCCACCGATCCCAAGGCCGTGATGGAGGCTCTGCCCGGTGTGAGCTACACCGGCGTGTCCGGCCTCATCGAGTTTGACGAAGTTGGCGACGCCAAGCGCGACCAGGCCTATATCAAGGCCGCCAACACCGAGACCGGCCTCTGGGACTTTGTGAAGATTCAGGGCGTGGGCTGATAAGGCCATTATTTGCTGCCAGTTATGCCAAGGGATTGGCGGAGCGGACCCCCGCTCCGCCAATCCCCTTACCCCTGCTGTGGGCCGCCTTGACAGGGCGAGATCAGCCCCGCCTTGTCAAGACGGTCCAATTAAAAGAAAGAAACGGGAGGTTTTTTCATGCTGCCATACCTCATCAACGGCGTATCCGTGGGCGGACAGTACGCGCTGATTGCTATCGGTTACACCTTGGTCTACGGCATCCTGCGCCTGATTAACTTCGCCCATGGCGACGTGTTCATGGTAGCCGGATTGGTGATGGTTTATGCCACTGCGTCCATGCCCATCTATCTGGCTCTGCCTCTGGTGCTGGTGGTTACAGTGGCGCTGGGCTTTGTCATTGAGCGGGCGGCCTACAAGCCCCTGCGTACCGCTCCCCGCATGTCAGTGATGATCTCGGCCATCGGCGTCAGCTACCTGATCCAGAACCTGGCCTTCTATATCACCGGCGGTGTGCCCCAGCCGGTGGTCAACCCTATCCCCTGGGTATCGGAGAATGTGATGGTTTTCGGGGAGTCCACCAAGCGTGTCACCCTAATCACGCCGGTGCTCACTATCCTGCTGGTGGCAGGGCTGGTGTACCTCATCAACCACACCAAAATCGGCATGGCTATGCGGGCCGCGGCCAAGGACTTTGAGACCGCCCAGCTTATGGGCGTGAAGATCAATGCGGTAATCTCCATGACCTTTGTCATCGGTTCCTTCCTGGCGGCAGTGGGGGCTATTCTCTACTTTACTAACTACCCCTCGGTGGGTATCACCTCCGGCGGCATGCCCGGCCTGAAGGCCTTTGTGGCCGCCGTCTTCGGCGGCATCGGCTCCATCCCGGGAGCGGTGGTGGGAGCCTTCATCATCGGCCTGTGTGAGGAGATTATCAAGGGCCTGGGCCTGACCACCTTCTCTGACGCTTTTACCTTCGCCCTGCTCATCGTGGTGCTGTGTGTCAAGCCCACCGGCCTGTTCGGGGAAAAGGTCACAGACAAGGTGTAAGGAGGGACGACCATGACATCTATGAAGAAAAAACAGACCATTTTTACTGCGGCCGTCCTGCTGGTCCTGCTGGCAGTCTGTGTGGCGGTGGACATGTCTCTGCCCAGCTTCCACATCGCCGTAAAGGTTATTGAGAAAGCCTCGGTCTACGCTCTGGTAGCGGTATCCATGAACCTGCTCAACGGCTTTACCGGTCTGTTCTCCCTGGGTCAGGCGGGTTTCATGCTGCTGGGGGCCTATTCTTATGCGGTCCTCACCATCCCCATGGACAAGAAGGCCAGCGTGTACCAGTACTTTGACGGCGGGGCGCTGAAGTTCTCCCTGCCCGAGGTTTTTGCCTCCTTCCTGGGGGACAGCGTAGGCACTGTGGTCGGTATGCTGGCGGCCCTGCTCATCGGCGGGCTTCTGGCCGGGCTGTTTGCCTTCCTCATCGGCCTGCCGGTGCTGCGCCTCAAGTCCGACTATCTGGCCATCGCCACCCTGGGTTTTGCCGAGATTTTAAAGGCGTTCTTCCAGTGGAACGCCCTGGGCCCCATCACGAACGGCTCCAATCTGCTGAAGAGCTACCCCACTTTCTCCCACCCAACCGCCTATGTGGTGCTGGCGGGGGTGCTTGTCGCCTTTATCGTGCTGCTGATCAATTCCACCTACGGCCGGGCCTTCAAGGCCATCCGGGACGACGAGGTGGCTGCCGAGGCCATGGGCATCAGCCTGGCCCACCACAAGCGGCTGGCCTTTGTCATCAGCTCGGTCTTTGCCGGCTTTGGCGGAGGGATGCTGGCCATGTACATGGGTACCGTGGCCGCTGCTCCCTTTAAGAGCGCCATGACCTATGAGATTCTTCTTATTGTAGTGATCGGCGGCATCGGCTCCATCACCGGTTCAGTGCTGGCCAGCTTCCTGTATATCTTCAGCTCCGAGTGGCTGCTGCGCGGCTTGGACTCTGGAAAGTTTTTGGGCATCAGCGCCCCGGACATCTTTAAAAACGGCTTCCGGATGGCGGTGTTCTCCGTCATCATCATGGTCATTGTGCTGTTTTTCCGCAGAGGTATCATGGGGGATAAGGAGCTGCCTGATCTGCTGAGACAGCGTTCCAGGAAGGAGGCGGCCGGTAAATGAGCAATGTCTTGCGAGTAGAAAACGCCACCATGCAGTTCGGCGGCGTGGTGGCAGTAGACAACCTGAACCTGGAGGTCAACGAGGGGGAGATCGTGGCCCTCATCGGCCCCAACGGCGCTGGCAAGACCACCGCCTTCAACGTGATCACTGGGGTGTACCAGCCTACCAACGGGGCGGTGCACTTTTTGGAACAGAAGATTGTGGAGAACCACCCCCAGGGGAAGATGAAAAAGCTGTATAAAGGGGAGCACGCTGGAGATTATACCCAGGTCCTGGCCCCCACCCCAGACAAAATCACCAAGCTGGGTATGGCCCGTACCTTCCAAAATATCCGGCTTTGGAAGAGCCAAACGGTGTTTGACAATGTGCTTATCGCCATGCACTGCCGCACCCACACCAACTTTTTGGCCGCCTCCTTCCGCCTCAATCGGAAGGAGGAGAAGGAGCAGCGTGAGCGGGTGGCCTATCTGCTGGAGACAGTGGGCCTATACGATGTGAGGGATGAGCTGGCCACTTCGCTGCCCTACGGCAAGCAGCGCCGGCTGGAGATCGCCCGGGCCCTGGCCACCGCCCCCAAGCTCCTCCTGTTGGACGAGCCCGCTGCCGGTATGAATCCCCAGGAGACTGACGAGCTCACCGCCTTTATCGGGCAGATTCGGACGGATTTCGGTCTGACTGTTTTCCTGATTGAGCACCATATGGACCTGGTTATGGATATCTCCGACCGTATCTACGTCCTGGACTTCGGAAAACTCATTGCGCAGGGAACACCGGAGGAGATTCAAAACAACAAGCGCGTCATTGACGCATACCTGGGGGTGGCGGAGGATGCTTAAAATCGAAAAACTGCACGTGTCCTATGGCGGCATCCAGGCGCTGCGGGGCGTCTCTCTGGAGGTGCCCGACGGCAAGATTGTCACCCTCATTGGTGCCAATGGCGCGGGAAAGTCCACCACCTTGCGCACCATCACCGGTCTGGTGAAGGCCCAGTCGGGCTCTATCCAGTGGAACGGCGAGGAGCTGCTGGGAAAGTCCATCGACCGAATCATCAGCGCTGGCATTGCCATGAGTCCCGAGGGGCGGCGGGTCTTTCCCGATATGACGGTGCTGGAGAACTTGAAGATTGGCGCATACCTCCGCAAAGACAAGGCGGAGATTGAGAAGGATATCAAGTGGGTGTATGAGCTGTTCCCCCGGCTGGAGGAGCGCAGCTGGCAGCTGGCCGGCACCCTCTCCGGCGGGGAGCAGCAGATGCTGGCTGTAGGCCGGGCCCTTATGTCCCGCCCCAAGCTGATGATGCTGGACGAGCCCTCCCTGGGCTTGGCTCCTTTGGTGGTGCAGGATATTTTTTCCATCATTGGGGAGATCAACAGGCAGGGAGTTACCATCCTGCTGATCGAGCAAAACGCCAATATGGCTTTGAAAATTGCAGACTTGGCTTATGTGCTGGAGACGGGCAACATCACGCTGTCGGGCACCGGCGCGGAATTGCTGACCAATGAGAAAGTCAAGGAGGCATATTTGGGCAAGCATAAGAGTTGAACTGCATTTTATGACTAAGAGAGGTCCCATTGGGACCTCTCTTTCGTGTATTTGGATAATCAGCCACGGGCTCTGTTCCGGGCCGATGAGACAGCTGGGGCTTTGTCGAAGGCTGGATTGGATAAATAGATGTTGGGAGTGTCCATCTTCTCTTTGCACAGGCGAATACATTCGCCTGTACCGACAGGGTAGAATGGGGGAGCGGAACTGCTGACAGCCGCAAATGAATGCTTTACATCTGCTTCCAAGAATGGTAAAATGATACAGAAATAGTGGAAAGGAAGTGGGATAAAATGGTATATCTTGCCCATATTTCCCAGGATGGACGTAGGCAGACCGTGTTAGAGCACCTGGATGGAACGGCGGAGCTGTGTGCCGGATTTGCTGCCGCCTTTAGAGCGGAGGACCAGGGACGGCTTGCTGGACTGGCCCACGACCTGGGGAAATATTCTGTTGCCTTCCAGCGCCGGCTTCAGGGGAGCACAGAGCATGTGGATCACGCCACTGCCGGCGCGGCGGAATGCTGCAAGCTGGAACAGATCTGCTCCGCTTTCGCCGTAGCGGGGCACCACGGCGGCCTGCCCGATGGGGGTGGAAAGGGGGATCACTGGGAGGAGGGGACCTTCTGGGGACGCATGAGAAGGGCCGCCTTGGGAAAACTGGAGCCCTACGGGGACTGGGAGAAGGAATTCAAGCTGCCCGCTGTCCCCAAACGGAGGTTCTCCGGTCCGCTGGAGGAGATGTTTTTTACCAGGATGCTCTATTCCTGTCTGGTGGATGGGGACTTTCTGGATACAGAAACCTTTATGGCGGGCGGAGAGAAGGAGCGGAGTGGGGGAGAGCCGATGGAGATGCTGGAGGACAAGCTCCGGACCTATGTCTCCGGTTGGTTTCCGCCTCAGAGCGAGTTGAACCGGGAACGGTGTGGGATTTTAGAGCGCTGCATGGAACAGGGGGAGGTCCAAAGTCCGGGACTGTTTACCCTGACCATCCCTACAGGCGGAGGCAAGACAGTGGCGTCTCTGGCCTTTGCACTGCGTCACGCCCGTACATATGGACTGCGCCGGTTGATTTATGTGATTCCCTATACCTCCATCATTGAGCAGAATGCCCAGGTTTTTCGGGATATCCTGGGGGATGAGAATGTTCTGGAGCATCATTCCGGTGTTCTGTACGATATTGAGGACGAAGCCAGGTCGGAAAATGCCAGACTGGCCAGGGCGACCGAAAACTGGGACATGCCAGTGGTGGTGACTACAGCGGTACAGTTTTTTGAATCCCTCTTTGCCAACCGCTCCTCCCAGTGCCGCAAGCTGCACAATCTGGCCCAAAGCGTCATTATTTTTGACGAGGCACAGATGCTGCCCGTCCCTTATCTCCGTCCCTGCGTCTGTGCCATTGCTCAGTTGGTCAAGGATTACGGCGCTTCCGCTGTGCTGTGTACCGCCACTCAGCCTGCTCTGGACGGAATATTCCGGGAATTTCTGCCGGACCGGCCTGCGGTCGAGTTGTGTCCTCGAGAGATGTTCCATCAGGAAATATTTCAGCGTGTCACATTCCGGAAGGAGGGAAAGCTGTCCTGGGAGACTGTGGCAGAGCGGATCGGCGGACAAAAACAGGCTCTGTGCGTTGTCAACAGCCGTAAAAACGCACAGACGGTCTATGGCCTGCTGGACAAAGAGGGAGCCTTCCATCTGTCCACCCTGATGTACCCCGCCCACCGGAAGGCCATGCTGAAGGAGATCCGGGCCCGACTAAAGGACGGCCTGCCCTGCCGGGTGGTATCCACCTCCTTGATCGAGGCTGGAGTGGATGTGGACTTTCCCGCAGTGTTCCGGGAGGAGGCGGGACTGGATTCCATTCTTCAGGCGGCGGGCCGGTGCAACCGGGAGGGGAAACGTCCTGCCGAGGAGAGCATCGTCACCATATTTCAGAGCGAAACCCCTCCGCCGTCTCTATTTGAACTGCCCGTGGCCGCAGGGCGTCAGGCGCTGCGCAGCTATGACCAACCGGACAGCCCGGAGGCCATCCGGTGCTATTTCCAGGAACTGCTGGACCTGAAAGGCCCGGAAGCTCTGGACCAAAAGAACATCCTCACAGTTATAGAGCGGGAATTTATGCCCTTCCGGAGGATTGCGGAGCGGTTTCACCTGATTGACAGCGAAACCAAAAGCGTATATATCCCCCTGGGAGAAGGGGAGGAACTGGTCCGACGGCTCCGTTCCGGCGAGCACAGCAGGGCGCTGTTCCGGGCGCTGGGCCAGTATGGCGTATCTGTCTATCCGCCGCACTTCAAGGCTCTGAACATGGCAGGTGACCTGGAGGTGCTGGAGGATGGAAGCGCGGTTCTGACCAACCTGGCGCTGTACGACAGTGCAACGGGACTGTCAATGACAGCGGACGAAGGGAAATTTCTCGCAATTTAGTTTGCGCTTTGATCATGGTCCTGCCAGTAGGACAGAACATGTTATTCAGTGACAAAAATAGAAAGGAGTGAACGCCATGCCCATTTCATTGGAGGTCTGGGGAGACTACGCCTGTTTCACCCGCCCGGAAATGAAGACGGAACGGGTCAGCTACGATATCATGACACCTTCCGCCGCCCGGGGGCTGTTGGAGAGTATCTACTGGCACCCCGGAATGCGCTGGGTCATTGACCGCATTCATGTCTGCGCCCCTATCCGCTTTACCAACCTGCGGCGCAACGAGGTAAAATCCACCATCAGCGCCCGGTCAGCCCGAACAGTGATGGAGCGGGGGAGGGGAGAGTTGTATCTTGCCACCTCTCAGGATATCCAGCAGCGGGCCGCCATGTTGCTGCGGAATGTGCGCTATATCATCGACGCCCACTTTGACATCACGGACCAGGCTGCGGACAGCGACAACGCCGGAAAGTTTCAGGATATTGTCAAACGGCGGATCAAGCGGGGACAGTTTTACAGCCAGCCCTATTTTGGCTGCCGGGAATTTCCCGCGCAGTTTAAAGCGTGTGAAGTCCTGCCGTCCTGTCCGGAGGAACTGAAAGGGGTACGGGACCTGGGGTATATGCTCTGGGACCTGGACTACTCCGACCCGGAGAATATTACCCCGCTCTTCTTTCGGGCGGCGCTCCGGGACGGTGTGCTGGAGGTTCCGGACAGAAACAGCGGGGAGGTGATTGGATGATCTTGCAGGCACTTGCGGAACACTACGAGGACCTGGCCGCCCAGGGGAAGCTGGCCCGGCCCGGCTGGAGCGACGCCAATATTTCCTACGCACTGTACATCAACGATGCCGGAGAGTTAGAACAGGTAGCTTCCCTGAAAAATGAAGTGGAGCGAGGAAAGAAGAAGGTGTTGGCTCCCAGAACCATGTCTCTTCCCGCTCCGGTCAAAAGGTCCAGCGGAGTGGTCTCCAATTTTTTGTGGGACAATTCCAGCTACATTCTGGGTGTAGACGAAAAAGGTAAGCCGCAGCGGAGCCTGGAGTGTTTCGCCGCCTGTAAAACGCTCCATCATCAGATTTTAGATGGTGTGGACAGCCCGGCGGCCAGGGCAGTGCTGGCATTCTTTGACTGCTGGGACCCGGCAAAAGCCAGGGAACATCCCGCATTGGCGGACAAGCTGGAGGATATCCTTGCGGGAGCCAATCTGGTATTTCGCTATCAGGGAGCGTTTCTCCAGGACGATGCCCTGGTCCGGTCAGCATGGCAACGTTATTATGACGCAGCCGGGGATGGTTTGGAACTGGTGTGTCTGGTTACCGGAAAAAAGGGGACAACGGAGGCGGTTCACCCCTCTATTAAAGGCGTGGCCGGAGCTCAGTCCAGCGGCGCGGCACTGGTGTCCTTTAATGGTGGCGCCTTCTGCTCCTATGGAAAGGAGCAGAGTTTCAACGCCCCCACCAGCAAATATGCGGCCTTTGCCTACACCGGCGCGCTGAACCACCTGCTGGCAGATCGGGAGCATGTGGGACGGATCGGAGATACCACAGTTTTGTTTTGGGCATCGGGCGGCCAACGGGCCTACCAGAGCTTTTCTGTGGCAAGCCTGTTCGGCGCACCCAGTACCTACTCAGTTTCTGACCTGCAAAAAATGGCCCTTGACCTGTGCCAAGGAAAGCCGGTCCTGTTTGAGGAGACACAACTGGACCCTGAAACCACGTTTTATATCCTGGGTCTGTCACCAAACGCTGCCCGGCTTTCGGTGCGGTTCTTCCTCAAAAATTCGTTCGGTGAGTTTGTCAGAAACATTCAGGCCCACCAGGAACGGCTGGAAATTGTCCGCCCCGCCTTTGACAAGTTTGAGATCCTCCCCCTCTGGAAGCTGCTGGACGAGACTGTGAACCAGAATTCCCGCGACAAGTCCCCTGTACCCGGAATGGCCGGAGAAACCCTTCGAGCCATTCTGAATGATACACCTTATCCCGCCACACTGCTTAACGGCGTTTCCCTGCGTGTCCGGGCGGAGCGGGAAATCACCAGGGGCAGGGCGGCCATTTTGAAAGCGTACTATCTGAAAAATCCCCATCCTGATATACCAAAGGAGGTCTTGACCGTGTCACTGAATCCGGACAGCGCTAATATCCCTTACGTCTTGGGCCGGCTGTTCTCAGTACTGGAAGCCATCCAGTCCTCAGCTAATCCGGGCATCAACACTACCATTAAGGACAAATATTTTAACTCTGCTTCCGCCACACCCAGCCGGGTGTTTCCAACACTGATTAACCTGGCGCAGAAGCATCTGCGGAAGCTGGACAAGGGCTTTGATATCTCATACAGCAAACAGTTAACTGATTTGACCGCCAAGCTGGGAGAAACCTTTCCAGACCGCCTGAGCCTGCCCCAGCAGGGCGCGTTCCAGCTGGGATACTACCACCAAACCCAGGCCCGCTATACAAAAAAGGAGGAACGTGAACATGTCTGAGTCTATCAAGAACCGCTATGAATTTGTCATCCTGTTCGAAGTGGAGAACGGAAACCCCAACGGCGACCCCGACGCGGGCAACATGCCCCGGGTTGACCCGGAGACTGGCCTGGGGCTGGTGACCGACGTGTGCCTGAAGCGGAAAATCCGCAACTATGTGGAAACGGTCAAGGAGGACGCCGACGGTTACCGCATTTATATCAAAGACGGAGTGCCCCTCAACCGCAGCGACGCCGAGGCCTATGAAACGCTGGGTGTAACAGACAAGACGGTCAAGGAGAAGAAAAAGGCCGATTCCCACTTGGATGAGAAAATTCGGGATTGGATGTGCGCCAATTTCTATGATATCCGTACCTTCGGTGCTGTGATGACCACCTTTGTCAAAGCGGCTCTCAACTGCGGCCAGGTTCGAGGGCCAGTACAGCTGGGCTTTGCCCGCAGTGTGGAGCCGGTGATGCCTCAGGAGGTAACCATCACCCGTGTGGCCATTACAACCGAAGCCGATGCGGAGAAGAAAGGAACCGAGATGGGCCGCAAGTATATCATCCCCTACGGCCTCTACCGCTGTGAGGGCTATGTCTCCGCCAATCTGGCCCGCAAGACCACCGGATTCTCCGAGGAAGACCTGGAGCTGCTGTGGCAGGCGATTCTCAATATGTTTGAGCACGACCACTCCGCCGCCCGGGGCAAGATGGCGGTGCGGGAGCTGATTATTTTCAAGCACGACTGCGAGTTGGGCTGCGCTCCCGCTTGGAAACTCTTTGAATCGGTGAAGGTGGAGCGGACGGACAAGGATGACACCGCCCCTGCCCGTTCCTATGGGGACTACCGGGTCACGGTGGACGAGTCCGCCCTGCCGACCGGCGTCACCTGCCGGCGCATGGTATGAACCGGCCAGAGGAGGACTGGCTCCTGCTTTCAGGCTTGCAGCACTTCGCCTTCTGCCGCCGGCAGTGGGCGCTGATCCACATAGAAAACCAGTGGGCGGAGAATTTCCGCACGGTAGACGGCCATCTCATGCACGAGCGCGTTCACGACCAGGAGTTCCGGGAGAGCCGGGGTGACCGCCTGACTGTTAGAGGACTGGCGATCCGTTCAGCGCAGCTGGGCATTTCCGGCCAGTGCGACGCGGTGGAATTTCAGCGGGACCCGGATGGGATTTCATTGCGAGACCGGGAGGGGTTGTGGCAGCCCTATCCAGTGGAATACAAGCGGGGCAAGCCCAAGGAGGGCAATGCGGATGAACTGCAACTCTGCGCCCAGGCCATGTGTCTGGAGGAGATGCTCTGCTGTACCGTCCCGGAGGGGGCGCTCTACTACGGGGAGCCACGCCGCCGGACCGTGGTTCAGTTTACTCCAGAACTGCGTCAACAGGTCCGGGACAGCCTGACAGAAATGCACCAGCTGTACCAAAGGCGCTATACACCCAAAGTGAAGCCCTCTAAAGCCTGCAGCGCCTGCTCATTAAAGGACTTGTGCCTGCCGAAGCTGATGAGCCGTAAAAAGGTTGCGGATTATCTGTCCGCCGCTATGGAGGGGCTGGAATGAAACATCTGCTCAACACCTTATACATCCTGTCGGAGGACATTTACTTGTCTCTGGATGGAGAAAATGTTGTGGCCAACCGGGATAAGCAGATAGCAGCCCGCTATCCTCTGCATACTTTGCAGAATATTATCACATTTTCCTACTCCGGGGCCTCGCCCGCCTTAATGGGCGCCTGTGCGGAACGGCAGATCGGATTTGCGTTTTGCAATCCCAGAGGAAAATTCCTGGCGAGGGTATGTGGGGAGGGGAACGGAAACGTTCTGCTCCGCCGGACGCAATACCGGACTGCGGACGATCCAGTCCAGTGCTGCCAGATCAGCCGCACCATGATTTTCGGAAAGCTGTTCAATGCCCGCTGGAGTATCGAGCGCACCCGCCGGGACCACGGCCTGCGGGTGGACAGCGAAAAACTGACTGCCGCTTCCCGACAGGTCCACGGCCTGTTGGCTCAGGTTAAAGAGTCCACCAACCTGGAAGAACTGCGGGGCCTGGAAGGAGTTGGCGCCTCCGCCTACTTTGGAACCTTCGACGAAATGATTCTTGGAGATAAAGAAGCGTTCTCCTTCCACGGCCGCAGCCGCCGCCCTCCGCTGGACGCAGTCAACGCCATGCTGTCCTTCGCCTACAGCCTTTTGGCCCACGACTGTGCCTCTGCACTGGAGAGCGTGGGGTTGGATTCCTATGTGGGATTCCTGCACCGGGACCGTCCAGGCCGGACCTCTTTAGCTCTGGATCTGATGGAGGAACTGCGCCCCTGTATGGCGGACCGCTTCGTGCTGACCCTTATTAACAATCGCAAGGTCAAGGAGTCGGACTTTCTGTATATGGAGAGCGGCGCGGTGTCCCTGACCGACGAAGGCCGGAGAGCGTTTTTGAAAGGCTGGCAGGAAAAGAAGAAGGAGAGATTGACCCACCCCTATCTGGGCGAAAAGCTGTCATGGGGGATGATCCCCTATGTTCAGGCGCTGCTATTGGCCCGTTATCTCCGGGGAGACCTGGACGCTTACCCACCATTTTTATGGAAGTGATCGGATGCTGGTTTTAATCACCTACGATGTGAATACGGAAGATGCTGCCGGTCGTAAGCGCCTGCGGCAGATCGCAAAGCAGTGTGTCAACTATGGCCAGCGTGTGCAAAACTCTGTCTTTGAGTGCCTGCTGGACACGGCACAGTGTCGCATATTGCAGGCAAAGCTGTGTAAAATCATGGATTCCGAGAAAGACAGCCTTCGCTTTTATTACTTGGGAAATCGCTACGAAAACAAGATCGAGCATTTTGGTGCGAAGGCATCTTACAGTCCTGAAGATGTCCTGATGCTGTAGGTGCGAGGGGCAAGTAAACAGAAAAGTGCGGTAGCTTCGCACCAAATTTTTTAAGTTATTTTTAGGAAAATACACAGCAAATTCATTGTTCGGAATAACTTCAGGACAGTATTTGTGAAAAGCGTTTGTTTTTTGCAAAAACAGTCATATTATTTGGCGATTTTTGCTGTCGCCCCCCGTGTGGGGGGCGTGGGTTGAAATCCGGATACTCCATGCCCCTGAGCGCAGGAACTGGCGTCGCCCCCCGTGTGGGGGGCGTGGGTTGAAATTTGTAAGCGGTTACCGCATCCGTCAAAGGCACAGTCGCCCCCCGTGTGGGGGGCGTGGGTTGAAATAGCAATCATGTGTCTGATTGCGTTTCGCTCGGAAGTCGCCCCCCGTGTGGGGGGCGTGGGTTGAAATTGTTCCTGTTAAATTTCCATTGTTAGAGCTCATCGCGTCGCCCCCCGTGTGGGGGGCGTGGGTTGAAATCAGGCTACCCTTACCGTGACTGCGGACGCCGGCGTCGCCCCCCGTGTGGGGGGCGTGGGTTGAAATCCCTGCACCATGGAGCAAGCCGCCCGGGACATTGCGTCGCCCCCCGTGTGGGGGGCGTGGGTTGAAATCAATTTTCTTTAGAGTGGGACGGTCTGGACCGGAGTCGCCCCCCGTGTGGGGGGCGTGGGTTGAAATGACTGACCCGCAAGGCCGACGGCATCCGCCGCGTCGCCCCCCGTGTGGGGGGCGTGGGTTGAAATAAGATCAGTTGATGGAATCCAATGCCCATCAATTGTCGCCCCCCGTGTGGGGGGCGTGGGTTGAAATTACCGATATGCAGCAGTTTGACATGATGCCGTTTAAGTCGCCCCCCGTGTGGGGGGCGTGGGTTGAAATAAATGACTGACCTGACCCCTGTAATCAACGCGTTTGTCGCCCCCCGTGTGGGGGGCGTGGGTTGAAATCGAAATCTGCTGATAAGAGAGACCGCGCACATCGTCGCCCCCCGTGTGGGGGGCGTGGGTTGAAATCTCATCGCGCCGATGGCGGCGTTCTGGTTGGCCTGAGTCGCCCCCCGTGTGGGGGGCGTGGGTTGAAATCCCGACCCCCTTGCTTTTATCCGCCTCCACTATGGTCGCCCCCCGTGTGGGGGGCGTGGGTTGAAATCATACAGAAACCCCCTGAATACTTTTCTGAGCCTGTCGCCCCCCGTGTGGGGGGCGTGGGTTGAAATTGTATACCCGCTACCGGATTATACGGTAACGCGGTCGCCCCCCGTGTGGGGGGCGTGGGTTGAAATGCAAACAAAATCAGAAGCATATGAAAAATATAAAAGTCGCCCCCCGTGTGGGGGGCGTGGGTTGAAATCGGACAAGCTGGCGGCTTACTACACCTACGTGGTGTCGCCCCCCGTGTGGGGGGCGTGGGTTGAAATTCCTTTGTTGATGTATTTGCAAAGTCTGGCCAGAGTCGCCCCCCGTGTGGGGGGCGTGGGTTGAAATATTACCTCCTGGGGTTTGCCCCCTTGCTATGGTCGTCGCCCCCCGTGTGGGGGGCGTGGGTTGAAATACTATCGCCCAGGAGGACTGCGCCACCCGCAACCTGGTCGCCCCCCGTGTGGGGGGCGTGGGTTGAAATTCAAAGGTGGACACTATATTGTCAAAAGGATGGAGTCGCCCCCCGTGTGGGGGGCGTGGGTTGAAATGGCCATGAATCAGGGAAGTAGATACGACATCTACAAGTCGCCCCCCGTGTGGGGGGCGTGGGTTGAAATATTTCCAACAGCTTCCCAACAAGCTCTTGCCCAAGTCGCCCCCCGTGTGGGGGGCGTGGGTTGAAATGGTTTTAGCAGTTGCCGCAACCGCCGCAACTGTTGTCGCCCCCCGTGTGGGGGGCGTGGGTTGAAATTGGACCGGGGGCGGGCACTTTGTGCTGGTGTGGTGGTCGCCCCCCGTGTGGGGGGCGTGGGTTGAAATAGTATACAGCATTGTTAAAATTTTGCACATAGGTAGTCGCCCCCCGTGTGGGGGGCGTGGGTTGAAATTGGCATTTGATGGCACCCCCAATATTTGGAACACGTCGCCCCCCGTGTGGGGGGCGTGGGTTGAAATCGTCAGTTCAACGTCTGGAACAATCAGATCAGGCTGTCGCCCCCCGTGTGGGGGGCGTGGGTTGAAATGACCACTTTAAGAAAGGACTGATATCATGCCCGAAGTCGCCCCCCGTGTGGGGGGCGTGGGTTGAAATATTTTGGTAGGATATGCGTTTACTTCAATGTCGTGGTCGCCCCCCGTGTGGGGGGCGTGGGTTGAAATTGGCATTTGATGGCACCCCCAATATTTGGAACACGTCGCCCCCCGTGTGGGGGGCGTGGGTTGAAATCGTCAGTTCAACGTCTGGAACAATCAGATCAGGCTGTCGCCCCCCGTGTGGGGGGCGTGGGTTGAAATCCTCCCGGCCTGTGGCCTGTTTTATATACGTGGTAGTCGCCCCCCGTGTGGGGGGCGTGGGTTGAAATCTTTTAACATATTTCCACCACTGTTTCCACCAGTGTCGCCCCCCGTGTGGGGGGCGTGGGTTGAAATTATGCCATGCAGAACTCTATCAATGGTATCGGAGTCGCCCCCCGTGTGGGGGGCGTGGGTTGAAATGGTATGGGCGGCGAGGTCCAGGAAGCGCCGCCTGTCGCCCCCCGTGTGGGGGGCGTGGGTTGAAATATGAAAGGAATGATATCATGCCTGAATTTACAGGTCGCCCCCCGTGTGGGGGGCGTGGGTTGAAATTGAAGAATCCGCATGGAAGAAGCAACAGGACATAGTCGCCCCCCGTGTGGGGGGCGTGGGTTGAAATTGATTTTAGTAAGCGAATCGCCAAAACTCACAACTGTCGCCCCCCGTGTGGGGGGCGTGGGTTGAAATTCAAAGTTGGACACTATATTGTCAAAAGGATGGAAGTCGCCCCCCGTGTGGGGGGCGTGGGTTGAAATAGCAAACTCGCTCAACGATCAGGTTGGGGTTTGGTCGCCCCCCGTGTGGGGGGCGTGGGTTGAAATAGAATGTTTTGAAAGCCGGCATAAACGTTGCTGTGTCGCCCCCCGTGTGGGGGGCGTGGGTTGAAATTCCAGAATGGCGCAGTAGGCCATTGTAATCAGGAGTCGCCCCCCGTGTGGGGGGCGTGGGTTGAAATTGCGTGGCCCCAGTCACCCTGTGCGGCGGCGTGGTCGCCCCCCGTGTGGGGGGCGTGGGTTGAAATATGCATGGGGAACCGAGATGGATGGGGAGCCGGTGTGTCGCCCCCCGTGTGGGGGGCGTGGGTTGAAATGGTTAAGGAATCTTCCGCTTCTATGGCCGTTGCCCGTCGCCCCCCGTGTGGGGGGCGTGGGTTGAAATTGTAAACAAGCCCAAGCTCAATCAAGCAGTCAATCAGTCGCCCCCCGTGTGGGGGGCGTGGGTTGAAATACAAACTGCGGGGGCGTCCTCCTTTGGAGGGATGCGGTCGCCCCCCGTGTGGGGGGCGTGGGTTGAAATCTCCAGCCACTGGGAGGCCTGTTTGGCATCTTCTAGTCGCCCCCCGTGTGGGGGGCGTGGGTTGAAATCTCGCAGCAGTGGCCGTAGTCCGTCCGGTCTGCGGTCGCCCCCCGTGTGGGGGGCGTGGGTTGAAATGCTTCTTGTGCGCCTTTGGCTTTCCTTGCCAAAGTCGCCCCCCGTGTGGGGGGCGTGGGTTGAAATCGTCCAGCTGGTGTAGCCCGCCCGCCGCATCGCGGCGTCGCCCCCCGTGTGGGGGGCGTGGGTTGAAATGTACTGAAAACCTCCATGGCATTTCATGTCTTTGGTCGCCCCCCGTGTGGGGGGCGTGGGTTGAAATTTGCATTGACCTCCTTAAAATTGGGCGAAACCGCTCGTCGCCCCCCGTGTGGGGGGCGTGGGTTGAAATTCAGCGTATTTATCTGGTTTGCGTACATGGCACCCGGTCGCCCCCCGTGTGGGGGGCGTGGGTTGAAATAAGTCTGAATTTGCCAGGGCAATCAACTGGAGAATGTCGCCCCCCGTGTGGGGGGCGTGGGTTGAAATCCGAGGAACTAGCCGAGCTGTACCGGGGTCTGGAGTCGCCCCCCGTGTGGGGGGCGTGGGTTGAAATTGGCGCAGAAGGGCTACGACGTGGCCAGCGAGGAAGTCGCCCCCCGTGTGGGGGGCGTGGGTTGAAATTGATTCTCAATCAGGTCGCGGGTGTTGGACTGCAGTCGCCCCCCGTGTGGGGGGCGTGGGTTGAAATGGGAGCTGGCAGGGAGGACAGTGCCATGTCCAAGTCGCCCCCCGTGTGGGGGGCGTGGGTTGAAATGGGAGCTGGCAGGGAGGACAGTGCCATGTCCAAGTCGCCCCCCGTGTGGGGGGCGTGGATTGAAATGGGAGCTGGCAGGGAGGACAG
>CAJTSQ010000024.1 GCA_910578735.1 uncultured Oscillospiraceae bacterium
CATCCTTTTGCACATAGGCCCACAAAGCGTCGTATTTACTCATGAATATCCTCCATTCCTTGATAGGACAGCGTAGCCACCGCCCGGAAAACCTCCCCGGAGACACCGGCCTGCACCATGCCATCGTACTTTTCTGCGGCGGCTTGGGCGCTTTTCAGGCCCCAGCCGTGGAGACCGCCCCCGGTCTTGGTGGTTTTCAGCTCGCCGCCCTCCTGGACAGGGGAGGCGGCGAGGCTGTTCTCCACCTTGATGACCAGCATCTGGTGGATGCGGCGGATGGTGAGGGCTACCGTGCGGCCCGATGGGTCCGGCACCTGCCGGGCCGCCTCGATGGCGTTGTCCAGCAGGTTTCCCAAAATCGCGCACAGGTCCACGCTGCGGATGTTGGTACGGCGGGGGAACTCCACCTGGGCCTGGAACCGGATGCCCGCCTCCTCCGCCATAGCCGCCTTGCTGTTAATGAGGTAGTCCGCCGTCTCGTCCCCTGTCCAGACGGTGGCGGTCAGGTTCCGCACCGGGGCTTGCAGCTCGTCCAGGTAGCGGACGGCCTCCCCGTACTTCTCATGGGTGAGGAACTGCCGCAGGACACCGATGTGGTTGTGGAAGTCGTGGAACAGCTTGGCGTTGACCTGGTAGGCCCGGTTGAGGTTGGTATAGTCCCGTTCCAGCAGCTCGGCCTGCTCTGATTTCAGCTTTGCCAGCTCCTTTTCTACTTCGTACTGCCGGTTGATCTTGAACACCAGTACCGACATCATCAGCACCACCGACAAAATGGTCCACATGTAGAGGGTGTCGTCCGGGATGGCCAGTACCTTTTGCTCCGACAACGTAACAATCCCGAGGAACCCCGCCAGCGTAACAGCGGAGACAGCCCGAAACGCGGACCTTCCAGGCCGCTCCCGATTGATGAATCCATATACGGCAGCGGCCCCCAACAGAATGTTGAGCAGCCACAGGGCAGACTGCCCGCTGAATGTCTCAGGGTTGAAAAAGTCCGGCGAGCGGAACAGCACTCCCATCCACGCGTCCAGCAAAAACTGCCAGAAAAAGACACCGATCCCGTAGAAGATTCCCACAAACAGAGCCATACGCAGCCACCCTGAGCCGGGCTTCTTCCCCTGCGGCCAAAGCCGGGCAATCAAAAGCAGTCCGATGAGAATCCGCAGCGCCCCGGTCAATATGTTGGAGAACATCAGAAAGCCGAAGACAAATCCGTCCTCGGTGACGGCAATCTGTATCATGGGACAGCCCCCCCTTGTATTTATTATACATAGCGCACCGCTGAGATGCAAGGAAAGCGGCATTCAGGGAGTGCCCCAACATACATTTTATTCGGCGCAGGGGCCGCTGTATCGCGACTGAGCTTACAGCAAAATAAAAACAGCCAGACCGGAGCCGCTTCAGGCCGCCGGTCTGGCTGTTTTTTAATTTACATCTGTCCCTTTGCGGCCGCTTCCGCCTTGGTCGTGGGGAGCAGCCGGTTGTCCGGGCCAATGCGGAGGGCGGAGGCATAGGCCAGCTCCCAGACATAACCGTCGGGGTCCATAATAAAGCCGGAGTAGCCCGGGTTGCCGTCCCAGTCCTTCCAAACCGGCTTTTGCTGAACGGTGGCCCCGGCGGCCACCGCCCGCTGGAAAATGGCGTCTACCTCCTCGGGGCTGGCGCCGTTGATGGCCAGCAGCAGGCCGTTGTACCGGGGAATGGGTTCCAGGGGCAGACCGATCTCCCGGGCCAGAAAATCCAGGGGCACCAGCCCGATGGCAATGTTGGTGCTGAGCACATAGGTGCAGGCCCCATCGGAGTCCGGCGAGTACTCCCAGCCCAGCGCCTCATAAAAGGCGACAGAGCGGGCCACATCCTTGACGCCCAGGGTCAGGATCGAGACGCTCTTGGCGTCAGCTCCGGGCAGTGTCGCTTCCATGCCGGTCCCCTCCCTTCTTCAGCACTGTGCTTTAAACGCCTGAATGGTCTTAGACATGGCAGGGATGTCGTCGTGGAGCTTCAGCACGGCGCTGCCCACAAAGATGCCGTCGGCGCCGGCCTCCCTGGCCATCTTGGCGTCCTCCGGGGTGTGGATGCCCACGCCGCAGTAGATGGGCCGGGTGATGCCCTGGGCACGGAGATGGGCAATGCAGTCCTTCAGAGTGGGGTAATCGGGGTTGACCTGTCCCTCCCCCGGCTTGCCCTGCATGTAGACAAAGCCATTGGAATCCTTGGCCGAGGCCACCTCCTCAGGCAGCATCTGGAACTGAACATAGCAGCTGACCCCCATGCCGTCGGCAATAAAACGGTTCTTGGTGGTATCGTCCTTCTGCCCCACCAGGATGATATCCTTAAACTCGTTCTTCCGGCAGAAGGCGATAAAGCGCTCATAGCCGATTTCCAGCACGGTGGCCTCATAGGCCAGAAGGATAAAGCGGGTGTTAGGCAGGTTTTTCTTGGTTTCCGCCATCCCCTCCATATACTTCTCATAGTCCGCGCAGGCCTCCAGAGCCACGTGCATCCGGTTGGCGATAAACTCGCTCTCCAGGAAGGGGTCATGGGCGGGAAAATCGATCTCGATAATATCGCAGCCGGCATCCGCATAGTGTCCGGCCATCTCCTTGCTGCTGGTAATTGAGGGATATCCGTTGCTCAGATAGCAGATCAAATTCATATGGATTGTCTCCTTCTCTTTATGTTTGCCCTTTCAGGGCGGGACTTAAAACACCAGTTGAAACAGCTCCACCATCTGCTCCTTGGTGGGGATGATGGGGTTGGTCTTGGTGCAGCCGTCGGCTAGGGCCATAGCCGCCATCTCCTCCAGCCTGGCCTGATAGGCGCCGGCATCCTTCACCACCTCACTCAGCTTGGCGGGAATATGGAGCTTCTCGTTCAGCGCACGCACCACAGCGGCCATATCCTGGCTGCCGAAGGAGGCCGCCATGCTCTCATACAGGGCTTTGGCCCGATCGTCGCCGCTGTTGAACTGGATGATATAGGGCAGGATGATGGCATCCGCCAAGCCGTGGGCCACATGGAACAGGCTGCCCACGGTGTGGGCCATGCTGTGGACAATGCCCAGGGAGACGTTGGTGAAAGCCATGCCGGCGATCATAGAGGCGTTAATCATAATCTCCCGGGCGGCCATGTCGCCGCCGTTCTCATAGGCCTTGGGCAGGTTGTCGTGGATATCCGTCACAGCCCGGCGGGCCAGGGTGTCTGAGACATAGTTGGCCCGGTTGCTCACCAGGGCCTCCAGGGCGTGGGTCATGGCGTCCATACCGGTCTCCGCGGTGATGTGGGGAGGCATGGAGAGGGTGACCTGGGGGTCGCAGATGGCAATATCGGGCATCATCTCCATGTTGCCCAGCCCGTGCTTCACTCCCTGGTCATCCGAGATGACGAAGGAGCGGGACACCTCCGACGCAGTGCCGGCCGTGGAGGGAATGCAGCAGAAGCGGGCCTTCTGGCGCAGCTTGGGGAAGGGGTTGGCGGTCAGTACCTGCTCCAGGGTGGTCAGCTCCGGGTGTTCATAGTACACCCACATCCCCTTTGCGGCGTCCATGGGGCTGCCGCCGCCCAGGGCCACGATCAGGTCGGGCTGGAACTGCGTCATGGCCTCGGCCCCCCGCATGACGGTGGCAAAGGAGGGGTCGGGCTCCACGCCCTCAAACACGGCGGTCTCCGCGCCGCCCTCCTTCAGATAGTCCTCCACCTTGGCCAGAATACCGCTGCGCTTCATGCTGCTGCCGCCGGTGACGATCATGGCCCGCTTGGCCCCCAGGTCCTTCAGGAAGGCCAGGCATCCCTCGCCAAACATCAGCTGGCTGCCGGCCAGCTTCATCGGTCTCATCATAGTAATCAGACTCCTTTTCTCTTGTATCAATTCCCCGCCCCGGAGGGCGGGCTTCTCTTTATTATCGGCCCAGGCCGGCCAGCACCTCTTTCACCAGCTGGCCGGAGATGGGGTTGGACAGCAGTCCGCCCTCCTTCAGGCTGGAGCCGATGATGGCGCCGTCGGCAATCTTCAGCTGCTCGCCGATGTTCCGGGCGTTGACCCCGCTGCCCGCAATCACCGGCAGCTTGACCACCTTCTTCACCCGCTGGATCATCTCAATGGGGGTCTCCATCCCGATGGCCGAACCGGTTACGATAATGGCATCCGCGCCGCAGTCGGCGGCGTTTTTGGCGGACTGCTCCACAGTGACATGGGGCAGCACCATGTTGGTGTGCTTCACCTGCACGTCGGCCAGCACCATGATGTGGTCCATCCCCATGAGGTGGCGGTAGCGCATGCATTCCCGGGCACAGGGGGTGATAAAGCCGCCGTAGAACTCCACCGTGTCCACAAACACCGGAATACGCACAAACTGGCAGCCGGTGTAACAGGCGGTGGTGAGGGAGGCCTCCCAGTCGCAGAAGGCGGCGTCCACCCCCACGGGAATTTTCACCGCGTCCCGCACCTTCTGGGTGGCCACGGCCAGGGCGATCCGCTGGGACAGGTCCATGGCCACCCCAAAGGGGCTGTCTCCCATGTTCTCCACAATCACCGCGTCCACGCCGCTCTCCTCCAGGGTGAGGGCGTCCTGAACTGCCTGGGCATAGATTTTCTCCACACTGCCGCCGTAGCCGGTGGTCCCGGGCAGGGGCAGGCAGTGGACCATGCCGATGACAAACTGTTTTCCAACTCCAAATACTTCTCTGATATCCATTGCTCTTATCCTTTCTGGAAAATTCTCATTTTCCCCTGCGGGTCTGGGCGTAACGCCAGATTCCCTCCAGGGCTGCCCGGCACAGCAGGTCCTCCGCGTCCGTCCGCTCCTGTCCCTTCAAGACCTCCTTCAAATTCTCCAGCACGGTGACCATGGTGATGACAGCGGTCTTCACCCCCATCAGCCGCCCCACCGTCAGCATACAGGCGGACTCCATATCGATGCCGGTGACATGCATGGCCTTGAGTTCCTCAAAGACAGGCGCCATATCCCGGCCCCACTCCTTACTGAAGCGGCTGTCGTGCATCTGGGAGTAGAAGCCGTCCATGGTGCAGGAGATGCCGTTCAGGCTGCGCTTGCCGAAGTCGGCGGCGGTCTGATTAAGGATGTTCAGCAGCTCCAGGTCGGCCACGGCGGGGTAGCTCTCCTCCACATAGGTCTTGCTGGTGGACTCCCGCCGCATAGAACCCAGGGGAATGATAAAGTGGCCCAGCATATCGTCCTGCAGGGACATGACGGTACCCATCCGGACCGCCACCTCCATGCCGCACTCATACATCTCCTCCATGGCGATGGCGGCGCTGGGGGCCCCGATGCCCGTAGAGGTAACGGTGATCCGCTCCCCCTTATACAGGCCGGTATAGGTGTTGAACTCCCGCATAAAGGCCACCTGCTGGGGTTCCTCCAGATACTGCTTCAACACGTTGACCCGCCAGGGGTCGCCGGAGAACAAAACATACTTGCTGATGGTCTCAGGGGTGCCCCCCATGTATAGGCTGGACATGGTTACATCTCTCCTTTCAGTTCTTCTGCAAAGCAGCGGCAGCGCTCCAGCAGCTTCTCCTCTGTGGGAGCCCCAGTGCAGCAGCCCTCCTCCTCAATGACGCAGGAGGACAGCACTGTTCCCAGCATAGCGCACTCCCGGGGCGTCATGTCCCGGAGGTAGCCGTAGAGGAAGCCGGCCACATAGGCGTCTCCCGAACCGGTGGTGTCCACCACGGGCCGCCCGCCGCAGGTGCAGACCGGGACAAAGGTCTCCCTGATTTTTCCACCTTCCCTATAATAGCACTTGCTGCCGTCCTTGCCAAGGGTGGTGATCAGCAGCCGGCACAGCCCCTCCTCCAGCAGGACTCCCATATCAAAGCCAAAGATCTGTTCAATGGCCTCCCGCTCCACCTCGTTGGTGAAAATGATGGCGCTGTAGTGGAGCAGCTCCTCCAGGAAGTCCCGGGGGAAGGCGTCCATGTCCCCCTTCATGGAGAAGACCAGGGGCACACTGTGCTTTTTGCACATCCGGAAAAACGCCTCGTTGTCCGGCCGGGAGCCCACCGTCATCACGCCCAGCCGGGTACCGGCGAAGATGTGATCGGGCAGGGGCTGAACCAGGGAGCCGTCCATGGCTCCGGGATAAAACAGGGTGATATGCTGCCCCTCGTTGTCCTGGAGCAGGTAGCACAGAGAGGTGCGCTCACCGGGCACCACGCTGGTGGCCTCCAGAGAGATGCCCGACTCCTCCAGGAAGCGCTTAAAGCCGATCTCCTCATAGTCCTCCCCCACCCGCATGATGGGCATGGCGTTTACACCCAGCCGGCACAGATCGTAGGAGATATTGACCGAGCAGCCGCCATAGCAGATGTCGGCGCTGGTCCTGTTGGAGATCAGGGAGGTAAATCCCACCCGAGCGGGGGACTGTAACTTGACAATACGGTCCATGCTCACATAGCCGCTGGTAATCACGTCATAGCGGTTTTCCATTCAGCGCTCCTCCTCGATCCGGTCACAGAGCTCCTGGGCGGTCATCACTGTGCCGAAGTATTTGTCCATGTCGGTCAGATGGATCCGGTTGACCTCCTCTGAATTAGTGCCCACGCAGTCACTGAGCACAATGGGGAAGTAGTCGTTAAAGTAGGCGTCCTGCACGGTGGCCCGGATGCAGCAGTTGGTTTTGGTGCCCACTACCACCACGTTTTTAATGTGGTTCTCCCGGAGTACCAGGTCCAGGTCGGTGCCGTAGAAGGCGCTGTAGCGCCGCTTTTGGATGATGTAGTCCTTCTCCTCATCCACAGGGAGCAGGGGGTCCAGGTCCTCCCCGCCGCTGCCCTCGATGCAGTTGGGCCGCATCGTCTCCAGGTTCCGGTCATACTTTCCTCTGCGGTAGCGGTGCTGCATAAAAATCACCTGCACACCCCACCGGTGGCAGCGGTCCACCAGGCCGGCGATCCGGGGCAGGATTTCCCGGTTCATGGGGTAGAAAACCAGTCCCTCCGGGTCGGTGAAATCCTTCACCATATCCACCACGATCAGGGCCGTCTCGGCGGGGCGGACGGCGCCAGGGTCAATTCGCATGGTTGATCCCTCCTTAATGTTCAGAGAACGCGCCGCGCACCCGCACCTTGCGCCGGTTGATGATGGAGGCGGCGGTGAGTACGGCCACCATGACCACGTAGGGCACCACCTTCAGCAGCAGTGAAGCCGACACCTGGAGGGAGAAGTACTCCGCCAGGGCGTTGGCCAGGCTGAACAGCACCGCGTACAGGGTACAGGACAGGGGCTTGCCCCGGCCGCAGTAGATGGCGGCGATGGCGATAAAGCCCCGGCCGGCGGTCATGTTGTTGGTATACAGCGACAGCCGCTCCAGCGACAGGTTGATGCCCGCCAGGGCGCAGCAGCCCGCGCCGATAAGGATGGCGGCGATCTTATACATGTTGGTCTTCAGGCCCAGACTGACGGCGGTGTCTTCGCTCTCCCCCACCACCCGGACGTGGATGCCGAAGCGGGTCTGATACATCAGCACAGACATCACCGCGATCATCAGGTAGGCCACGTAAGTAATGGGGGGATGCCCGCTGAGGATGGGGCCCAGAAGGGGGATATTTTGAATCACGGGGATGTTCAGCACGATGCTGCTGGTGGAAAACTCGCTCCAGGTGATGCTGGGAACCGACATGATCTTCATGATGAAGCCGGCCACCGCAGGCACCAGCATGTTGATTGCCAAGCCGATGACGATGACGTTGCCCTTGAGGGTGACGCCCAGCACCGAGAAGACCAGTCCCAGCGCCATGCAGACGGCAAAGGCGGACAGATAGGCCGCGGGCAGGCTGTTGGTCAGATTGGCCGCCAGCATGGACACAAAGGCCCCCGCCATCATCATGCCCTCCAGGGCGATGTTCAGTACATTGGCTTTGTAGGCAAAGATGCCGCCCAGAACACACAGCAGCACCGGGGCCAGGTAGACCACAGATTGATAGATAATGTTGTCAATGGCGCTCATGCTCTCCCCTCCTCACTGCCGGCCTTTTGGGCGGCCAGCTTCTCCTTCAGCCGCTCGGTGAGGCCATACCGCTCGTCAAAGAACTGGATGGCCAGGAACAGGATCATCAGGCTCTGGATGACGGCCACAATCTCATTGGGGACGTTGGCGTAAAGGCCAATGGCTTCGGAGCCGGTCTTCAGCGCGCTGTAAAACAGAGCGGCCACTACAATGCCGCCGGGGGTGTGCCGGCCCAGCAGGGCGATGAGCATGCCGTCCCAGCCCAGGCCGGGGGAACCGGAAAAGTCCAGGGTATAGAAGGTCTTTTCCGCCAGCATCTGCCCCGTGCCGGCCACCCCCGCCAAGGCGCCGGAGATGAGCATCAGCACGATGATGGTCCGGCGGGAGCGCAGGCCAGTGGCCTCTGCGAAGGAGGGGTTCTTGCCCAGAGCGGTGATGGTATAGCCCAGCTTTGTCTTGGTCATAACAAAGGCCATAACCGCAAAAATAATCACGGAAATGAATAGGAAGGGAGTGAGTCGGGTGGTGCCAATAAGAAAGAATTTGGCGCTGTCCTGCACCGGAGGCGTGGCCACATAGCCTGCGCCGGCGTCCCGGAACACCACGGAAGCCAGGTACTCCAGCACCCGGGCCATGGCGTAATTGAGTACCAGGGTAACCACCATCTCGTCCACATGGAAGTAGGCCCGCAGCAGGGCGGGGATCAGGGCAAAGGCCATGCCGCACAGGATACCCACCGCAAAGCAGATCAGCTTGTGAGCCGCAGGGTTCATGTCCACCAGGCAGTTGCCCACAATGCCGGCCATAAAGCCGCCAAAGATCAGCTGCCCCTCAATGCCCATGTTGAAAATATTGGCCTTGAAGCAGATAGCGATGGCCATGCCGGACAGCAGCAGGGGGGCCGCCAGCTGTAGGGTTCGGGTGAGGCCCCGCACACTGAACAGAGAGCGCTGAATCATAACCTGGTAGGCGGTCAGGGGATTTTCCCCGATGGCCGCAATGATGACTCCGCCGATGACAAAGGCGAGGATTACGGGGAGTACAGAGTTGAGGGCCTTTACACCCAGGTGGTTGTTCTGTCCTTTCGTTTTCACGCCGTCACCTTCTCTCCCTCCGGTTTTGTGCCCGCCATCAGCAGGCCGATGTCTGCGGTGGAGGTGGTCTTGGGATCCACCTCGCCCACAATGTTCCCCTTATACATCACACCCACCCGGTCGGACAGGCTCATGATCTCAGACAGCTCGCTGGAGATGAGCAGCACGGAGTACCCCGCGTTGCGGAAGTCCAGCAGGCTCTGATGGATGTACTCAATGGATCCCACGTCCACCCCTCGGGTGGGCTGACATGCAATAATCAAAATGGGCTTGCTCTCAAACTCCCGGGCCACAATGATCTTCTGCGCATTGCCGCCGGACAGCTGAGACACGTTGCCGAACTCGTCGGCGATGCGGATGTCGTATTTTTCCACATACCTCCGGCACCGCTCCTGGAGTTCTCTGTGCTTGAGCACTCCGCCGGAACAGATTTCCTTGTCGTCCAGGTAGCCGGCGGCGCAGTTTTCCGCCAACGTCATGTCCCGGCACAGGCCGTGCTTATACCGGTCCTCCGGGATGATGCCGATGTGCTTGCTCCGCAGCTGGTCGGGCCACAGGTTGGTGATGTCCTCCCCGCCGATGGTCACCGTTCCGCCGGTGGCCAGCATCATGCCGGTGAGGATTTTTACCAGCTCGCTCTGGCCGTTGCCCTCCACGCCGGCAATGCCGTAGATTTCGCTCTCGCACACATCAAAGCTCACCCCGTGGAGTACCTCCTGCCCCGTCTCGCTGACGGTGGTCAGGTCCTTCACCTGGTAGACAGGCTGGGTGCCCCGGGGACGGCCGCCCTCGTTGCTGACGGTGAGTACCACATCCCGTCCCACCATCATCTGAGCCAGTTCCTTCTCGCTGGTGTCGCAGGTGCGGGCGTGGCCCACCACCTTGCCGTGGCGGATAACGGTGCAGGAGTCGCTCAAAGCCATGATCTCCCGCAGTTTGTGGGTGATGACGATGATGGTCTTGCCGTCCCTGCTCAGGTTCTTCAGGTTTTCGATGAGCCAGTCCACCTCCTGAGGCGTGAGAACGGAGGTGGGCTCGTCCAGGATGAGGATGTCCACATTGCGGTAGAGCATCTTCAAAATTTCCAGCTGCTGGCACTGGCCCACCGACAGGTTGGCCACCTTCTCCGCCGGGTCCAGCTGGAAGTGGTAGTGGTCAATAAGCTCCTGCACCTTTTGAAGCTCGGTCTTGCTGTCGATGAAGGGGGTTTTCAAGGAGCCCCACTTCTTGGTAATCTCCACGCCCAGCAGGATGTTTTCATAGACCGTAAGGCTGGGGACCAGCTTAAAGTGCTGGTGAACCATGCCGATGCCGTGGGCAATGGCGTCCAGGGGGCTACGAAAATGGACCTCCTCCCCGTTGACCAGCACCTTGCCGGAGGTGGGCGGAAATACCCCGTAGAGCATATTCATCAAGGTGGTCTTGCCCGCGCCGTTTTCTCCGACAATACATTTGATCTCGCCCTGTTCCACCGCCAAATCGATATGGTCATTGGCCACAAATTTGTCAAATTTCTTGGTCAATCCCATGGTTTGGATCGCGTTCATGACTTCATCTCCTGTTTATGAGATTAAAAGGCGCCTGCCGGGGCCTCCGACAGGCACCAAACGGAAACGGTTCCCCGTACCACGACAGGACGCGTCAGTTTCCTTCGCTTTTGCCCAATCAGGCGGTCTTGACGTTTACGCGGGGACAGGTAGAGGGATCGAATTCCTCCCCGATCTGGGCGTTGACCACGTCGATCTCACCGGACTTGATCTTATCGGCCTGGGCGTTGACCTTGGCCTTGATCTCGTCAAACAGGGCGGAGTCGGCCACCTTGCCGCTGATGACAGACAGGTCGGTGATGCCGGTGGCGCCGGAGGCCAGGTCGAAGTTCAGCAGGTTGTCCATGCCGCTCAGGCTGCCGTCAACCTTGGCGTCGATGAGGGCGCGGGTGGGCACACCGGTAATCTTCAGCACGCTGGTGGCCACATAGCCGGGGTGGGTGTCGTCCAGGTCGGCGTCGGTCTGAATGGCCAGGCGTCCGTCAGACTCAGCGCGCTCGGTGACGCCGTCGCCCACGTTGCCGCAGTCGGCAAAGACCACGTTCACGCCGCTCTGATACATGTTGCCGGCGGTGGCGTTGCCGGCGGCGGAGTCGGTAAAGCCGGCGTCATACACAGGATAGTAGTCGTACTGCGCGTCATACTCCTCGGCGGCGGCCTGGATGCCCATCATGTAGCCGTAGGAATACACCCGGATACCGGCGGAGTCGGTGCCGCCCATAAAGCCGATGCCGCGGCCCTCGGGCAGGGGAGCCAGGTTATAGCCCTGGGGAAAGAGGGCCGCGTGGTTTTCGTTCATCTGGACCGCCAGGTATCCGGCCAGGTAGGAGGCCTCGTTCACGTTGAAGAGACAGGAGTACACATTTTTATATTTGACGGAACCGTCCTCATTCACGTTGGGGTTGTCGTTGTAGATGACGAAGGTAGTGTCGGGGTACTGCTCGGCGATGGGCACGTTGCCGGTGGCGCCGGTGCCATCGATCAGGGCGGCAAAGTCATACTCCAGGTTGAACACCAGGGAGTAGCCCTCCTCCGCCAGGGCCTCAATGGCCTGGCCCACGCTCAGAGAGCTGGAGGGCTCCACGATGCGGTACTCAAAGCCATACTCGCCCGCGGCTTCCTTGATGGCCTCCACTGCAGAGCGGTTGTAACCGTTGTCGTTCTGGCCGGAGGCGCTGGTGACAAAGCCCACCTTCAGGTCGGTGGCGGTCCCGCCGCCGTTTGACTTGCTGCCGGCATTGCTGTCGTTTCCGCCCCCGCAGCCGGTCATACAAACGGCCAGCAGCGTGGTGCACAGGCACAGGCTCACGATTCTGAGGAACGTTCTTTTCATTGTTAAGTACTCCTTTTCTTTTGCAGATATTTTTGATATAGGCGGACTGCCTATTTATCAAACTTGGTGGTGCGCACCTGGTCGATGTAAAACTTGAATTTATCGCTGCGGTAGTAGCATTTAAAGTTTTCAATGGGGTACTCCCGCCCTCTGATCTCTCCATAGGTGATGCAGTTGAAAAGGATCAGGGGGACGCCGTTGTGGACATCCAGGTACCGGCAGATCTCCTCATAGGCGATAACCGCCTCCAGGGTCCGCTCCGCCCGGGTAATCTTCACCCCGTAGTCCTCCTCCAGCACCCCGTAGAGGGAGAATTTGCTGAAGTCGTAGGTCTCAATGCCCGGAAAGAACTTGTAAGGCAGGTAGACGGTGGTATGGTTCAGGGGCTCGCCGTCGGCGTAGTAGATGCGGGCCATGCGGAACACCTTGTCCGTCTCGGTAAGCATCAGCCGGTCCTGCCGCTTCCTGTCCGCGTCGATGACCTCACTGAACAACACCTTGCGCGTGGGGATCATCCCCTGTTTGCGCACGTCTTCGGTACAGCTGGTGATGGAAATCAGGTTCTGTTTTTTGTACTCCCCGGCCACAAAAGTACCCTTTCCCTGGATCTTGTAGACCAGTCCCTCCTGTTCCAGTTCTTCAATGGCCTTGCGCACAGTGATACGGCTCACGTCATAGGACTGCATCAGCTCACGCTCGCTGGGCAGGGCCGCATGGGGCTCCAGGTCCCCGGCGTCCAGCTGCTCCATGATGGCGCTCTTTACCTTGAGATATTTGGGTGGACTGTATGCCAGCATTTCAGTGGTCATCTCCTTTCAGTACCAGTTGTCATGTCATCATGTTGTTATGACCAGTTGGGATATTTTTATTATACGGGTCCCACAGCCTTGGTGTCAATTAGGAGAGTCGCAGAAACTCATCGGGCAATTTCTGTGATAATAGACAAAAAATATCCCTTGTTGTCCTATAAAAGTAGTACATGTTATCATAAATTATTACATTTTTCCAAATTAGCGCCTGTCTCGGCGGACAAAAAAGAGCTGTCCATTAGGACAGCTCCTGTACTTTATCTAAGGATGTATTGGGCCAGCGCCCGGTAACCTGGCAGGTTCAGCACCACCAGGGCCATCAGGTAGGCCGTCAGCACCCAGGTGACAATCCGGCGCTCCCGATCGTCACCGCCGGGCCCCAGGGGCAGGGCCGCGATGCAGACCTGGGCGGGCCAGTGGTGGAGGGAGTAGAGGAAGGCCTCCTTCAGGCCATATTGGATGAGTCCGTGGAGCAGCAGGTTGCACCCCAGGACCGCCAAGGGGGCGTATAGCAGCGGGGACCGGCGGTACTTCCACACCGACCAGGCCAGCAGCCCCGTCCAAACCAGCCCTGCTGCCACAATGGGCGGCGAAGCGGAGGGGACAAAGGCCAGGGCATCCCCCACAAAGTCTCCAAAGGCGGACTGGTTCATGGTGTCCAGGTAGAAGCCGGTGGAGCCGAAAAAGGCAAAAAACACCCGGCGCACCACCCCCAGGGGGGCGAAATGGTCGCTGAAATTGTCGGCGCTGCCCAGGGCGCCGGGGAGCAGGCTGGTAAAAAACTGGTTCCGCAGGGGGGTGAGGGCCATGACGGCGCAGAAGCAGCCCCCGCCCAGGGCCAGGGCGGCCAGCCTGCGCTTCCACGGCCCGCCGGAGCAGACCACAATGGCCGCCCACAGGGCTCCATTGGTGATGGTGATCCCCACCGCCAGCACCCCCAGCGCCACCGTCACCGGGAGGTTCTGCCGCCGGGCAAAATACAGGGTAAGCAGGAGGACCAGGGCGGAGTAGATAAAGCTCTCCCCCACCAGGATGTAAAACAGGGTGGAGAAGGACAGGGCAAAGATGGCGCACACCAGCAGAGCATGGCGGCAGGACAACTGGTACTGTTCCTCCAGAACGCGGTCCAGCACCACGGCGCACAGCCAGCCCACGCACATCTGCATCATCACAATGAGCATGTAGTGGTGCTCCAGGCTGATGGGCCCCAGGACCAGTCCCTCCAGCCGGGTAAAGAGGCAGCCGAAGAGAATCAGCAGGGGATGCTTGATGATCCGGGGGGAGGTGTCCAGCTCGGCGGAGAAAAAGTGGGTGACAAAATACACATCGTCGGCGGAAAACACCCGGTCGTTGTGGGCTCCCGCCACGTCATAAAAGCCGGTGCGCCAGACCAACAGGAACAGCCCGGTGTAGAGGGCCGCCAGGGCGGCAAAAAAGAGGACCCGTCCGGCGGTCCAGCGTTGATTCTGCAAGGTCTATCCCTCCCACTGCGCCCCGGGCACAAAGGTGATGGTCAGGTCCCCGGGTGTCTTCCTGTAGTAGTACTGTTCCATTTTAAAGGCGCTGTCCGCGTCCCACAGCCAGCCGCCATGGTCATAGGCGGGCAGAGACACCGCTGACGCCCTGGATGCCAGCGCCCGGTTCAGCGCCTGGGTCCGCAGCTCCTCCACTTGATGGAAGGGCTGGTAAACGGACAGGAAAAAGCAGAGAACCGCCGCCGCCAGCGCCGCAGGGACCAGGCCGGACAGCCAGCCGTTGAGCTGTTCCGGTTCCAAGGCTCGGACCAGTACTCCGGCCACCGCCAGCATGAGTACATAGGACAAAAACAGGCATCGGGGGCCGATGGGATTGACAAAGAGCAGCGGCGCCGCCGCCACAGGGGCCCCCAGCCAGAGAAACAGCGCCCGGGCCCGGGCCGGACGCTCCGGCACCCACCGCCACAGGGCCAGGGTGAGGGCCAGCCCCCACACCGCTGCCGTCACCGCTGGCCGTAATCCACCCCAGGCCAGCACCAGGCAGCTCAGGGCCAGCACCGCCGCGAGCAGGTGGTCCGGCAAACCCCTGCGGTTTTTCAGCCACAGCAGCAGGGCCAGGGCGGTCAGCCCCCAGTAGAGCACCGGGCAGTCCAGAATTAAGTACTGGAGCACCGGGGGCAGGTTAACCCGGGCGGAGGCCAGCAGCCCCGCCAGCCCGCCCCCCAGGCTGGACTGGTAGGCCCCGCCTGTCTGCCCGATGGACCGGTAGGAGGGGGACGCAAAGAGCAGGGCCGCCCCCAGGGCGCAGCCCAGGAAAAAGGCCAGCAGCGCGGGGGCGCACCGCCGCCGCTCCAGCCAGTACCAGACCAGCAGCGCCATCGAGGCACACAGGGCATACAGGGTGTTGTTTTCAACGAAGAGCTGCTGTCCAAAGCCCAGCAGGAACAGCGCAGCCCCCCGCTGGGGAGACTCCTCCATGGGCCGGCCGTCCAGCACCGGGCCGGCCAGCACCAGGCTGGCCAGCAGCAGCACCACTGGCGGCACATAGTTGAAAAAACCGGCGGCCCAGGGGTATATCTGGCAGAACATGGCCTGGGGCAGGGCCAGCACCGCCGCCGTACACAGCAGCAGCCCCCGCCATCCCCGCAGTTGGGCCGTCCGGGCCAGCAGCTCCGCCAGGGCCAGGAGGAACAGTGCCCGCATCAGCTCCCGCAGGAGGGGTCGGCTGCCGGCGGTGTAGGCCAGGATATTGCCCAGCACCCGGCCGTTTACCGTGGCCCAGCGGGCTGCGACGATACGCAGCAGGTCCGCCGGGCTGTGGATGGAGGCGCCCAGGGCCTCCCGGAACCAGTCGTCTCCGGTGAGGGGAAACTGCCGGCACAGCAGGAACAGCGCCCCAAACAGGACAGCTGCGCACACCGCTGTTCCCACCCGCGAATCTCTCTTACTCATAGCCGCCTCCTTCCACCATGAAAAGGACTCCCCGCTGGAGAGCGGGGAGTCCAAATCCGTTCAGATGCTCACATCAGCTTTACGGTGTAGTACACGAACAGGGCGAACAGCCATGCGGCCATCACAAAAATCAGGTAGTTGGCAACCATCCCGGGCAGGACTATCCCGGCCAGCACCGCCGCCAGGCTGGCCGCGCAGGTGACCAGCAGTACGGCATAGCTGGTGTTGGCGGGCAGGAACCGGTCCTGTCCGGGCAGCACACCGTCCTGCTTCTTCAGCCAAAAAGCCGCGGCGGTTACCACCGCGATAGCGGCCAGGACCGCAATGGCCTCGGGGCGGCCAATGGCCTCATACCGGGCAAACCACAGCCCCAGCACGGACATGCCGCAGGCGCTGGCCGCCAGGAAAAATTCCCGCTGGTAGATATAGTAGACCAGCGCCAGCACCGCCCAGGCGATGACCAGCCAGAACAGCATGGACACGCCGGGCCCCCGGAACTTGACGGCCACGTGGGCGCAGATTGACACCGCAGCCAGGGCGATGGCCAGGATCAGGGGCAGGACAAACTTCTGTTTCTGCTTCAACTGCCAGCCTGTCCAGCACAGGGCCAGCACCGCCGCCACGGGGGCGGCCAGCCGGAGGAAACGGAGCACGCTGTCCAGCGCGGCCACGATTTCCCCCTCGTTCATATAAAAATTGATATAGAAGCGATTGACAAGCACCAACAGAGCTTCCAATACGATAGCGCCGGCTACCCACAGCAGTCCACGCTGCAGCGCGATATCTTCCTGACGGCGGCGTTCTTCTCTCTGTTTTTTCTTATCCATGCGTTTTCATTCTCCTTGCTAACGGCTGCCACAGCCCTATTGAAATAATTTTTTCATATCCGTATATCCAGACATTTTATTATTGTACCAGATGACGGATTTTTTTGCAAGACATAAAACGGGAAAAGTATCCAAAAAATATCAAACCAGCCCGGGGAAAAACTTCACGGTTAGACGAACCGGCCTGTCTTCCCGTCTCCGGCCAGGGCGGCAATCAGCCGGATACAGGCCTGGGCATCCTCCAGGGAGGCGGTCTCCGCCGGTGTATGGACGTACCGGCAGGGGATGGAAATGCCGCCGGTCTTCACCCCGCAGCGGGTGGTGTGGATGGCTCCGGCATCGGTGCCCCCGGCCCGCAGAATGTCCCGCTGGACGGGGATGCCCTCCGCTTTGGCCAGCTCCTCCAGCCGGGCCACCACCTCCGGGTGGCAGATGACGGAGGAGTCCATCACCTTGACGGCCGCCCCCTTGCCCAACTGCGTGGTGCCATACTTCTCGGAGCCCGGGGTGTCGTCCACGTCGGTGACGTCCACGGCGATGCCCAGGTCGGGCTCCGCCCACCAGGCGGCGGTGCGCGCCCCCCGCAGGCCCACCTCCTCCTGGACGGTAAAGACCAGAGAGAGATTATAGGCGGGCTCCTTAATCCGCTCCAGGGCACACAGGAGGACCGCGCAGGCAAGGCGGTCGTCCAGATAGGGGGCGGTCACCCGGCTCCCCCGGACCCGGACAGGCCCGTCATAGACGCAGGTATCCCCCACCTGGACCAGCGTTTTGGCCTCGGCCTCGTCGGCCGCGCCGATGTCGATAAAGCACTCGTCCAGCTTCAGCTTGCCGAAATCGGCCTTCTCCTCGGGGACGAACACGCCCTGGACCCCGTTTTTAAACCGTACCGGGGCGTAGGCCGCCTCCTTGGGGGAAATTCCCCCCAGCCGCCCCACCCGGAGGAAGCCCTCCTTCTCAATGTGGGTAACAATGAAGCCGATGCTGTCCATATGGGCGGCCAGCATCATCCAGGGGCCCGCCCCCTTTTTATGGACAATCAGGTTGCCCAGGGTGTCGGTGACAATCTCGTCGGCGAAGGGCCGGGCCAGCTCCTCGATTTTCTCCCGGACGCCCCCCTCATCCCCGGAGGGGCCGTGGGTCTGGTTCAGGGCCTCTAAAATTTCAATCAGTTCCATGCTTCCTCCTCAATCCCACCAGAAGTACCAATAGCTGGATTTCGCCAGACCGTCCGCCAGCCGTCCGACGGTTCCAACCCCCTGCTCCACAATGTCAGAGCAATAGGTAAACTGTTCCCAGGCCACCTCTATCGCTTTTTCCCGAGAGACAGGGGCGGGCAGACTGTACTCCAGCACATCGTGGGTCATCAGGGCGGGGACGGCCCCGTACTTTTCAAACCAGTATTTCGCCACCGCCATGTGTTCCTCGTTGGCGGGGCACTCGTTCCAGCCGCCGAAGGGCAGGTAGGCGAAGACCTCCCAGGGATGTTTGACCGGAATCTCCGCCAGCACCATGGGGACGGTCTTTTTGCCGTCAAAGTCCCAAAGGCTCAGAAAACCGTCGATCCCCTCGCCGTCGGACACCTCGCCCATCAGCTGCTCCCAGTAGCCGGGCTCATCCTCCTCCAGATCCTCTTTGATTTCTCTCAGCCACTGCTGGAGAAATTCCTCTCCCGACTCCAGCGGGGCGGACAGCAGCTCCTGCCGCGCCTGTTCGGCACTCTTGTCCTCCCCGTTGAGCTCGAAGCACTCCAGCAGAAGCTCGTCCACCGCCACCAGCATGGGGATAAAGCCCTCCTTCTTTCCTCGGGCCCGGGCCTGATAGTAGGCCTCCATAATGGGGCCATCGTCCTTCGCCGACGGGAAGTAGGTGCAGGGACAGCCCAGATACTTCTTCAGCTGCTCCACCTGTTCTTCGATAGTATATTCTCCGCGCATCGAAATCACTCTCTTTCTATCTTTATTCCCTCCTCCAGCCGCCGGGCCATCTCAGCTAGGAACAGCCGGGTGAGCTGGAGCATGTGTTCAAAGTCGGCCACGCTGCCCACGCTGGCGGGGGCGTGGAGATAGCGGGTCGCGGCGGACAGGGCCGCCACCCTCACCCCCGCCTTGGTGCGCTGGATGGTGCGGGCGTCGTTGCCCCCGGCGATATACTCCTTGGTCTGCCAGGGGATGCCGTTCTCCTCACTTAGACGGCGCAGGGTCTCAAAAAGTTCCCGGTCATAGATGGTTGCCCCGTCCATATAGGAGATCACCGGCCCCTTGCCGGGGGCGCACACCCGGCGGTGGTCCTCCACCCCGGGCAGGTCGGCGGCGGTGGTGGTCTCCAGCACCAGGGCCACCTGTGGGGTGACGGAGAAGGCCGCCCCGAAGGCCCCCCGGGTGCCCACCTCCTCCTGGGCGGTGAAGGCAAAGGTCACATCCAGAGGCAGGTCCTCCTCCAGCAGCTTGAGCATAATTGCGCAGCCCACCCGGTCGTCGATGGCCCTGGCCTTGAACAGGCCGTCGCCAAATTCCTCCGGCTGGCAGACGAAAGCGCCGTAGTCCCCCGGCTCTACCAGCTTTTCGGCGGACGCTTTATCCTTCGCCCCAATGTCGATATAGAGAGATTCGGTTTTGGGGGCCTTCTTCCGCTCCTCCCGGCTCACCAGGTGGACGGCCTTCAGGCCGATCACGCCGGGGACCTTCTTCTCCCCGATGACCACCGGCTTGCCGATGGCCACCCGCCGGTCCACTCCGCCCACAAAGTCGAACTTGAGGAAACCGTCTTCGGTGATGCGGGTGATGATGACCCCCACCTCGTCCATGTGGGCGGCCAGCATCAGCCTGTTCCCGGTGGACTTTTTGCCCTTTTTAAAGACGATCAGGTTTCCAATGGCGTCGGCGTGAAAGTGGGTGGCGCGGGACTTAATCCGGCTGACCAGATAGCGGCGCACCTCGTCCTCGTCGCCGGACACGCCGTTGAGAAGGCACAGCTCCTTTAAGGTGTTCAGCATGTCTCTTCCCCCTCTCCCAAACTCTCCACAAAGGCGGCCAGCAGCTTGGCGGTATCCTCTAAATCCTTGCGGTGGACCACCTCCACCGGGGTGTGCATATACCGCTCCGGGATGGACACCACGGCGGTGGCCACCCCCTCCCGGCTGACCTGGATGGGCCAGGCGTTGGTGCCGCTGGAGCCGGACATGACCTCGATCTGGATAGGCATATCCAGCTCCTTTGCCAGCTCCTTGAGCCGTCCCGACAGAGACCGGGCGCAGTTAGGGCCCACCCCGATGACCGGGCCGCCCCCCAGCTTGAAGGTCTCGTGTTTGGATGCGTCCGGGCTGTCCCCGTGGGTGACGTCCACCGCCACGCACAGCCGGGGGGCGATCTCATAGGCGGCGGTAATGGCCCCGGTAGAGTGGGTCTCCTCCTGGGTGGAGCCCAGGACGTACAGGTCCACGGGCAGTTCCTTTCCTTTTAACCGCTCCAGCACGTCCAGCAGGACGGCGAAGCCGCACCGGTCATCCAGCGCCTTGCCGCTGAGCAGGTCCTCCCCCAAGGGCGCACAGCCTCCCCGGTAGGCGGCGGGGGTGCCGACGGGGATGCGCTTTTCCGCCTCCTCCCGGGACAGGCCCACATCAATATAGAGGTCCTTGACGGGCAGAGACTTGTCCATATCCTCGGCGGTTTGGACATGGGGGGGCAGGCAGGCCACCACCCCATGGATGGGCGGGTCGGTGAGAATGACCACCTCCCGGTCAGGGAGCATCCGGGGGTCCACCCCGCCCAGGGGGGCAAAGCGGAGAAAGCCCTCGTCATGGCCGGTGACGATAAAGCCGATTTCATCCAGGTGGGCGTCCAGCAGCAGCCTTGGGGCGTTCTCCCGCCCGCACCGGCGCACCCCCACCACGCTGCCCAGCCGGGTGGTATGCACCTCGTCCACCAGGGGGCGGAGCAGCTCCGCCACCGCCCGGGTCACGTGTGTTTCAAAGCCGCTGGGCCCGTACAGAGCGCACAGGCGTGCTAAAGTCTGTTCATAGTTCAAATTCGTCTCCCCCAATCTTTGGGATTAGTTTGCCAGGATATCCCTATCCTAATACGAAACCGGAAAATATGCAAGTTTTTTGGAAAAACTGCTTGACATTATTCCGGCACTGGGATATAATCCCCCTTGCGTTCAAAGACAGCAGGGGCCCGTAAGGGCGTAATTCCTGCCGAGAGTGCTTTCAAAGGAATACACTTTGATGGTACTGTCCTTCTGTCTTATCCGGCGGAAGGTTTTTTGTTGCGCAGAAGAAATTCTGGAGGTGAAACCAAACATGCCTAACGCAAAGGTCCTTTCCGAGAAAAAGGCCGTCGTGGCCGCTCTGGAGGAGCAGCTGAAGGGCGCCGTCAGCGGCGTGCTGGTGGACTACAAGGGCATCACCGTGGCTGAGGACACCGCCCTGCGCGCCGAGCTGCGTCAGAACGACGTGCAGTACAGCGTGGTGAAGAACACCCTGGTCCGCTTCGCCCTGGACGACACCGGCCTGAAAGAGCTGGACAGCGTGCTCAACGGCACCACATCCCTGGCCACCAGCGCCAGCGACCCCATCGCCCCCATGCGGGTGGTGAACAAGCACGCCAAGAAGCTGGGCGACGGCAAGTTCAACATCAAGGGTGGCTTTATGGACGGCAAGGTGCTTTCTCTGGAGGAGATCACCGCTCTGGCCGAGCTGCCCCCGAAGGATGTCCTGCAGGCCCAGGCCCTGGGTATGATGCTGGCGCCTATCACCAGCCTGGCCATCGTTCTGAAGGCCATCGCCGAGAAGGGCGGCGAGCCCGCCCCTGCAGAGGCGGCCGCTCCCGCCGAGGAGGCCCCCGCCGCCGAGTAAGCGGCAGCCCCTATTTCCCTTGTGGGAGACAAATCAAATTAAATTACACAATTAGGAGGTTCATTTATCATGGCTAGTGAGAAGATTACTGCTCTGATCGAGGAAGTCAAGGCCCTTACCGTCCTGGAGCTGTCCGAGCTGGTGAAGGCTCTGGAGGAGGAGTTCGGCGTGTCCGCCGCCGCTATGGCCGCTCCCGCTGCCGGCGGCGGTGCCGCTGAGGCCGCCGTGGAGAAGACCGAGTTCGACGTGGTTCTGGCTGGCTTCGACGCCGCTGCCAAGATCAAGGTCATCAAGGCCGTCCGCGAGATCACCGGTCTGGGCCTGGCCGAGGCCAAGGCCGCTGTCGAGGGCGCTCCCAAGACCCTGAAGGAGGCCGTGTCCAAGGACGAGGCCGAGGAGCTGAAGAAGAAGCTGGAAGAGGTCGGCGGCAAGGTGGAGCTGAAATAAGTTCCTTTCAAGCTGTCGTTGTCCCTCCCATCCCGACACAGTATTCCAACCAAAATGACCCACAAAAGGGCCCGAGTAATTCACTGTTACTCGGGCTCTTTTCTTTACTTCTATCGGCTTTCCTAAGAGGAGCGCACCGCCCTCGGCCGCCCACCAAAGCACAGCGCCTCCCCTGGCTTCAGGCCGCCCGGGGAGCGGCCCCTGCTCCGGATAACATGCGTGTTAGGGCACTCCCGCCCGGCGTCTATTGACACCGGCAGGGAAAGAATAGTATAATAGTATAGTGCCTGATGGATTTATCCTGGGAACCCGAGTGGGATATGCTCCCAGAATGCGGGAATGAGGATTGCCAATGAAAGAAATGCCAAAAAAAATGAAACGAAGCGGGCTTTTTCTGCTTGCTTCCATCCTTTTGATATTCGGTATTTTCGGGACGATCGTGTTTTCCGTATCCCAGAAAATATCCAAGGAGATGTCCAATTCTGCCATTCAAAACCTGAGTGAGAGCCTGGACCTGTTAGAAAGCACAATCGAGGCGATTCTGCGCAGCGAAGGGGAGTTTCAGCGGCTGATTGCCCAAGAGATGGCCCAGGCCGAGGATCCGGAGGCCTATATCCGGGTCTATGAGAGCAACAAGACTGTGGCCAAGTTGTCGCTGATCCTGTCCGGGGAGACGGAGGGGCTGTCCAACACCGGGGAGCGGTTTACCGAGGACAGCCTGGATTTTTCCGCGGGCGGAACGGTGATCGGGATGCAGGTCTCCCAGTCCTATCTGAACTATATGGGAACCTGGTCCTATACGATCAAATGCCCCATAAAACGGGACGGGCAGGAGATCGGGTCCCTGTACGCCGAGTATGTGTATGACGCCATCGACCAGTCTCTGCCGGCGGGATTTTATAACAAGCAGGCGACACTGTATATTATGGACGCACACAGCCGCCGGTTTGTCCTCAAGCCCAAGGGGATGGGACAGCGCAACGCGGGCCATTTGAATCTGGCCGATTTTTACCGGGCCAACAATATTCAGGACCCGGAAATCCAGGCCGAGGTAGAGAGGTGCCTGAGCACGGGAGAAAATGTCCTGTTTTACCACGATATCCGGGCGGTACGCGCCCTCAACTATATGTGGTCGGTAAACGGCGGGACGATCTACCTGGTGGGGTACGTGCCGGTGGAGGCCATCCAGCAGGAGGGGCGGACGGTCAATCAGAATATCATGGTGGTAGTGGTGTCCATGCTGGTTGCCTTCTTCCTGTGCATCGCCCTGTATTACCTGAACTGGTGGCAGCAGGATAAGGTGCGCAGAGAGCGGGAGGAGGAGCGGAAGCTACACAGCCAGCAGCTGGCCCAGGCCCTCCAGGCCGCCCAGATTGCCAGCGAGTCCAAGACCACCTTCCTGTCCAACATGTCCCACGACATCCGAACCCCCATGAACGCGGTGCTGGGCTTCACCACCCTGCTGGACAGGGACGCGGAAAATCCGGTCAAGGTGCGGGAGTACACCAAGAAAATCACCGCCTCCGGGCAGCACCTGCTCAGCCTCATCAACGATATTCTTGACGTCTCCAAGATCGAGAGCGGAAAGGTCGTCCTCAATCTGGAGGAGTTTGCCCTCAGCGATGTAATCTCCTCGGTAGACGCCATCATCCAGCCCATGGCCAAGGCGAAACATCAGCAGTTCTATCTGGAGGTGACGGGCATCCGCCACGAGTATCTGGTGGGGGACGAGACCCGGATCAATCAAATTTTAATCAACCTCCTCTCCAACGCCGTGAAGTACACCCCCGAGGGAGGCCAAATCTGGCTCCGCTTCATCGGTCTGAAGCAGCGCTCCAGCCAGTATGAACACATCCGCATTGAGGTGGAGGACAACGGTTACGGCATGACGCCGGAGTATCTGGAGATTATCTTCGACGCCTTTACCCGGGCGGAAAACAGCACCACCAACAAGGTCCAGGGCACAGGTCTGGGCATGGCCATCACCAAGAGCATCGTGGAGCTGATGGGCGGGACCATCGAGGTGTCCAGCCAGGTGGACCAGGGGACCCTCTTTCAGGTGGATCTGGAGCTGCGGGTGCTGGAGCAGGCGCCGGGGCGGGCGCCGGAACCGGAGCCGGAGGAGACCAATATCCTGCAGGGAATGCGATTTCTGGCTGCGGAGGACAACGAAATCAACGCGGAAATCTTGTCGGAGCTCCTGTCGCTGGAGGGGGCCTCCTGCGAGGTCGTGGCCAACGGACAGCTTGCTGTGGAGCGCTTCCAAGAGGCAGCGCCCGGCGAGTTTGACGCGATTTTAATGGACGTCCAGATGCCGGTGATGAACGGCCACGAGGCGTCAAGGGCCATCCGGGCCATGGGGCGGGAGGACGCGGGGCGCATCCCTATCATTGCCATGACAGCCAACGCCTTTGCCGAGGATGAGAAGGCCGCGCTGGATGCCGGGATGGATGCCCACGTGGCAAAACCGTTGAATATGGAACTGTTGAAAAAAGTGATCCGCCAACACACAGGACAAAAGTGAGGTCTTGAATGAGTATGAATAGATGGATTTCCGCCGGCCTGGCGGTGCTGACGGTCCTGGCCCTGACCGCCTGCGGCGGCCAGGAGGATTTAAAAAATCTGATCCCCCAGGACAAGGAGGAGGAGCGGGTTGTCAATCTGTTCAGCCCCATGGAGAAAACCGACCCCAATGCGGAAAATGTGGCCCGAACCGCGTCGGACCTGACAGTGTCCATAGCGGAGGAGGCACTGGGTGTGACTATGGTCTACCGGACCTATACGGCAGAGAACTACCAGGACAAAACCTATGACGAGGTCTGCCTGGACCGGGCCCGAAACAACATGGATGACCTGTACCTTCTCAACCCGGATACCGTCCTGGCCTTGGGCGCCGAGGGGGAGCTGATGGACCTGTCCGGGCTGGACAGCGCCAAAAATCTGCGCGAGATCGTCCGCACCGCCAACACGGTGGACGGAAAGCTGGTGGCCATTCCCCAGGAGGTAGTGGCCTACGGCCTGTTTGTCAATGTGGACCTGTTCAAGCAGTATGGCCTGGACCTGCCCGAAACGCCGGAGGACTTTCTGGCGTGCTGCCAGGTATTCCAGGACAACGGCATTGAAACTCCCATCGGGGCCAACCGCTGGTGGCTGGAGACCTTCGTCTTTGCCCAGGCCTACGCCGACCTCTACAACGGCGGCAATACCCAGGCGGAGATCGATGCCCTCAACCGGGGCGAGGCCCGATACAGCGACTATATGCGTTCCGGCTTTGAGTTCCTTCAGACCCTGATAGACAGGGGCTATATCGACGCGGAGAGAGCCGCTGTCAGCGAGGCCATCGAGGCGGAGGGCCCGGACTTTCTGGCGGGCAAGACCCCCATCGTCATGGCCTACTGGGGGGCGGCGAACACCGAGACCGCCTACGGCAGAACGGACTTTGAGATGCAGGTCATCGGCTTCCCCAGCAGCCGGGGCCAGATGCCGGTGGTGCCCATAACCGGCCTGGCTGTGGGCGCCAAGGCGGAGCACCGGGAGGACGCCGCCAAGGTTTTGGATATCATGGTCTCCGACAAGGCGCTCCAGATCTATTCGGAGACAAACCGGGTCATCTCCCCCTCTAAAAATGTAAAGGTGGACTGTGTCCCCGCCCTGCGCCCCCTGAACAACCGGATTGAGGAGGGGATCTATGTCCTGGGCTCCAACGCGGGGATGAATGTGGAGCAGTGGGGAAACACCTGCCTGATCGTGCGGGAGCTGCTGAACGGCGCGACTGTGGACCAGTGCATGGCCGCCTTCGACAAACTCCAGGACGACGCGCTGAATCAGTCCTGAGCGTGGTATCTGCGTCTTAATTATTGCGCGTCCCCTGCCGATATGATAAGATAGAAAAACGTCGAAACGGGGAGGAAAAGCGATATGAATCTATATCCACTGGATGCCGTGGAAGAGGACCAGCCGATCCAGGAGACAGACTACCCGTCTCCCCGGCCTCCGGAGCCCCCGCGGTCCCGCCGCCGTCAGGCCCCGGAGCCCCCACAGCGCCGGAGCGGCGGAGGGCTGAGCAAACTGGCTCTGGCTGTCTCCGTCCTGGCCCTGGCGCTGGCCGGGATCGCCCTCTTTCGTACCCTGGAGCCGAAGGAGGCGGAGGAGCCGCCCGCCCCGCCGGAGCCTGTCACCTTCCAGTTTGGTGACCGGACCATGACCCCCCTGGAGGGGATGCCCCTCAACCCCTATGACCGGGAGGCGTTTTTCCTGGACGATAGGGGCCGTGTCGCCTATGAGAAGGGGGGAAAAGCGGGGGTGGATGTGTCTACCTACCAGAAGGAGGTGGACTGGCCCGCCGTGGCGGCAGACGGAATCGACTTTGCCATTCTCCGTCTGGGCTACCGGGGGTACACCGAGGGAGGCCTGTTTCTGGACCAGACCTTTGAACAGAACCTGCGGGGGGCGCTGGACGCAGGGCTGGAGGTGGGGGTCTACTTCTTCTCCCAAGCCGTCACGCCCGAGGAGGCCCGGGAGGAGGCCCGCTATATCCTGGACGCCGTGGAGGGATATGAGATCGCCTACCCCATCGCCTTCGACTGGGAGCCCATCGCCCCCGGAAACGATGCCCGTACCGACGGCCTGGACAACGATGTGCTGACCCAGTGCGCCTCCGCCTTCTGCGAGGAGATCCGGTCGGCGGGCTACACTCCGGCGGTTTACTTTAACCAGAGCCTGGGCTATCTCCACTACGATCTGCGTGAGCTGGACGAATATGTCCTGTGGCTGGCGGAGTATGACACCAAGCCGGATTTCTATTACCACTTTGACCTGTGGCAGTATACCCACACCGGTCAGGTGGCCGGAATCGAAGGAAATGTGGACCTGAACCTGGATTTGCGATAAAAACAGCGGGCTCTCCCAGTTGGGAGAGCCCGCTGTTTGGGTTTCAGAAGGTGCGTATCTCGTCCCAGATACCCCGGGCGATGTCCCCGGCCAGACTGAAGTCCACATGGGGGTTGTAGATGGCCTCCAGGTCATCGTGCATGGCCTTGGCCTGGGCCAGAGAGTCCACCGCCTCCTCCAGCAGCGCCGCGGATACCTTTTTGGCGAAGCGGAGCCGGGGCCGGCTCCGGCGCAGGACCTCGCTGTCTGCGGCGGTGTCCAGCCGGATACGGCGATAGGGCGTTTCCGGAAGGGAAAGCCCTCCGCTGACAGTGAGAAACGCCAGTCCCCTTTGCGGGATCAGCAGGTGGGCCAGGCGGTCTGGCACCATAGGATCAGGACAGGCGGTCACATCGTAGCCATTGGCCACCGCGCCGGCCAGCAGGTGCACCAGCATCTCGTGGGCCAGGCCGCAGCTGTCGGAGAGGGTGTAGACACGGCCGCATTGGGCCAGGGCAGTTCCGTACAGGCACATGGGCCCTCTGTGGGTGACGGCCCCCAGGAAGCGCAGCTTCACCTGCCCGGTGCGCCCGTCCCGATTCCGGGGGAGCTCCCTGACCAGGATACCCCGGGCCCGCTTGGCCAGCTTCTGGGCCAGGGCGTCGGTGAGCAGGGTGGCCCGCTGGTCCTCCATAATCTCCGCCGCAGCCCCCAGACAGCGATAGGCCCGCTGGTAACAGCCCTTGTACCCGGACATACAGTTCATAATCTCCTGCCGCAGCGGCCACAGGGCCTGCTTGTCATAGCACTCCCCCATGTTGACATACCGCTCCACAACCCCGGGATATTTGGGTTCAACCACGTGGGGCGTTGTTTCATAAGGACAGATGCGCTCCCGTCCAGATGCTGGAGCGGTACTATCTTAAACAATACCACCGGGTCGATGCTCCGCCAGCCCTCTCCTTAAATTATTGCTGTGCAAGATATGTAATCAGGTTTTTTCTGGTTAAAATTCCGCATAATACACCCCGGCTATCCACAATCGGAACAAAGTTCTGATTCAATGCCGTCTCTACCGCTTGACTGCGGTCTGCGTCAATTTGCAGTGCGGGACAGAAATCTCTGCGTACAATGTCGCCAATCTTATATTGCTCCTGCATTTTCAAATCAGTGGTATGAACAGCCAGAAGATGACGGAGAAAATCGCCCTCGGTCACACTTCCGATATATTGCTCCTTATCATTCAAAACGGGTATGGCCGTGTAGCCGTGAATCATAAAGCGTTCCAGCCCTTGCCGGACTGTGTTGTTTTCATGAAGAAATACTGTTGACACCTTTGGAATCATTAGTTTTGCTATATTCATTACTACGATGTTCCCCCTTAAAAGCGAATGAGGTGATACACATTGAACATAGAACTTACCGCAATCGGGGCACAGTTCCGGCTGTCGGGTGCGGCTCACAGAAAGTGGCACTTATCACAAGCAAAAACCATTTTAATCACTGTGAAACAAGTATATCATGTTCTCGCCGGTTTGTATAGGAGGTCTTTTTTTGAAGAAACAAAACTTATGAAAGCGATTGACAGCTTTGCCGGCGGACTGCTATTTCTGCTCCGCGATGCCAGAAAAACTGCGGATACTGTCGGTCAGCATAAAGTCTGTAGAGGGCTCTCCCTGCTCCCCGTCTATATGAAATTGGCCTGAACCGCCCTGGGGCGGTTGAGGATGACTCTGACCCTCCGGCAGCTCGGGGGGCTGCTGGCCGTCAGGCATCTGCGGCGGTTCTCCGCCGTTTTCAGGGCGCTGGGGAGGCTCCTGCCCCTCGGGGGGCTGAGGCCCATCCTCCGGAAGTTCCATCCCCTCCGGCGGTTGAACATCCATACCGCCGGGCCGGCCTCCGCCGAAGCCGCCGCTGGTGTGTCCGGTGTACTGCTGGACTGCTCCGTCCACCTTTAGGGTGTAGCTCACATCCTGCTCCAGCTCCGGAGCGGAATAGAGAATGGATTGAGCGCCTTTCTCCAGCGTAAAGGACAGAGAAGTCCCCTCCAGCCCCACTGAGGCCCCTGCGGGCAGGGCGGACGCGAAGGACAGCTCTATGTACAGCTGCTTGGAATCGGAGCTCACCGCGTCGTTGCGCACACCCAGGGCCGCCACCTGGCCCCCGTTGATAAGAATCTCACCGTCGGCGTCCAGACCGCCGTCGGGACTGTGGTCGCTGGCCATGGAGTAGACCGCGCCGCCGTTGATCACAATATGGCCGTTGGAGTCGATGCCGTCACCCTCCTCGCCTAAACCGGCGTTGATTTGCAGCGCGCCGCCGTTGATGGTGGTAACAGACACGTTGTCCTCGTTGGTATTGATGCCGTCGTTCTGGGCCTGGATATTGATCTGCCCGCCGTTGATGGTCAGATGGAGTTCGCTGTCCAGTCCCTCGTTGTCCGCCACAATGGACAGCGTGCCGGTTCCCTCCGTCTCTCCGTCGATATTCATGGACATTTTGGAGTAGAAAGCCCCGTCGTATTTATGGAGCTTCTTGGTGGTGCCCTCCTTGTAGATTCGGGCCACATAGGAGCCGTTTACCTGATTGACAGAACCGTCGGCCAACACCACATTAGCGCCGGCCGCGGAGGTGTCCACGTCGGCGGGCTGGACAGAGTAGTTTTCCGTCTCCTCCTCGTCATAGGCCACCCAGGCCTCGTCGCACTCGTAGACGTTGTAGAAGATCACTGCCGGGGCCACGGTGCAGGTGATATCCACCCCGTCCAGCACCAGCGTGACCACGGCCTCCGGGTCGCGCTTGGCCTCACTGCCCAGGTCTATGGCCAGCTGTCCGGCGGACAGGGTCCCCGACACCCGGTAGGTCCCCGCCTCCCGAATGGTAACAACCGTGTGGGCGTCCGCCTCCTCCTGGGTGTGCATGTCGGCTTGAGTACCCTCGCCGTAGTCCTCTCCGGTGTTGTCGTGGTAGTAGACAATATCGTGAGAGAGCGTTACCGCCCCTTCGCCATCTTGGGATAGGGTCTGTCCGTCCAGCTTGATTTCCTGGTCGGACAAGGTCAAGGTCCGTTCTCCCTCCCGCTGGTTGGAGGAACTGGCTCCGCCAGATGTGGAGCAGGCAGTCAGAAGCAGGCCCGCAGATAGAATTGCCGCAAGAATCTTTGTTTTCATTGGTTCAAAACCTCTTTTCTTTTGGAAGCTGTTCCTAAGAGTAGCACTGGCTGGGAGAAAAAACCTGAAGATTCTGTAAGAAGCTTATAAAAAAATTATAAACAAATTGCCGCTATCAGGAAGTGAGGGAGGTATGCTGCAGGGTTTGATTGATGTGCTTCAGATAATCCAGAAGTCTTTGACAGAAAAGGGACAGCGCGGTCAAGCCACGCCGTCCCTTAACCACCGGTGACTACATAGACTCCCGTAATAAAACTCCTCTTTCAATGACAGCACAGAGCCGCCGGGGTTCGCTCCGACGGCTCTGTATGGCATCAATATGACATGATTCAAAGAGATTGATTAGGCATACTCCAAGCTGTATGGTCGGTGTGGAGCAGGTCCTCTGCCTTCTCGCTGAGGGGCTGGCCCAAAAATTCGGAGTACAGCGTCTGCACGTCTGGGTTCTCATGGGAGAACCGCATGGGGTTGGCCTTGTCCAGATCGTACAGCCGCTGACCCCGGACGCCGTAGCGCTCCTCGTCCTCCAGGGAAATGGGCTGTCCGCCGCCGCCCACGCAGCCGCCGGGACAGGCCATGACCTCCACAAAGTCGTAGCGGACCTTGCCCGCCTTCAGATTCTCGATGAGCTGCCGGGCGTTGCCCAGGCCGCTGACCACAGCACACCGTACCGGGATGCCGGCAATCTCATAGGTGGTCTCCCGCAGTCCGGGGCCGGTGCGGACGGCCGCGAAGGCATCCGGATCGGGGTTCGCTCCGGTGAGAACATAAGCGGCGGTGCGCAGGGCGGCCTCCATCACCCCGCCGGTGGCCCCGAAGATGACCCCCGCGCCGGTGTGGGTGCCCAGAGGGGAGTCCAGGGGCTCCTCGGGGATGTTGGCCGGCTCCAGCTTGTCCGCCCGGAGCATTCGCACCAGCTCCCGGGTGGTGAGTACCAGGTCCACGTCCGGGCCGTACTCCGTGGCCATGGTGGGCAGCTCGCACTCCGCCTTTTTGGCCACGCAGGGCATGACGGACACGCAGAAAAGCTTGTCCGGTTCCACTCCCAGCTTCCGGGCGAACCAGCTCTTGGTCACGCTGCCGAACATCTGCTGGGGAGACTTGGCGGAGGACAGCTGGCCTGTCAGCTCCGGGTACTGGCCCTTTAGGAACCGCACCCAGCCGGGGCAGCAGCTGGTGAACATGGGCCACCGGGTGAGCCCGCCGGATTTCAGGCGGTGAAGGAACTCGTTGCCCTCCTCCATAATGGTCAGGTCGGCGGAGAAGTTGGTGTCAAAGATGTAGTCAAAGCCCATGCGGCGCAGGCAGGCGGCCATGCGCTCCATGGTGGACTCCTCACGGGGCAGACCGAAGTACTCGCCCCAGGCGGTGCGCACTGCCGGTGCCACCTGGACTACAGTGATTTTGTCCGGGTCGGCCAGGGCGGCGAAGGCCCTCTGGGTATCGTCCCGTTCCCGCAGGCCGCCCACGGGGCAGTGGGTGATGCACTGGCCGCACAGGGCGCAGTCCGAGTCCTTGATGACCCGGTTGTTGGACACGTCCACAGTCGTCCGCCCGCCTGTGCCTGCCACATCCCAGATGCTCAGGGACTGCACCTTGTCGCACACCTGAATGCAGCGCATACACTTGATACACTTGTTGTAGTCGTGATACAGGGGGAAGGTGGTGGTCCAGGCCCCACGCAGGCCCTTGGGCAACTGGGTCTCATAGGGGACGGACAGGATCCCCAGGTCGTTGGCCAGAGTCTGGAGCTGGCAGTTGCCGCTGCGCACGCAGGTGGCACACTTGCAATCGTGCTGGGAGAGAATCAGCTCCACATTGGTCCGGCGGGTGGCTCTGGCCCGGGGGGAGTTGGTGTGGACCACCATGCCCTCCTTTACAAAGCTGTTGCAGGCGGTGACCATGGCCCGCTCCCCCTCCACCTCCACGCAGCACACCCGGCAGGCGGCGATTCGGTTGATGTCCTTCAAATAGCACAGGTGGGGAATGTCGATTCCCAGCTTCTTGGCCGCATCCAGAATGGAGGTTCCCTCGGGGACCGTCACCTGTTTGTTGTCGATGGTCAGGGTTACCATTCCGTATTCCTCCCTCCCTTAAAGCTGCCGTAGCCGAAGTGGTCGCACCGCAGGCAGCGGCTGGATTCCTGTTGGGCCTCCTCCTGGCTCATGCCCTCCATGACCAGGGAGAAGTCCCCCTGACAGCCGGGATGGGCATGACTTTTCAGGTTCACCCGGCCGCAGGGCGGGGTGTTGGTGAAGTGGGAGGGCGGGATGTCCACATCGCAGCTGATTTTATGGTCAAAGCCCAGATAGTTGTCGATGTTGGCGGCGGCCACCTTGCCCGCAGCTACCGCCCGAATGACGGTGGCGGGGCCGGATACCGCGTCGCCGCCGGCGAAGACGTTGTCCACCCCGGGAACCGAGCTGGTGTGGTCGGCCTGGATGGCCCCCCGGACGGTGGTGACCCCCACCTTCTCAAAGGCCTGGGCCTCGATAGCCTGGCCGATGGCCACGATGACGTAGTCGCAGGGGATGCGGAACTCCTTGGCATCGGCGTCCCCGGGCCTGGGCCGTCCGTCCTGGCCATAGGCCCCGATGAGTTGGGGTTTGGTCCACAGGGCGGACACCTTGCCCTCCTGGTCCGCCTCGATGCGGGCAGGGGCCTGGAGGGACAGGATCTGACAGCCCTCCGCCATGGCCTCCTCGATCTCCTCGGCCAAGGCGGTCATGTCCTCCACCCGGCGGCGGTAGACGCAGGTAACCTGCTCCGCCCCCAGCCGCAGGGCGGTGCGGGTGGCGTCCATGGACACGTTGCCGCCGCCCACCACGCACACTTTCTTGCCGGTGAAGTCGGGGGCCTCCCCGTCGCCCACCGCCCGCAGCAGGGCCACGGCGCTGAGGACGTTCTTGGCGTCCTCCCCCTCCAGGCCCAGCTTTTTGTCGTTGTGGGCCCCGATGGCGATGTACACCGCGTCGAAGCTGCTCTGGATGTTCTCCATGGTCAGGTCCTTGCCAATGGACACCCCGGTATGTACCTTGATCCCCGTACTGAGGATGTGGGTAATGTCACGGTCCAGCACCTCCTGGGGCAGGCGGTAGTCGGGGATGCCGTAGCGGAGCATCCCGCCCAGCTTGGGCCGCTGCTCATAGACGGTGACGTCGTGGCCCATGAGAGACAGGTAGTAGGCCGCTGTCAGCCCGCCAGGGCCGCCGCCAATGACCGCCACCGTCTTGCCGGTGGGCTCCGCCTTCCGTTCCGCCGCATAGGGGGCGGAGCTGTCCACGGCGAACCGCTTCAGCCCGCAGATGTTCACCGCGTCGTCCACCATCCGCCGGCGGCACTGGCCCTCGCAGGGATGCTCGCAGACGTAGGCGCAGGCGGAGACAAAGGGGTTGTCCTTGCGGATGAGGCGCACCGCGTCCTGATACCGCCCCTCGTGAATCAGGGCCACATAGCCCGGGATGTCCACATGGGCGGGGCAGGTGGACACGCAGGGCACCGGGTGGCTCAGGCCGCAGATGCACCGGCCATGGAGGACATGCTCCTCATAGTCCTCCCGGAAGCCCCGGACTCCCTTGAGGACCATGTGGGCCGCCTCATACCCGATGGCGCAGTCGGCGGAGTCGGCGATGACCTGGGCGGTGTTCTCAATGAGGTCAATGTCCTCCAGGGTAGCGGTGCGGTCCAGCACCCGCTCGATGAGAACAGCCAGCTGATTCAGCCCCACCCGGCAGGGGACGCATTTGCCGCAGGTTTGGGCGTGGCACAGCCGCAGGAAGTTCAGGGACATGTCCACCGGGCACAGGCCCGGCTGGCTGGCGTCGAGGCGCCGCTCCATATCCCGGTTCAGGCCGTTGAGCACTGTCTGTGCGCGGCCTGGGGTCTCAATGGATAACCGGCTCACTGGGATTCCCTCCTTACTATTTCTTTAAACCATTCAGTTGCAGACAGCAACGGCCTCGATCTCCACCAGTGCGCCCTTGGGCGGCATGGAGCCGGGGGCGAAGTGGCCCTCAGTCTTAAAGACGGGAATGCCGCCTCCGCCGCAGGCCACTGCCCGGCGCCGGCCCTGGCCCGCGTCCTCAATGACCTGACAGTTACGCTCAGCCACCAGCTTGTCGGCCTCCTCGCGGATCATGAAAGCGCCGATGGGTAAGGTCGTCAATGGCTTTGGCGGTCTGCTTCACCGCCAGTATCTGCTCAGGGAAGATGCTGCCCAGAGCAATCACAATTCGTTTACTCATCCCAGTTTACCTCCAAACCGTTGAAAATACGTTGATATACAAACAGGGACCGCCCATTGGGCGGCCCCGCTTTTGTGCTGCTGTGCAGGACAGGACGACTCGCCTGCCCTGCAATGTCAGGCAGACGGCGCGCCGGGGCGTCACGCCCTACTTTTGGGATAGACGATGTCCGCGTCCTTAAAGGCCTTGGCCGAGGCCTGCCGCAGCTGAGGGAGTAGGCTCAGTTCATGGCGGCCTTCTTGCCCTTGAGGTTTTCCACGCCGCCGAACGCATGGATGATGTGGAGCATATCGGCCATGCACTGGGGCGCCGTAACCTAAGGATACGGGATCACGCAAAGGTAATCCGTTCCAATAAAATGCGTTGATTGCTTGAATTCTTTTCGCATATCCTATATAATCAGTGTAGCAAGGCAGGCATTATTTATCATGGAGGTATACAATGAAATTTGCTGAACGCGTTATCGATATTCCAAATGCCTTTGATCCCAGTCCGCTGAACGACGAGCAGCTTTCTCGTTTTTATTACGAGGAGACCATGTGTGTGCGAACTGGGGACGAGTATATGTCTCCCATTGCGGATATTTGTGATGCATGCAAACAGCCCTCAGAGCATAACACCTTTTTGCTGCTGGGGCATAGGGGATGCGGAAAAAGCACCGAGCTAAACCATATGTCAGCTAAGCTGAAGCAAGACGGTTATCAGGTTCTCACGATCGAGTGCGGTGTTGACTTGGATTTGAATAACCCTCTTTATGCCGATCTACTGATTCTTATGGGAGAGGCTTTGCTCAGAATTGCAGATCAGGTTGACTGTGAGCTGGATGCAAATACCGTTCAGACTGTGCGCGATTTCTGGTCAATCGAGCAAGAAAAATGCACGACGGTTGCTGACCTGGCCTCAATTCAGGTTGAAGGCGGTGCTTCGGCGGAAACACCCAGTATCGTCAAATCGCTGCTCAAAATATTTCTCAAAGTAAAGGCGGATTTGAAATTCAACGAAGAGAATCGGAACATTTATCGGGAAAAGGTGGCAAAACGTGCCGGCGATTGGATATTGGCCCTGAAGAGCATTGCGGACAAAATTACGAGTCGCCTGAACGGAAAACAGCCGATTATCATTTTTGAAGATTTGGATAAGCTTAATCCGGACGATGCCTGGAAAGTATTTTACAGCTATGCTAAAACGTTGACCGGCGTTCCTATCCCTGTCATTTATACGTTTCCGATCGCGCTTTCTTATGACCCCCGTTTCGCTGCACTCGAGAGCTTTTTTACTCCCAAAACACTGCCGATGATCAAGCTGGAAAACATTGACGGATCTTTTAATGATTCAGGATACAGCACAATCTTGAATATCATAAAAAAGCGAACTCATCAAGAATTGTTTGCGGACGGCGTATTAAAGCTTTTGATTACCCAGACGGGCGGTTCCCTCAGAGATCTGTTTTTTGCTATCAACTCTTCTGCGCAAAGGGCTGTCCGGCGGGAAAGCCCGACCATCGAGCTGGAGGATGCGGACAGGGCCCTGGAACAGCTGAAGACCTCCTTGACACGGCGCATTGAACGGAAACACTACGGATTTCTTGCAGATATCATCAAAGGAAATCGGGAGCAGATTCAAGACCGAAAGATGCTTTTGGAAATGCTTCAGGCAAATACTGTTTTGGAGTACAACGGCAAGCGTTGGCATAATGTACACCCGCTGGTCGTCCAATTTTTGAAGGATCAGGGTTTGGTTCAAAATGATTGATAACATCTCCGCTTATCAGACCATTGGATGGATCTTAAATCATTCAGGCAGCGGTTTCTTCTCCTTGATCGCGTCTGAAACGATGCAATCCCGGGTGGTTTCGTTATATAACAATTCAAATATCGCGGTTTATGATTACCTTCACCAGCAGAAAGAGTACACCTTTCAGGAGCTGGAAAAATGGATCTCCTCCCAGCCGGATAAAAGCGCATATTTTTTGCTGAATTTTCAGCGTGCCATTTTCCAAGATCAAATATTGTCGCGGCTGAATTTCAGCCGTGATCTGCTGCGAAAGCTGGACAAAAATCTCATATTCTGCATGACAAAAAATGCGGATGACCTGTTGAACAGAAAAGCATATGATTTCTATTCCTATATCAAGCTTGCGGTAGTTTTTCAAGATGAGTTTGTTAAAACTCCAGAGAAGCAGATTTTTGATGACATAATAACCGATTACCGGCATGAGGGGGAATCTAGCGGACCGTTGGATATAGGCCCCTACGAGCAATGGCCGGAAGAAAAGCAGTTGGCATATGCGATTTCATTGTCAAATCAGGCAGAAGTGTTTATTCAAGAGTGCCGCTACTCTGACGCAAGGCACCTGTTAGAGACTGTTTTGAGCATCAGAACCGCCATCTGGGGTTCTGAGCATCCCAGCACAGCAACTGCCTACAACAATATTGCAAGTGTGTATAAAGCTCAGGGAGACTACGCCAAAGCGCTGGAGTATTTTCAAAAGGACTTGGTCATCTGCGAAAAAGTACTGGGCTCTGAGCATCCCAGCACAGCAACTGCCTACAACAATATTGCAAGTGTGTATCAAGATCAGGGAGACTTCGCCAAAGCGCTGGAGTATTTTCAAAAGGCCTTGGTCATCTACGAAAAAGTACTGGGC
>CAJTSQ010000025.1 GCA_910578735.1 uncultured Oscillospiraceae bacterium
CAAAGTATAACACTGCATCCACCAGTTCCCGCTTTTCCCATTTGCTTCTGTTCCCGGCTGGTGGAAATAATGGCTCTATCATCGCCCATTGACTGTCGCTTATATCGCTCGCATAGCTGCGTCGCTCATTTTTCTGTATCATTCCCTCATTATACTACTTTTCCCTCTATTGGTACAGCTTCTGAGGCCTATGAGGAGTTCAAGAAAATCAATGCGGTGGTCATTGGTGTCAGCAAGGACTCGGTGGCCTCCCACCAGAAGTTCGCGGAGAAGCACGGGCTACCATTCATCCTGCTCTCCGACCCGGAACTGACCGCCATCCAGGCCTACGGAGTGTGGCAGGAGAAAAAGCTCTACGGCAAGGTGAGCATGGGCGTGGTGCGGTCCACCTTTGTGATCAATGAGAATGGTATGATCGAAAAGGCAATGCCCAAGGTGAAGCCCGATACTAATGCTGCGGAGATTTTGGAATATCTGACAGCGAAATAACGAGCAACAGCTCATAAAAACAGCTCTACCATTCCGCAAATGCGGGAAGGTAGAGCTGTTATTCGAGGTACAGCCTTCAGCGGCGGCCCTCTACTCGAAATCAGTTGCCCTGAGAACATTTCACAGCGTCGATGGCCAGCACGATCATCAGGCTGTATAGGGCATCCTCCGGACGGGTGATCTCCATGCTGTAGGTGTCGGTCCAGTTCCAGAGCTCTTTGGACAGCCGCATGACGGTTCGGGCCCCATTCATAACGGTGTAGTCCCATTCCCAGAAGTCGCTCTCGATGGTCCAGCCGTTGCAGTCCAGTTGGAATTTGGGGCGAAACAAGGTGAACTCTTTGACAATCTCGCCGGCCAGCCGCTCTTCCACATACAGTTCAAACTTGGGCAGAAAGGTCAGGATCCGTTCCTGCACCCGGCCGACCGGGTTTCCCATCGCATTGTAGATTTGGAGCCGGTGTCCCCAGCTCAGCTCACCCTTGACAACGTAGACTGTGTTGCCGTCCTCATCAAAGATGTCGTAGCTGTCGAACCAGGAGAAAAATCTCTGCTTAAATAATAGTCTCATATTGGAGCGCCTCCCGCAGCTTCTGCAAAAGAAGTTTGTATTGTCTTCAATAAGATACCATATTCATTCAGGAAACGCAAATCGCTTTAACGAAGGAAACTGCCTCTCACCCCCAAATTAAACCACTGGTTCAATGACAAACCGTTCCGCTGCCTATATGATAGGGACACAACGACAGAGAAAAGGAGTGGAACACCATGAATTTGAAAGACGCCTTTCATGCCCAGAACAAGCTGCAGACCCTCATGGATGAAGCCAGCCGTATCCTCCAGGACCAGGGCAACACCCTAAAGGTCACCACCACCCACCTGCGCAGCAAGGTCATGCCGGAGGCTCAGGACGCGGTGACTGAGGAAGCCGCCCCCAGTGAGTACGCAGAGCACATCAACCAGGTGGCTGTGTTCCTGATGGCCATGCTGGTGGAGCGGGAGAAGCTCAGCGCCGCCATCTGTGCCGCCAAGTCCAAGCTGCCCCTGGACATGGGCAGCGAGACCGGCCTGAACCGGGTCCGGCAGAACCTGGCCGATATCTTCCGCCGGATGGCAGTCCTGCGCAACAGTGAGGTGGTACTCTCCAACGGCGGCAGCGGCTACCGGTTTAACGGCGAGGGCAACCAGGTGAGCTACCGCTGCGACGCCAAGCGGGTGACCACCATCAATTTTGACCGCAATAAAATCCGGGGGATGGCTACCGAGCTGGGCCGCAAGGCTGACGAAGTGTCCGCCAAGCTGGACCAGTGCATCGTGAACACTGTGGTGGACTACTCCCTCCCCTTTGAGATGAACGACAGCTTCAACGTGATCCTGTCTGACTTCATCCAGCGGCAGTCTGAGTAACCCCTGACCTCGGGCGCGGTGGGCATGGCGGAATGGAGGACCTGTGACGGCCGGTTCAGGTGCGGATGAATGATGATGCCGCACACCGAGAAGAACATACTGGAGAGCATCTGCAAAATGCTGTATTGAATGGAACCGACAGACGCTTTTCTCTACGTTCCCCGCAAGCACGTTTTTACCCCCCCTCCCCATACGCGAACTGAAAAACGCCCTTACGCTTCTCCCTTTTGTGACTTGGCCTTCGGGCCGTTATACAACAAGTCGCCAGCTCCAGGCGGGGACGGCGCTCATTGGAGCGTGGTCCGGTCTGGACACGGCGGATAAGGGTCTAAGCAGCTTTGAAGTTTCGCCATGCCCCCCGCGCCCGAGGGCGGAAAAGATGAGCGGCAGGCTCCGGCCTGCCGCTCATGGTACAAATATGGAGTTCGGGGAGATCAGCCGCCACCAGAATATCGTTCATGGGCACATCCAGTAGGGTACTCAGGGCGTAGAGGTTGTCCACCGTGGGCAGGCTCTGTCCACGCTGCCACTTGTAGATGGCCTGGGGTTCCTCGAAGCCGAAGAACTGCTGTAAGTCCCGGACGGACAGACCTTTCGTCTGCCGCAACCGGCGGATGTTGGCCCCTGTGGCGGGAAGGTCGATGACGGGGAACTGGTTCAAAAGCATGACAATCGCCTCCATTCTGGAAGTGTAGAATAACAGAATGGTGCAGAAATGGCAAGATATTTTGTGGATTTGTAATAAAATCGTTAGAAAGGAGGGCTTCCGATGGCACAGCCGGTGCCGCTGAACAAACGCAGTAAAAAGGCGCAGAAAGAATACCATGCCAAGCAGCGCAGTTCCTGGTATGGGCTCAATCCAATCACACGCACTGTGCCCAGCGGGAAGGTGTATGACCGAAATCGAGTTAAACGAGCAGCTCGCAGCGCTCTTGGAGAAACCTGAGAAGGAACCAGGTCACTCACGCCGAACTGGGCGGCGGTATCGCCGCAAGAAAGGCCAGGAAAAGGCAGATCGACGGCTGTCCATTGTCCAGCTTTCCGGTTATGCGCCCCATCGTGGGTATGTGGACTGGGAGTTTGAGGGAAAGACTTTTCTGCATACTGGCAAGTATATTAAGTATCCCAAAAACAGTAAATGCCAGCGTTGGCTCAAACGGGTGAGCAACAAAAAAGTGCGGACTTGTCCATATTTGCCGAAAAAGGGGAATGGTTACCGCAGGGTTTTCGATTACTGGTGGGCATTATATTAAGGAACATATATAGGTAAGAACCACCGTATTGCAAAGAAATGTAATACGGTGGATTTTCATTATATCATTGGTGGGGGTGGCCCATGCCCTCATGTTTTTCCAGTTGTTCGACTAACTGAAAAAAATACAGCTCCTGCCTGAGTGTCAATATCGAATAGGTGGCAGTCCAACTCACCTCTATGAAGCAGAGCGGTGTAGATAGGTTCTCGCTGTGTTTTCAAGTAACGCCACCGCCGTTGACCCCAGATATCAATAATGCGTGGAATCAGGTGGAGTATGCCCAGCGGTATGAGAAGCTGAGACGCATGAAGATTCCCCCGCGCCCACGATTGTAAACATTTTTAATTTCTTTCAATAGGCATCCCCCTTTTGACAAAAGCGACTGCGCATTCAGTTGCTTTTTGCCGCTTTTGTCTGTATAATGATATCATCAAATCACATCAGGAGAAAATGAGATGGCCTGAACAAATATAGACTGAAACTGTTGGGGTTGTACCAGAAGATGATTGGATACGTTTTGATTTCACAAACGCACAATCTTTTGAGAGGACTGTACCAATATATTGCAATGTAGATGTCTCTCTTCAAAATTGTTTGCCAATCATGCAGCCATCCGGTTAAATTGTCAGCATCCGAATTGATGACCTCCTTAAATTTCGGAGAGTACACAGAAATGGTGTAACTTTTGTTTCGGCTTGACAAAGCAGGTGCTGCCTATAAATGTAATGGTGGAACTCACAAGTTACCTGGCTTGTTAAGCTTATCGTTCCCAAGTAAGAACGGCGAAGCCATTCTTCATCGTATGGATCTTATGGGTATTAGTATTTCAACAGGTTCTGCTTGTGATAGTGTAAATACGGAAATATCACATGTATTACAAGCTATACGACTTGGTGAAGACTACGCCAAAGGTACAATTCGGATTTCGTTGGGAAAGAATAATACCAAAGAAGATATTGAGAAGATTGCTATAGCTTTAATGAAAATCATAGCCTAATAACCATCACAAGCGGCTTGTCAAGTGAATGCGTACAATTGGCGTATAAGGCGCTTTCCGAGTATGCGTATAATAACCGTATAAAATGTGTATTGGCTGTAAGCCAAGACCAGTAAAGCGGAAATAATACGGCGTTAATACGTACAGATATAGCGAAGCATCCCATTACACGTATTAATGCTGTATTATATACGTATAAGTAGATTTTGTGGTTTTGCTCCAAAAATTTCCAGTTAAACACAATATATAGAAATTTAGCTTGGCAGATAGAATATCTTGTGGTATCATCTTATCTGTAATTGATTGTTTGTGCGTCACGGTGAAAGTCCGTGGGCAGGCCGTTGACCTGTTGGCAGACGTAAGAACTGCATTGCATACGTTGTTAAGGTTGTACGCTTCAGCTGATTTAGGGGGCGCTCTAAGGGGCGTGCTATGTCCATCGGCTGAATTTCAGATTTCAAACTTACCGGCGTTTGCCGGAGAACGACTTGGGCCTGCGGGCTAAAATGGAAGATTGCTTGTGCTCCGATGAGAGTACGAAAGGTTTGGATGACTTTTCGTGCTCTCTTTTTGCGTTTTTGCCCGGTAGGAGCAACGGCCGGAAAACAGAATGCCGCACAAGTCAGATTTGACATACCCACCCCGCTTTGAGGTTTGCGGGGGTACAGGGTGGATAACCTCAAAGGCTACCGGCAGCGGCCTCACCTCTCACAATCTCCGACACCGGGTCGGTCCGGCAGCGTGAGAGAAGCACTTCCACGATCCCAGCCGGAGGGATCACAGGACACACGCGGCCTGTGCCGCAGCCGAGTTGAGCGGTCGTGTCCACAGCAGCCCAATGTGAACAGGGTGCAGTCACCCTATGCTGTATCGTACTCACCATCGTACAATTCCAAACAGAGACAGACATCCTCTACACACTATTCATTGCCCTCAAAGTCCTGCAATTTCAAGGCTTTCAGCGGTAGTGTCAACAGAGAAAACGGTCTGTTTTATCAAAAATCAGGCAGAAACGGCTGCCTGTGCCAACGGGCAAACTATGCCCATTTGAACATCATTTGTAAAAATAAGGAGAAATGCTATGACAATAAAAACGCGAAATCCTGGTATCTATCAGACCCTTATCGTTCAGTTGGACAAGACCGCCCGGCACAACCGTCAAGGCAGTTTCCGAACCAAGGAGCGCTACTATGAGGCCATGCAACGGTTCTGTAAATTCCTTTCGGAGGAATATCGTCTGCAAAAGCTGGCCAACATCAACGGCAAGCACCTGACCGCCTATGTCCTCTATATGCAGGAGCGGGGCAAGTCCGCATCTACCATCAAGACTGATTTGGCGGCCATCCGTTTTTTCCACGACAAGATGGAACGGACAAAATACCGTCTGCCCTCCAACGATGAGCTGGCGGTAGAGCTGGAGCGCCGACGGTTCTGCGGGGTAGACCGTACCTAGAGCGTCCGGGAGTTCCATCGGTTTCTGGCGACCTGCATGGTGGACGGCCATGAAGACTTTGCCGCCATCGCCTGCCTGACATGGTACGCTGGACTGCGTATCCATGAGTGTTTCCGCATTGACACGGCTACTGCGGAACAGGCCCTCCGGGAGAATGCCATCACCGTCAAAGGTAAGGGTGGTAAAATCCGCACTGTGCCCATCAATGAAAGCATTTCCATTGAGCTGAAAAAGCTGTTGGCCGTTACACCCCGGGGCCACAAGCTGTTCGTCCTGGACGGTGTACCCACCGATGCCGCCATCGCCCGGCTCCAGCAGTACATCTATCAAATGAGGCCCCAAATTCAGGATGAGGACTCTACCCGCCCCATGACCCACCACGACCTGCGCCACAGTTTCGCCGCCCGAACCTATCAGGAACTGATCGACAGCGGTATGAGTTCGCTCAGCGCCAGTCTCCGTGTCTCCCAGATGCTGGGCCACGAGCGGCCCGATGTGACGAAAGGCTATCTGGCCTCCATTTCAAAGGACGGCGCTAATGGGAAATAGTGGGATAAACCGCCCTGTTCCGGAGCAAAATAGCCCCGGAGGCGATGCAATGGAACAGCAGACCATCACCATGGGCCAGGTCACCTACGAACTGCGGCGGGTCTTTCAGGGTACCCGTTCTCTGTCCGAACTGATGGCGGAGCGGCTTGCCCAAAATATTCCAACCACCCAGCCCGTTGACGGAGGCAGCGGCCATGGGGTATAATCAAATCAGTGGGCCGGTTCACCGGAGGAGGCGAGCATGAAAACCGGCAGATTCACACTGGCGTTTGCCTACCTGCGGCTGTCCAACGAGGAGGCTCAGGGCGGGGAATCGTCCAGTATCACCAATCAGCGCATGATCGTTGAGAACTATTGCAGGCAAAACGGCATTACTCTCGTCCGGGAATTTGTGGACGACGGCTACTCCGGCGGCAACTTCAACCGCCCCGGCTTCAAGGAGATGCTGAAGCAGCTGGAGCAGGGCAAGGCCAATCTGGTCATCACCAAGGACCTGTCACGTCTGGGACGCGATATGCGGGAGGCCAGCTACTACGCCGAGCAGTTCTTTCCGGAGCACGGCATCCAGTTCCTCGCCATCGCGGACAACTTCGACACGGAGCACGACAACATTATGGCCCCGTTCCTCTTTGCCATGAACGAGGTCTACCTTCGGGACGGCTCCCGCAAGGTCAAGGATGTGCTGAGAAGCAAGCGAGAGAGCGGCCAGTACTGCGCCTGTTCGCCCTACGGCTACCGCAAGGACCGGGAGAACCGGCACCGCCTGACCCCCGATGAGGCCACCGCCCCGGTGGTGGAGCGCATCTTCCAGCGGGCGGCGGCGGGGGACTCTTCCCGGAAGATCGCCCTGGACCTAAACGCCGACGGGGTGATCCCGCCGCTGAAATACCGGGTGCTGTACCGGGACGAGTTCAGTGAGGAAGGTGCGTCCCATGCTTCAGACACCTGGAACTACACCACAGTCAAGCGGATTTTGAAAAACCCGGTGTATCTGGGCCACACCTTGCTGGGCAAGAGCAAGAAGGTTAGCGTCAAGTCCAAGAAGAAAGTGGCGGTTCCCCGGGACAGCTGGGCGGTGACCGAGGACACCCACCCGCCGCTGGTGGACGAGGCGCTGTTCCAGAGGGCCCAGGAGAACCTGGGCCAGGGCAGCCGGGACTACCGGGCCTACGACCATGTACGAAAGAGCATCTTCGGCGGTGTGGCGGTGTGCGCCAAATGCGGACACGCCCTGTGCTCCTGCGGCACGGTGTACAAAGGGGAGCGGGAAAAGTACTGGTATCTCTCCTGCACCCACCAGCGGCAGGACATCGCCAACCCCTGCCAGGGGGTGCGCATCCGCTATGCCGACTTGTTGGAACTGGTGCGGCAGGACCTGAACAGTCTGCTGGCTCTCAGCGATGAGGACGTGGAGGCGCTGGTTCAGGAGGCGGTCAGGCGGATGGGCAGCGAAGAGAACCTCAAGACCCGGCAGAGGAAAAAGGAGCGGGCGGAGGCGCGGCTTGCTACCATCGACAAGATCGTTACCAAGCTGTACACCGACAACGCGATGGGTAAGCTGGACGACGACCGGCTGGAGCGTATGGTATGTGACCTAGAGAAGGAGTCCGCCGGGCTGAAAGCCGCGCTGGAGGAGCTGAGCGCCCCCGATGCCGTCCAGGAAGCGGTGGACAATTACACCCGCTTTTTTGAGCTGGCCAAGCAGTACACCCACCTGGAGCAGCTGGACCGGGATACCCTGCTGACCTTTGTGGAGCGCATTGAGATCGGTCCCAAGGTGTACGAAAACGGCGGACACAAGGTCCCCGCCCGGGCCAACCAGCCCTACCGGCAGAGTGTGCGGATTTTCTACAAATTTATCGGAGAATTGGCCGAAAACGGCGAGAAAAATTCTACCGAGAAGCCCGCTTAAGATGGAGGGGGCACACCAAGGGAGGTGGGCGTCAACCTGAAGCAGGGCTACAACGGCGATCTGACCAGCAAGCAGGCCGGCTCCGTGGGCGGCCAGATGGTCAAGAAGATGATCGAGTCCTACGAGAACGGCCTGAAGTAACCGGCCCTTTTTCGTTTGGAACCACGAGCTGGCCCCCCGGCTGCTGCCGGGGGGCCAGCTTGTCTTTTCAGTCCTCGATATCAACTAAAATATGATCCGTGCCATGCTCCTCAAACTCGGCGATATAGGCGTCAATGCGGCTGGTGAGCTCGGCATAATTGCTCTCGTCAATGGGCGCGTCGTCCATATCCCGGCGGGCCAGGTCTTCGGCCAGAATCTCGAAGAACACATTGTTCTCATACTCCACAATGGCTTCGTGGATGCCGCCCTCTACAAAGGCCCGGGAGGGAATCACTTCACCTTGGTACAGCTCTGCCAGCTGGGGCATACCCTCCAGGGCGGCCCGCCCAAAGAGCAGGCTCTCCACCTCGTCATAGTCGGAAAAGCGCTGATCCCCCCGGGTAGAGTTTAAAATCCAATTTCCAATATAAACCAGGTCCAGCAGCCGTCGAAACTGCTTTTTGTTCAATTCCAAATTCATCGGGGGGTCCCCCTCTCCAGGATGTCCGCCGTGCGGCGGCTGGAACGGCCACAGGCCGTTCCTCCAAATAGAATGGTTCCATATAGCATTATAGCGCCCATTTCCAATTTGTCAAATGGAGAAACACGGCAATTTTACTTGTCTTTTGCCAAAAAAAAGCATACAATAGACAATAGGCTTTACAGATGGGACGAAACTGTGTATAATAACGCGGACATATCCCCGTTCGTCTCCGAACGGACCGTCAAAACACAGAAATTGGAGGTCCCTATGGAAAAGGATGTGGTTATCTCCATTAAGGGGATGCAGAAGTATGAGGGTATGGCCCCGGACGTCAGCGAGCTGGTTACAAAGGGCCGCCTGATCCGGGAGGGAGGCAGCTACACCCTCTCCTATCAAGAGAGCAAGCTCACTGGCCTGGAGGGCACCCTGACTACCATTCAGGTGGAGGGCGACCAGGTCACCTTGATGCGGGTGGGGGAATTTAACTCTCAGCTGGTGTTTCAGGAGGGCCGCCGCCATCTCTCCATGTACAATACACCTTATGGCGCAATGTCCATCGGTGTGAATACCCGCCATCTGCTGACCGAGCTCAACGACCAGGGGGGCGCGATCGAGGTGGACTACGCCATCGAGGTGGACCACGCCCTGGCTGGCCGCAGTGTCTTCCGCATCAGCGTGAAGGAGGCCGGAGAGGGCCGGGAGAACTTAAAGTCATAGTTGAAAATTGTAGGGGCGGCCTGCGGCCGCCCGCCGTATCCGTATTTTCACAGGCGGCCACAGGCCGTGCCCCTGCACATATTTAAGATACAGAACGAGGTGCGAACAAATGACAAACATGATCCAAGCCGCCAAGAACCAGGTGGCTGCCCTGACCCAGGCGGCCTATGAGAGGGCCGCCGCCGCGGGGGCCCTGCCCGCCGGGGCAGCAGTAAAGGCCACCATTGAAATTCCCAAGGACACCGCCCACGGGGACTACGCCTCCTCCTTCGCCATGGCGGGGGCTAAGGCGCTGCACATGGCCCCCCGGCAGATCGCCCAGGCCATCGTGGACAACCTGGAGCTGGAGGGCAGTTATTTCAATAAGGCAGAGATCGCCGGCCCCGGCTTCCTCAATTTCACCTTGGGTCCCAAGTGGTATGGCGAGGTACTGTCCGCCGTGGAGGCCGAGGGCCCCGATTACGGCTCCAGCGACGAGGGCGCGGGCCGGAAGGTGATGGTGGAGTTTGTCTCCGCCAACCCCACCGGTCCCATGCACATGGGCAACGCCCGGGGCGGCGTGCTGGGGGACACCCTGGCCAATGTCCTGGCCCGGGACGGCTGGAACGTGTGGAAGGAGTTCTACGTCAACGACGCGGGCAACCAGATCAACAAGTTCGCCCGGTCCATTCTGGCGCGGTATAAGCAGCTCATTCTGGGGGAGGACGGCTACCCATTCCCCGAGGACGGCTACCACGGGGAGGACATCAAAGAGCTGGCCCAGGCCTATTATGACGAGTACGGCGATGCCGGTCTCAACGAGCCGGAGAGCGACGAGCTGTTCGCCATGGCCCAGTTCGGCCTGGAGCGGAACATCCCCAAGATGAAGGAGGACCTGAAAAAGTACGGCATCGAGTACGACCAGTGGTACATGGAGTCCTGGCTGCACGACCGGGGCTTCGTGGCCGAGACGGCGCAGCTGCTCGCCGACAAGGGCTGGACCTACGAGAAGGACGGCGCCCTGTGGCTGAATACCACCGAGCTGCTGAAAAAGAAGTACCTGGCCGAGGGCAAAACCCAGGAGCAGGTGGACAAGCTGGACCTGAAGGACGATGTCCTCCGCCGGGCCAACGGCTTTTATACCTACTTCGCCGCCGACATCGCCTACCACCGCAACAAGCTGGAGGAGCGGAAGTTCGACCTGGTCATTAACATCTGGGGGGCGGACCACCACGGCCATGTAGCCCGCCTCCAGGCGGCCCTGGACGGCCTGGGCCTGGACGGCTCCCACCGGCTGGTGATTGTCCTGATGCAGCTGGTCAACCTGCTCCAGGACGGCAAGCCGGTGCGCATGTCCAAGCGGACGGGCAAGGCCATCGCCCTTCACGACCTGCTGGATGAGATTTCGGTGGACGCCGCCCGGTACTACTTCAACAACCGGACCCCCTCCAGCCCCCTGGACTTCGACCTGGACCTGGCTGTCCGGCAGGACAGCGAGAACCCGGTGTACTACGTCCAGTACGCCCACGCCCGCATCTGTTCCCTGATTGCCCGGCTGGCCGAGGAGGAGGGGGCGGCTGTCCCCGCCGCTGCGGTTGTGGATGCCGCTGTGCTGGCCTCCACTGAGGAGCTGGCCCTGGTAAAATCCCTGGCCCAGTACCCTGAGGAGCTCCACCTGGCCGCCCGGGACTACGACCCCAGCCGCATCAACCGCTACCTCACCGCCCTGGCCGGGGACTTTCACCGCTTCTACAACGCCTGCCGCCTGAAGGGAGAGGCGGAAGCGGTTCTGTCCGCCCGGCTCAAGCTGGCCGACACTGTCCGGTCCGTCCTGGCCAACGGCCTGAGCCTGCTGGGGGTCACCGCGCCGGAGAAGATGTAATATGCAGGGGGCGGGCACTGTCCCGCCCCGCCGTTTTGGAGATAAAATCAGAAAGCGGGGCAGCACGGAGGCCGCCCCCGACAGGATGTGACCGGTATGAAGCCTGAACAGCTGGAAGTCCTTCTCCGCACCCGCGCCCCCGGGCTGATGGACGCCCGCCGCGCCTATGCGGTGCTGGTGCCCCTGGTGGAGCGGGAGGGGGAGCTGTGCCTGCTCTACGAGGTGCGGGCCCGGACGCTGCGCCGTCAGCCGGGGGAGGTCTGCTTCCCCGGGGGGCTGATGGAGCCGGGCGAGACCCCGGAGGAGTGCGCCCTGCGGGAGACCTGGGAGGAGCTGGGTATTCCGCCGGAACAGATAAAACTGCTGGGCCGGCTGGACTTCATTGCCCACCGGGCCAATTTCCTGATGCAGCCCGTGCTGGGGCTGGTGGACAGCGGGGCCTTGGAGGGGATGGTCCCCAGCCCGGCAGAGGTTGACGAGGTCTTTTTCGTCCCCCTGTCCCATCTGCTGGAGACGGAGCCCATCGAGTACGAGTACGAGCTGATTCCCACCCCGGCGGAAAATTTCCCCTATGAGGTCATCGGTATCCCCCGAGACTACCGGTGGCAGCACGGATGGGAGAACGTCCCTGTCTACCCCTGGCAGGGGCGGGCTATCTGGGGCCTCACCGGGCGGATCACCCGCCACCTGATTCAAGTGATAAAAACCGCCCTTGACTGAGCAAGGGCGGTTTTTATGTCAGCTCCTGGCGCAGACGCTCCAGGGCCCGGCGCTCCAGGCGGGAGACCTGGACCTGGGATACCCCCAGGACACGGGCGGTATTCATCTGGGTCATCCCCCGGTAGTAGCGCAGAAGAAGCACCTGCTGTTCCCGCTCCGGCAGAGCGGCGATGGCCGCCCGGAGGGTGATCCGTTCCACAAGCCCCTCCTCCTCGCTGCCCGCGGTGAGCATCCCCTCCAGGGTCAGCCCGTCCGCCCCCGTCTCCGCCTGGAGGGAGACGACAGGATCAATGGCCGTCTCGGCGGAGGCGATATCCTCGGGGGAAAGGCCGGTTTCCTCCGCCAGCTCAGACAGGGTGGGCTCCCGGCCCAGCAGGGCGGACAGCCGGCCCCGGGCGGCCCGAACTCCGGAGCCCCGCTCCTTCAGTCCCCGGCTCACCTTCACCGGGCCGTCGTCCCGGAGAAAGCGGCGGATCTCCCCGGCGATCTTGGGCACGGCGTAGGTGGAGAACTGGGTGCCGAACTCCGGGTCGAAGCCCTGGACCGCCTTGAGAAAGCCCAGGCAGCCCAGCTGATACAGGTCGTCGGGCTCCACCCCCCGGCCGTAGTACCGGCGGACCACGCTCCAGATCAGGCCGTTGTTTTCCAGCAGGACCTGCTCACAGGCGGCGGAGTCCCCCTCCCGGGCGGCCTGGAGCAGGGCGGGGCCGGTCAGGGGGGCGCTCATGGATCCGCCCGGCAGGCGATCTTCCGCACCATGGTGACCGTGGTGCCCCTGCCTGGGACCGAGCGGACTTTTACCGTGTCCATAAAGCTCTCCATGATGGTAAAGCCCATACCGGAGCGATCCTCGCTGCCCGTGGTGAACAGGGGGGTCCGGGCCTGAGCCACGTCGGCGATTCCCACCCCCCAGTCCTTCACTGAGATCTCCAGCAGGCGGCCCTCCTTCAGGCGCAGCTTCAGCACGATCCGGCCCAGAGTGTCCGGGTAGGCGTGGACGATGGCGTTGGTCACCGCCTCGCTGATGGCGGTTTTGATGTCGTTGATTTCCTCCAGCGTGGGATCCAGCTGGGCGGCGAAGCAGGCTGCCGCCGTCCGGGCAAAGCCCTCGTTGGCGGAGCGGCTGGGGAACTCCAGGGTAACTTGGTTTTCAATTTTCATATGTAGCGCCTCCTTATTCAAACCGGATCAGCCGCTCCAGCCCGGCGGCCCGGAATACCCTGCCGGCCTGATCCGGCGTGCGCACCACCCGCATGGAGCCCCGCACCTGGCCCATCCGCCGGCGGGCCCGGAGGAGGACCGCTATCCCGGAGCTGTCGGTGAAGGTCAGCCCGCTCAGGTCCAGGGTGAGCTCCCTGGGCTGTGCCTGGTCGATGCGGCGGTCCAGCTCCTCCATCACCGCGCGGGCACCGTGGTGGTCCAGCTCCCCCGTCACCAGCGCTGTCAGGCAGCGCTTATCTTCTTTACAGGTCACCGGCATGGGACCCGCTCCCTTCCTTAGATACCAAAGGCATCCATTATTTTCCATTCCATTATAGGACAAGCCCCCTGTCGGATTCGCGGGCATTTTGTCCCCGCGTTCACAAAAGGTTTTAAATTTCTACCTTGATTTTTTCCAAAATCCGCTGTATGGTACGGTAATCACCGAAGTCTGAGAGAGGAAGGGACCGTTGTGACCGCATTGATTACACTGATTGTCTGTTTCTTTGCCGGGATGGGGGCCGGCCTGGGCACCGGCTTTGCCGGAATGAGCGCTGCCGCCGTCATCACCCCCATGCTGGTAGGCCTGCTGGGGGTGGAGGCATATCAGGCCATCGGCATCGCGCTGGCCTCCGATGTGCTGGCCAGCGCCATATCCGCCTGGACCTACCACAAGAACAAAAACCTGGACATTAAAAATGGTCTGGTGATGATGGGGTCGGTGCTGGTCCTTACCCTGGTGGGCAGCTGGGTGTCCAGCCTGGTGCCCAACCGGACCATGGGAGGCTTCTCCACCTGGATGCTCCTGCTGCTGGGGATCAAGTTCCTGGTCAAGCCCGTGATGACCACCAAGGAGAGCATGGCGGCTGTCGATCCCAAAAAGCGGCTGGTCCAGTCGCTGCTGGGGGGCGCGATGATCGGTTTTATCTGCGGCTTTATCGGGGCCGGAGGCGGGATGATGATGCTCTTTATCCTCACCGGTGTCCTGGGGTATGAGCTGAAGACCGCCGTAGGGACCAGCGTGTTTATCATGACCTTTACCGCCGCCACGGGGGCGCTGTCCCACTTTGCCATCGGCGGTCCGCCTGACCCGCTGCTGCTGGTACTCTGTGTGGCTTTCACCCTCCTGTGGGCCCGGTTGGCAGCCCGCTTCGCCAACCGGGCTGCCCCTGAGGTCCTCAACCGGGCCATGGGCGGTGTCCTGACCGTTTTAGGAGCCATCCTTGTACTCATGAGAGCCCTGGGCATCAGCGGGTAAAGGCTCTCCGCCCGATACTGCCCGGTCCAGCAGACGCAGTAAAATTGGGCACCTCACCGTTGAGCACCCGCTCCAAGAGCCCGGCCAGCGCCTGGCCCACCGCCGGGCCGGACGCGATTCCGGCCGCTATCACATCCCGGCCGTTTACCGCCAGCTCCTTCAGCCCTGTTTCGATAATGGTTTCCCCCGCGAAACAGGCCTCCGTCTCCTCTGGACGTGCGGAGGTGCAGATATCCCAGGTGTGGGGGAGACTTCCCCGGAGCAGGTCCCGCACACAGCCGCCCACCAGCCAGGCCTCGTGGCCCGCCCCCGTAAGCGTCCGGAGGATATGCTCCGCGCCGGAGGGAATCTTATCACGCATTTCGCAACACCCTTTCGCTGTCTGTCTTTCTTCCAGGCGGCAAAACCGCCACCTGCATCCGGCTGGACGCGGGCGGCGGTTTTCGCAATTTTGACTCTATTCGGGATGGGGATCCTCTTGGGCCAGCCGGTCCAGCACCAATTTATACCCCCCGGAGCCGTAGCGCAGTTCCGTATTGACCCGGGTGATGGTAGAGCTGCTGGTGGAGATTTCTCCGCGGATGGCCTCATAGGTCTTGCCGTCGGAGAGCATGTGGGCCACCTGCAGGCGCTGGGCGAAAGCGGACAGCTCCTGCACCGTGAACAGGTCGCCAAAAAAGTGGTAACACTCCTCTATGTCCCGCAGGGAGAGGATTCCGCGGAACAATTCATCAATCGACTCACTGCGGTCATTGCGAATGCGAGGCATTGTGAAACGCCCTCCTTATTCTAGCTCCACTGTCACTGGGGAGTCCAGAGACACCGGCCCGCCGATCCAGGCGGCCACCTCCTCGCCGTCCCGGCGGATGACGGTGGCCTCCACCACTCCGGCGGGCTGGACATAGGAGCGGACAAAGGGACCGTCAGGCGCGTCCTGGCTCTGGGCCACGGCGGCGGCCAGAGAGCCGGAGCCGCAGCTGCCCTCCCAAACCAGGGAGCCGGCGGCGGGGACCTTGACCAGGGGGGTCATAGTTCCCCGTTCCCTGTCCAGGAAAATGACGCCGTAGGCGTCCAGATCCGGGATGTCCCGGAACAGAGGCTCGGCCTTCTCAAAAAAGTCCAGGCTGGGGGGCACGTCCTCCACAACAAGGTGGGCGATCCCCACCAGGTCAACCATCGTGGCGGGACGGCCGTCCACCTCGGTACGGCCCACGCCCCGGGGCAGGGGCATCTGGGCCCGGGCTGTGCCGGCGGCCTGGTCCACGTCTACGGTGACAGGCCCCTCACAGCCGCTGATTTCCACCAGCACCTGGCCCTGGGCGATGCCCTTGTTCCGGGCGGTAAACAGGCCAAAGGCCCGGGTGGCGTTGCCGCAGAATTCTCCGCCGGCCATCTCCAGGCGGGCCATGCCGTCTCCGAGGGGAGGGCAGAGGAAGCCCACTTGCTCCACATCGGAGCCGGGCAGCGCCATCAACCGTGAGGCAATCCCGGCCCGGTCCCCAGGGGGGACCGGGTCCAGGACGAAGAGGGTGATATTACCTGCCGGGTTGGCACGCAGAACCTTCAGCTTCATAGCTTACTGGAAGTCGGGGATGTATTCCTGGACGATGGCCAGCAGCTCGCCGCTGCGGATCATCTTCTCTACCTCCAGGATGTCCGGCCAGATCTCCCGGTCGATCTCGTAGAAGTCCACCTTCTCACGGACGTGCTTATAGAGGGCCTCATGAACGGGGGCAATGCCCTGGCCATGGGTGTTCAGCTGGCGGCGGATGTCGATGGCCTGGCAGGCGGTGAGCAGCTCGTCGGCCAGCACAGAGAAGGTGTTCTGGACGATCATGCCCGCCTTACGGCCGGCGGTGGTGCCCATGGACACGATGTCCTCCTGGTTGGCGGAGGAGGGGATGGAGTCCACGCTGGCGGGGTGGGCCAGCACCTTGTTCTCAGACACCATGGAGGCGGCGGCATACTGCACAATCATAAATCCGGAGTTGACGCCGGGCTTGGTGGTGAGGAAGGGAGTCAGGCCGTTGGACAGGGCGGCGTTGACCATGCGCTCGGTGCGGCGCTCGGAGGCGTTGGCGATCTCGGAGCAGGCGATGCCCAGAGTGTCGAAGGGGATGGCCATGGGCTCGCCGTGGAAGTTGCCGCCGGAGATGACCGCCTCGTCCTCCAGGAAGATCAGGGGGTTGTCGGTGACGGCGTTGAGCTCGATCTCTACCTTATCCCGGACATAGTCCAGGGCGTCGCGGACGGCGCCGTGGAGCTGGGGGATGCACCGCAGGGCGTAGGCGTCCTGCACCCGGTCCTTCTGGCAGTTGTCGATAATCTCGGAGCCCTCCAGCAGCTTGGCCATGTTGGCGGCTACCAGCATCTGGCCCTTCTGGCCGCGCACCTGATGGATGCGGGGGTCGAAAGCGTTGCGCAGACCGGTGAGGCCCTCGAAGTCCATAGAGCCGATCACGTCGCCCAGCTGGGCGGCGCAGATGGTGTCGTACAGGGCCAGGGAGCCCACGGAGGTCATGGCGCAGGTGCCGTTGGTCATGCCCAGGCCCTCTTTGCACACCAGGGTGTCCAGGGTGGCGATGCCGGCCTTGGCCATGGCGTCAGCGCCGGACATCAGCTCGCCCTTGTAATAGGCCTGGCCCTTGCCCAGCATGGGCAGAGTCATGTGGGCCAGGGGAGCCAGGTCGCCGGAGGAGCCCAGGGAGCCCTTCTGAGGCACCCAGGGGTGGACGCCGGCGTTGAGCATCTGGATCATCATCTCCACCAGCAGGGGGCGCACGCCGGACACGCCGCCGCACAGGGCGTTGGCCCGGAGCAGGAGCATACCGCGGACGACCTCCTCGGTGTAGGGCTCGCCGGCGCCGGTGCAGTGGCTGAGGATCAGGTTGGTGGACAGCTGGTTGCTCATCTCCTCGGGGACGGCCACCTTCTGGAAGTCGCCAAAGCCGGTGGTGATGCCGTAGGCCACCCGGCCCTCCTCAGCGATCTTCTCGGCCAGGGCGCGGGACTTCTTCATGGCCTCCATGGCGCTGTCGGCCAGCTCCACGGTGGCGTTGTAGCGGGCGACGGCCACAAAGCTCTCCAAGTTCAGGCTATGGCCGTCCAAGACGACGTTCTTGATGGCGGAAGGATTCATAATCATGGGGAATTACCTCACTTTATATTTTTTTCGGCTAAAGCCGATTATTAACGAATTAAGGCGCGGCCCCCAAAGGGTAGGGGTCCCTCTGGGGGCCGCGAATGGTCACAGCCCCTTACTCTTGCGGGAAAAGCCGCCGGAACGGGGGTTGTCGGTTGCCTGGCGTATGGGAACGCCGGGGTGTTTCTCCCGGGCCAGCACCAGAATTTTTTCGGTGTCGGGCCGGGTGAAGAAAAACCGTTTGCTGGCGCTGCCATGTCCAAAGTGGAGGGCAATCAGTTCCGGGTGGTTTCGGTCCTCCACCACGATGGCGTTAATCTCCGCCCAGGGCCAGAAGTTGTAGTTGGTGGTGATCTTCATCTGGTAGAAAATCTCCAGCCCCCGCTCTGTCACCGCCACATCCTTTTGGGACAGCAGCGTAAGACCGTACAGCGCGGCGAAAATCAGGGCAATCTTGAACCGGGTGACAATGCCGCCCACCAGCAGAAGGATCACCATGGCCCAGCAGGCGTAGATGACGTGGGGTTTCCGGGGCTTAAGCTCCCGGGGGGTGTAGATCGGGCCGGTCAGATCGGCCCAGGGGAGGGTTTGCTTGCTCACAGGCAGGTTCCTTTCTTCGCCAAATACCGTTTGGCGTCCGCCCCCGGCCGGGGGCGGATTCAGCCACGATGAATTACAGATCAGGCGCTGATCTTGGGGGCCTTGCCGGAGGCGCGGCGGGCCTCCAGGTTCTTCAGGGCCTTCTCGTGGGCCTCGGCGGGAGCGCCGGCGGGCTTGCCGGCCTTGGTCTTGCCCAGGATGTTGGTGTAGGAGCCGTCAGCCCAGAAGATGTTGCGGCCCAGGAAGGCGGTGATGGCGGCATAGATGGGGTTGAGCAGGTTCACAAAGGCGAAGGGGAAGTAGGCGAAGGGGGACATGCCGAACACGCCCTGCTGATAGGCGCCGCAGCCGGTCCAGGGGAACATGGCGGCCCACAGGGTGCCGCAGTCCTCCAGGGTACGGGACATCATGTTGCGGCCCAGGCCCAGCTCGTCATACTTCTCCACATACAGGGGGGCGGGAACGCCGATACCCAGGAACTGGTCGCACATGGTGGCGTCGCAGAACAGGGAGGTGGCCATGGTGGCGAACACCAGGCTGCCAACGGAGTTCAGCTTGTTCTTCAGCTTGCCGAACAGGGCCTCGGTGCAGCCGCAGCGCTCCAGCGCGCCGCCGTAGGCCACGGCCAGGAGGATCAGGTTGATGGTCCACATGGTGTGGTCCATGCCGCCCCGGTTAAGCAGGCTGCAGACGGTAGTGTAGGCGTCGGGGCTGACGTTCAGCGCGGCGGCGGCCTCAGCCACCAGCTCGGGAATCTCAGTATCCACGCCGAAGCCATAGCCGTAGTGCAGCATATCGAACAGGTCGGCCAGGCTGCCCACGCCCTGGAAGATCACGGCGAAGATAACGCCGGTAAACACCGAAATTGCGACGCCCACCAGGCCGGGCAACTTCATGATACAGGCCGCGATAACCACCAGGATGGGGACCAGCAGGAAGGGATTGATGTTAAAGCCGGAGGCGATAACGGTCTGGATGTCCTTGGCCACGGTGGGGTCGTAATTGCCGCTGCTGGTGGCCACGCCCAGGATGGCGTAGGCGATCAGGGCGATGACGAAGGTGGGGGCGGTGGTGGACACCATGGCGGTCACGTGGTCAAACAGGCCGGTGCCGGACACGGCGGCGGCCAGGTTGGTGGTGTCAGACAGGGGGGAGAACTTGTCGCCCACGTAAGCGCCGGAGATCGCCATACCGGCAGTAATGGGGGCGGGGATGCCCAGGCCGGCGCCGATGCCCAGCATGGCGATACCCATGGTGGCGGTAGCGGTCCAGGAGGAGCCGCAGGCCAGGCCCACGATGGCACACAGGAAGCAGCCCACAGGCAGGAACAGCTGGGGAGTGAGCAGGTTCAGTCCGTAGTAGATCAGGGCGGGAATGGTGCCCGACATGAGGAAGGAGGCGACCAGCAGACCAACCGTACACAGGATCAGGATGGCCTCCATGGTGGCGTTCAGCCGGTCAACCATGCCGGCCAGCATGTCGGAAAAGCTGTGTCCGCACATGCAGCCGATAATGCAGGCCACCACGATGGACACGGCCAGCGGCATGTGGGCGTCCACATAGGTCTCGTCGGTGAAGTTCAGCCCGTAGATCATCAGACCCATCATCACCACGATAGGGATGAGCGCCTCGACAACGTTGGGCAGCCGCACGTTGCGGGTCTTTTCGTTACTTGCCATAAAATGTACCCCTCTTTCTTAGATATGTTTCCTCTTCCGATTTTCGCGGCCCGGCCGGATCTCCTCTTCCAGGAGGATGGTTTCCTGGAAAAAGAGCCCCTCTCCAGCAGGGCCCCGATACAAGAGTTATCATAACACAGTTAACTGTTAAAATCAACAAAAATATTTTCCGAAAATAAATTTTCGTTGGTCACTATCACGGTCTATCGCTGATGAATCAGCAGAGCGATACACCAGTTTGCGAAAGAATCCTTGCGAGAGAAGGGATACGGGGATTTGCGGAACGCGCTTTTTGAAAAAAGGATGGAAAGCCGGCGATTTACTTTCAAAAAAAAAGTGTTTGTCCTGATGTGAGAAAAAAATGGGGTTTACTCCGTTTGATTTGTGCGTTATAATGGCGACAGTGAAATCCCGAGGGACACCCCGGAGTGAAACAAAATTTTTAGAATGCAGGAGGCCCACCATCATGACTGACATCGAAATTGCCCAGCAGTCTACTATGCTGCCCATCGAGGAGGTCGCGGCCGGGATTGGCATCGGCCCTGAGAATCTGGAGCACTACGGCCATTACAAGGCCAAGGTTGATATCCACGCCCTGAAGGACCTGCCCCGGAAGTCCAAGCTGGTCCTGGTAACCGCCATCAGCCCCACCCCCGCCGGCGAGGGCAAGACCACCACCTCTGTGGGTCTGGCCGACGCCCTGAACAAGATCGGCAAGAAGACCATCGTCTGTCTGCGTGAGCCCTCCCTGGGCCCCGTGTTCGGCGTGAAGGGCGGCGCGGCCGGCGGCGGCTATGCCCAGGTCGTCCCCATGGAGGACATCAACCTCCACTTCACCGGCGACTTCAACGCCATCGGCATCGCCAACAACCTGCTGGCCGCCCTGATCGACAACCACATCCAGCAGGGCAACGCCCTGGACATCGACACCCGTCAGATCACCTGGAAGCGGGTGGTGGACATGAACGACCGCCAGCTGCGCCATATCGCCTGCGGCCTGGGCGGCAAGGCCTCCGGCGTGCCCCGCGAGGACGGCTTCGACATCGTGGTGGCCTCTGAGATCATGGCTGTGCTGTGCCTGGCCACCGATCTGATGGACATGAAGGCCCGCCTGGCCAAGATGGTTGTGGGCTACAGCCGTGCCGGCAAGCCCATCACCGCCCACGATCTGAAGGCCGAGGGCGCCATGGCCGCCGTCCTGAAGGACGCCATCAAGCCCAACCTGGTCCAGACCCTGGAGCACACCCCCGCCTTTATCCACGGCGGCCCCTTCGCCAACATCGCCCACGGCTGCAACTCCATCCAGGCCACCGAGACCGCTATGAAGCTGGCCGACTACACCGTCACTGAGGCCGGCTTCGCCGCCGACCTGGGCGCCGAGAAATTCCTGGACATCAAGTGCCGCGCCGGCGGCTTCCACCCCGACGCAGTGGTCATCGTGGCCACCGTCCGCGCCCTGAAGTATCACGGCGGCGTGCCCAAGGCTGACCTGAACAACGAGAATCTGGAGGCTCTGGAGAAGGGCCTGCCCAACCTGCTCCAGCACGTGGACAACGTGAAAAACGTCTACGGCCTGCCCTGCGTGGTGGCCATCAACGCCTTCCCCACCGACACCAAGGCCGAGCTGGACCTGGTGGAGGCCAAGTGCAAGGAGCTGGGCGTCAACGTCCGCCTGTCCGAGGTGTGGGCCAAGGGCGGCGAGGGCGGCAAGGCCCTGGCCGAGGAGGTCGTCAAGCTGGCCGAGGACAAGAGCCAGGATCACTTCCAGTTTGTCTACGACGCAGAGGACACCATTGAGAACAAGCTCAACGCCATCGCCACTAAGGTCTACCGCGCCGACGGCGTGACCATCGTGCCTGCCGCCAAGAAGCAGATCCAGCAGCTCACCGAGCTGGGCTTCGACAAGATGCCCATCTGCATGGCCAAGACCCAGTTCTCCTTCTCTGACGACCAGAACAAGATCGGCGCGCCCCGTGGCTTCAAGGTCACCATCCGCGAGGTCAAGGTCAACGCCGGAGCCGGCTTCCTGGTTGCCAAGACGGGCGACATCATGACCATGCCCGGCCTGCCCAAGGTGCCCGCCTCTGAGCGCATCGACATCGACGAGAACGGCAAGATCACCGGCCTGTTCTAATAAAACTAACTGCAAGGCTTCCGGGCCGGCGCTCCTTTCGGGGCGCCGGCCTAACATGTTTTGCCCTGTTTTTTCCAGAAAAAAGCGGGCTCTTTGCCCTTGCCAAAGGGGGCAAACAGTGCTACAATGGCATAGGATGTTAAGAATCCGCAAATTTCACGGCGAAAGGAAGTGGGACCCAGCATGGAAGGCCGAAGTTGCCAGACAGGCACGAAGGAGAGCTGTCACAGACGAGGGGCGGCGGACCGGGGCCGAAAAGGGACCCCGCCTCGCCGCCGGAGCTGATTCAGGAGGACTGGGAGCCCTCCTCCTTGTGATGTGCAGCCACAGGCTTGCCGCGCCTTGACCGGTACGGTGCCTGTGGTTTTTCGTGCCTCACGTTTTGTGAAAAACGAGAGGAGGAAATGCCTTGCACGACAATTATGAGCGCGACCAGCTGATGGAGCTGGTCCGGGAGCGGAAGTTCCGCGCCCTCAGGGAAATCCTGATTGAGATGAACGAGGTGGACATCGCCGAGTTCCTGGACGAGTTGGACGTAGAGCAGGAGATACTGGTTTTCCGCCTGCTGCCCAAAGACCTGGCGGCCGAGGTCTTCTCCTATCTGGAGGAGGACCAGGAGAAGCTCATCGGCGCCCTCAGCGACAAGGAGCTGCGGGAGGTGCTGGACGAGCTGTATCTGGACGACACGGTGGACCTGATCGAGGACCTGCCGGCCAACCTGGTCAGCCGTATCCTGCGCAACACCGATGCCTCCACCCGCAGCCAGATCAACCGGCTGCTCAATTACCCCAAGGATTCGGCAGGTTCGCTGATGACCACCGAGTTTGTCTACCTCCACCCCAGCAACACGGTGGAGGAGTCCTTCGCCCGCATCCGCAAGGTGGGCCTGGACAAGGAGACGGTCTATACCTGCTATGTCACCAAAAATCGGGTGCTGCTGGGGGTGGTGACCGTCAAGCGGCTGCTTATGTCCACCTATGAGACTAAAATCGGCGACATTATGGAGACCAACGTCCTCTTTGTCACCACCCACGAGGACAAGGAGGAGGTCGCCCAGATGTTTTCCAAGTATGACCTCACCGCCCTGCCTGTGGTGGACGGGGAGAACCGGCTGGTGGGCATTATCACGGTAGACGATGCCATGGATGTTATGGAGGAGGAGGCCACCGAGGACATCGAGAAGATGGCCGCCATCCTGCCCACCGACAAGCCCTATTTTCAGACCGGTGTGGTAGAGACCTGGAAGCACCGCATCCCCTGGCTGCTGCTGCTGATGATTTCGGCCACCTTCACCGGCACCATCCTGGGCTTCTTCGAGGAGGCCCTGGCCGCCAACGCCGCGCTGACCCTGTTTATCCCCATGCTGATGGACACCGGGGGCAACTCCGGTGGGCAGGCCTCGGTCACCATTATCCGCGCCATGTCCCTGGGGGATGTGGAGTTTGCCGACTGGCTGCGGGTGATCTGGAAGGAGCTGCGGGTGTCAGTCCTGTGCGCCGCCACTTTGGGGGCGGTGGTGTTTGTCAAGGTCATGCTGCTGGACCGGAAGAACGCCACTGTGGCCGCTGTGGTGGCCCTGACCATCTTTTTTACCATCATTATTGCCAAGCTCATCGGCTGTACCCTGCCTATGCTGGCCAAGCGGCTGGGCTTCGACCCGGCGGTGATGGCGTCCCCCTTTATCACCACCGTGGTGGACGCCCTGTCCCTGCTGGTCTACTTTGCCATCGCCACCCGAATTCTAGGACTTTAAAAACGGAGGGATTCACTATGACCTGTGACAACAAGTACCCCTGCCCCTGTACTTACGACTGTCCCCGCCGCGGCAAGTGCTGCGCCTGCATTGCCCACCACCGGGAGAAGGGCCAGGTCCCCGGCTGCTTCTTCTCCAAAGAGGGGGAAGCCACTTATGACCGCAGTGTCGCCGCCCTGGCCCGGGACCACGGCCTGAGCCTCTCGGAGTAACCATAAGCCCCCGTCCATCGGACGGGGGCTTGTTCGGTTTCACGCTGACTCAAATTCTCTCTCCGGCCAGCCTGACGGCTGACAGCTCCTTCGCCAAAGGAGCCTTGGGCCCTGCGGGGGACGGGGGTTCAACAAGTTGTATCCCCACACACGGGACCTGTTTACAGGTTGTCCATATTGCGCAGATAGGCCTCGGCACCGTAGCGCAGGCAGCGCTGGAGCCGGCGCTCCCCCCGCTTGATGGTGCGGGAGACGGTGGATTTGTCGATGCCCAGCAGCTCGCCGATCTCCCGCATGTTTTTGCCCTCTGCGTAATACAGCAGCATCATCTCCCGCTGTTTGGCGGTTACGTCCTCCCGCAGGGCCCGGATCAGGTTCCGCTTGAGGCGGCTGATCTCCTGGCTGTTGTCCGCCTGGATCTGCCGGGTGTACATGGCCATGTCGGCGGCGTAGACCTTTCCCTTCCTATATCGTGTATTTGGCATTCCGGCGGTACCCCCTGTCGTAGTAGCGCTCCGTCAGCACGGCCAGCTCCCTGGCTTCCCGGAGCATGGTGGACAGCATCCGGATACGCCCCTGGAGCTGGCAGCGCCGGTCGGCATTGTCCGTCTGCTCCAGCAAATATTCCAGCTGGCAGATACGCAGGTCCAGCGCATGGGCGTGGGCCCGGTACTCCAGCGACAGTTCCGCTAACGTCATTGTAATCCTCCTCTAATTTTGTTAAAAAATTTTTTGGAATTTACTTGACATCCCTTCCTTTCTTTGCTATAATAACGTCTGCTGTTGGACAGTCGCCATTTGCTGGTGTAGCTCAGCCGGTAGAGCAGCTGATTTGTAATCAGCAGGTCGGGGGTTCGAATCCGTCCACCAGCTCCAACTAAATATGGAGGAGTTCCCGAGTGGCCAAAGGGGGCAGACTGTAAATCTGTTGCGTTTCGCTTCGGTGGTTCGAATCCACCCTCCTCCACCAGGTCGGAGCAAGGTTTCTTGCTCCGATTTTTTTTATAAGAAAATCGAAAGGGGCTGTGAATGATGGACAGGACGAGAGGATTGGCCACGGCAGTTCCCGTGTGCTGTACAGCGAAAACTACCCGCCGGCGAGAACGGCTGGGTGGAGCTCCGTCACAAGGACGGCCGGGCAAGTTGATCTTTGATACCGTGGCCCAGTGGCGGGATTCGGAGCGCGGCTGGGCGGGCAGCTCCGCCACCTGATCGGGAAGAAAGTCGCAGATATAGAACCTATGTTCTATATCTGCGATTAGAATACTCTTTACTCCCGGAAATGTCAACAGGTTTATTCGAAAATTTGTTCGATTACAGACCGGTTTAAAGGACATTACAGAGGGGAGAATCGTGTTCAGAGGCTTGGAACAGGCGAAAAAACCGCTCTCCGGCGTGGGCCGGAGAGCGGTTGGTAATTATGGCTTAAAAGAACTTCTTCACGCCATCGGGGGCCAGGGAAGCGTCGTCGCTGATGGTGATGGTGAACTTGATGTTGTGCCGCTCGGCAAACTTGTTCAGCCAGTCCAGGAACTTTTCCGTCTCATTATCGCAGTCGCCGCCCACGATTTTGGTGAGACTGTCGATAAAGATATGGGTAATGTCGTAATTGCCGGCATACATGCCGCTGATAAAGCCCTTCAGGGCGGTGTAGTCGGCAATATCATACTCACTGGCCTCCACCAGGCGGATGTGGTAATGGATGTCGAAGGTCAGCTTATTGCCTTTCTCAATGCAGACCACGTTGCCGTGCTCGGTCTGAACGGCGTTGTTAATCATTTCGATCACGTTTTTGGTCTTGCCGGAGCCCTTCTTGCCCATGATAACGCGAATCATGTGTATCACTCCTTACTGATTTGACATTGGGGTGAACGCCCTCTGTTTATCTATACTCTACCATATCACAGCATTTATTTCAACTAAAATAATTGTGAATTTTTTGAGGGCTTAAAAACGGCCCGGCCCATGCTCCTTTTCACCGCCGTACAATATCCAGGCAGAGGTCCGGCTGTTCCCGAAAAGTCAAGAGAAAATCTGAAAAATACAAGAAGTAACCGCCCCTCCGTCCAAAGAGTGCGGTTACTTCTTGTAGCATAAACCATTGGGCTAACCGTCTGCCGGCAGCGCCCTTTCTATATCATTAGTTTAATCATACGGTTTGGTATTGTCCCTGCGGATTACAGCTTGGACAGCAGCTCTTTGCGCAGGTCTTCATAGCCGGGTTTGCCCAGCAGGGCGAACATGTTCTTCTTATAGGCCTCCACGCCGGGCTGGTTGAAGGGGTTGACCTCCAGCAGGTGGCCGGACAGGCCGCAGACGTACTCGAAGAAGTAAATCAGATAGCCCACGCTCTTCTCGCTGATCTTGGGCAGCTCAATGAGCACGTTGGGCACGCCGCCGTCCACATGGGCCAGGATGGTGCCCCGCATAGCCTGCTCGGCCACGAAGGACAGGGGCTTGCCGGACAGGAAGTTGAGGCCGTCCACGTTGGCGGGGTCGTTGGGGATGGTGTACGCGCCCTCGGGCTCAAACTTCACCACGGTCTCGAACATCAGGCGCTCGCCGTCCTGGATATACTGGCCCATGGAGTGGAGGTCGGCGGTAAACTCCACGCTGGCGGGAAACAGGCCCTTGCCGTCTTTGCCCTCGCTCTCGCCATAGAGCTGCTTCCACCACTCGGCGAAGAAGCGGAACTTGGGCTCGTAGCCGGCCAACACCTCGATGCTCTTGCCGGCCTGATACAGGCCATGGCGGGCGGCAGCGTACTGCCAGGCGGGGTTGTCCAGACCGGGGAGGGTGAGTTCTTCCATGGCCTGGCGGGCGCCGCCCATCAGGGCGTCGATGTCCACGCCGGCCACGGCGATGGGCAGCAGGCCCACGGCGGTGAGGACGGAGAACCGGCCGCCCACGTCGTCAGGCACTACGAACTCCTCATAGCCCTCAGCGTCGGCCAGGCCCTTCAGTGCGCCCCGGGCCTTGTCGGTGGTGGCGTAGATGCGCTCTTTGGCCCCCTCCTTGCCATACTTCTTCTCCAGCAGCTCCTTGAAGATGCGGAAGGAGACGGCGGGCTCGGTGGTGGTGCCCGACTTGGAGATGACGTTCACCGAGAAGTCCCGGTCGCCGATGAGGTCGATGAGCTCCAGCAGGGCGTCGGTGGACAGGCCGTTGCCGGCGAAGAAGACGTCGGGGGTGTCTTTTTTCTTCAGGTTGTAGTTATTGGACTTGATGACCTCGATGACCGCCCGGGCCCCCAGGTAGGAGCCGCCGATACCGATGACCACCAGCACCTGAGACTGCTGCTGAATCCTTTTGGCCGCGGCCTGGATGCGGGCAAACTCCTCCTTGTCGTAGTCGCGGGGCAGGAATACCCAGCCGGTGAAGTCGCCGCCCGGGCCAGTGTGGGCGGCTACCATCTCTGCGGCCTTGGCCAGCCGGTCCTGCCGGGAGGTGAGGTAGTCCTCGGGAATAAAGCCGTTGAGTTTGGAAAGGTCGAGTTTTAACATGGAACATTCCTCCTGTGAAAGAATGGGTCAGAACTGACTTTATTATACCATACTCCCCGGAATATTTCACCAAGAATTTTGAATTAATTCGCTGCCGAGAAAATTTATGAGCTGCCTCAAAAAAATTTAAAATTTCTATTGACAAAAAACCTTCTTACAGGTATAATAATTTTTGCTGTTCGGACGATTAGCTCAGCTGGTAGAGCATCCGCTTGACGTGCGGGAGGTCACAGGTTCAAGTCCTGTATCGTCCACCACCTTAAGAAAGTCCGCTATCCCTTGTGCTGCATGGGGTAGCGGGTTTTTCTTTCCCCTGATTTTAGCCGTTTTGGTCGTTGTTTGGTCGTTATGGTCAGTTATAAGCACAGAATTAGGGGGGCAACAAGAACCAGAGGACGAGTTGAACATTGTGTTTGCCAAGATGGGAGAGTGCCTTCAGTCGTCTCAATGGGCTCTGTTTACTTTACTAATACCTTTACAAATTCCCCTTGACTTTGATAAGACCTCTATGATAAAATCGAGTCCATTCACAAAAAATAGTTATTTTGTGAATGGACTTATCGATTCGAGAGACACTTTGTCAAAATAGCGTTAAAAAGCAAATGCTCGGAGGTGAACTAATGAACTATATCACACTTTCAGACCTTTACTATAAGAATAAAGCCGACTATGAGCAGCAATACCAAGAACGCTACCACAGCGAGTACTCAGTACACTTGGACTTTGAGGTATCTGGTCACCGTGCGTTTTTTGTGCAGACGCCGGAGGTTTATCACATGTTAACAGACATTCTAAGGATGAACCAAGCGGTGTCCAATTTGTGCAACTCATTGCCCGGAGCGGCGACCCATCAGTTTTCGAGGCGGTGCTTAATAGACGAAATTGTGTTGACGAACAGCATTGAGGGCGTCAGGAGCACCAGAAAAGAAATCAGTGATATTCTGGATGAGCTAGAGACGAAAAGTAAGGGGAAACGTTTCTACGGACTGGTGAAAAAATATAACATGCTTATGGTTAAAGAGGAACTACCCCTCAACACATGTCAGGACATCCGGGATATCTACGACGAATTAGCTTTGGCTGAGGTTGCGGAGGAAAACCCGGAAAACGTTCCCGACGGACAATTTTTTAGGAAAGACTCCGTCAGCGTATACAGCCCAACGCAGAAAGAAATTCATAAGGGTCTATACCCAGAGGAAAAAATCATTCAGGCCACAGAGCAAGCTTTGGACTTTCTGAACAACGACAAAAGCGAAATATTGTTCAAAATTGCGATTTTCCATTATCTGCTGGAATATATCCATCCGTTTTACGATGGAAATGGCCGCTTGGGAAGATTTATTTGCAGCTATTTGTTGTCTCAGGAGTTGGAACCGGTGACTGGATACCGCATCTCTTACACCATAAAAGAGAATATCAACGATTATTACCATGCCTTTACTATCTGCAACAATTCTCTTAATCGGGGGGATCTGACACCGTTTCTCCACATGTTCCTAAGTCTCATTCAAATTTCAGTAGAGAAACTGAAAAATTCCCTCCAACAGGGTTTTACCAGACTAAACCGCTGTACCCAGAAAATTCCGGATGTTTTCCCACAGGCAGATATTACGTTAGAAACCCTGTGTCACCTACTAATCCAAGCAGCGCTGTTCTCTGAGCATGGTGTCCCAACAAACGTAGTTCTCAACCATGTCGAAATCAGCAGGGGCACACTTAACAAGAAACTGGAAGAATTTCCGGATGGGTTGTTGATTAAAAAGAGACGAGGCAATACCAATTACTACTCCATCGACATCGCAGCCTTTGAGGGTTACCCCACAGAAGGATAAAAACGGACCCGCTTCAGTTCATCTGGACCGAAGCGGGTTTGCTTTATGTAAGAACCGTAACTATCAAAAATGTGTCATGCTCCGCCCGCAGACGTTGAAACAGGTGTGTGGAGAATTTCGTCCCTCTGGACGGGTCGTAGCTGTCCACGGCCCGCAGCACAGCGATAAAGCCGGCCTGGGTCAGGTCCTCAATGGTAGTCCCGCCCAGGCCAGCCCAACGTGTGGCCTGAGCATAGACCATGCGCTGTACCTGGTGCCACAGCTCCACGATCCTGTCACGGTCCCCGGCCTGAATCAGCGCCACCAGCTCCTCGTTGCTCACGATACCCCTCCTTCGAAATAGAAGGACAGGGTGGAAGCTCCCTGTCCCTTTTTGTTAAAAGTTCTTGATTGTGTTCTCAGTCAGCTTCTCCCACTGGCTGGAGATAGAAAGTACATATCTGGGTTCCCCCTTTCCGTGGGCCTGTCCAGTACAAATCCGGGCCGTGTCCTCCAGGTTCTTCCATGCGTCCATAATGTCGTTGGCCACCGCCTTTTGGCGTACTGCGATCAACTCCCGGCGGGTCTGGGTGTCCTTCGTGTCTTTCAGCAGCTTTTCGACGTGCTGAGCAATCAGCCGCAGCATGGTTGGGTTGTCCTCATATCGGTCCAGGAGCGCCCCCAGATCATCAACGGTCAGAATCCCGCTATTTAACAGCTCCAAACCGGCCCGGTCAATATCCTCCGGTCTGGCTTGGTTCACTTTGGCAAAAGCGCTCTTTAGGTCCTTGCCGATCTCCTCCATCTCCCGCACGAAGTCCTCCCACGCAGCAGTCTCCGCTTTTTTAAAAGCGGCCTTTGCCTGATTATAATCATACTCTGCTTTCATGCCGAAGGTATCGGCAAGGCTGGGGTTCCTCTGAACGTCCTCCATATCCCTCTTTTTGGATAACATCAGGTTGTATGCCTCTGTGTATCGGGTCCTGGCCTCTTTGAAAGCGTAGTCCAGCCGGTCAGCAAACATTTTGTATCCACTCATAAAAACACTCCTTTTTTTATTTTACCAGGGCACAGCTGCCATCCTCATAAAGGGCGCAGCTCTTGCCACAATGGGCCATACCGGGCCAGGGGCAGGCCGTCCCGGCCCCCATGCGCCGCCCCTTGATACCACACCCCACCTCGGGGATATACAGGGCACAGGACGTATCACAGCGGGCGTCGTACATCCGGCCTTTGAGCGGACAGGTCTTGTCCAGCTTCACCGGCCCCAGGTCCGGGGGCGGGGCTTGATTCTTTGCGACCTCGTTTACATCGTGGAGGGCGCTTTGCGGTATCATCCCTTTTGTGGTTCTTATCATTGGCTCATGTTCAATCATCTTCTGCATAGTAGTCCTCCTCAGATATTTGGGTAGATCGTTTTGGCCGGGGACAGATAGAAGTCAACCAGGGCCAGTGCGGCAAGCTCCAGATCGGTCATATCCATTTCTTCAAGGGGCGGTAACTGCTCCCCGGTACAGAGGGTAATAAAATCACGCTGCTCTCCTCGAAGCTGTCTCCTTGTGATTTCCCCAGCCCTCAAACGGTCCTCCCCTGTCACAATCCTGTCAATGGCTTCATCCACTTCCAGGGTCCGGGTGGGCAGCCGGTACACCCTTCCGCAAGTCACATAGTAATATTCCACACTCTCCTCCTTCTACTGTACACCAACGCCCACTCGGGCGTCCTCTGCGTCAATAACAGGCTTGAATACCTGAGCAAACTGGGCAAGGTCGCCGTCAAAATGGATATGTATATTGGGCCGGACAATAATGGGCGTTTGCCGCCCGCTGTCGTTCCCGCTTGCGCCATAGCTGGCCGTGGGCGGTGCGGAGTAACCAGCAGACGGGGCCATGTCCGCCGTGGCGATTGCTACCCGGCTCTGCGCCGCTGGCATTGCCGCCGCAAGGTCGGAGATCATACGGTCCCGGGCGGACGGCATGGCCGTCTCCAGGGCAGGGGCCGCACGGCTCAGGGGGCTGGAAGCTATGTCGCCATCGGACAGAGCCATAGGGGCCGCTGATGGTCCGTCGCTCTGAAGAGATGGACCGCCAGAGCGTCGGCCACCCCCCTGGACCGCTCCACTGTAATCCGGGACTTCCGGCATTTTCATGCTTTGCAGCTCTTTGCCCCGTCCGGTCAGAAATGCGATTGCCGCAGCCAGCGCCAGCACCGCCGCAATCACAACGCCGATCACAATAACCCATTGCCCCAGCGTCAAGGATACCGCAGTTCCAGCTATGGAGAAGGTTGTACTTGCAATACCAGCCGCCCCCAGCGCCCCTGTAATTGCTGTGATAATACCGGCAATCGGGCTGATAACGGCCAGGAATGCCACAACACCCACAACCGCTGCCTGTGCTCCATCCGGGATACCGTTGAACCAGTCCATGAAGGTGGTTGCCATTTGGGTAAGCGTAGTCAAAAATGGTTGGATGCTTTCCGCAAGCCGGGACATGCTTTCCTGGAAACGGAGGTTTGCCTCCCGGCTCTCCATGATAGCCTGGTTATTCTCCCGGAAAATGTCTCCTGTCTCTCCATAGATTATCCCCAGGTTGTTCATGATAAGCTCAGCCCGTTTCCCTTCGTCGCTGAGAAGGGAAAGACTTTCATTGAATGCGTCCTCACTCTCACCCGCCCAATTCAGGGCATCCGCTAAAACGCCGGTGACCTGTCCGGTTTTAGCGGTTTCGTTGGCTGCTTCAATCAATCCCTCAATGGGGAGAGCGTCGCCAAAGGTGCCGTACACCCCAGCCGCAATCTGTGTCCATTTGGCAACGTCCTCCTCACTCCGGGCCAGCGAGGCAAGGAGCTGCGACGCTTCCGCAGCCGTGTCAATATCGCCAAGTATCCCGTAAAAGGACGAAAAAGCCTGATTTGCCACATCGGCACTATACCCCGCCGCTTCAAAGGCGGTATTTAATTTGGCTTGAGCAACACGATACTCTTCAGTAGCCTCGTTAAGGTTTAATACCCATTGGACAAGCTCCCCAATTTTTTCCATGAGAAAGCCGAAAGATTCGGCGGCAAGCTGCCCGGCTAACACACTGCCCGCAAGACTTTCAGACAATGAATCTGTATCGTCTGTACATTCGTCGGTGTTTTCGCTCAGGTTTTCCAGTTCATCAGCGTACTGCCGTGCCTGTTGCTGTGCCTGCTCTAAAGCCTCAGACAATTCCCGGTAGCCTTCCGCGTCCTCGGAATCCAGTCCGGCCTCTCTGGCCTGTTCCAGTGCCTCGCTCAACTCAGAGGCCTGGGCCTCCGCTTCCGCAAGCGCTTTTGTTAACAGCCTCTGCTTTTCGACTAAAACGTCAGCGCTTCCGTGGTCAAAATTTAATTCCTGGTTTATTTCCCGCAGTTCTGCGTTATACTGTTGGGCCTCCACGGTGGCCTCAGACAGAGCCAGAACCAGCTCCCTATACCCTTCTGCGTCCGTTTCATCCATTCCGGACGCCTTTGCTTTCTCAAGCTCTTTTGTGAGTTCCGACACTTCAAGTTCAGAACTGGCAACAGCTTTCGTCAAGAGCTTTTGCTTTTCTGTCAAAAGGTCAACATTTTTCGGGTCTAATTTCAGGGCGTTATTTACGCTCTTCAAGGAGTTAGCTGTCTTTTTGCCCTCATCTTGAATGGTCTTGTAACCCCTTTTTATGTCGTCAGCCGAAAAATCCACCCCAATTTTTACAGTACCGTCATTCGCCATTGTTCTGTACCTCCATAGGGGTTACTGGTTCAAATTTGCAAGTTCAACAGCCTTTTTCATGTCAGGGTTATTCAGAACACCTTGCAACATTTCAAGGGAAGGGGCGGCATAAACATTCACAATGTCCATGCAGGCTTTCAGAATCATGTTGACGTCCGCCGTCTCCAGGTCCGGGAAAGCGCCGGGGGCCATCTCCTCCACAAATCTGTGCTGGCCCTCCATTACCTCCCTCCGGGTGATCTCGCCGGTTTTGCACCGCCTACCCAGAGCGGCCAGCCTTGACATTTTATCATCCACCGCAATGGTGCGGGTGGGCAGGATGTACTCTTTGCCGTTGATTGTTACAGTGTAATTCATTTTAAATGCTCCTCTCTATTCGCTCAGTAATTCATTCAGTAAATCGGGCAGCTGTCCCTGACCCTTGCTCCGGGTCTCAAACCGCTCCACGCTGCCGTGGTCGGTCATTATCAAGTGGACACAATCCCCGCCGTCCATCGTGCGCCGGGTGCCATCCTTGAACGTCACCAACACGCCGCCGCAGTTGGCAATCTGCCCCCGGATGCGCTCCAGCCTGGAAAGAATTGACATTATTCACACCTCCCCATAATCTGCTATGAACCGTTCTAGGTCCTCCATGCTCAAATCGAGACTGCCTGTCCCATCCAATGGATCATCCCGGTTAAACTCAGCCAGCAACGCCGCTTTCTCCAGGCTGTCCATCTTAGAAAGCCTCTGCCCCATGTTGTACAAGCTCCGGGACAGTTCGTCCACGGGGTATTCCTGCTCCATCCGCTTCCGCTCTATGGCTTCAGCCAGCGCCGCAAGCCGGGAATCAATACTTGCCATCGTGTCCTCCTTCCATCGCCGTCTCCAACTCTTGCAGCCGGTTCAAAATGTCCGTTGTCTCAGTCAGCTTTATGCCGTGGGACAGGATAGCTCTGGCCGCAGATATGCGGGCCTGGGCGTCCTCTTCCCTGTCCTCCACGATCTCACGCAGGGTGGACAGGGCCGGGGATATGGCCTGCTGGGCTTGCCGGGTGGCGTCCTCGACCATGTTCCCAAATGCGTCCCGGTACGCTGCCTGAAACTCTGGGTCTGCCAAATAGTCTCTAAGTGTGCGGGGGGCAATACCCGCCGCCTTTGCCGCCGCCGCCTTGCTGGGGGATGTCAGAAGCGCCGCAAGCGCCTTTTGCTGTCTCGGTGTCATTGTTTACCTCCTCTCCGCTTTTCGCCGTTTTCTGCCGGTCATAGAGTACAAGCCAGTGGTCAAGCTCCATCGTCACCCTCCACCTCTGCCGGTTGCCCCTGTGGAAAACCGTGGGGAGACCATCCCCGAAAAACTCAGCGTCCTTTGCCGCCCGGGCCAGCGCCGCCGACAGGTCCACACCCTCCCGGCGTTTCAGCTCGCAGTGGACGCCGGGCAACCCTACCAGGTCGGGCTCCCGCCCGAAACTCATAGGCTCACCTGGCCGCACATCATAGCCACGTTCTCGGAGAAGTCCGGCAAGCTCGATTTCTGCCCGCCGCCCTTTTGCCTGTGATCTTTTACCCGTATGTATCAACTCCTTTTTTCAATCTGCTACCCTATGGACAGAATGGACTAAATGGACAATATTCAAGCTGTTCGGGTATTCTGTCCATTGTGTCCATTGTGTCCATTGTGTCCACGGGCCAGAGGATTTACATTTATTTTTGGGCTTGCCTTGCGCCCGGCTCCTTCCGGAGCAGCGCCCGGATAAACCGGAGAATCAGGTCAAGTTCCCGATTACCAGCTCTATCCAGTAGTTCAATGATTTCCAACCTCATGCTGTTCCTCCTCCCTGGCCAATACCTTGAGAACATATAAGATTCCCCGTAGGTCACGATCACTGAGCTTGTCTAAGAGCCTGTTTAAAATCTTTTGACAAACGAGAAGGAAAAGCAGATAATAAGGGAAAACAGGCAGGAGATGATGGCGAATGCGTCAATATCCAAGCGATATCAGTCGGGAAGAGTATGAAGAGATACGAGAGGATTTAGAAGGAGCAAGGAAAAAGACGCGCCCCAGAGAGTACGATTTGTACGACGTATTTTGTGCGGTGCTATATGTGGTACAGGGTGGAATACAATGGCGAATGCTGCCCAGCGATTATCCCAAATGGCAAAGCGTTTACTACTATTTCCGGGTATGGTCCGAAAAAGA
>CAJTSQ010000026.1:0-33313 GCA_910578735.1 uncultured Oscillospiraceae bacterium
GCAAAGGCATTTAAAATAATTTCTTTCCGTTTGAAGGAGGTGCAGCCAATCCTTTGCGCGATCTATACACGACTGAGCAAGGAGGACGAGGACAAGCAGCAGCCTGAATCCGAGAGCATCCAGAACCAGAAATCTCTGTTGACCCGCTACGCCATCGACCACGGGTGGGATATCTACTCGATTTTTTGCGATGAGGATTTTTCCGGGGTAGACGGCCAACGCCCCGACTTCAACCGCATGATCGAGGCCGCCAAGGCGAAAAAATTCCAGATCATCCTCTGCAAGAGCCAATCTCGGTTTACCCGAGATATGGAGCTGGTGGAGAAGTACATCCACGGCCTGTTCCCTATCTGGGGCATCCGGTTCATCGCGGTGGCGGACAACGCCGACACAGAGGTCAAGGGCAACAAGAAGGCCCGGCAGATCAACGGTCTGGTGAACGAGTGGTATCTGGAGGACCTGTCGGAAAATGTCCGCATGGTGTTTGACCTGAAACGGCGGGAGGGCAAGTACATCGGCGGTTTTCCCATCTACGGCTACCGGAAGGACCCGGCGGACAAAAACCACATCATCCCCGACCCGGAGGCGGCGGAGGTGGTACGGCAGATTTACCAATGGTCTCTGGAGGGCCACGGGCGGCAGAACATCGCCCATCTGCTGAACCAGCGGGGCATCCCCAACCCCACCCGATACAAGGCGGAGCGGGGCTGGAACTGCAACCGCCCTGTCAAAAACGACTTCGGCCTGTGGAACAAGGTGACGGTGGGCCGCATCCTGACCAACGAGATGTACACCGGTGTTATGATCCAGGGGCGGCGGAGGAAGGTCAGCTACAAGTCCAAGGTCATCATCGACACGCCGGAGAGTGAATGGTACCGGGTGGAGGGCACCCATGAGGCCATCATCGACCGGGAGACTTTCCAGGCCGTCCAACGGGGGTTGAAGCTGCGGACCCGGACAGACGGAACAGGCGAGACCCACCTATTATCCGGACTGGTGAAGTGCGCCGACTGCGGTTCCACCATGAGCAAGTGCTCCAACGGCAAGCAAAGCTATTTGCGCTGCAAGCTGTACGCTGACAGTGGCAGCAAGCGGTTGTGTACCCGGCACTCGGTGCGGCTGGACCAGCTGATTGATCTGATTTCGGAGCGCATCCGGTACTATGTCCAGACCTACTACCGGCTGGACCCCAAGGACCTCCAGCCTCAAAAGGACACCCGCCGGGAGGCGCTGGAGCAGGAGCAAAAAAGCCTGTCCGTCCAGCTGGAGAAGCGCAGCCAGGCGCTGAAAACGCTGTACCTGGACAGGGTGGCCGGAATCCTCAGTGAGAGCCAGTTCGTGGAGCTGAACCAGTCCTTTCTGGAGGAAAAAAGCCGCCTGGAACGGCGGCTGGCGGTCATCGGTGAGGAGCTGGCGGAGCGGGACTGTTCCGAGGACCAGAACGACCTGATGGAGCGGGCGCGGGAGCTGTTGAAGCTGGAAACCGTCCCCCGGGAATTAGTCATCGGATTGGTCGAGAAAATCGAAATTTGCGAGAAAAACCCGGAAACCGGCCAACAAGAGGTCAAAGTTTTCTGGAAGTTCTAAAATAAAATTGGAAGAAAAACGAAGTTTTTCGCCAAAGTTCTTTTCGGTTCCTTTTCTTTCAAGAAAAGGAACAAAGCCCCCGTAATGTACTTACAGTACAACCACATGGGGCGCGGTTCCATCCACAATAGCGGCGGCCTTGTCAGGGAAGACGACGGCGTCCAGGGAATCCGGGTCGCCGGAACAGAGGATATACTCGGTCTCCAGACCGGCCTCCTGGGCCCAGGCGGCGACCTGGCGCATAAGAGTGGACTTGCCGCAGCCGGGCCCGCCCTTCAGGATGTAGATTGCCCTGGCCTGTTCCGGAGGGAGCAGGTGGTCATACAGGGAGTAAAAGCCGGTGGGGGAGTTGGCCCCCAGGAAATATTCAATATGTGGCAAAGCAGTCATAAGCGACCCTCCATATTAACAATTTTACGCCTCAGCCTATGCCCGGACAGGCGGTTTTGTGCGAAAAACGGCTGTCAAAAATATATCTCGGGGATTGTATCCCGGTTTTGCTTTTGGTATAATGAGGAAAACTAATCTATAATCCGCCGGGGGCATCCCGGGGAATCACAGACAAAATTAGGGAAAGGCTGGAAAACCATATGAACAAGCAGTGGACCGACACCTTGCGCGGAGAGATTGAGGACTTTAAGGAGACCATCCGCGCTTTCGACCAGGGGGAGATCGACCGGAAGGCCTACAAGGGCGTGTCCGGCGGCCTGGGCTCCTACGCCCAGCGGGACGCCTCCAAACACATGCTCCGCCTGCGCCTGCCCGGCGGGCGGCTGACCCTGGAGCGGCTGAAATTCCTCACCGAGGTGGTGGAGCGGGAGCAGGTGGGCCGGATGAAGCTGACCACCTGCGAGACCATCCAGCTCCACGACCTGTCGGCCAATCAGGTGCCCGCCCTCATGGCCGAGGCGGTGGGCTGTGAGATATACACCAAGGGGGGCGGCGGCGACAACCCCCGCAACGTGATGGCCAGCCCCCTCAGCGGCGTCCAGCCCGGCGAGGCCTTCGACGTGGTTCCCTACGCCGAGGCGGTGACCAAATATCTGCTGTCCATCTGCCGGGACATCAAGATGCCCCGCAAGCTGAAAATCGCCTTCTGCAACGGGGTGGACGACTGTGTCCACAGCGCCTTCCGGGATATGGGCTTCCTGGCCCAGCCCGACGGCACCTTCGCCCTGCGGATCGCCGGCGGCCTGGGGGCGGCCCGGCCCTCTATGGGCGTGCTGGTGGAGGAGCATGTGAACCCCAGGGAGGTCCTGTACTACGTCCGGGCCATGGTGGACACCTTCTGCGCTCACGGAAACTACGAGAACCGGGCCCGTGCCCGCACCCGCTATATGCAGGACACCCTGGGCCCTGACGGCCTGAAGGAGGCCTTCCTGAAAAACGTAGCCGCCCGGAAGGCGGAGGGCGGCCTGGAGCTGAAAGACCTGGAGGCCCCCGCCAATTGGGTCTGCCTGGACGGTGAGAAGGAGGTCTCATCCCCACGGGCCATCCCCCAGAAGCAACCCGGGATGTACGCTGTGAAGTACCACCCAATCGGCGGCATCCTGCCTGTGGAGAAGCCGGGACAGCTGTACGCCATTTTGAAGGACATCCCCGGGGCGGAGATTCGTGTCGCTCCCAACGAGACCCTCTATATCATCAACATCCCCTCCGCGGAGACGGAGAAGGTGCTGGCCGTCACCGAGGACAGCGCCGCCACCGAGTTTGAACACAGTGTGGCCTGCGTCGGGGCAGCCACCTGCCAGCAGGGGGTCCGGGACAGCCAGAGTGTCCTCCAGACGGTGGTGAAGGCAGTCCGGGAGGCCGGTATCCCTGACGGGGCCCTGCCCAAAATCTGTATCTCCGGCTGTCCCTCCAGCTGCGCCGCCCACCAGGCGGGGGCCATGGGCTTCCAGGGGGGCGTGAAGCTGGTGGACAAGAAGCCTCAGCCCGCCTTCAAGATGTTCCTCAACGGCACGGACCAGCTGGGTCAGGCCCGCTTCGGTCAGGAGGTGGGCACCGTTCTGGAGGCCGACCTGCCCGCCCTGCTGGTGGAGCTGGGCAAGGCTGCCGCTGCCGCCGGACAGCGCTGGGCGCAGTGGTCTGAGTCCCACGCCGCCGACCGGGACGCCATCATCGCCAAGTACGCATAATCTTCATGGCCACCGGCTCCGCCGGTGGTTATCTTAAATTCCGGAGGATTTATCTATGAAACGACGCATTTTCAGTATTACCCTGCTTTTTGCCCTCCTGATGACCGCCGCCTGCGGCGGACCGGCAGCGCCCCCCGCCCAGTCTCAGCCGGAGGACGGCTCCCGGCCTGCAGATGTATCCTCAGAGCCGGGAAAAATCACCTTCACCGACGCCCTGGGCCAGGACTTCTCCATCGACCCGCCCAAACGGGCGGCGGTGATGATCGGCAGCTTTGCCGACGTGTGGGCGCTGGCCGGGGGAGAGGACACCCTGGCCGCCACAGCCAACGACGCCTGGGAGTCCTACGGCCTGGAGCTGGGGGAGAAGGTGGTCAACATCGGCTCCCCTATGAAGCCCAATGTGGAGCTGGTGCTGGGGGCGGAGCCTGATTTGATTATCGCCAGCAGCCTGTCCCCCTCCAACCTGGAGTTGAAGGAGACCTTCGACAACGCCGGCATCCCCGCCGCCTACTTCGACGTGTCCTCCTTCCAGGACTACCTGGACCTTTTGGCGCTGTTTACTCAGCTCACCGGACACCCGGAGAATTATGAGACCTACGGGACCGCCGTCCAGGAACAGGTGGACGGAGCCGTACTGCGCAGGGCTGTCTATAGCTTCGCCCCTTCGGTACTGACCATCCAGGTGTCGGGGAGCAGCGTCAAGGTGAAAAACAGCGAGGACAACGTACTGGGCCCCATGCTGAAGGAGCTGGGCTGCGTCAACATCGCGGACCAGGACGGCGCTCTGCTGGAGGACCTGAGTCTGGAGGCCATCCTCCAGGCCGATCCGGACTATATCTTTGCCGTCTACCACGGCACCGACGAGGCGGCGGCCCAGGCCAACCTGGAGGAGACCCTCCTGTCCAACCCCGCCTGGGCCTCCCTCAGCGCGGTGGAGGGGGGGCGGTTCCACACCCTGGAGCGGCGGATGTTCAGCCTGAAGCCCAACGCCCTGTGGGGGGACGCCTATGAACAGCTTGCGGACATTCTCTGTGGGGAGTAAGGGCCGGGCCGGGCTGATCGCCCTGCTGGCGGGGCTGCTGGCTCTGTCCGGCGTGGCCAGTCTGGCCTTCGGAGCGGTGTCCATCCCGCCTGGGGAGGTCATCGCCGCCCTGCTGGGCCGGGGGAGCGGCACAACGGCCTCCATCGTCCTCTATGCCCGCCTGCCCCGGCTGTGCGGCTGTCTGCTGGCGGGGGCGGCTCTGGCCTGCGCCGGGGTCATCATCCAGGGCGTGCTGAACAACCCCCTGGCCGCCCCCAACGTGATTGGGGTCAACTCCGGGGCGGGGCTGGCCACCGCCCTGTGCTGCGCCCTGGCCCCCGGCGCGGTGCGGTGGACCCCATTGGCCGCCTTTTTGGGGGCGCTGGTTGGGGTGCTGCTGGTGCTGTTCATCGCCGAGCGGGCGGGGGCCGCCCGAATCACTCTTGTGCTGGCGGGAGTAGCCATGTCCAGCATGTTCGGCGCGGGCATTGACGCGGTGGTCACCTTTGTGCCCGACGCCCTCAGCGGCTACACCGATTTCCGGGTGGGCGGGGTGAAAAACCTGTCCATGGCCCGGCTGGCCCCGGCCTTCTGGGTCATTTTGATTGCCCTGCTGATCGCGCTGTCCCTGTCCAACGAGCTGGACCTGCTCCTCCTGGGCCGGGAGACCGCCCAGAGTCTGGGCCTGCCCGCCAAATGGCTGCGGCTGGCCCTGCTCATGGTGGCGGCCGCCCTGGCGGGGGCGGCGGTGAGCTTTGCCGGACTGCTGGGCTTTGTGGGCCTGCTGGTGCCCCACATCATGCGCCGGCTGCTGGGGGAGGACAGCTTCCCCCTGCTCCTGTCCTCCGCCCTGGGGGGCGGGCTGCTGCTGACGGTCTGCGACCTGGCCTCCCGGCTCATCTTCGCCCCCTTCGAGCTGCCCCTGGGGGTGGTGCTGTCCCTGGCGGGAGGGCCCTTCTTTATCTGGCTGCTGCTGAAGCAGCGGAGAGGGGGCGGCGGGCTGTGATTGCGCTGAAAAACCTCCGGGCGGGCTATCCCGGCCGCCCGGTGCTGGAGGGAGTAGATCTGGACTTCCGTCCCGGCGAGGTGCTGGCGGTGATCGGCCCCAACGGCTGCGGAAAGTCCACCCTTCTCCGTGCGGCCAACGGCCTGCTGCCTCGTACCGGCGGGGATGTTCTGCTGGACGGCATCCCTCTGGAGCGCCTGTCCGCCAGGGAGACTGCCCAAAAAGTCGCCTACCTGCCCCAGTCCCGGTCCGTCCCCAATATCACCGCCGGACGGATGGTTCTCCACGGCCGGTTCCCCTACCTGTCCTACCCCCGGCGCTACCGCCGGGAGGACCATGAAATGGTGAAGCGGACCCTGGCGTGGGTGGGGGCCTCCGACTTGGCCAGCCGGCCCCTGGCGGAGCTGTCGGGAGGCCAGCGGCAGAAGGTGTACCTGGCCATGGCTCTGGCCCAGGACACGGAAACCATCCTCATGGATGAGCCCACCACCTACCTGGACGTTGGCTGTCAGCTGGAGGTGATGGCCCTGGCCCGCCGGCTGGCGGAGGAGGGGCGGGCGGTGGTGATGGTCCTCCACGACCTGACCCTGGCCCTGCGCTGCGCCCACCGGGCCGCCCTGCTGCATGAGGGCCGGGTCCGCCAGCTTGGGACCCCGGAGGAGCTGTACCGGGGGGAGGCCCTGGAACAGGTGATGGGCGTCACCCTGGGCCGGGTGGAGACGGCGGAAGGCTGGCGGTATTTTTACCGGTGAGGGCCCCCTACTGTAATAAACGCTAAAAGGGGCTGGTCAAAGGGGGCGGAATGGTGTAAAATGTCTCTTGACACGGCGTTGTCCCCGGAGTAGAATGGGGGGCGAAATGAAAGAAATCCTGCAAAACACAGGAAATCCCCCCAAAAATTGCAGGAATGGCATACGGACTGTCTTTTGACAGGAAGAAGAAGGAGCGTACATATGCATACTTTTGAAACAAAAATTCAAGAGCTGAAAACCTCTGTTCTCACCGAGGTGGCCCGTCTGACCTGGGAGGACAAGCTCCAGACCGGCATTCTGGACGTGCCCGAAAAGATCATCCCCGGCCCCGAGGCCAGCCTGCGCTGCTGCATCTACAAGGAGCGGGCCATCATCAACAGCCGGGTGAAGATGGCCATGGGGGGCGACAAGACCAATCCCAGCGTGGTGGAGGTCCTGCCCATCGCCTGCGACGAGTGCCCTGTCACCGAGATGACGGTGAGCGCCTCCTGCCGGGGCTGTCTGGCCACCCGCTGTGTCCACGCCTGCCCCAAGGACGCCATCACCATTGTGAACCACCGGGCCACCATCGACCACAGCAAGTGCATCACCTGCGGCAAGTGCGTCAACGCCTGCCAGTACAGCGCCATTGTAAAGAACCAGCGCCCCTGTGAGAAGGGCTGCCCCGCCAAGGCCATCTCAATGGGTCCGGACAAAAAGGCCTCTATCGACATCAACGAGTGCATCTCCTGCGGCAACTGCGTCTATCAATGCCCCTTCGGCGCCATCCAGGACAAGTCCTGGATTGTGGACGCCATCCAGATGATCCAGGGCGGCGCCCACTGGGGATACAAGACCTATGCGGTCATCGCTCCCTCCATCGCCGGCCAGTTCGCCCCGGCAACCTATGGCCAGGTGGTGTCCGGCATCAAGCAGCTGGGCTTCTCCGGCGTGGCCGAGGTGGCCCTGGGCGCCGACATGGTGGCCGACCGGGAGTCTGAGGAGCTGGTGGAGAAAGGGATACTCACCTCCTCCTGCTGCCCCGGCTTTGTGGGCTATGTGAAGAAGAAGCATCCCGAACTGAACCAGTATGTCTCCCACACCCCCTCCCCCATGGTCATGATCGGCCTGCACCTGAAGGAGAAGGAGCCCGACGCGAAAGTCGTTTTTATCGGCCCCTGCGTGGCCAAAAAGAAGGAGTTCCAGCTGGGCCGCACCATGAACGCCATCGACTGCGTCCTCACCTACGAGGAGCTGTACGCCCTGTTCCAGTCCCGGGATATCGACCTGGAAAAGCTGGAGGAGGCTCCCCTGGACGAGGCCAGCGGCTATGGCCGGAACTTCGCCCGCAGCGGCGGCGTGGCCGAGGCGGTGGTCCAGACCCTGAAGGAGAAGGGCTCCGACTTCCAGGTGAAGGCCGTCCCGTGCAGCGGCACCGCCGCCTGCGAGGTGTCCCTGATGAAGCTGAAGCTGGGCCGCCTGGAGGGCAACTTTATCGAGGGCATGGCCTGCGAGGGCGGCTGTGTCCAGGGGGCTGGCTGCCTGGTGCGCAGCCCCAAGAACAAGATAGACGTGGAGAAGCACGCCAAGCAGGCCAACGATCAGGGGCGCGGCGTGGTCCAGGCGGTGAACGCCGCCAGGGGCGTCGAGACCCCCGCCCCCGCCAAGGCTGCGGCCAAGGCGGAGAGCAAGGCTGAGAAAGCGTGATAAAACCCGCCGCCCCCTCCGGGGCGGCGGGTTATTCTTGCCAGCCTCCTGGGACTTCAAAAAACATTCATTGATTTGGGGCGCATTTTTATGAATATAAAAAAGGCTTTCATTTGGAGACTGCTAATTTGCTTCCTTCTGATTGCTTTATCCTTGGGCGGAGAGGGCGGGAACCTCTCCGCCTCCGGCGGATGCGCTCCAGCCGGCCACCGCTTGACAGAACCGTCCGCTTTTGTTATACTGTCCCCAACAAACAGATGGGAGGCGGGAAGATGCGCAAAACCACTTGCTGACACCGTGACAGGAACATTTTGACGAGCCGCTGTGACGGCTCTGTTCTGTCATGGGTCCGCAGGAGGAAACGCGCAGTCTTCCCCTTTCGGCTCATATGGGCGTACCGCGCCCCTGCCGCCGCGAGAGGGAGGTCCCTCTTGCGGTTTTTTTGCGCATGACAGGAGGGGACGATATGTCACAAATCACCATACAGAATCTGCATTTCACCTACGACGGGGATCACACCCCGATATTTGAAAATCTGAACTTACAGCTGGACACCAACTGGAAGCTGGGCCTGGTGGGCCGGAACGGCCGGGGCAAGACCACCCTTCTCCGCCTGCTGGCGGGGGAGCTGGTGGGACAAGGGACGGTTTCGCTGCGGCAGCGGTGTCTCCGCTGGCCCAGGCCAGTGGCCGGCCCTTCCCTGCGGACGCTGGACGTCCTGCTGGAGGGGGTCCAGCCCGGAGAGGAGTGGCGGCTGAACTGGGAGCTGTCCAAGCTGGGGCTGGAGGAGGCTGTGCTGGACCGGCCCTTTGCCACCCTCAGCGGCGGGGAGCAGACCCGGGCCCTGCTGGCTGCCCTCTTCCTGGACGCGGGGGCCTACCCCATGATTGACGAACCCACCAACCACCTGGATGGCCCGGGCCGGGCGCTGGTGTCAGACTATCTTCGGGGCCTGGACCGGGGATTTCTCCTGGTCTCCCACGACCGGACCTTTCTGGACAGCTGTGTGGACCACATCCTTGCTTTGAACCCCACCGGCCCGGAGCTGGTGCGGGGGACCTTCTCCAGCTGGTTCCGGGACAAGGAGGACCGTGACCGGGGAGAGGCCGCCCGGAACGAGAAGCTGAAGAGGGAGATACGCCGGCTGGAACAGGCCGCCGCCGACCGGAGACAAAAAGCGGATGCGGTGGAGCGGGCTAAAACCGGAATCTCCCAGAACGGGGTTGTCAAGCACGGCCTGCGGCCCTATCTGGGAGAGAAGTCCCGGAAGGGCCAGCAGCAGCGGAAAAACATCGAGCGGCGGGCGGACCGGGCCATTCAGGAAAAATCCGCCCTACTCAAGGACATCGAGCGGGCGGACAGCCTGAAGCTCGCCCCCCTGCCCTTCCACAGCAACAAACTGCTGGAGGCACGGGAGCTGTCCGCCGCCTATCCCGGCGTGACCGGCAGTCCGGCCAGCTTCACCCTCCGTCAGGGAGACCGGCTCTGCCTGGACGGCGGCAACGGCTCGGGCAAGACCAGCCTGCTGCGGCTGATCCTGGGGGAGGAGGTCCCCCATACCGGGGCGCTGTTCCGGGCTTCGGGACTCATCATTTCCTATGTTCCGCAGAAGGCTGACCACCTGCGGGGCGGCCTCCTGGACTGGGTGGAGGGCCAGGGGGTGGACAGGACCCAGTTTCTCACCGTCCTGCGCAAGCTGGACTTCTCCAGGGCGCTCTTTGAACGGGACATGGCCGGATACAGCGCGGGCCAGCAGAAAAAGGTGCTGCTGGCAGCCAGCCTGTGCCAGCGCGCCCACCTGTACCTGTGGGACGAGCCGCTGAACTATATCGACCTGTTCTCCCGGATGCAGATTGAGCAGCTTCTCCTCCAGTTCCGGCCCACCCTGCTCTTTGTGGAGCATGACCAGGCGTTCCGGGCGAAAATTGCCGGGGAGATTGTGGCGCTGTAGCAAAAGCCATCTTGTATTTTCCTACAAAATGTCGTATGATAAAGGGAAGGAAATTCAGCGCCCCGCCTCCCCGGCGGGCGGAGCACGGCAACATAAAGGAGGCTATCCTATGGAAGAGAAGAACATGATCGCGGTCACTGTAGACGGCAAGGAGTACACCTACCCCCACGGGACACCCTACCGCACCATCGCGGCGGATTTTCAGGACCGGTTCCCCTGGGACATCCTGCTGGTCAACCGGGACGGAAAGCTCTGTGAGCTGCACAAGACGCTGGACCGGGACTGTACCCTGAAAATGCTCACGGCCCAGGACAAGCCCGGCATCCAGACCTATGAGCGCAGCGCGGTCTTCCTGATGCTGAAAGCTTTCTACGACGTGGCGGGCCGGGAAAACGTTGAGCGCCTGTCGGTGGAGTACTCCCTGAGCAGCGCCCTGTTCATCCTGGCCCGGGGCAGCTTCACCCTGGACCAGGACCTGCTGGACCGGGTGGAGGCCCGGATGCGGGAGCTGTCCGCCCAGGCCCTGCCCATCGAGAAGCGGTCCATCAGCACCGACGACGCCTGCGAGCTGTTCCATCAGGCCGGCCAGTCCCACAAGGCCCAGCTCCTGGAGTTCCGGATCAACTCCCGGGTCAACATCTACTCCCTGGATGGCTTTGTAAATTACTTCTACGGCTATATGGTGCCTGACACCGGCTACATCCGGTGCTTTGGCCTGGAACTGTTTGAAAACGGCTTCGTCCTGCGCCTGCCCACCCAGAAGGACCCCGGCCGGCTGGGGGACTTCCGGCCCTCCCAAAAGGTCTTCCGGGAGCTCTACGCATCCACCCTGCGGTTCCAGGCCCTGAACGCCTCCAACGTGGCGGAGCTGAATAAGACCATCTCCCAGGGCGGCGCCACCCCCCTGATCCTGGCCCATGAGGCCATGATGGAAAAAAAGATCGGCGACATCGCCGCCGAAATCGCCGCCCGTAAGGACGTCCGGTTTGTCATGATCGCCGGGCCCTCCTCCTCGGGAAAGACCACCTTCTCCCACCGGCTGTCCACCCAGCTGTGGGCCTGCGGCCTGCGGCCCCACGCCATCGCCACAGACAACTACTTCAAAAACCGGGAGGACACTCCCCGGGACGAGAACGGCAACTACGACTTTGAGGGCCTGGGCGCCATGGATGTGGAGCAGTTCAACACGGACATGGTCCAGCTGCTGAAGGGGGAGACGGTGGAGATTCCCACCTACAACTTCAAAAAGGGCGCCCGGGAGTACAATGGGAATTTCCTCACCCTGGGAGAGGGAGACGTGCTGGTCATCGAGGGCATCCACTGCCTCAATGAACAGTTCACCCACTCCCTGCCCAAGGAGAGCAAGTACCGCATCTACATCAGCTGCCTGACCACCCTGAACATCGACGGCCACAACCGCATCCCCACCACCGACGCCCGCCTCCTGCGGCGCATCGAGCGGGACGCACGCACCCGGGGCTACAGCGCTCAGGCCACCATCAAGATGTGGCCCTCCGTCCGGCGGGGGGAGGAGAACAACATCTTCCCCTTCCAGGACAGCGCAGACGTGATCTTCAACTCGGCGCTGATCTATGAGACCGCCCTGCTCAAGCCCTACGTCCAGCCCCTGCTCTTTGGCGTCCCCCGGGGCAGCGAGGAGTATATCGAGGCCAAACGGCTGCTGAAGTTCCTCAACTACTTCCTGCCTATCCCGGCAGACAACGTCCCCAAGACCTCCCTTATGCGGGAGTTCATCGGCGGGGGCTGCTACCACGTCTGAGCGGAGGAGGGACATTCCATGGTAATCGCCGGCTTTCCCCAGCTGAAGTCAACGCTCCGCGAGCTGCCCCCCAAGGCCGCAGTGGTGGCCGCCGCCCACGACGAGCATACCCTCCAGGCGGTCTTCGCCGCCCGGCGGGACAATCTGATCCGCCCCATCCTGGTGGGGCGGCGGGAGGAGATCTTGTCCATCGCCCGCCGCCTGGGGGAAGATCTGGACCCGGACCAGGTGGCGGACGCCCCGGACGACGCCGGCTGTGCCGCCCAGTCGGTGGCCCTGATCCGCTCTGGGGCGGGGGCCATGCTCATCAAGGGGATGCTGCCCACCGGCACACTGCTCAAGGCGGCGGTCCACAAGGAGACCGGCATCCGGACAGGCGCGGTGATGTCCCATGTGGCCATCCTAGACGTGCCCGGCTACCACAAGCTGCTCTATGTCACCGACGGCGGCATGGTAGTGGCCCCCGATCTGGAGCAAAAGCGCCATATTTTGCGCAACGCGGTGGACTTCTGCCGCTTTCTGGGCTACGACTGCCCCAAGGCGGCCGCCCTGTGCGCAGTGGAGACGGTAAATCCCGCCATGCCCGAGACGGCGGACGCCGCCGCCCTAAAGGCCGAGGGGGAGCGGGGGGACTTCGGCCCCTGCCTGGTAGAGGGCCCCATCGCCCTGGACCTGGCCACCGATGCCGAGGCCGCCCGGATTAAGGGCTACCGCAGTCCGGTGGCGGGCGACGCCGATATCCTGCTGGCCCCCTCCATCGCGGCGGGCAACCTGCTGGGCAAGTCGCTGTACGGCCTGGCCGGGGGCGAGATGGCCGGGGTGGTGCTGGGGGCAAGGGTCCCTATCACCGTCAACTCCCGGGGGGCCACCGCGGAGGAGAAGTACTGGTCCATCCTGATCTGCGCGGCGATGAAATAGGAGGTTCCCATGTCATATGATATTCTGGTTCTCAACCCCGGCTCCACCAGCACTAAGGCGGCGGTATACCGGGACGAGCGCCCCCTGATAGCCCGGAGCGTGGTCCACACCAATCAGGACCTGGCCCCCTACCCCACCCTCAACGACCAGCTGGACTACCGAGTGGGCATGGTGCGCAGCTGGCTGGCCCTGGAGGGCTACGAGCTGTCCCAGCTGTCCGCCGTGGTGGGCCGGGGGGGCATCATCCCCAATATCGTCTCCGGGGGCTACCTGGTGGACGAGGCCCTGACCGACTGCCTGCTCCATCACTCCGTGTTTGACCACGCCTCCAACCTGGGCGGGCTGATGGCCCGGGAATTTGCCCGGCCGCTGGATGTCCCCGCCTACATCTACGACGCCGTCACCAGCGACGAGCTGCTCCCCGAGGCCCGGGTCACCGGGTTTAAAGAGGTCACCCGCACCAGCTTCTGCCACGTGCTCAACGCCCGGGCCACCGGCCACAAGTACGCCCAGGCCATGGGCCGGAAATATGAGGATATGAATCTGGTGGTGGCCCACCTGGGGGGCGGCATCTCGGTGTCCGCCCACTGCCGCGGGCGGATCATCGACTCGGTGTCTGACGACGCCGGGCCCTTCTCCCCGGACCGGAGCGGCAGCCTGAACATGCTGTATGTGCTGGACCTGTGCTACTCCGGCAAATACACCAAGGCCCAGATGATGAAAAAGCTGCGGGGCGAAGGGGGCATGTCTGCCCTGCTGGGCACCCACGACTGCCAGGAGGTGGAGCGGCGCATCGCCGCCGGGGACGAGTGGGCCGCCCTGGTCTACCGGGCCCAGGCCCTCCAGATCGCCAAAGGGGTGGGCACCATGCTCGGCTGCTTCACCCAGCTGATTGACGCGGTCATCCTCACCGGCGGCCTGGCCCACTCCAAGCTGCTCACCGGCATGGTGACGGAATATCTCCACAGCCTGTGCCGGGTGGTGATCCTCCCGGGGGAGAACGAGATGGAGGCCCTGGCCCTGGGAGCGCTGCGGCTCCTGCGGGGGGAGGAGTCGGTCCACGAGTTCCACCCCGTCTGCCCGCTGTCCCAGTCCTGACGCCGCAGGCGAAGCGGCTCCCATTTTGACAGAGAAACGAGTGATCTATACCTTATGATCGTGCTGGATTTGGAGTGGAACCGGGGCTATGACCGGGTAGCGCTGGATGAGATTCTTCAGATCGGCGCTGTCCGTATCGAAGCGCCGGGCGGGCCGGTTCTGGGCACCTTCAACGCCTGTATCCGGCCGTCCATCCACAAAAAGTTTGACCGGGGCGCCAAGTCCCTGCCGGCGCTGTCCGCCTGCCTGACCTCCGACCTGGACTTTGTCACGGCGGCCAACCGCTTCCGCGCCTGGTGCGGCGGCGAGACCGCCTTTGCCCTCTGGGGGGACGATGACCTGGACACCCTGGACAAAAACTGCCGGCACTGGGGGGGCCCCCCCATCCCGGTGGACACCGTATACAACTTTCAGCTGGCCTTCTCCCGCCTGCTGGAGACAGAACAGCAGATCGCCCTGTGGCGGGCCGCGGAGTACTGCCGCATCCCAGACACCTTCGAGTTCCATAACGCCCTCTATGATGCCCTATACACCGCCCTGGTGGGGGCCTGGCTCACCCCGGAGGCCCTGGCCTACCGGCCGCCTCCCAAGCTCCGCCGCCGGCCGGCTCTGCGGCTGTCCCGGCTTCCCTTCCCCCGGCAGCCCAGACAGAAGGTGGGCCCCTTCCCTACCCCGGCCCAAGTGTTGGATGCCAAACTTAGCCGCAAGCCGGCCTGTCCCCTGTGCGGACAGACCGGCTGCGTGACCCAGTGGCGTTTTCCCGCCCTGGGAAAGGACAATATCCCCCAACAATACTACGCCGTCTTCTCCTGTCCGGAACACGGGCGCTTTCTCTGCCGCCTGGCCCTGGCCCGGCTGGAGGACGGGACCTGGCGGGGGCGGCGCTTCGTCCCGGAGCTCACGCCGGAACTGATTCTGGAGTACGACGCGGCCCTCCGGGGCGGCGTCCACGTCTGCAAAGCCGGCAAGCGGAAGCGGCGGCGCCGGCAGCGCGGTCAGCCCTCTCTGGCCCAGCCGTAGGCACATTTGACCGCCTTGTCCCAGCCCCTGCACCGGGCGGCCCGCTCCTCCGGGGAGATGGCGGGCTGGAAGGTGCGGTCGATGGTCCAGTTGCGCGCCACATCCTCCTTGCCGGCCCAGTATCCTACAGCCAGGCCGGCCAGATAGGCCGCCCCCATGGCTGTGGTCTCCACGCACACGGGGCGGTTGACCGGTGCGCCGCTGATGTCGGCCTGCATCTGCATCAACAGGTTGTTGGCGCTGGCCCCGCCGTCCACCTTCAGTGCCGCCAGGTTGACGCCGGAGTCCGCCTCCATAGCCTGGAGCACATCGTTGACCTGATAGGCCATAGACTCCAAAGTAGCCCGGATGATGTGGTACTTGTTCACACCCCGGGTGATGCCCACGATGGTGCCCCGGGCGTACTGGTCCCAGTGGGGCGCGCCCAGGCCGGTAAAGGCGGGGACCACATAGCAGCCGTTGGTATCCTCCACTTTTCGGGCCATATACTCCGAGTCGGGGGAGGAATCGATGAGGCGCATCTCGTCCCGCAGCCACTGGATGGAGGCTCCGGCCACAAAAATGGAGCCCTCCAGGGCGTAGTCCACCTTTCCGTCCAGGCCCCAAGCGATGGTGGTGACCAGACCGTTAGAGGAGAAGACCGGCTTCTCGCCGGTGTTCATCAGCAGGAAGCAGCCGGTGCCGTAGGTATTTTTAGCCTCTCCGGGGGTAAAGCAGGTCTGGCCAAAGAGGGCGGCCTGCTGGTCCCCCGCTGCCCCACCGATGGGAATGGGCCCGCCGAAAAACCGAGGGTCGGCCTCGCCGTAGACGCAGCTGGAGGGTTTTACTGCGGGCAGCATAGCCCGGGGGATATCCAGCTCCGCCAAAATCTCCTCGTCCCACTCCAGGGTGTTGATGTTAAACATCATGGTCCGGGCGGCGTTGGAGTAGTCGGTAACGTGGACCCGGCCTCGGGTCAGCTTCCAGATCAGCCAAGTCTCCACGGTACCGAAGAGCAGCTCCCCCCGCTCCGCCCGCTCCCGGGCGCCGGGGACATGGTCCAGCAGCCAGCGCAGCTTGGTACCCGAGAAGTAGGCGTCGATCACCAGGCCGGTCTTAGCCCGGAAGGCATCCACCAGCCCCTTGTCCTTCAGGGTGTCACAGTACCCCGCAGTGCGGCGGCACTGCCATACGATGGCGCGATGGATGGGTTCGCCGGTGTTTTTGTCCCACACGATGGTGGTCTCCCGCTGGTTGGTGATGCCGATGGCGGCGATGTCAGCGGCAGAAACCCCCAGATTTCGCATGGCCTCCTGGGCCACCTCCAGCTGGGTGGACCAGATCTCCTCCCCGTCGTGTTCCACCCAGCCGGGCTGGGGAAAATACTGGGTGAACTCCTTCTGGGCCACGCTGCACATCTCACCCTTTTTGTTGAACAGGATACACCGATTACTGGTAGTACCGGAATCCAGCGCCATAATATACTTGGCCATGTTAATCTCCTCCTTTGTTTTTTTGCTGTCTCTATTATAGCAAACAAAGTGGCAAAAAGCATCTGAAATCCGATTGATTGAACAAAAAGTTCAGCGGCCTTGCCCGGCACCGGAAGGAGCGAATCATATGTCGATTATTGGAATTGACCTTGGAACCACAAACAGTCTGGCCTGCGTCTATCGGGAGGGCCGGGCCGAGCTGATCCCCAATGAGCTGGGGGAATACAAGACCAGCAGCGCGGTGAGCCTGCTGAAGGATGGAAGCGTGCTGGTAGGAGCTGCGGCCAAGGAGCGGCTGATTACCCACCCGGAGTCCACCGCTGCCTCCTTTAAGGTGTGGATGGGCACCGAAAAGGCCTTTTCCTTGGGAGGCCGGACCTTCAAGCCGGAGGAGCTGTCCGCCCTGGTCCTGCGCCAGCTGCTGGAGGACGCCCGGCGGTATCTGGGAGAACCGGTGGAGGAAGCGGTCATCAGCGTGCCCGCCTACTTCAACGACGACCAGCGCTGCGCCACCAAGCTGGCCGCTCAACTGGCCGGACTGACGGTAAAGCGGCTGATTAACGAGCCCTCCGCCGCCGCCCTCTGCCACCGGCAGGGGGCGCAGACCGGGGACTGTCAGCTGATGATCGTGGACTTTGGCGGGGGGACGCTGGACGTCAGCGTGGTGGACTGCTTTGAGAATATCATTGAGATCACCGCCATCGCCGGCAACAACCGCCTGGGGGGCGACGATATCGACCGGGCCATCGCCGCCCACTTCTGCCGGGAGAACGGCCTGTCCGAACACCGGCTGGACCCGGTGGCCCTGGCCTCCCTCTACCGCCAGGCGGAGACAGCTAAAATTGCCCTGTCCGGCGCACCGGCGGCAGCCATGGCCCTCCAGCTGGAGGACAGACAGTTCAGCCTGGTACTCACTCCGCCCCTGCTTCGCCAGCTGTGCCAGCCGGTATTTCAGCAGGTGCGGGCCGTCATCAGCCGGGCGCTGAAGGACCGGGCCCGGACCGCCTCTATCGACGACGTAATCCTGGTGGGGGGCTCCGCCCAGCTGCCCGTGTTCGGGGACTTTTTGGAGGAGCTGTTCGGCCGCCGGCCCAAGGTGGCCGCCAAGCCCGATGAGATCGTGGCCCTGGGGGTGGGGCTGTGCGCGGGCATCAAGGCCCGGGATGAGGAGCTTCAGGACCTGGTGATGACCGACGTGTGCCCCTTCTCCCTGGGGGTGGCCACCTGCAACAGCATCTACGACAAGACCCCCCACATGTCCTTTCTCATCTCCCGCAGCAGTATGCTCCCCGCCGTTCACCGGGACAATTTCTACACCCTCTGGGACAACCAGCGGGCGCTGCGCTTCGAAATCTACCAGGGGGAGGGCTACTTCGCCTCAGAGAACCTGAAGCTGGGGGAATTGGAGGTCCAAGTGCCCCCCGGTCCGGCGGGGGAGCAGTACGCCACCGTCACCTTTACCTACGACATCGACGGCATACTCCACGTCAGCGCCAAGAGCAGCGGCGGGGACTACCGGGAGCGGCTGATCCTCAACCCCCATCTGCACCTGACCCCGGAGGAACAGCACCGGGCCCTGGAGCGGATCGGTCAGATCCAGCTGGCCGCCCAGGGGTCTCAGCAGGAGCAATTCCTGCTGGACAAGGCCCTCAGCCTCTACCAGCAGTCCCTGGGACCCTGGCGGGACGCCATCGGCGGGCTGATCTATTATTTGCAGAGCCTGGGGGACTACAGCTCCACCGCGCGGCGCCGGGCCTGGGCGGCTGCTCAGGAGCGGCTGGAGCAGATCGAGGCCCAGCTCCAGGCCGACCCTCTGTCCGGTGACGGCTTCTGGGGCGATTTCGACCCCTATGAGGACACGGAGGACGAGGAGGATTGACCATGGATATCTGGAAAACCTTGGGGCTGGAACCCACCCAGGACGTCTCCGCCATCCGGCGGGCCTACGCCGAGCAGGCAAGAAGCTGCCACCCCGAGGAGGACCCGGAGGGCTTTTTGCAGCTGCGGGAGGCCTATCAGAAGGCCCTGACCTGGGCGGAGGGGAAAACCGCGCCCGCCGCCCGGCCGCCCGCACCCCAACAGGCCAGGGAGGAACCGGACAGGACGGAGGCCCGGGAACCGGAGGAGCCCCAGGGCTGGTTTCTCCGGGAGGAGGCCCCGGACGACGGCCCCAACCCCTATGCAGACCACCAGGCTGTCCGGCAGTTTTTGGAGCTCTACACCGGCAAACAGCGGAAAAACTCCAAGTCCTGGCTGGACTACTTTACCTCCGCCCCCTTTCTGGAGGTATTCCAAAAGGAGCGGTTTACCGCCCTGCTGCTGGAACACGTCACCCGGCTGGAGGAGGAATTTCCGCCCCCGCGGGAATTTCTCACCTGGCTCTATGTGGCCTACCGGTTCACCGGCCACAAAACCGAATATCCTGACCGGACGGAGGTCCGCTTTGAGAAGTACCAGGGGGCGGACTTCGACGGCCTGGAGTCCATCCTCCAAATCGCCCGCAGGGGCCCCATTCCCAAGCAGGCGGCGGGCAACGAGCTGTCGGTACTCACCAGCTTTCAGGAGTACCGGCACCTGCTCCAGCTGGCGGAGCGGGGCGACTGGAACGAGCGGGCTATGGAGGAACTCAGCCACATCCTGGGCCGCTATGTCCTGTCCTATCTCCAGGACCGGTGCGACCCCAAAAAGTCCATGGAGTACCAGCGCCACCCCGCCGGATTCCGGGTCATCACCCACTTCTTCGTCCGGGAGGACCTGCCCGAAGAACTCTACCGGCTGGCCTGGCAGAAGCTGGACCTGAAGAGCGCCGTCATGGGCCGGCCCAAGGTGGTCTACGGCCGCCTGCGGGAGATCGTGCTGGAGCGGGCGCCCCAGATTCAAGAGGAAGCTCCGGAGCGCTTCTTCCAGCTGCGGCTGGACTTTACGCCCTATGCCATCTCCTGCTACCACCAGGGCGGCCGGAACGAGCCCGAAGATAAGGAGCGGACAGATGCCTTCTTTGCCCGGGAGGACTTCCGGCGGGCCCTGCTCAACCGCCAATTTGTGGAACAGGACATCCTGCACACCTGGGTGGATGAGGACCGGTGCGACTACTATCTGGAGCGGATCATCGACTTCTACACCCAGCACCCCGGCGCGCCCTACCGGGAGAAGGTGATCCAGCGGGCCCGGCAGATGCTGGCTCTGCGGGCCTGCCGCCGGCGGACGGAGGAGGACCGGGAGGCCCCCGTCCCGGAGGGCATCCCCTCCCTGCGCTTCCGCCCCTTCTTCCGCCACTGGCTGAACACCGGCTTCTACCGGGCCCGCAGCCCCGAGTCCGGGCAGCCCCTGTCCATTTACCTCCAGGAGCATCTGCCCCACCTCCCCCAGTGGAGCCGCCGGTTCCTGGGTGCGGAGGAGGGGGGCATTCCCGCGCCCAGGATCCTGACCCGCACCCTCTTTGACGTGGAGATCCAGGTCCGCCTCCACCTGCGCTACATAGACTACCGTGTGAACGGAGAGGACCCCTGCCAGCCCTTCCTGGAGTGGGAGGCGCTGGACAGCCTGACCGATCCGGAGGAATTTTTCCTGCTCCTCCCCGCCGCCGCAGCCGCCTACACCCAGTATGAGGCAGTCAAGTCCGCCCTGCTGGCCCGGCTGGCCTCCACCGCCGCCCCCCAGGAGAACTGGGACGAGATTGCCGCCGCCCTGGCCGGTCAGGTCTGTTGCCTGCCCCTCCGGGAGGACGGCTCCCTGGCGCCCCCCATGGAGGCCCTGCCGGTGGAGTGGTTCCAGGAGGACGGGGAACGGCTGCTGGGATGCAGCTGGTCTCCGGCCGACGAGGCCCTGAATTTCTTCGAGCAGACCGCCGCCGGCCGCCGGCCCCAGCGGGACGGCTTTTTCGAGGAGGTCTTCGACTTCCAGACTGCCTCCGATCTGGCCCAGAGGCTGCTGGAGGACGCCATCTCCCCCACCAGCATCCATCTGGAGCTGCTGGAAAACCTGCCGACGGCGGTGTATGTCGAGCCCGACTTTATGGTCATCTGCCGGGACCCGGCCCGGCTGGGCGCGGACCTGCCCCGGCAGGTGCTGGGCCAGGAGGTGACCCGCCAGGCCCTGGCGGAGTTCTTCAACCACTTCGCCGCAGGGCGGATCAAGCGGCTGGAGCTGTCCTGGCCCACCGGCCTGCCGGCGTGGGAACGGCAGGAATACGAGCCCCGCCGCTCTCTGGTCTTCCTCCACGAGTCTGCCGGCTGGGCCTGCCTCTACTTCGATGACTTCAAGGCCCAGATCTGCGCCCTGGTCTCCCGGTGGGAGCTCTACCTCCGTGCCGACACCAACGCCCCTACTTTTGTCAGCTTCCACCAGGGCCGGCTGCACTCCTACGACGTCCACCCCAGCTTCTCCACCATCCGCCGCCACCTGGACACCGTGTTCCGTCAGGCCAGCTGGCCCAACGGCATCGACCTCCACGCCGGGAATATCTGGAGCTACGCCGTCTTCATCAACCACGGGCGGCACAAGTACAACCTGGACAAACGGCTGCTGGGCGGCTTCCCCCTGGAGTGGTCTTACAACCGGCCCACAGCCAAGTTCTACCTGTCCGACTACCCCGACCTGGCCGTATGGACGGACGGGAAGGGACAGCGGGAAGCTCTGGAGCTGAACACCTTCAACCGGGACCGGCTTCAGCAGGCACTGGCCGGATTCATGGGGGGCGGCTGCGCCAAGCTGTGCCTGACCTGGGGACGGGAACCTGGCCGGCAGCGCCACATCGCGATGGTACAAGATCAGGGGCGGTTCCTGCTGGCTTGGCTGCTGGACGAGAAGCAGCAGGCCCAGTTCCATGTGGCCGACGTCCCCACCTATCTGGATGTGGAGGGCAAGAAGTACCCCAAAGACACCTTCCGGAACCGCGTCACCCCGGCCTACCTGATTCACAGCGGTATGCAGCTGCGCGGCGCCCTGGAACAGCTGCTGGCCTGTATCGAGGAGCCCACCCGTTTCACCGGAAAGTTTGCCGAATTTGCCCCGGAGAGCCCGGTCAAGCCCCGGCCCTACCCGGTCCTCCGGGCCGAGCTGGTAGACTAGGCCCAAGTCACGCTTAAAAATAGACAGGGAGTGCATCCGCATTGCGCGATGCACTCCCTGTCTATTGTCCCGTCCCGTTCAGAGCAGCGGCACGCCAGCGCCCCAGATTTGTGCCTGTGTGATCGCCGGTGTCTCCTTCGCCTTTATACTATTTATCAAGAAATCGTATGCGTTTAATTGTATTGTTCATGCGTTATTCCTCTCCTGCAATAAAACTGTTGCGGAAAATTCCTGCTGATCTGCTTTCAGCTCCAGCTCTCCCATGTACCGCTCCGCTGCCCGGCGCACGTTGGCCAGACCGATGCCGTGCACGGAGGGGTCCTTCTTGGTGGTGGCCGGAAGGCCATCCGGGCCGAAGGCCACCGGCCCCGGGCAGGAATTCTTCACCTCCAGCAGCAAGAATCGCCCGGAGCGCCGCCCGGTGAGAGAAATATACCGCTGTCCCTCCGGCACCCTTTCACAGGCCTCCAGGGCATTTTGCAGCAGGTTGTGGAGGATGATCCCCAGGTCATAGGCGTCGTACCCGCCCCCCTCCGGGCAGCGCAGGCCGGCCTGAAAGCGGATTCCCAGCTTCTCGCACTGCCGGGCCACGCCTCCCACCACCACGTCTGTCACGGCGTTCCCGGTCCTTACGGACAGATCCGCCGCCTCCACGCTCTCCCCCATCCGGGCCAGATAGCCCTCCAGCTCACCGTACCGCTCCGCCCGGACCAGTCCCTGCAGGTTGGCCAGATGGCCCCGCAGCTCGTGCTTGATCTGCCGGACGCGGCCGTAGGACCGCTCCATCTCCTCCATCCGCTCCCGGAGGGCGGCGCTCTGCTGCCGCTCCACAAAGTAGTTCTCCCGCTCCTCCACCAGCCGGTCCATCCCCTGCTGAAAGGAGATGGTCAGGCAGGCCCCCGCGTAAAACAGCAGGGCCAGCAGAGGGATCACCCACAGAAAGGCGGGGTGCCGCCGGTAGAGCTGGAGGAGCATGCCGTCCTCCACCTCAAACAGCAGCTTGGATATCACCTGTCCAAAGAGCACCCCCGCCGCCGGGACCAGGCCCAGATAGCACAGCTCCCGCCGGTGGAGGGTGATCCGCCGTCGGGCCAGCAGCCGCCGGAGAAGATACAGCATGGCGTACATCAGCACCCCGTGAGTCAGCAGGAAAAAGCTCACCAGCAGAGCGGCCCGGAGGTAGACCCGTTCCAGAGGCTCCAGAGGGAAGGGCATCAGCTCCTCCAGGATAAAATATACGCTCTCCACCATCAGCCCGCTGGAGATTCGGGCGTTGAGGTAGAGCAGGGTCAGAAGAAAGGCCAGGCGGCGCTCCAGTCCCAGCGCCCCCGCCCCGGCCAGCAGCAGGCCGGCCAGCAGCAGGCCGAAGGAGCCCTGGGGCAGGGCAAGGCCGTCGCAGATGAGCCAGCCGGCCAAATAGAGCAGGAAAACCGCCGCCTTCCGGCCCCTTCTCCCCTCCCCCAGGAAGGGGGCGCAGAAGATCGTCAGGGCCAGGGCATAGAGCAGCTGAGCCGCCGCCCCGTAGCAGACCTGAAAGCCCTGGAACATCGCCTCGCTCACAGCCCGGTCCCCCCTTTCAAAAAGCGTCTGTTTTTATATCGTTCCAGGGCGCGGACTTCAATAGCCCCCTTGCGCCACTGGACCGTTTCACAGCGTGACTGGACATCCTTCCCGCTGCAATACGCTATATTATACACGATCCGGGCCGCTATGTTGAGACAAAATCAACAAATATGATTTCTCGCCATGAAGAATCTGTCAAAATAACGTGAAGATAACGTTAAGAATTTCCTTTTCCGCCCGATAAAAGCCCTGCAATCATGGCCTTTGACGTTTTTTCCCTCTTGACAGCGGTAGTACAATCATTTTAGGGAAGGGGTTGTACATCTTACGGCCCCCAGGAAATGAGCGAGAGAAGGCATGTGGAATGAAACAACATCAAAAAGGGTTGGCGCTGTGGCTGCTGGCCATCCTGCTTCTGTTGGCTGGCGCCCTCCTCACGGGTTCCCCCGGAAGGTCAGAGAGCGTGCAGGAGGCCATGCGGGACGCAGTACTCCACGACGTCAACCAGGTGGGCCTGTTCGGCCTGATGGAGGTCAACCCGGGCATGATCTCCGCTTTCGTGGTCACGGCGGTCCTGCTGATCGCAGCCGTCTGCATCCGGTGCTTTGTCATCCCCCGGTTCCATTACAACCCAGGCAAGCTCCAGCTGCTGCTGGAGGAATGGGTGGGCCTGTTCGACCGCATGGCCAGGGGAGACAGTCCCCACCGCTGTAAGTTTTTGGGGGCCTATATCTTTGCTGCCGGCGCCTACATCTTTGTGGGCACCCTGTTTGAGCTGCTGGGCATCCAGGCCATAACGGTCCACGGGCACTCCGTCACCCTGCCCGCGCCCCTGTCCGACGTAAACGCCGCCATCGCCATGGGCACCCTGTCCTACCTGGTCATCCTGTCCGGCGGCATCGCCGGCAACGGTGTAAAGGGGGTGGGCAAAACACTGAAGGAGTTCTCCCTGCCCATCTCCATGAGCTTCCGTCTTTTCGGCGCCCTCCTCAGTGGCCTGCTGGTGACGGAACTGGTGTATTACTATATCAGCCTAAGCTTTGTCCTGCCTGTGCTGGTAGGCGTGCTGTTCACACTGCTCCACGCTTTGGTGCAGACCTATGTGCTGACCATGCTGGTCTCCATGTACTATGGGGAGGTATCCGAGCCGGGCGAGCCTAAGCTGAAAAAATCACATCGCGCAGACATAATTTGAGGGGGTTTTTGCGATGAAACATCTGCTAAAAAAAATTCTTGTATTGGGCGGAGTGCTTGTGTTGAGCCTAGCCCTGACGGCGCCCGTCCTGGCCGCCGAAGCGCCCGCCGGGGATGAGCCGGCCACCGTGTCTGAGAGCCAGACGGATAACACCGTCGGCCTGAAGTCCATCGCCGTGGCCCTGGCCATCGGCATTGCCGCCGGCGGCGGCGGCATCGGCATGGGTATGGCCACCGCCAAATCGGCGGAGGGCATCTCCCGGCAGCCCGAGGCGGAGGGAAAGATCAGAACTATGATGATGCTGGGCCTGGTCTTCATCGAGACGGCCATTATCTACGCGCTGTTAGTGGTCATTCTAATCATCTTCGTGTTGTAAGGCAGGTGGGACGCTATGCCGTTGAATATTGATTTTCAGCAGATTCTGCTCCATTGGATGAATCTGGCTATTCTTACCGGCGCGCTGTACTTTTTGCTCTACAAGCCGGTCAAACAGTTCATGTCCAAGCGGGAGGAGTACTACCGCCAGCTGGACGACCAGGCCGCCCAAAAGCTGGCCGAGGCCGAGCGGGTCCACGCGGAGTATCAGGCCAAGATGGACCAGGCGGACGAGGAGATCCACCAGGCCCGGGTGAAGGCCCAGCAGTCCATTCAGCAGTCCACCGAGGACCAGCTGGCCCAGGCCCGGGAGCAGGCCCGCCAGATCGTGGCCCACGCTCAGACAGAGGCAGAGAACAGCCGGGAGCGGGTGCTGCGGGAATCTCAGCGCGAGCTGAGGAAGCTGGCGGCTCAAGCCACCAAGAAGCTGGCTTTCCAAGCCGATCCCTTCGACCAGTTCCTGGACCTGGCCGAGGAGGAGGAAGAGCATGAGGAATGACAGAGGCCGCCTGACGGCGGAACTGCGCAGCGCCCAGGAGCCCACCCCAGAGCAAAAGCGACGCTTTACCGAGTTTCTCGCTAAAAAATACAATCGGAAGGTGCCTCTGCACTGGGAGCAGGACGACTCCCTGAAATCCGGCTTCCGCCTTCAGGTGGGCTCCGATATCTACGATTGGAGCCTGAAGGGGCGGGTTCGCCAGTTTCAGGACTACCTCCGGGGACTTCAGCCCGGCCAGGAGGACCTGATGCCCCTGATGCGCCAGGCCGTGGAGGACTGGTCCCTGGCCGTGGTGCCCGAGGAGGTGGGCCGGGTGCTGACGGTGGACAGCGAGATCGCCACCGTGGATGGCCTGGAGCACGCCCAATACGGCGAAATTCTGTTGTTTGTCGGCGGAATCCGGGGCATGGTCCAGGACCTGCGCCGGGGCGAGGTGAGCTGCGTCATCTTCGGCGATGCGGAGGAGATCAGCGCGGGCAGCCTGGTCCGCCGCACCAAAAAGACCGCCGGTATGCCCGTGGGCGAGGGCTTTCTGGGCCGGGTAGTAGACGCCCTGGGCGTCCCTGTTGACGGCAAGGGCCGCATCCAGACAGAGGGCCGCCGCCCCATCGAGGCCCCGGCCCCCGGCATCCTGGACCGTCAGCCCGTCAACACCCCTATGGAGACCGGCCTGCTGGCCATCGACTCCATGTTCCCCATTGGGCGGGGCCAGCGGGAACTGATTATCGGCGACCGCCAGACCGGCAAAACCGCCATCGCTGTGGATACCATTTTGAACCAGAAGGGCAAGGACGTGGTGTGCATCTATGTGGCCATCGGCCAGAAGACCAGCTCCATCGCCCAGATGGTGGAGAATCTGTCCCGGCGGGGGGCCATGGCGTACACCACCGTCATCAGCGCCCCGGCGGGGGCCTCCGCCGCCATGCAGTATATTGCCCCCTACGCCGGCTGCGCCCTGGGGGAGCACTTTATGTATCACGGGCAGGACGTGCTTATCATCTACGACGACCTGAGCAAGCACGCAGTGGCCTACCGGGCCCTGTCCCTGCTCATGGGCCGGTCCCCCGGCCGTGAGGCCTACCCCGGCGACGTGTTCTATCTCCACTCCCGGCTGCTGGAGCGGGCCGCCCACCTCAGCGACGAACTGGGGGGCGGCAGCATGACCGCCCTGCCCATCGCAGAAACCCAGGCGGGCGACGTATCCGCCTACATTCCCACCAACATCATCTCCATCACCGACGGGCAGATCTTCCTGGAGGGCGACCTGTTCTTCTCCGGCCAGCGGCCCGCCGTCAACGTGGGCCTGTCTGTCTCCCGGGTGGGCGGCGACGCCCAGACCAGAGCTATGAAAAAATCCGCCGGCACCCTCCGCCTGGAGCTGGCCCAGTATCGGGAAATGGAGGTGTTCACCCAGTTCTCCAGCGACCTGGACGACGCCACCAAGCGCCAGCTGGTCTATGGCCAGGGCCTGATGCGGCTGCTGCGCCAGCCCCAGTACGCCCCGCTGGCCCAGCACCAGCAGGTCATCCTGCTGGTATCCGCCCTGGGCCACATAATGCAGGATGTCCCCCTGGACGACATCGACCGCTTTGAGGAGGGCCTGCTGGCCTATATGGAGGAGGAGGCCCCCGACCTGTGCCATCGGATCGACATGACCGGACAGCTGGAGCAGGAGGACCGGGAGGAAATTCTGGATCAGGCCGGGGAGTTCCTGAAGAGCTGGCTGGCCAGCGGAAAGCGCGGTGGCTGAGGTGGCAGGGACAAAGGAAATTAAAACCCGCATCCAAAGCGTGCAGGAGACCAGAAAGATCACCAACGCCATGTACCTCATCGCCTCCACCAAGCTGCGCAAGGCCCGCCTGGAGCTGGACCATACCCGCCCCTACTTCGAGGCCCTGCGCGGGGAGATCAAGCGCATTTTCCGCACCGCCAACGATGTGAACAGCCACTATTTCTACCCCATCGACAACGACACCCCCCGGGAGGGGACCTACGGCTGCCTGGTTATCACCGCCGACAAGGGCCTGGCGGGGGCCTACAATCAGAACGCCATCCGCCAGGCCCAGAAGCTGCTGGCCTGGCATCCGGACACCAAGCTCTTTGTGGTGGGGGAGTACGGCCGGCGGTTTTTCGCCTCCCACAACATCCCCATGGAGCACAGCTTCCTCTACACGGCCCAGAATCCCACCATGGCCCGGGCCCGGGAGATCAGCGCCATGCTGCTGGACGGCTTCCGCCGGGGAGAGCTGAAGGAAATTTTTGTTGTCTACACGGACATGGCCAGCGCCATGTCCTTCGAGGCGCGGTCCGCCCGGGTACTGCCCTTCCACCGCACCTACTTCGACACCCCTGCCGGGGAGCGGGCGGTAACCGAGCCCTTCGAATTTCTCCCCAACGTGCAGGCGGTGTTAGACAGTATGATCCCCAGCTACGTGTCCGGCTATATCTACAGCGCCCTCATCGACAGCTTCTGCTGTGAACAGAACGCCCGCATGTCGGCTATGGACAGCGCCAACCAGAACGCCGCAGAGCTGCTGGGAGAGCTGTCTCTCAAATACAATCGGGTGCGCCAGTCGGCCATCACCCAGGAGATCACCGAGGTCTCCGCCGGGGCCAGGGCCCAGCGCCAGAGGAAGGAGTGACAGGGGTTTGGAACGTGGGATTATTGTTCAGATCTCCGGCCCCGTTGTAGACGTGGAGATTGAAGAGGGGGAGCTGCCCAAGCTGCAGGAGGAACTCACCGTTGAGACAGGTGGAACCCTGCGGGTGATGGAGGTGGCCCAGCACGTGGGCCGCAACACTGTGCGCTGCATCATGCTCTCCCCCAGCGAGGGCCTGGCCCGTGGGCTGGCCGTGGACATCACCGGCCACCCCATCCAGGTGCCCGTAGGCCCCGCCACCCTGGGCCGAATGTTCAACGTGCTGGGCCAGCCCATCGACGGCGAGGACCCGCTGCCGGAGAACACCCCCCTGCGGCCCATCTACCGCAAGCCCCCCACCTTTGAGGAGCAGAGCCCGGCGGTGGAGATTCTGGAGACGGGCATCAAGGTCATCGACCTGCTGGAGCCCTACCCCCGCGGGGGCAAGATCGGCCTGTTCGGCGGCGCCGGCGTGGGCAAAACGGTGCTCATCCAGGAGCTGATCCACAACGTGGCCATGGAACACGGCGGCTACTCCATCTTTACCGGCGTGGGCGAGCGCTCCCGGGAGGGCAACGACCTGTGGAGGGAGATGCGGGAGAGCGGTGTGTCTGACAAGACCGCCCTGGTTTTTGGACAGATGAACGAATCCCCCGGCGTGCGCATGCGGGTGGCCCTGTCCGGGCTGACCATGGCGGAACACTTCCGAGACGTGGAGCATAAGGATGTGCTGCTCTTTATTGACAATATCTTCCGCTTTGTCCAGGCGGGCAGCGAGGTGTCCACCCTGCTGGGACGGATGCCCTCCGCCGTGGGCTACCAGCCCACCCTGGCCAACGAGATGGGGGAGCTTCAGGAGCGCATCGCCTCCACCAAGTCGGGCTCCGTCACCTCGGTGCAGGCGGTGTACGTCCCCGCCGACGACCTGACCGACCCGGCCACCGCTACTACCTTTGCCCACCTGGATGCCACCACGGTCCTCAGCCGCCGCATCTCCGAGCAGGGCATCTACCCGGCGGTGGACCCCCTGGAGTCCTCCTCCCGCATTCTCGAGGCGGACGTGGTGGGTGAAAAGCACTACCACACCGCCCGGAAGGTGCAGGAAATTTTGCAGAAGTACCGGGAGCTCCAGGATATCATCGCCATTCTGGGCATGGACGAACTCAGCGAGGAGGACCGGAATACTGTGGCCCGGGCCCGGCGCATTCAGCGCTTTCTGGCCCAGCCCACCCATGTGGCGGAAAAATTCACCGGCCTGCCCGGGGTGTACGTCCCCCTGCGGGACACCCTGGAGAGCTTCCAGGCTATCATCTCCGGCGAGCTGGACCAGTATCCCGAGGCCGCCTTTTACAACGTGGGCACCTGGCGGGACGTGGTAGCCAAGGCCAAAAAGCTGGAAGCGGGTGAGGCCTGATGGAGACCTTTCAGGTACACATCCTGGCCGCCGACAGGAGCTTTTACGAAGGGCCCTGCGTCAGCCTGACCGTTCCCACCAGTGATGGGGAGCAGGGAATTTTGGCCCATCACAGCAGTATGATCGCCGCTGTCCAGCCGGGCACCCTGCGCTATCAGCTGCCGGGAGAGGAGCCCAGGCGGGCCGCCATCTCCCCAGGCATGATCAAGGTGGAGCACAATGACGTGCTGGTGCTGGTGGACTCCGTCGAGCGGCCGGAGGAGATCGACGAGGCCCGGGCCCAGCGGGAGATCGATGAGGCCCGGGAGGTGCTGCTGCAAAAGCGGAGCCGGCAGGAGCACCAGATCGCCCAGGCCTCCCTGGCCCGTGCGCTGAACCGGCTGCGGGTCAAGTCCTCCAGCCTGGGCGGGCTTTAACAGCAATAAAATGGGCAGCCGCACGGCCAGTTCCGTGCGGCTGCCTGTCTGTTTCTCAATCCAATATCTCGTCCAGCGTCTCAAAGAGCTTATTCACATTGATGGGCTTCACAATGTGGCCGTCCATCCCGGCCTGAAGCGCCTCCCGTTTGTCCTCCTCAAAGGCGTTGGCGGTCATGGCCAGGATGGGAATGGAGGCCAGCGCGCTGTCCTCCAGGCCGCGGATCACCCGGGTAGCCTGGTAGCCGTCCATCACCGGCATCTGGACATCCATCAGCACCAGATCAAAGTGTCCGGGCCCGGAGCGCTCCAGCATGTCCACGGCGGCCTGGCCGTTCTCCGCCACCTCCGTGGTAAACCCGGCCCCCTCCAGAATCGCCACCGCGATTTCCTGGTTCAGCTCATTGTCCTCCGCCAGTAAGATGTGCCCCTTGCGGGGTTTCCTCTGGTCCTGTCCCGCAGAGGTCTCCACCACCTCCTCCGTGGTCACGATGGAGTTGAGGCAGTGCCTCAGCTCTGACAGGAACAGCGGCTTGGCGCAGAATGCGGTCACCCCGGCCTCCCTGGCCTCGTCCTCAATGTCGGACCAGTCGTAGGCGCTGAGGATGATGATGGGCACGTCCTCCCCTGTCTCCTTGCGGATTCGCCGGGCCACCTCCACGCCGTTCATGTCGGGCATCAGCCAATCGATCACATAGACGCTGTAGCTGTCTCCCCGCATGACCGCCTGCCGGGTGCGCAGCACCGCCTCGCGGCCGGACAGGGTCCACTCTGCCCGCATTCCTATCTGCTGGAGCATATAGGACACGCTGTCGCAGGTGTTAAAGTCGTCGTCCACCACCAGGGCCCGGCAGTTTTTCAGTTCCTGAATCACAGTGGGCTCTTTCGGCCCGGCCCCCAGGCGGAAGGTGACCTGGACCACAAATTCCGTGCCCACCTCCTGCTTGCTCTTCACGCTGATGGTCCCGTTCATCATGTCCACGATGTTTTTGGTGATGGCCATCCCCAGGCCGGTGCCCTGAATGCCGCTGATCGTGGTGTTTCGTTCCCGCTCAAAGGGCTCAAAGATGTGGGACAGGAATTCCTCGCTCATCCCGATTCCGGTGTCCTTCACACTGAACTCATAAGCGGCACAGCCCTCCGGCGCGCCGGGCTTCTCTGTGATCCGCATACTGACTACGCCGCCGGCTCCGGTATATTTAATGGAATTACTGAGCAGGTTCAGCAGCACCTGATTCAGCCTCAGCTTGTCACAGTAGATTTCCTCATTGATAACATCCACTGCGTCGATATACAGGTCCAGCTGCTTGGCCTGTATGTCCGCCTGTACGATGCTGCGGAGGCCGTGAAGGATATCCGGCAGGCTGCACAGGGTCTCATCCAGCCGCATTTTACCGCTTTCGATGCGGCTCATGTCCAAAACATCGTTAATCAAGCTGACCAGATGGTTTCCCGAGGTGAGGATTTTTTTCAGATACTCCTTCACCTGCTCCTTGTGGTCAATGCTAGTGATGGCCAGGGTGGTAAAGCCCACGATGGCGTTCATGGGCGTGCGGATGTCGTGGGACATGTTAGACAGGAAGACGCTCTTGGCCTTGCTGGCCCGGTTGGCCTGGTAGAGGGCATCCTCCAGCAGGGTCTTCTTCTCCATCTCCTTCAGCGTCTCATCGTCCACATTGCGGAAGCCCAGTACGATGGTGCGGCTGTCCTCCCAGTCCCCTGTACACACCACCTTCATCTGGAAGTAACGCATTTCTCCCTTGCAGAATGTCCGGTAGTTGGCATAGTACAGCCCGCTCTCGCTCAATTCCTGCTTCAAATTCTCCCGGGTGCAGGCTTTCTGCATCATCTCCTGGTCCTCTGCATAGACGCAGGTCCTGATGTACTGTCCCAGGCAGTCCTCCAGCTGCAGCTCCCCGGAGAAGGCGCCGCGCAGCACCTCCTCCTCGCACTCGCCTACCCGGAGCGCCTGCCCTGTCCCGTCGTCCAGGTTGAACACGCACACCAGGCTGAAGTCAATGCTCAGGGCCTGAATCAGCGCCATCTGACGGCGCTCCGCAGCCAGGCGCTCCTGTTCCTCCCGCTGCTTCTGGGCAGTGCAGTCCAGGAGGAACCGCTGGTAAAACAGCTCTCCGTCCTCCTCCACCAGCTTGATGTTACCCATCACATGGAGGATCCTTCCCTCCCTGTGGCGCACCCGATACTCAATGCTGACACTGTCGTCCACCTTCTTCAGGCCCTGGATGCAGGTCCTCAGCCGCTCCCTGTCCTCCTCGATCACAGAGGCCGCCACCGTATCAAACCCCGCCGCAATCAGTTCCTCCACCGACTCGAAGCCCAGAATCTTCAGGGCGGCCCGGTTGACGCTCAGGATGCGGGAGCCGTCCAGGGTGTGGTACATGATGCCGCAGTCCATGGTGGTAAAAAGGGTCTCCAGCGTGTGGTTCTTGCTGATGATCTCCTCCTCATAGGCCCGCTCCTGGGTCACGTCGATGGCCACTCCCACCGTGCCCATCACGCTGCCGTCCAGGTCATACAGGGGGCTTTTATATGTAGTCAGCAAACGCTTGCCCTCGCCGGTCTGGATAATCTCCTCTGACACACAGGTCTGCCGGGTCTCCATGACAATTCGCTCCGACTCAATACAGGCGGGATCGTCAAACTCCACATCCCAGATGTAGGCATGGCGCTGCCCCTGCACCTGCTCCTTGGACTTGTTGACCGTCCGGCAGAAGCTGTCATTCACCTTCTCATGGACCCCGTCCTTCGACTTGTACCAGACCAGGTTGGGCACGCTGTTGATGGTGGTCTCCCAAAACTGGCTGGTCTGCCAGTAGTCCCGGCGCAGCTTATAGGTCCGCTGCCAGCGCAGAAATTGAAAGCGCAGCTCCTCCTCCGCCAGGGGAGCCGTCCAGACCTCCTGGACCTGGGGCAGGAGGTCCAGCGGCAGCTGAGCCTGACCCGCCAGCAGGATCAGCTCCGCCCCCTCCTTCCGGTCCGACAGCAAGGCCTGCACAGCCTGCCGCACATCCATTGCACGCAGATCGGCCAAAATAACATCCGCCTCCGCGGCCAGAACGCTGTCCGGCGCGCCGCTCTCTGAAAAGGAGTGAGCAAAGCCCTCCAGAGGCGGCATCTCCTTCAGACACAGGGCCTCCTTGGGCTGACAGCCAACCAGGTAGAAACGAATCCCGCATTGATACATAATTGCTTTCCTCCCGCATCGTGCAAAGGATTTGATTTATAGTACTATAATAACAAACCTCACCACATCCTGTCAATATTATGCCTTACCAGGATTGTATGCGGGAAAAAGAAAAAATTTGAATTTTATCATTGACAAACAGTATGGTTTCTGGTAAGATATCACTTGCGCCGGATGAGGCCGATTATTTGGCGCTGTACTATGGGGGTATAGCTCAGCTGGGAGAGCGCTTGAATGGCATTCAAGAGGTCAGCGGTTCGATCCCGCTTATCTCCACCACCGGGAACCGGAAAAAGCTCGTTTTGATGAAAGTCAAAACGAGCCTTTTTTATTGTCTGGAGGTTGGACAAAATATGGACAGCATGAATTTTGACTACTACTACAGCGACGAAAGAAAAGCATGCTATGTGTTACACATATTACCATGGCCTGACCCAGGTTTCCAATTGGGTGAGGCTTAAGTTTACTGCCATGAAACTCAAAAAGCTGGCAAGATGGAAGACAAAGC
>CAJTSQ010000026.1:33323-33626 GCA_910578735.1 uncultured Oscillospiraceae bacterium
GTAAGATTACAGCGGTCTTTCTTTTGATTTGTTCAAAGCTGTGATTTAGCACCTGCCAGCGTAGCACGCTTGATTTTTCAAAAATATTTGACAAATCAAGGAGTGCTGAAAATGGCTAAAATCAAAATGAAAAACAGCGTCACGGTTGCGGAAACCTTTCACGATTTCCTTGTTGGGAAAAGGGCGGCGGGGGTCAGCGAGAAAACCCTACTCACCTACGGACAACACTTTTCGGCGGTCAACAAGCACCTTTCCCCTGATACTCCCATGGACGCGCTGAACAAGGCCGATTTAGAGGACATG
>CAJTSQ010000027.1 GCA_910578735.1 uncultured Oscillospiraceae bacterium
AGAACAAGAGAATATCCGGAAGACGGTGGAAGAGAAAATACCGGAGGATTTCGGGATTACCGGCAAGTTGTGGACGCTAGGGCGGACGCGGCAGTACATCCAGAAGCAGTTCCACAAAGCCATAAAGGAGCGTACACTGTCGGACTACATGAAGCGCTGGGGCATGAGCTGCCGGCGCCCGGTGAAGCGCGCCCGGAAGCAGAATCCTACGGGTATCCAGCGGAAGTAATAACAAGCGGCCGCCCCGCCATCCGGCAAGCTATGCAGACCTGCTGAGACTCAAGGCCGAGGCGAAAAGCCAAGGCGCCATGGAGGCGTTTGTCATCTTCTTCAGCGCCCTGCGGGACAAGGAGGGCTTTGGCCCCAAGCGATTGCGCCGGGTTGTGGATGAAATGAACGAGTATGCGGACAGCATCCGAAACGGATACGTCACCATCCAGGACCTGCATGCCGCTGCCCAGATCCTTACGTTTGCACTTATTGCCATCCTTATTAGAAGGTTTTAAACAGGCTCTAGATCAAAACCGCCTCCAGATAATCCTCCCCGGAAGCCCGTAATCCCATTTCGATCACCACCCCTTATGCCGGGACTGCCAGCCGCTCAATGGGGATTCCCTGCTCAAACATGGCTACATAGGTCTGGATGCACCTGCGGTAGCAGGCGAAGCACACCTGCATCTTCGCCGGGTCGCCGTAAGATTTCCAGAAGCCGCAGCAGGTAAAGTTCCGGCCATGGTTTTCAATAAAGCCGATCACATCCCGGAGAGGGTATCCCAGGAACAGACCGATCTCATGGGGAAACTCCGGCTGCGTCCGCAGACGGTGGGCAAGCTGTTCCAGAAGACCGTCCAGATCGGCGTCCTCATATCCGGCCTCTGACAAAAACCGCTGGTACGCATGGCCGGACAGGATTCGCTTCAAATGACTTGGCCGGCACACATAGACGATGGCCGAGCCTGAATCCGGGCGCTCCAGAAGTATCCGAACCGCGAGACCAAAGGGGGCCAGCTGCTCATTCCACTGGCTGGTTTTTTGACGGAGGGCTTCCGATGAGAACTGCTTGAAACAGAAGATGCTTCCCGGCTTCATCCCCGCCAGGGTGGGGGCGCACTGCCGGACCAGCGCGGCCTCAAACGTCCGGGAAATGTCCACGCTCACCACGCCGCCAGCTTCCGGCCCAGCTCCCTGCAGGCCTCCTCGCCCTCTGGGTCCGGGGCCTCGTTGACCGTCAGGCCGGTCCCGCTCCAGAATACGATTGCGATCTTGTTCATCGTTGAACGCTCCTTCATGAAATATTTTTGGTTGTAGTTAGTAAAAACTAACCTTTGCGGCCAGAGAAGCCCCAAGGGGAGAGGGCCTTGGGGGGAAGAAAGTAGGGAGGTCATACGCTGCCTTAGTTAGATATTACTAACTACAAATTAAACGTTAGCACAGGTGGGGACTTTTGTCAAGAGATAAATTGGAACTTGTTTTACCTGCTGTCTCCTGGATGGTCCTTGTGATAATAGATAAATTTGCCTGCGTTAAATACAGCTTTTCTTGTTCAATCAAGCAGTTGTATATAACTAACCCGGTGTGCTATACTGATTGCGCTGTGCGTTGTGATGGGCAAGTCTCCCAACCTTCCATCATACGCATTTCTTAATGCTCTATGGTTAGTCTTTACTAACTTTACTGGAGGTGTCTGTCATAAAAAAGCATTTGACTACCCTTGTTTTGTTCACCCTGCTTTTGATCCTGTCCATCTGGTCGCTGTTCATTGGTGTCCTGGACGTGGAGCTATCAGGGCTGTTACAGGGGGACAGTGAGCATTTGGAAATTTTCCTGATCTCCCGTCTGCCCCGCCTCTGTTTGGCGCGTTATTTGTGCTGGTGTGCGACATAACAGGCCGAATGGTGATTTTCCCCTGTACTCTATGTACTGCTCATCGGCACAGTTTTATCCTCTTTCTTTTCCAGCATCCAGAGTACCCTTACCAGCGTGATGGACCCCAATGAGTACGACAATCTTTTGGCAACCCTAACCCCTGCCGCTCCTGAAACCATCACCAGTCTGGATTACCTCCAGAGCTATGTGACGGATGCGAATATCTCCAACCTGGGGACGATCAAAGAAGCTGATTTAGAGGCGGTCATGGCCTGCGAGCCGGATGTAATCTTCATCGGCGGCCGTCTGAGCAGGTCCTATGACGCGCTCAGCGAGATCGCCCCGGTGGTCTATCTGGCTACCGACAGCAGCCTTGGCGTGGTGGAGTCTGTCCGTAAAAATGCCGCCACCATTGCTTCCATATTTGGTCTGGAGGATCAGGTGGCAGCGCTGATGGGCGGGTTTGACAGCCGCGTCGAAACGCTGAAAACCTTCACCCACGGAAATGAGGCGTCCCTTGAGTTCATTGTCGATCAAAACCCAGAGTACATCTTTGTGATGGATCGTGACGCCGCTATCGCCACAGAGGGCGCACAGCTCGCCCAGGAGATTCTGGAGAATGAGCTGGTCATGGGAACGGATGCCTACAAAAACGGACACATCGTGTATCTGGCCCATCCTGCTGTGTGGTACACCGCCGAGGGCGGCATTACTGCACTGGATTTGATGCTGGCGGACCTGGAGAGTACCCTGCTGTCATAAACGGAAAATCACCGGCGTGACAGGAAACCGGCCCTTAAAGAACGGCTTAAACTCGGGGAAACCTTGTCCAGCACGTTGGTCAGCTCCACCAGCTGGCGGCGGGGTGCTTATGCGGGCGGATGAGGCCTGCCCTATGGACTGCTGTCGGGTGTAAGCGCTACCGCAGGACCCACTGGACCATCAGCAGCAGGCCGAAACCGGGGAGACCCAGCACGCCCAGGACCAGGGCATTGACCAGGTTGACACCCAGCTGAACGCCGATCAGCCGGCCGACCTGGGAGAACAGGGCCAGCACGGCCAGCCCTACAGAGGAGCGCAGGGCCAGCCGGATCAGGCGGGCGGCCGGCCGATGCAGAAGAAACAGGACGGCGCATAACAGAAGCCCGATCAGGCCCCAGGCCGCATAGCCGGGGATGGGGCTCATGTGATGCCCTCCAGCTCTTTGACCCGGCGCAGAAGGTAGTTGTAGCGGGCCTGAAGGGAGTTGATCTCAAAGACATAGGACTCGATCAAGTCGCTGTCGCTGGCGGTGTTGAAGCCGCCATAGGCCTGGTTGATGAGGGTGCGGGTGCGGGCCAGGGAGTTCATCAGTTCCTGGCGTTCTTCTTGGGCGGGGCCGCTTCGGCGGCCGGACAGCTTTCGGACGGATAGTGCCATAGGGATCGCTCCTCTCGCGGTTTTCGTGACAGGACGGCGGGGACCGGCCTGTCTCTATTCTATGGATAGTTTGGACAAATATTCCAGCGGCTAAACAGGGCAGACAAAAAACGTTCGGCGACAATGTTGTCGCCGGACGTTTGGGGAGACGGGAAAATAATTTTCAGCGGCGCAGGCCCAGGTTCAGCTCGTAGGAGTAGAGGGCCGAGGCCAGCTCTGCCCGGGTAACCACTTCGCCGGGGCCCAGAGTGCTGACAGCGCTGGAGATCAGTCCGTTTGTCACGGCCCATCGCAGGCCGTCCGCTGCCCAGGGAGAGACCTGAGACTGGTCGGAAAACCGGGCCAGGCTGATGGTGGTGCGCAGGCTGGAGCCAGCATACTGGGCGTAGCGGTGGAGGATGGTAAACATCTGTTCCCGGGTGAGCGGGTCGTTGGGGGCAAAGGTATTGTCGGAGTAGCCGACAATCAAGCCTTCCTCCTGGCACCAGCAGACAGCCGGATAGTACCAACTGGAGGGGAGAACATCGAAAAATTGGGTTCGGGGGCCCTGCTTGGAGCCGCCCACCGTCCACAGAACCTGGGCCAGCTGGGCCCGGGTCAACTGGCCGTTGGGCAGGAAGTGCCCGCTGTCCACCCCGGAGAAGTAGCCCTGGTCCAGAACAAACTCCACCGCATTGTAAAACCAGTCGGAGGGGGAGACGTCGAAGGGGATGAGCACACTGCCATAAATTTGCAGGTAGTAGGTCTGCTCATCGCTCTGGCCGCCGGTGGGATCGGTGCGGTGCAGGCGGACCATACACAGGGGAAACTCCTGGCGGGAGAGGGCATCCTGGCCCACGTCCAGGGCGTGGGCCCCGCCGGCGGAGCGGTCCTGGGAGGCCTGACGGCTGCGGCTGACCAGATCGTCCGGCGACAGGATATAGAGTTGGTCCCGCGCCAGCGTGGCGCGGCTGTCCCCCAGAGTGCCCTGGGCGTCCATCTGATCCCAGACGGGGGTGCTGTCGTCCGACAGCAGCTCGTAGATGCCGTCGCCATTGATGTCGGTGAGGTAGTCCACCGTCACCCATACGCCCTCCCCGCTGGCCTGGATAAACAGGCTTGCGTCGCTGGTGACCCGGTTGAGGCGGCAGGAGTATTGGAGGCTGCTGTCTTTTTGGAACTGCCCGCCGTCGTCCCGGCGGTAGATGTCCACCGAGATCTCCCGGTCTGAGACATCCATCCCGGAGGCGTCGATGCGGAATTCGGCAAAGGGGCTCTCCCCAGGGGCGGCCAGGCCGGAGGCGATGGAAAGAAACAGGGCCAGAGCCGTGAAGATGGCGGCGGCCAGCCGGCGTTTGATTGTTTTCATGGGAAGGGCTCCTTTCCGGAAGGGGGATTGGTTCAAATAAGGACATTATACTGAATTTTTCCTGTCTTGACAAGGGCTGTAACACAAGAGTAAGAATTTGGCAGGGTTTCAGTCCTCCGCGCAGCGGGGGAGGGAGCTGTCCTCCCAGGTATAGCCCAGCTCGGTCAGCTGGGCATCGGTGTACAGCGGGCCGTCGTCCCGTTCTCCGGCTGCCAGGTCCAGGTGGCGCCAGCCGCTGCCGGTCTGGACTACGTTCCAGAAGTGGGGTTCCCCTTCCAGGGCGCCCCAGGCCACTTGGCAGGGCAGCGCCAGCCGCTGGCACAGCGCGGCGTAGGCCAGGGACAGGCCCTCGTCATTGGCGGCTCCGGAGTGAAACAGGTCGTAGACCGTTTGCCCCCCCTGGGGATCGAACCGTCCCGCCTTCAGCAGGAATTGGGCGGCCTTCAGGGCCATGTCCGTCCCGGCGGCGCTGTCCAGAGGCAGGGCCAGCCCGTCCAGGGCCAGGGCCACCTCCTCCTGACGCCGCTCCAGCTCCTGGGCGTCCAGGGGGTAGGTCAGCAGAATCTCCACAATGCGCTGGCGGCCGCTGTTGGGGTAGATGGTCAGGTCTACCTCCGGCATCCCCAGGGCATAGGCGGGGGCGTCGTAGTAGGCCTGACGGACTAAATCCTGAATAAAGGTCTCGTTTTCCTCAAAGTAGCTGATCCGAAGGGTGCGCTCAGGCGCGAAAGCACTGAGGGCGGACTCCAGCTCGCTGCGGATGGCCGCAACGCCGGTGGCCTGGACGATGGAGGCCACCTGCTCCCGGGTGCGGCGGTAGGTGATGGCGATGTGGGCCTCGGAGTAGGCCACCACCGGGTCCACGGTGTATTTGATGAACTCCACGCAGTAAGCCCCCAGGGGGTCCTCCTGCACCACCTCCAGACAGGCGTCGGACAGGAAGGGTTCCACGTTCTCCGTGTCGGTGTACAGCCGGACGGTGCCCTCCTCCATGCCGCCGTTGACGAAGTAGATCAGGGCGTTGACCAGCTCTTGATAGCTGTCCGCCCGGAGGATAGAGGGGTCCCCCTCGGTGGCGGGGACGGCGTTGTGGGGGGTGACGGAGGAGTAGTCCCGCTCCAGCAGGGCGGAGCAGCCGGTGAGAAGGAGGGCGGCGGCCAGCATCCCTGTCAGAAGATTTTTTTTCATGGAGGTTACCTCCTCTGCGTGCAGGGGCCGGTCTCTGTGCCGGCCCATTTTGGGAATTGGGAAGCGGGGCGGCGCGGAGGCCGCCCCCTACAGGTCCATATCAATAGCCCAGGTCCTCGTCGATAAGGATGACCTCCATCCGTTCCACGTCCCGGGGCTTTTCCCACAGCACCACCAGGGCGCGGCAGGAGCGGTCCGGGCTGGAGCAGTTGTAGCATTTGTCGGCCTTGACGGCACAGGGGGTCTTGAGGCCCAGCCGCTGGCAGTTTTTAGGGGCGGCGATGTTCCGGGCCCGCCACAGGGCGTCGTCGTAGTCGGGGGCGACCTTGTTTTTCCCCACCACGAAATAGACCCGCTTGTGGCCGAAAATAGTGGAGGCCACCCGGTTGCCCACCCCGTCGATGTTGATGAGCTCGCCGGTCTCCGCCAGGCCATTGACAGAACAGATGTACACATCAGTGGTGGCAGCTTCGGTCAGGGCGTCCTTGTTCCAGTGCCACAGGGCGTTATTGTGGGCGGCCAGCCGGGGGTACAGCCCCATCTCCTGCACCGTCATGGAGCCGCCGAAGGCCACGCTCACCCCGTCGATCTGGCTGTCCAGGTAGTCGGCGGCCTCCTCCTTGGTGGAGAAGACCTTGGGGGTAAAGCCCCGCTGTTCCAGATTTTTGGTCAGGTTAGTCCAGTCTGTCATTGTAAACACTCCTTTATCTTTGTAGGGGGGCGGCCCCTACAGGTCGTTCTTTTGATATCTTCTAAAGCCCAGGCCCAGTACCTCGTGGGCATCGCAGACGATGAGGAAGGCCTGGGGGTCCAGCTCGTGGACCAGGGCCTTCAAGGGGACGATCTGCCGCTGTTTAAAGGCGCACATGAGCACCAGCTTGTTCTGTCCGGAGAAGCTGCCCTCCCCATAGAGGAAGGTGGTACCCCGGTCCAGCTGCCGGTCGATCTCCTCAGCCATGGGGCGGGGGTTGGAGGTGATGATATAGGCCACCTTGGATTTGTCCAGCCCGTAGAGTACCTGATCCATGACCAAGGTGGAGATATACAGGGCGATGATGCCATACATGGCGCTCTCCAGGCTGCGGAAGGCGACGGACACCGCCAGCAGCATGGTCAGGTCCACCACCATGAGCAGCTTGCCCATAGGCAGCCAGGCGAAGGGCAGCTTCAGCAGCCGGGCGATCAGGTCGGTGCCGCCGGTGGTGGCCCCTTTGGAGAAAATCATCCCCAGGGATGCCCCCAGGCTCACCCCGCCGAAGACGGCGGACAGCATGGGGTCCATAGGCGGGAAGGTGTACAGAGCGGCGATCAGGTCCACCAGCACGGAGGTGGCCGCCATGGCAAACAGGGAGGACACCAGGGTGTGCCCGCCCAGGAATTTCCACCCCAGGATGAAGATGGGGATGTTCAGCACCAGCACCACCGTGCCGATGGGAATGGCGGGGGAGAGGTGGTTTAAGATCATGCCCAGGGCGGTAAGGCCACCGAAGCCGATCTGATTGGGGACATAGAACCAGTCGAAGCTGAGGGAGTAGAGCAGGGAGCCCAGGGCAATCCAGGTGTAGTCCCGCACCATGCGGGTGGGGTTGGATTTGGTCATAGGGGTCCTCCTTGTGATAGGGTTAATTGCCTCCCTTGCCAAAGGGAGGGGGACCGCCGCCGCAGGCGGTGGTGGAGGGATTCCGTCATGCGGAAAGTTTCCAATACACGGAATCCCCCCACCCCCCTTTAGCAGGGGGGCATTTTATTACAGCAGCGTCATCTGCTCCTCCCCCCGGTCCTCCTCCTTGAGGAGCGCGCCGGCGATGGGCAGGGAGCGGGCCCGATAGCGGGCGGCGTTCTGGATGTGGGTGCGGTCCAGGGGCAGCACCTTCTCTACCTTGAACTTGGGTTTCAGCGTCATAATGTTGACCCCCTGGGTGTTCCGGGTGGTCTTGGGGTTCAGGCTGGCGGTGTGGAAGATGACGCAGCGGCCCTCGGTGGAGATCACCGCCGCCTCGAAGTCCTCCCGCAGCAGGAAGGCGGCCGCCAGGGGGGACTTGTCCGAGTAGGCCCCGGTGAGTTTCTTCCGCCGGGTCTGGGTCTGGTAGGTGGACAGCTCCACCCGGGCGGCCTTGCCGTTTTCAAAGAAGAACAGCACCTGGCCGGAGTAGTCCCCGGGGATGCAGGCCCACAGGGCCCGCTCCTCCGGCTCCATGGCCAGCTTAGAGGGCAGGTAGTCCCCCAGAGCGCTGGCCTTGGTGTCGTCGAAATCGGACAGCCGGGTCTTGTAGCACTGCTGTTTGTCGGTGAACACCAGCAGCTCGTCCCGGTTATTGGCCTCCCACTGGAGACAGGGGCCGTCCCCCTCCTTGTACTTCTGCTCGCTGGCCATCCGCAGGGACTGGGGGGTGATCTTTTTCAGATAGCCCTCTTTGGAGAAGAACAGGTGGACGGGGTAGTCGGGGGTCTCGTCCTCCACCGTCATGACGGGCTCGTCCATGTGGTCGTAGACAATCTGGGTGCGCCGGGGGACGGCGTATTTCTTCTTCACCTCGGTGAGCTCATCCACGATGATCTTCCGGATGCGCTTGGGGGAGCTGACAATGTCCTCCAGGTCGGCAATCTCGTCGGCGAGGGCGTCCACCTCCTGGGTGCGCTTGAGGATGTACTCCTTGTTGATGTTGCGCAGCCGGATATCGGCCACGTACTCCGCCTGAACCTGGTCTATGCCGAAGCCGATCATCAGGTTGGGAATCACTTCGGCGTCCTCCTCGGTGTCCCGGATGATTTGGATGGCACGGTCGATGTCCAGGAGGATCCGCCGCAGGCCCTTTAACAGGTGCAGCTTCTCCTTCTTCTTGTTCATGGAGAAGTATACCCGGCGGCGCACCGAGTCCATCCGCCAGGCGGTCCACTCCTCCAGAATTTCCCGTACCCCCAGCACCTTGGGGAAGCCGGCGATGAGGATGTTGAAGTTGCAGGACTGGCTGTCCATCAGGGGGGTCATTTTAAAGAGCTTGGCCATCAGCTTCTCCGGGTCAGTCCCCCGCTTCAGGTCGATGGTCAGCTTCAGGCCGGACAGGTCGGTCTCGTCCCGCATGTCGGCAATCTCCTTCAGTTTGCCCGCCTTCAGCAGCTCGGATACCTTGTCCAGAATGGCCTCGCTGGTGGTGGAGTAGGGGATCTCAAAGACCTCGATGAGGTTCTCCTCCTTCACGTAGCGCCACCGGGAGCGCACCTTGAAGGAGCCCCGGCCAGTGCGGTAGATATCCGCCAGGGCGGCGGCGTCGTAGAGCAGCTCGCCGCCGGTGGGCAGGTCGGGAGCCTTTAGAGTTGACATAATATCGTGGTCCGGGTTTTTCAAAAAGGCGATGGTGGTGTCGCACACCTCTCCCAAGTTAAAGCCGCACAGGTCGCTGGCCATGCCCACGGCGATGCCCTTGTTGGCGGAGACCAGCACGTTGGGGAAGGTGGTGGGCAGCAGGGTGGGCTCCTTCATCTTGCCGTCGTAGTTGTCCACGAAATCCACCGTGTCCTGGTCGATGTCGCGGAAGAGCTCGGCGCAGATGGCGTCCAGGCGGGCCTCGGTGTACCGGCTGGCGGCGTAGGCCATGTCCCGGGAGTAGACCTTGCCGAAGTTGCCCTTGCTGTCCACCAGGGGGTGGAGCAGGGCCCCGTAGCCCCGGCTGAGACGGACCATGGTGTCGTAAATAGGGCCGTCGCCGTGGGGGTTGAGCTTCATGGTCTGGCCCACGATGTTGGCCGACTTGGTCCGCCCGCCCCCCAGGAGCTTCATCTGGTACATGGTGTACAGCAGCTTTCGGTGGGAGGGCTTGAAGCCGTCGATCTCCGGGATGGCCCGGGAGATGATGACCGACATGGCGTAGGGCATGTAGTTGATCTCCAGGGTCTGGGTGATGGGCTGCTCCAGCACCTCCGCCCGCAGACCCATCACGTTAGGGTCCATCTTCCTGGCTTTATTCTCATTTGGCGTTTTCTTCTTGGCCATTTAATTATCAATCCTTATTTTGTTCAATATAGCTGATGACTTGAGCCCAAAATTCTTCGTAGGTTCCACTGTTCTTGTTATATAGGGCGAGGCTGTCCGCGATGGCGTCCAGTTCCTCCTCATAAGTTTCTTCGCAGTCCTCCTCCAGATACAGCCCATTGGCTCGACGAATCAGAGCGGCTTCCCGGTTCAGGCCCGCCCGTTCCAGGGCGGCCACCGTCTCCTCCTGCCGTCTGGCCTGTCCCGACAGGAAATCATAGGGCCCCTCCATCTGAAGAAAAGTATCATAATCAATGATGAGAATGACATCCTGGATATACTGTGGATAGCGATCCAATACATTCCACACTTGGGGCTCTTTATAAATATCTGCCATGGCCTGGAGAAAATCATCGGCGCTCATGGTATGCCGGTTGGCGATAGCCCGGTCAATAAAATTCATAACCGCACCTCAAGAAATATCCGCCAGCTCCAAAAACTCATGGCCGTGGTCGGCGATGTGGGTTTTCCGGCCGGTGAGGTCGTCGCCCAGAAGGAGGTCGAACATTTGGGCGGTGCGCTCCACGTCCTCGGGCATGACCTTGATGAGCCGCCGGGTGTCGGGGGACATGGTGGTCAGCCACATCATCTCCGGCTCGTTCTCGCCCAGGCCCTTGGAGCGCTGGACGTCGTACTTTTTTCCCTGAAGGGTGGCCACAATGTCGTCCTTCTCCTTGTTGGAGTAGGCGAACCAGGTCTTCTCCTTGCAGGTGATCTCGAACAGGGGGGACTCGGCGATATAGACGTACCCCTCCTGAATCAGGGTGGGGGTGAGGCGGTAGAGCATGGTGAGCACCAGAGTGCGAATCTGGAAGCCGTCCACGTCGGCGTCGGTGCAGATGACGATTTTGTTCCACCGCAGGGCGGACAGGTCGAAGGCGGCCATATCCTTGGCCCGCTTGTCGTGGACCTCCACACCGCAGCCCAGCACCTTCAGCAGGTCGGTGATGATCTCGCTCTTGAAGATTTTGCCGTAGTCCGCTTTAAGGCAGTTGAGGATCTTGCCCCGGATGGGCATGATGGCCTGGAACTCCCCGTCCCGGGCCTGCTTCACGCTGCCCAGCGCCGAGTCGCCCTCCACGATATACAGCTCGCTGCGGTTCACGTCCCGGGTGCGGCAGGGGACAAACTTCTGCACCCGGTTGGAGATATCCATAGAGCCGGTGAGCTTCTTCTTGATATTCAGCCTGGTCTTTTCCGCGTTCTCCCGGGCCCGCTTGTTGATGAGTACCTGTTCGGCAATCTTTTGGGCGTCGGCGGGGTTTTCGATGAAATAGACCTCCATCTGGGCACGGAGAAATTCCGTCATGGCCTCCTGGACAAACTTGTTGTTGATGGCCTTTTTGGTCTGGTTTTCGTAGGAGGTCTGGGTGGAGAAGTTGTTGCTCACCAGCACCAGGGCGTCCTGGATGTCGGGGAAGGTGACCCGGCTCTCCCCCTTGGTGTACTTGTTCTGTCCCTTCAGCCAGCCGTCGATGGCGGAGACGAAGGCGGAGCGCACAGCCTTCTCCGGGGAGCCGCCGTGCTCCAGCCAGGAGGAGTTGTGGTAGTGTTCCACCACCTGCACCTTGTTGGAGAAGCAGAAGGACACCGACAGTTTCACCTTGTACTCCGGTTTGTCCGCCCGGTCCCGGCCCTTCCGCTCGGTCTGCCAGAAGACGGGGGCGGTGAGGGCGTCCTCTCCGGACAGCTCAGTTACATAGTCCACAATGCCGTTTTCATAGTTGAAGTCGGTGGTCTCAAATTTCCCGCCCACCTGATTTTTAAAGCGGAAGGTCACCCCGGCGTTAACCACCGCCTGGCGCTTCATCACGTCCAGGTAGTACTCCACCGGGATGTTGATGTCGGTAAACACATCCAGGTCGGGCTTCCAGCGGATGGTGGTGCCGGTTTTCTTGCCCCGGTCGGTGGGCTCGGACTGCAGTCCGCCGATGTTCTCCCCCTTCTCGAAGTGGAGGGAGTACTTCTTTCCCTCCCGCCAGACGGTGACATCCATGAACAGGCTGGCGTATTGGGTGGCGCAGGAGCCCAGGCCGTTGAGACCAAGGGAATATTCATAGTTGTCGCCGCCGTCGTTGTTGTACTTGCCGCCGGCATACAGCTCGCAGAAGACCAGCTCCCAGTTGAATTTCTGCTCCTTCTCGTTCCAGTCCACCGGGCAGCCCCGGCCCTGGTCCTCCACCTGGATAGAGCCGTCCTCAAACCGGGTGACGGTGATGAGGGAGCCGTGGCCCTCCCGGGCCTCGTCAATGGCGTTGGACATAATCTCAAAGACAGCGTGCTCACAGCCCTCCAGCCCGTCGGAGCCGAAGATGACCCCCGGACGCTTGCGCACCCGGTCGGCCCCCTTCAGGGCGGAGATGGAGTCGTTGCCGTAGTTTTTCTTCTGTGCCATGATGATACCTCGTTTTTCTCCGGGCAAATAAACCCAATTTAACAGACTACATCTTATCAGAAAGGGGAGGGAAAAGTCAAGAGATGTGTAGGGGCGGATAATACCTGCCTCTACAAAAAGATACCGCATAAAAATCGCAAAATTGCTCAAACTGTCGGGAAAGGGGAGAGAAATATGGAATGTTTTCAGGTGCTGGAGGCCGGAGAGGGCATTGAACAGGCGATTATGGAGCGGCTGCGCAGCCGGGGCGGTCTTCGGGGCCGGTGCGCCAGTGCGGACCATCCGGCGCTGCTGGTGGTGTCCCCTCAGGCCGCCGTCCGGGGGATGGAGCTGCCCCGTCAGTGCCGCACCGTACTCCTGCCCGGCGGGATGCGGGGTACACTGCCCCAGGCGGCCAGCGCGGTCAGTTACGGCACATCCCCCCGGGACAGCCTGACCATCTCCAGCCGGGAGGGAGACACCCTGTGGGCGGCGCTCCAGCGGGAGGTGGTTACCCTGGGCGGTCAGGTGGTGGAACGGCAGGAATTTCCTCTGACCTTGGCGCCGGGAGAGGAGGCCCTCCCGGCCCTGGCCACCGCCGGAGCGCTGCTGCTGCTGGGCGTCCCCTGGGAGGAGCTGTCCGGCTGAGGAGGATGCCCCGCCGCGTGCGGCGGCTGACCTGAGAGCACAAAAAACAGGCGCCGGACAGAAACAGAGCTTGCGAAATTGCCGGAAAAGGGGCATAATAGAACCTGACCAACGGAGGTCAGGGAGGCGGTGGCGCATGGGGGCAGAGCTGGGATTTTATCAGAACAAGCGGGTCTTGATTACCGGCCACACCGGGTTTAAGGGGGCGTGGCTCAGTGAGCTGCTGCTCTCCGCCGGCGCGGAGGTGACGGGTTACGCCCTTCCTGCGGAGGAAGACGGGCTGTTTGGTCGGCTGGGCCTGGAGGGGCGGATGCACTCGGTGGAGGGGGATGTGCGGGACCTGGACCGCCTGCGCCGGGTGTTTCGCGACAGCCGGCCCCAGGTGGTGTTCCATCTGGCGGCCCAGCCCCTGGTGCGGGCCTCCTACCGGGACCCGGTGGGCACCTACTCTACCAACGTGATGGGTGCCGTCCACCTGCTGGAGTGCGTGCGGGGCTGTAGCAGCGTGGCCTCCGTGGTGCACGTGACCACCGACAAGGTCTATCAAGCCTCCGCTCAGGGCTGCCGGGAGGAGGACCCGCTGGACGGCGCCGACCCCTACTCCAACAGCAAATCCTGCGCCGAGCTGGTCACCGGGGCCTATGTCCGCTCCTTTTTGGGGGAGCGGGGGGTGGCGGTCTCCACCGCCCGGGCGGGCAATGTGATTGGAGGCGGGGATATGGCTGAGGACCGTATCCTTCCGGACTGCGTCCGCGCAGTGCTGAGGGGGGAGGACGTCCCGGTGCGGAATCCCCGCTCCGTCCGGCCCTACCAGCACGTGCTGGAGGCTCTGTCTGCCTACCTGCTGATCGGGCAGGCCCAGTGGGGCGACCCCGGCCTGGCCGGGGCCTACAACGTGGGACCGGCCCCGGGAGACTGCCTCACCACTGGCGCCCTGGCGGAGCTGTTCTGCCGCTGCTGGGGAGAGGGAGCCCGGTGGACTGTATCTCCGGACGGCGGCCCTGCCGAGGCGGACCACCTCCGGCTGGACTGCGGCAGGATTGCCGCCCGCCTGGGCTGGACCCCCCGCTGGGACGCCGGAGCCGCAGTGGAACGGACGGTGAGCTGGACCAAGGCGGTGCTGTCCGGCCAGGATGCCGCCGCCGTGACGCGGGGACAGATACAGGACTATTTTTGCGGAAAATAGGAGAAAACAAGGGCTGAGACGCAGGGGTCTCAGCCCTTGTTACGGCTGCCGTCTGAGGGATGTCCTGTTTAAAGATAAAAGCCCTGATAGTGATTGGAAAACAAAGCCATGCAAATTTCTGTATATCCTGGCAGACTCTGCGGATACTAACTGCGTCAAAGAAACAAAACCGCAGGAGGCATGAGCTAGATGAAAGCAACTGGAATCGTGCGCCGTATCGATGACTTGGGCCGGGTAGTGATCCCAAAGGAAATTCGCCGGACGATGCGTATTCGGGAGGGCGACCCTCTGGAGATATACACGGACAAGGACGGCGGCGTCATTTTTAAAAAGTATTCCCTGATGGGCGGGCTGGTGGATTTTGCCGGCCAGCTGTGTGAGACGCTGAACCGCACCACCGGACAGGTGACGGTCATCACCGACCGGGACAGCTGCATTGCCGTGGCGGGGGTTCCCCGCCGGGAGCTGGCGGAGAAGGCCATCTCCCCCCAGTTGGAGCGGCTGATGGAGGGCCGGCAGGTCTACCAGTACAAGCCGGGGGAGGAGGCCATTCCCCTGTGCGCCGACAGTGAGAAATACGCCCTGAGCACTGCGGCTCCGATTCTGTCGGAGGGGGATGTGCTGGGCTGCGTCCTCTTTGCTGGGGCCGGGCCGAATCATCTCACCGGCGGAGAGGTGGAGTACAAGCTAGTCCAGTCCATCGCGGCCTTTTTAGGCCGGCACATGGAGAGCTGAAACAGGAACGGCATGACGCTGCTCATGCCGTTCCTGTTTTTGTCTGCTCATTTGCGGTTACCGCGTTCCCGTCCCTTTGAATACCAGCAGGCCGGTCAAGTAGTTCACCACTACCACCACGATGGAAACCAGCAGCTTCGCGAACAGAGAGTTTACCCGCAGCGCGGTAATCAGCAGCAGAAGTAGCACCGTCTCCAGCCCGAGGGAGAACAGTCTGGACAGGACGAACCGGCCGGCCTCCTTCCAGCCCCGGCTGGCGGTGGAACGGTAGACCCAGGCGCCGTTGGCCAGATAGGAGAAGGCCACGGCTGCCGCCCAGGCGATCACGTTGCCGGCCGTGTAATGCAGAGTAAGCAGCTCTGTCAGCAGGGCGTACAGGATGTAGTTAATCAGCATGGTCATGCAGCCGACGGCCAGATAGGCCAGCTGCTCCCGGTGGGTGACCATAAACGCGCGAATTTTTCCCGTCATGGGCGTCCTCCAATAGTTGTACATGAAAAGCAGCGGATTTGCTCAACCGTCAGAAGGATATCACAAAAACCGGGATGGTTCAATACCTGAGCGGATTTTTCAAGGATGGTTGACGTTCCCGATTATTGAGTATACGGAATGCACATTGGGTACACTTCAGGGTTAAACGAAAATTAAACGCAAAAACATATATAATTATCCAACAGGACATTGCTGTCCTGCGGTCAGTGTTATGTTCCTTGAGGACCGGAAGGTTCGATAGACCCTTCCACAGTAGAAGAAAGGAGTAAGAGGAGATGAGCATGGAATCTAACAAGAAGGTAAAAAAGAAGAGGGAATTTCCCCATGCGTTCGTCATTTTGTTTGCCATTCTGGCACTCATGACCATTTTGACCTGGGTACTGCCCGCCGGGCAGTACGACATGGTGGAAGTCAACGGCGTTTCAGCGGTGGATCCAGACAGCTTCCACTATGTGGAGAACACGCCTGTGGGCTTTTTCGATTTCTTTAAAGCCATTCCCCTGGGCATTCAGAACGGGATTGCGCTGATCTGTATGATCCTGACCATTGGCGCGTCCATCGGTTTGATAGACAGCACTGGCGCCATTCGCGCCGCGCTGGTTTCGCTGACCAAAAAACTGGGGGATAAGAGCGGCAGAATCGTTCTGGCCGGTATGATGATCTTCTTCCTGTGCATTGGCGCGTTCCCCTCCATGCTGGAAGGCTCGATCCCCTTTGTCCCCATTGGCGTGGCTGTGGCCCTGATGCTGGGCTATGACGTGGTTACAGGTGTGGCCATTGTCTTTGTGGCCGACATTGTCGGCTGGGCCGCCGGGCCCACCAACCTGTACACCGTGGGCAACGCCCAGAGCATCGGTGGCCTGGAGCTGTTCTCGGGTATCGGCTATCGTATGCTGTCCCTGGTGGTGCTGGGTGCCATTGCCATTTGGTTTGTGCTGCGCTATGCCGAGCGGGTGAAGCGTGACCCCTCCAAGGGCATTATGTACGGCGAGGACTATTCCGACCTGAAAAGTGCCTCTGACGCACAGCTGGAGTTTACCCTTCGGCGCAAGCTGATTCTGGTCGTGTTTGTGGTCACCATCATCCTGGTGGTCTACGGCAGCCTGGAGTGGGGCTGGGGCCTGTTTGATATGGCGGCCATGTATTTGATTTGCGGCATTGCGTGCGGCCTGATTGCCGGCTTCAGCGGCGGAAAAATTGCGGACGGACTGCTGGCCGGCGCACAGTCGGTGTTTATTGCCGCTATGGCGATCGGCCTGGCCCGGGGCATCTCCATCGTTATGGACAACGGCCAGATTACCTACACCATCGTACATGCCCTGGTGAACCTGGTGGCCGGCCTGCCCGCCGCCATTACCGGCGTGGCTATGCTGGTAGTTCAGACAGTACTGAATTTCTTTATTCCCTCCGGCAGCAGCCAGGCGCTGGTTACGATGCCGATCCTGATGCCTATGGCGGAAATCGTGGGCATCAGCAAGCAGATGACCATACTCTCCTTCCAGTTCGGCGACGGCCTGAGCAACCTGGGCTTCCCCACCATGGGCGCGTTGATTGCCTGTCTGTCCTACGCCCGCATCCCCTTCAACAAGTGGTTCAAATTTATCCTTCCGTTCCTGGGAATTGCCTACGCCGCCTGTGCGGTACTGATTGTAATATCCTCGTTTATTGGCTACTGATTTTCCGAGCGCACCAGATATGGCGGCCCTGTGGCCGCTGGAAATAAAACAGGAGGTGTTGTTTGCTATGCAGACAGAGAAAAAAAGCCTGGTTTTAGGAGCGCCTATTACCCTGGAGGACTTTGTCTCCGTGGCCCGGTTCGGGCGGAAGGTAGAGTTTTCTCCCGCGTATGCGGAGCGGGTAAACCGATCCCGGGCTCTGGTGGAGCAGTGGGTGGAGGAGGAGCGGGTGATGTATGGCGTCACCACCGGCCTGGGCATTCTGTGTACCAAGGCCATCAGTAAGGATGAGACCGTCCAGCTCCAGGAAAACATCATTCTGTCTCACTCCGTCTCGGTGGGTGAGCCTCTGAGCGTGGAGCGGGTGCGGGGCATCATGCTCATGGTGCTGCAAAACCTGGGCCAGGGCTACAGCGGCGCGCGGATGTGCGTGCTGGAAAAGTACCGGGATTTCCTCAACACCGGCCTGACCCCTTACGCCCCCGGCGACGGCAGCGTGGGCTACCTCTCCCCCGAGGCCCACATAGCCCTGGTGCTGCTGGGCCGGGGCAAGGCCTACTACAAGGGCGAGCTGCTGGAGGGGGCCGAGGCCCTGAAACGGGCCGGGCTGGAGCCCATGGAGCTCAACGCCAAGGAGGGGCTTCCCCTGACGTCGGGCACCACCTCCGCCACCGCCATGGCGGCCCTGGCGCTGTATGATATGCTCAACGCCGCCAAGTCCGCCGACATCGTGGGGGCCATGTCTCTGGAGGCGCTGAAAGGAGTTATCAACGCCTTTGATCCCCGGGTGATGGCGGTCCGGCCCCATCCGGACCAGGGCAGAGCGGCGGAAAACGTACGGCGGATCCTGAAGGGCTCGGGCATCATAGAGAAGTATGCGGGCAGCCGGGTGCAGGACGCGCTGTCTCTGCGGTGCATCCCCCAGCTTCACGGCGCGGCCCGGAAGACCCTGGAGGATGCCAAAAGAACTGTCGAGATCGAGATGAACGCCTGCTGTGACAACCCCATCCTCTGGCCGGAGGCAGGCAATGAGGCGGTAATCTCCGCCTGCAACGCCGACTCGGCCTATGTGGGCATGGAGATGGACAGCGCCTGCATCGCCGCCGTGGGCCTGGCGAAAATGAGCGAGCGGCGCAACAACCGCATCATCGACGGCTCCATCTCCGGCTACCCCTACTTCTGCATCAAGGAGCCGGGGCTGAACTCCGGCCTGATGATTCCTCAGTACGCCCAGGCCGGCCTTCTGAACGAGATGCGTATGCTGGCCACTCCCTCCACCATCGACAACACCCCCACCTGCGGCAACCAGGAGGACTATGTGGCCATGGGCTACAACGCCTGCAAGAAGGCGGGTCCCATGGCGGAGAAGCTGGAGTACATACTGGCCATCGAGCTGCTTAGTGTCTATGAGGTGCAGCAGTTTGTGGACCCGGAGGTGAGCCGGGCTCCCGCCACCGCGGCGGTGCTGGCTGAGATCGGCAGGACGGTCCCGGTGATGGAGAAGGACATGTTTCTCCACCCCTACATTGAGTACCTGAAGGATTACATCCATTCCGGCGGGCTGATCCGTACCGCTGAAACTGTGACAGGAGCGCTGAGTTGAGATAAAATTTGTTTCTCCTCATCCGCCGCCCGCGCCTTCTGCGGGCGGCGCCTTTTTTCTTGACTTTTCGACGGTTTGGACCTAAACTGTACTGGAGAGAAAGGGGGCCCGCCCATGGAGCTGCAACAGACACAGACCCAGAAATTGAGCCAGCGGCAGCTGTACAGCGTGGAGCTGCTGCGGCTGAGTACGCTGGAGCTGGAGACCTATGTCCGGGACCTGGCCCAGGAGAATCCGGTGATTGAGGTGGAGGACCCTGTGTCCGCGCCCCGCGTCCCGGAGCAGGAGGAATTCCTCAGCCGCCTGCGCTGGCTGGAGGACAACGACAGCCAGAACTGGTTCTACCAGCGCATCAACGACGAGGAGCTGGACCCGCTGGCCCGGGTGGGCACCGGCGGCGGCCTGGAGGAGACGCTGGTCAGCTTCCTTTCCCGCCAGCTGGACCGGCTGAGGCTGGCGGATGAGGACCGGCGGCTTGTGGAGTATCTGATCCGCTGCCTGGAGGACGACGGCTATCTGCGCACCCCGCTGAAGGAGCTGTCCCGCCAGGGAGAGATCCCCCTGCCCAGCCTGGAGCGGGCGCTGGCTTTGCTTCAGACCCTGGAGCCGGCGGGGGTGGGGGCGGCAGACCTGTCCCAGTGCCTGGAGCTTCAGCTGGAGCGAATCGGCGAGACCGGCCCCGCCCTGGCCATCGTCCGCGATCACCTGGACCTGCTGGCCCGGCGGCACTTCCGGGCCCTGGCCTCCAGGCTGGGGATTACCGTGGAGCAGGTGGAGGAGGCCCAACGGGTCATCCGGGAGCTGGAGCCCCGGCCCGGGGCGGTTTTTCAGCGTGTGGAGCAGGTCCACTACCCCCAGCCGGACCTGGTGGTGGAGGAGCGGGAGGGCCGGCTCACGGTCCGGGCCCTCCGGGGGGAGCGCCCGCCCTTCCGGGTGAGCCTGTATTACAGGAACCTGCTGGCCCAGACAGAGGACAGGGAGGTACGGGAGTACCTTACGGAAAAGCTGCGGCAGGCGGAGAACGTGCTGTGGGCGGCGGGACAGCGAGACAGCACCCTGCTGCGGTGCGCCCAGGTTGTACTCCAGCGGCAGAGCCGTTTTTTCCGGGAGGGGCCGGAGGCCCTGCTCCCCCTGCGGATGGCCGAGGTGGCCCAGGCGCTGGAGCTCCACGAGTCCACCGTCAGCCGGGCGGTGCGGGAGAAGTATATCCAGTGCCCCCAGGGACTGTTTCCCCTGAGCTATTTCTTCTCCCGGGCCGCCGGAACGGGGGAGGGGGCCAGCCCCAGCGGCACTGCGGCCCGAAAGCTGCTGCTCCGGCTGATTGACATCGAGGACAAGAAAAAGCCTCTGTCCGACCAGCAGCTGTGCCAGCATATGGCCCGGGAGGGTTGTCCCGTCTCCCGCCGCACTGTGGCCAAGTACCGGGAGGAGCTGGGCGTCCCGGCGGCGGCCGGCCGGCGGGCGAAATGAGGAGAACGGAGAAAAATTGGCACCGTCGCAGAGGAATATTCCCATGCGGCGGTGTTTTTTCGTCCAGTTTTTGGCTTGCGTCCCGGTAAATCCTGTGCTATACTGCTGACCTGACTAGAGATGGTCAATCAACCCTTCTGATATGAGGAGGTGCGTTTTATGTATCAAGAGGAGTACCGAAAGGCCCGTCAAATGGGGCTGAAGGAGGCAAAATTCTGCCAGAGCAAAGGGGTCTCCCCCTATTTGCCGGTGCTGGATGAGATATTGGCTGTGGAGTCCACCTGCGGTGAGGTGGATCTTGGGCTGGTGGACGTGCCCATGGAGCTGATTGTGGGCACCCGGTCCGCCGGGCGCAGTCAGGCCATGTCCCACAGCTTTATGCCGCTGATGGCGGAGGACTCGGAGTTTGCCGCCAAGTGGGTGACCCTGTGCCGGGCCCACATGGAAGAGGGCATCAGCGACCCCATCAAGGTCTATGAGTATATGCATACATTTTATGTGGTGGAAGGGCACAAGCGGGTGAGCGTCCTGCGCTACTTCGGCGCGGTGAGCATCCCGGCCTATGTCACCCGGGTCCTGCCCGCCAGAGACGGCTCCAAGGCCAGCAACATCTACTATGAGTATGTGGATTTCTACCGGCTGTCCGGGGTCAATTACCTGTGGTTCAGCGCGGTGGGCCGGTTTGCCCGTCTTCAGGCGGCGGTGGGCAAGGGGCCGGAGGAGCTTTGGACCGAGGAGGACCGCCGCAAGTTTTACAGTTTTTACCACGGCTTTACCACCCTCTATGGGGACAAGAGCGCCAAGGACCTGGCCGGGCGGATGACAACCGGAGACGCCATACTCCTGTACCTGGATTTGTTTGAGTATGACCAGGTGAAGAACTACAGTCAAGGCCAGCTGAAGGCCGGTTTCCAGCAGCTCCACAAGGCCTTTTCCGTCAAGAAGACCCTTCCGGACCTGAATCCGCTGAAAGGACTGTTGGGCCGATGAAAATTTTGGCGTTGTCCGACCAGGAATGCCTTGGCCTGTGGGATTACTTTGACCCCAAGCGGCTGGAGGGGGTGGACCTGATCCTCTCCTGCGGAGACCTGGACCCCCGGTATCTGTCCTTTATTGCCACCTTTGCCCACGCGCCGGTGCTCTATGTCCACGGCAATCACGACGACCGCTACGCCGATGTCCCCCCGGAGGGCTGCGTGTGCGTGGAGGACCAGATCTACACCTGCAAGGGGGTGCGCATTTTGGGCCTTGGAGGCTCTGTGCGCTACAAAAACAAGGGAGAGCATCAGTATACCCAGCGGCAGATGGACTGGCGGGTGTGGAAGCAGAAGCTGGCGCTCAGGCGCCGGGGCGGGTTTGACATCCTGCTGACCCATGCGCCGGCCTATGGGCTGAACGACGGAGACGATCTGGCTCATATGGGGTTTGAGGCCTTCAACACCCTGATGGAGCGCTATCAGCCCCGCTACTTTGTCCATGGCCACGTGCACATGAACTATGGCCAGGAGTATCCCCGCCTATCCAGTTACCGGCAGACCAAGGTAATCAACGCCTATGAATTTTACACGTTTGAATATTAAATTGGCGGGTCCGGGACTCCTTTTCACAGGAGGTCCCGGACCCGCCATGTTTTCGGTTCGTTCTCAGCGGGCGCCCAGCTTGAAGGAGGCGCACTCAGTGCCCTCGCACTTGGTGGGGGCGCAGTCGCAGCAGCCCACCTTGATGGACTCCAGGGAGCAGCAGTTCTGCGCGCCGGAGTGGTAGGCGCAGGTGTCCACGGTACATTTGATGCTGGTGTTGCAGGTTTTATTGTTCATTGCAGTAAACCCTCCTTTGGTTGGATGGGTTTAGTATGGACCGGGCGGCCAGGATTATTCAGCGCCCGGTTTGGATTTTTTTTCCTTGCACAGGTGTTCAGACGGCTGGAGAGACGGGTCTGCGGGCTGGGCGTCCAGCACCTGGGGGATGAACCGGCGGGCGAACCGGCCCTTGCCCCGGCTTTTCACATAGAAAAAGCCGATGAAGGAGAAGACCAGCGCTCCGATGAAATTGACAAACAGGTCCTTCATGGTGTCCAGAATGCCCACATCCAGGTAGCCTCCCAGGCCCAGGGCAACCTGCCGGCCGTCGGAGGTCAGGACAATGGTATCCACGATGCCCTCAATCATCACCCGGCTGTTGCCCCCGGTGGGATCCAGCATCACGGAGGAGATGGTGTGGATCACCGTATCCTTCTGCATATCCAGCAGGAGCAGCTGGTCCATGGTACACTCAAAGAATTCCCACAGCACGCCGATGGTCATGGAGAAACAGAAGGCCACGATGGACATGAACACCGGGGAGAGGGACAGGGAGAACTTCTCCGTCCGGTTGAGCATATCCACCAGGGCGAAGCCGATGGCGGCACACAGAAAGCCGTTGAGGGTGTGGAGGATGGTGTCCCAGTGTGTAAAGGTGGTGTAGAAGGCGCTGATCTCCCCCAAAATTTCCGCCGCGAAGATGAAGAGCATAATAATGATCTCCAGCGTGTTGGGCAGGTCGATCATCAGGGCTCGCTCAAACACCGTGGGCAGCAGAAACAGCACAAGGGTCAGGCCGCACAGGAACACGCTTTCGAAATCCCCGTTGAAGAACTGGGCTACCATCACCGCAATGACCAAAAAGCGCAGGGCAAAATAGACGGCCGCTACGGTCTTTTTGTGCCGAAGGGCCCTGTGAGCAGCGGTGAGCGCGGCCCGCACCCCTCTTTTTTGCCTGGACATAGAGAAAGCCCCCTTTCTTAACAAAATCCTAAGCAACAGTATAGTCTGATCCAGGGGGAAAGTCAAGCCGGGCGCAGCGGTGGCAAGCCTGCGCCAGGCGCATAGACTGGATTGGAGGTGAACAATATGGACTTGCGCAATAAATCCATAAAAGTGGGGGAGCTGCTGGACAATCCCAAATCCAACGCGGTGTTTCAGCGGCGTTTCGGCAAATTTATGAGGCACCCGATGGTAAAAGCAGCCCGCACTCTGACCCTGGCCCAGCTGGAGGAGATGGCCGCCGTCTATCTTCCCCGGCAGACCATTCAGGACACGCTGAACGAGTTGGAGCGGCTTTGAGCAGTTTGCCCCGCTCCCGGAGCAAAAATAGGCCTCAATTCTTCTTGTTATGGGTTGTCATCTGGTGAAATTTAGGATAGAATAGAGTCAATTCTGAACACCACAGGAGGAGCGGCCATGGAGATCGTCAAGCAGAAGATAGAGGGCGTCGCATTTTATGCCTGTACCGACCCGGCGTGGGCGGGGGTACGGCATGGCTTCTCTACCCGGCAGGGGGGTGTGTCCCCCGCACCCTGGGACAGCCTGAACCTGGGCGCTAACCGGGGGGATGCCCCGGAAAATGTCCGATGGAATTTCAACTGGTTCTGCTCGGTCATCGGGACGGATGAGGAGGCGCTGGTGAAAAACCACCAGATTCACAGCAGCATCATCCGCCCGGTCACCCGGGACGACATCCTGCCCGACCCAGCCCAGCCCGGAACCTGTGAGGCGGACGGCCTGATTACCGACCAGCCCGAGGTGTGCCTGACCATCTTCTCCGGCGACTGCATCCCCGTCCTGCTCTACGATCCGGTCCGGCGGTGCATCGCCGCCGCCCACGCCGGCTGGCGGGGCACCGCCGCCGGGATCGCCGCCCGTGCCGCAGAAGCCATGGTCCGGGACTATGGCTGTCAGGCCGAAAACATCCTGGCCGCCATCGGGCCGGGTATCGGCCCCTGCTGCTTCGAGACCCACGCCGATGTCCCCGAGGGGCTGCGGGCCGGACTGGGTCCGGACGCCCAGCCCTTTATCCGTCCGCTGGACAGGCCCGGAAAGTTTTCCGTGGACCTGAAGGGGGCCAACGCCCGCTGGCTGGAGCGGACAGGCCTTCGATCGGAGCGCATCGCCGTCTGTCCCGTCTGCACCGCCTGTAATCTGGACGAGTTCTGGTCCCACCGGGTCCAGGGAAACCGGCGGGGGAGCATGGCCGCCATGATACAGCTTGTGTAGCCCTGTAGGGGGCGGCCTCCGTGCCGCCCCGGCAATTATAGACCTGGAGGCAGGGGCGGCGCAGAGACCGCTCCCTACGCCATTATCTGTTCCGCAAGTATTTTAAACCCTCAACGGCGGACGCTTCCTGAAGCGTCCCTACATCAACACGCAAAGGAACCAATATGAAACGATACCGTTTGACCGCACTTTTTCTGGCCCTGCTGCTGGCTCTATCTGCCTGCGGTGGAGGGACTGTCCACGACGGCTCCGGCTCCGCCTCCTCGGCGGATGTGAGCCAGACAGAGGTCCCGTCCCCCAGGTCGGTCCCATTTACCCTGGCCTTCTATCCCGAATACAGCATTCACCCGGTTCTGGCTGCCAACCGGGCCAATCTCGCCTTGGCCCCCCTGATGTATGAGAGCCTGTTCACGGTGGACGCCGCCTTTCAGGCCCAACCTGTGTTGTGCCAGAGCTATACGTCCAGCGAGGACAAGCTGGTGTGGACCTTCATCCTCCGCTCTGGGATCACCTTCTCCGACGGCACCCCCCTCACCGGAGGGGCAGCGGCGGACGCGCTGAACCTGGCCCGCTCCGAGTCCAGTCGGTATCACAGCCGGTTGAGCGACATCCTCTCGGTTGCCGCCTCGGAGGAGGCCCCTGGTCAGTTCACCGTCACCCTCCGCCGGCCCAACGGCTCCCTGCCATTGCTGCTGGATATCCCCATCGCTCTGGGGGACGGGGAACGGCCTCCGGGCACCGGGCCCTATATTCTGTCCCGTGAGGGGGAGGACCTGTCCCTCACCGCCCGGAACGGCTGGTGGCAGCGGGAAAAGACGCTGCCCATCCAGAGCATCCGGCTGCACAGCGTCAGCAAGAGCGAGGAGTTGATTTACGCCTTTGACGCCGGGGAGGTGTCGCTGGTGGACGTGGACCTGATGGCCACCAACACTATGGGCTATGGGGGCAACTACCAGGCGTGGGACTACGCCACCACCGACTTCCTGTACCTGGGCTTCAACACCCAGACAGGGCCCTGCCGGGACCCGAAGGTCCGCCTGACCCTGTCCCAGGCGGTGGACCGGGATACCATCGCCTCCAGCATCTACGCAAACCACGCCGTTTCCACCCGGCTCCCCGTCCATCCGGCCAGCCCGCTGTACAGCAGGGGAGAGGAGGCCGCCGTTCCCGCCTACGACCCAGAGCTCCTGGCCGCCCGACTGGCGGAGCGGAAGCTGTCCGGTGCGGAGTTCACCTTTCTTGTGAACAGCGAGAATGTGAGCAAGGCGGCCGCCGCCCAGCTGATTGCCGACCAGATGGCGGCGGCTGGGCTGACTGTCAAGCTGGAGCAGCTCCCCTTTGAGGACTACGCCGCCGCCCTGGCCAGGGGACAGTTCGACCTGTATTTGGGGGAGACGGTGCTCACCGCTGACTTTGACCTGTCCCCGCTGCTGTCCTCCTCCGGCGCTCTCAACTACGGCGGCTGGCGGGGGGAGGGGGCTGACACGCTCCTCCAGGCCATGCAGGGCGCTGCCGGAGACAAGGCGGACCGGGCAGCGGAGCTGTTTGCCCTGCTGAAGGAGCAGGTCCCCATTGTCCCCATCGCTTTTCGAAGCAGCTCCGTCCTCACCCAGTGGGGGCGGCTGTCAGGGCTGAACCCGGTGCGGGGGAATGTATTTTACGGATTCGAGAACTGGATTATCTCGTAGGGACGCATCACGATGCGTCCGCGGGGTTTCGCCGATTACGGAACGCGGACGCTTCATGAAGCATCCCTTCCCCAAATATACGACAATACACTACATTAAAACAGAGGAGAGAAGACCATGAGTGTTTACCGCTGCTATTCCAAGAAAAAAGAGGGCTTCGACGTGGAGGCCCAAGGTTTGTGCAAACAGCTCCAGGAACAGCTGGGCATTTCCGCCCTCCACTCGGTGGAGATTCTGAACCGGTACGACGTGGAGCAAATCGACCGGGATGTCTATGAGCGGGCGAAGGCAATCGTCTTCTCCGAGCCCCAGGTAGATGTAGTCTATGACGAGGACTTCCCCATGTCCCGGATGGCGGGGGCCTTCTTCGCCGTGGAAGCCCTGCCGGGGCAGTTCGACCAGCGGGCCGACTCCGCCGCCCAGTGCATCCAGCTGATGGCCGGGGTGGACCGGCCCCTGGTCGCCTACGCCAAGATGTATCTGCTGTGGGGCGGGCTGTCCCAGGAGGACCTGGATAAGATCAAGGGCTTCCTGATTAACCCGGTGGAGAGCCGGGAGGCCTCCCTGGACAAGCCCGACACTCTGGTGCGGGAACACGCCGCCCCCGACCATGTGGATACGGTGGCCGGCTTCACCGCCATGGACGAACCGGCCCTGTCCGCCCTGCTGGACAAGCTGGGGCTGGCTATGGACCTGGACGATCTGAAATTCTTGCAGGCCTACTTCCGGGACGAGGAGAAGCGGGACCCCACCATCACTGAGGTCCGGGTGGTAGACACCTACTGGTCCGACCACTGCCGCCACACCACCTTCTCCACCCACCTGGACGAAATTCAGATCGACGACCCCGACGTGAAGGCCGCCTATGAGCGGTATCTGGCCGCCCGGGTGGAGGTCTACGGCGAGGAGAAGGCCGCCCAGCGGCCCCAGACCCTGATGGACATCGCCACCATCGGCACAAAAGTCCTGAAAAAGCGGGGCCTGCTCCCCGAGCTGGATGAGAGCGAGGAGATCAACGCCTGCTCCATCCACGTCCCCGCCCAAGTGGACGGCGAGGAGCAGGACTGGCTGCTCATGTTCAAGAACGAGACCCACAACCACCCCACTGAGATCGAGCCCTTCGGCGGAGCGGCCACCTGCATCGGCGGCTGCATCCGTGACCCCCTCTCCGGCCGGGTGTACGTCCATCAGGCCATGCGCTTCACCGGCGCCGGGGACCCCCGTACCCCCTTTGACCAGACCCTGGAGGGCAAGCTCCCCCAGCGCAAGCTGTGCCAGACGGCGGCGGCGGGCTACTCCTCCTACGGCAACCAGATCGGCCTGGCCACCGGACACGTGGCCGAGGTGTACCACGAGGGCTACGTCGCCAAGCGGCTGGAGTGCGGCGCTGTCGTGGGTGCAGCCCCGGCGGAGAATGTGCGCCGGGAGCGGCCCGCGCCGGGGGATGTGGTCATCCTCCTGGGGGGCCGCACCGGACGGGACGGCATCGGCGGGGCCACCGGCTCCTCCAAGAGCCACAACAAGAAATCCCTGACCACCATGGCCTCCGAGGTCCAGAAGGGCAACGCCCCCGAGGAACGGAAGATTCAGCGGCTGTTTCGGGATGGGGAGGTCACCCGGCTGATTAAGCGGTGCAACGACTTTGGCGCGGGGGGGGTGTCGGTGGCCATCGGTGAGCTGGCCGACGGCCTGGAGATCAATCTGGACGTCGTCCGCAAAAAGTACGACGGCCTGGACGGCACCGAGCTGGCCATCTCCGAGAGCCAGGAGCGTATGGCGGTGGTGGTGGCCCCCGAGGATGCGGACAAGTTCATCGCTGCTGCGGAGAAGGAGAACCTGGAGGCCTATCAGGTGGCCGTGGTCACCGAATCTCCCCGGATGGTGATGCGCTGGAAGGGCCAGAAAATCGCTGACCTGAGCCGTGAATTTTTGAACACCAACGGCGCGGTGAAGCACGCGGCTGTCTCTGTGGGCGAAAAGGACCGCTCCGCCTTTGGTCAGGAGTCCTTCAAAACCCTGCGGGAGATGGCCTCCAGTCTCAAATGCGCCTCCCGTCGGGGGCTGACCGAGCGGTTCGACAGCTCCATCGGGGCGGGTTCCGTCCTCATGCCCTTCGGCGGAAAATATCAGTCCACCCCCGCCCAGGCCATGGCGGCCCTGCTGCCCGTCCTGCCGGGGCAGGAGACCGACCAGGCCAGCGTCATGGCCTGGGGCTGCGACCCGGACGCCCTGTCCGTAGACCCCTATGTGGGGGCCTATCAGGCCGTTACCAACTCCATCGCCAAGCTGGTGGCCTCCGGCGCGGACTATAAAAACGTGTACCTCACCTTACAGGAATTTTTTGAGAAGCTCCGGGACGAACCGGCGCGCTGGGGCAAGCCCTTCGCCGCCCTGCTGGGGGCGCTGGACGCTCAGATGGACTACGCCGCCGCCGCGATCGGCGGGAAGGATTCCATGTCCGGCTCCTTCCTGGACAAGGACGTTCCTCCCACCCTCATTTCCTTTGCGATCGCACCCGTCAAGGCCGGGGAGATCATCACCCCTGAGTTCAAAGAGGCGGGACACCCGGTATATTTGTTCCTGGGCGATGGCACGGCAGAGGGACAGAAGGCCGCCTGGGAGGAATTCCACGCCCTATGTCAGGCCGGTAAGGTGAGAGCCGCCTGGGCGGCGGAAAACGGCGAGGCCGAAGGGGTCATGAAGATGTCGTTCGGCAACCGCGTCGGTTTTACGAATGGCGAAGAGGAGTTGGCCTGGGATCTGCCCAACCCCGGCGCAATCGTGGCAGAGCTTACCGAAGCGGTCCCGGAGAGCCCCCGGACGATCCAAATTGGAAGGACCACCGCTGAGCCCGTTATCAACATCGTACACGATTCCGCGCCGGTCGACGAGCTGCTGGCCCTCAACGAGGGCGTGCTGGAGTCGGTCTACCCCACCAAGGCGGGGACGTCCGAGGCGGTCCAGGCCATCTCCTGGGACAAGCGCTCCCCGGCGGTCTGCAAGCACAAGGTGGCCCATCCCAAGGCGGTGATCCCCGTCTTCCCCGGCACCAACTGCGAGTATGACACCGCCAAGGCCTGCATCCGGGCGGGCATCGACCCGGAGATTGTGGTGGTCCGCAACCTGACCACCGACTTCCTGGCCCAGTCCGCTCAGGCCCTGGAGGGGGCCATCCGGGGGGCGCAGATGGTGGTTCTCCCCGGCGGCTTCTCCGGCGGCGACGAGCCGGAGGGCTCCGCGAAGTTCATCTGCTCCTTCCTGCGCAACCCCGCCATCAGCGACGCCATTATGGACCTGCTCAAACACCGGGACGGCCTGATGCTGGGCATCTGCAACGGCTTCCAGGCCCTGGTGAAGCTGGGGCTGGTCCCCTTCGGTGAGATCAGGCCCATGGACGGCAATTGCCCCACCCTGACCTACAACCTGATCGGCCGCCACCAGAGCCGGTATGTCACCACCCGGGTGGCCAGCGTGAACTCCCCCTGGATGCTGAAATGCCAGGTGGGCGACCTGCACACCATCCCCATCTCCCACGGAGAGGGCCGCTTTGTGGCCCCGGCGGAGGTCATCTCCAGCCTGATGGCCAGCGGTCAGGTGGGCACTCAGTACGTGGACGCCGGCGGCCAGCCTACTATGGACATCCTGTCCAACCCCAACGGCTCTATGGAGGCCATTGAGGGTATCTTCTCCCCCAACGGCCGGGTCTTTGGCAAGATGGGCCACCTGGAGCGCCGTGGGCCGTATGTGGCGGTGAACATCCCCGGGAACAAACACCAGCCCCTGTTCGAGAGCGGCGCGGAGTACTTCAAATAAGCCGCCGTGGCCGGGAAAAAATCTCCCGCTTCCCTGGAGCGGAAAAAGCTCCGGGAGAAGCGGGAGCGGGCCAGTGCGCTGGCCGCACAGTCCAGCGTCAAGGCGGACAAAAAACAGGCCTGGTGGTGCAAGAAAAAGAAAGGGCCTACGTACAGCCATCTCCCCTCCAGCCAGCGAAAAAAAGCGAAGCGGGCGGAACAGGAGAGCGTGGGCAGTTCGGTTCGGTCCCCGGGAGTGAAAAGTCTGGTTGTCGCCAACGTCATCAGCGGACTGGCGTCATTTTCCATGTTTTTCTACTACGACCGACAGCTCCATTACTGGTTCCTGGCAGGTCCTGATACCCTCTACCAGCAGTACGGCTTCTCCAGCCTGATTGTTGCTGGCCTTGTGCTCATACCGGATATCTGCCTTTTCAATATGGTGCTGGACACGGTGTTTTCCGCGATACGGGACTGGTCTCAGGGAGAAAAGGACTTCCGCAGCATTCGAGCGGAGCTGAAAGGATGTCTGCCCTTTACCGTGATCGCTCTGGCACTCCTCCACTCCCTGGTGCTGTTCTCCTGCCTCAGCCGGACGGAAGCCACATCCTCCGGCGTGTCTACCTATGTCCTGGGTATCCGGACCAGCTGGCACTCCTATCAGGAGCTGGAGGAGTCAGACCGCTACCGCACCTCAGTCACCACTCGCGCCGGACATTTGATCCGTTACGCCTGGAACTATGAGCTGCGGTTTCAGGACGGCTATGAGATCAAGCTCAAGGACCTGGACAAATACTGTATAGGTAGGGGGTGGGAAGGGCAGAATGAGCTCTACAGCCTTGTGTCTCCCTACTTTCGGGATTAAAAGTTTCCCCTCCGGGCTGCGCCTGGAGGGGGAAAAGAAAAAAGGAAAATTTTTAAAAAAACAGTTGACAACTGGGAGAAAATCCGCTATACTAACCCTTGCCCTGTTTGAGAGGGCGTGACACGGCGGCATAGCTCAGTTGGCTAGAGCACTCGGTTCATACCCGGGGTGTCACTGGTTCAAATCCAGTTGCCGCTACCAAAAATTACGGACAAGTTGTCCGTTTCCATATTTGAAAACGGCCCGGTGGTCAAGCGGTTAAGACTCCGCCCTTTCACGGCGGCAACACGGGTTCGAGTCCCGTCCGGGTCACCACCTTTTTCAGCCGTTTCCATATGGAGGCATAGCTCAGCCGGTAGAGCGCTCGCCTCACACGCGAGAGGTCACAGATTCGAGTTCTGTTGTCTCCACCAGAAAATCACCTGGATTCATTTGAATTCGGGTGATTTTTCTTTGTTTTTGCAACGCTCTGCTCTCTTTATCAACAATAATAAGCGCAGCTGCGCCGATGCACTGGGGGGCGGCCATTGGCCGCCAACAAGCGGTACCAGGTATATACCGGTACATTGCTTTCCGCTACTGTCAGTGCCTATAAACGGGGATTGAAAGCCACTTGCGATGGTGATATACTTTGCTTATGCCAATTCGACAGGCTCTGAATTTGTAATATTGGAGGAAAACATGATGCAGGAAGCCGTCTTAAAGGTAAAAGAATTAGGTGCGCCGCCGGAGGGCTTTGAAGGTGATGCGTTTCCCGGAGACGAAGGGTTTCCCTCGGATGAAACCCTCGATTTGTGGGAGGAATATCAAGATGCGGTCGATTCTATCACATGGCCGGAATTGAATGGACAGTTTTGCATTGTATCGAAAGTGTTTTTAATCCTGAAGCCATAGAGGATTTCCGAACTCTGATTGAGAAGTGCAATTCGGACATGATGAAGAATATGTTGCTGGAGCGGCTTCAGAATTATATCCGCGACAGAGAAGGATAGCTCCAGTCGATAGGGGGGATTTCATCTTTTTGGTGAAATCCCCCTTGACAAATGTTCTCTTGGCACAACGGTTTTACAAGTTTATAAGGTGGAAGCATGAGGGAAAGCGCTAACGGAGGTTCCAGAAGGATGGCGGCTTTGGATTCGGCGGGCAGAAAGAATGCATATAGTAAAAGCAGTCCCAAAAGACTGGCCAGTTTACTATATGCATTCCTGCGTTACGCAGTCTGTGCTGACAAGGCTTGAAAGACGGCTCGGTTGTGGAGGACCGCGGGGGAATCGGGTTTATAGAGGGCGGCCAGCTCGTTGAACGTTTCCGCTCTTTGGAGGCCGCCTAGGCGGCTGTGGCAGACGCACAGCTGGATACAGGGCAGATAGCCGTAGCAGTCAGGGGAGACGAAGCCGCCCCGGCGGTCGTCACGGGCGCAGGTGAGGGCCAAAGCGTACCAGTAGGCGGCCTGCCGGTACTGCTCCCGCTGGAAAAACCAGAGGCCGATGTCGCAGCAGACCTCGGCCCGGGGCCGGTCATAGGTGAACGTGCGCAGCAGCGCCGCCAGCGCCGCCTGGCCGCGGCCCAGCTCTTTGTGGCAGTAGGCGCAGTGGCAGCATGCGTCAATGTTGTTCTCCACCCACCCCCGGCCCTCCTCCAGGAATGCCTCAAAGACCTCCAGGGCCTCCTCCCAGCGGTGATGGTAGTAGAGCTCCCGGCCATAGTAGAACTGTTGGCGGGGCTCCAGCTCCTTTCCCGCCTCCAGCTGACTCTGATAGATACGCAGATTTCGGTCCGGGTCGGAGGGGCGGGTCTTTTTGTGGGTGACGGCAAAATCCCCGTACAGAACAGTCCCGACCGGGGGGACCACCTCGTGGACGGCTCCGACCCAGCTCATACCGGCCCGGTTTTTGATGAGCCGCTCCCGGTAGTAGGAGAAGGTCACCCGGCCGCTCCCGTCGAAGCCGGTGTGGTAGGGGGCCATGACCACCGAGACGCCGGGGTCCAGCTCCTCCTTCAGGGCTCGGAATTTCTCCTGGTCCTCCTCAAGAAGTACGTCGTCGGCGTCCAGCCACAGACAGTAGTCCATGGCCGCGTGGGAAAAGGACTCGTTTCGGGCGGCGGCGAAGTCGTCCCGCCAGAGGAAGTCGAAGATTTTGTCCGTGTAGCGGGCGGCGATCTCCCTGGTGCGGTCGGTGGAGCCGGTGTCCACAATGACGATCTCGTCCACCAGCTCCGCCGCGCTGTCCAGACAGCGCGCCAGCACATCCTCCTCGTTTTTTACAATCATGCATAGGCTGATACTCACCATATGGCAGTCTCCTTTGCTCAGATATAGGGGGGACCCCCACCGGTGAAACCGGTGAGAGTCCCTCTTTGCTGGAAAAATGACCGCGCCGTCCTTAATCACTCAGTCGAATGATGGACAGGGACGCGCCCACTCCGTTGCCCATCAGAGTGGCGCCTCCAATCGTATCGGTGTACATCTGAAGGGAGAGGGTGTCGCCCGCGTTCAGCGTACGCAGGATCCGGCATTCAAAGCTGGAGAGGGAAGCCAACGGCGCGATGACGGAGTCCTCCATGCGCACGTTGTTGTACATCAGCCGGGTTCCCATCTTCAGGGCCGCGGTGATATTCACATGGTAGGTGATCAGATAGATACCGCTTTTGCTCACCGTAAACACCGTGTTGTCCGGGCTGACGGTGATCTCCGGGGAGAGAAGCTGGGTGTCGGGCAGAGGAATGGGGGTGCCGCCTGCAGCCACCTGGAGCTTGGGACCCCTGGTATTGGCCGCATAGGCGGAAATCAGGCTGGGACCTGTGGCCCCGGCGGGGCCGGTGGGACCTTTGGGGCCCGTCGCACCGGTCGGGGCCGGCAGGGCCGGTAGAGCCGTCAATATATGCACAACAAGGGTAATCCCTGAAATCATGCGAATTTCACACATCTTAAAGACAATTAAACAGCCCCTATAATTACACCAAAAACGCCGTAGCAAGGTTGGACAAGCCTTGATATGGCGTTTTTAAGTGGGGGATTTTCTACGCCGTAGGTTTCCAAAATCTGCGGCGTTTTTTCATGTCCAGACACCGAAAGGAGCGGAGAACCATGCCAGTATTCCGCGTGGAGAGAAACAAGGGCTACACGGTCATGTCCAA
>CAJTSQ010000028.1 GCA_910578735.1 uncultured Oscillospiraceae bacterium
TTGTTACAAAAAGTATAGAACCTGTAACAGCCCGACATCACAAAAAAGGAGGTGCCGCTCATGCTGGCCTTGACCGTCCGGGAGGGCGACTACGTGACCATCGGCGACGACGTTGTGGTACAGGTGCTGAAAACCGGCGACGTGTTTCGAATCGCCATTGACGCGCCCCGGTCCATGGGAATCCGCCGGGCCAAGGTGCAGGAGTCCATGGACGGCGTGCCCGACTGCATCCGCAAGGTCCGGGAGCGCTCCGCCCCCAAGGGCCCCAGCTACAAGCGGTCCGCCAGGCCCGTTTAAGTTTGGTTTTGAGCAGTTCGCGCGGGCTGCTTGAAATATAGAAGCGCGTCCTCCCGTCAGGCTTGGCCAGCGTGACCGGGCAGACGCAAAATCAAATAGACGGCCGCAAGGATCGCGGCCGGCAAAGATGATAAGGAGATTTGTTATGCGTATTCAACACAATATCATGGCCATGTCGGCCTACCGCAACTACAACACCAACACCTCCGCCGTTGCTAAGAACCTGGAGAAGCTGTCTTCCGGCTACAAGATCAACCGCGCCGGTGACGACGCCGCCGGTCTGGCTATTTCTGAGAAGATGCGTGCTCAGATTACCGGTCTGAACGCCGCTCAGAAGAACGTCAAGGACGGTATCTCCCTGGTGAAGACCGCTGAGGGCGCCATGCAGGAGATCCAGGACATGCTCAACCGCATGGACTACCTGGCCACCCAGTCCGCCAACGGCACCTACGACAACGAGGTGGACCGTGCCGCCCTCCAGAAGGAGGTTGACCAACTCCGCACCGAAATTAACCGCATTGCCGATTCCGCCAACTTCAACGGCATCAAGCTGCTGGACGGCTCTCTGGACGGCTCCGCCAAGGCCGCTGTGGCCGGTAAGGTCTCCGAGATTGACATTGCCAAGGTCGGCGATCAGTTGGGCGTTGATACCATCCTGCATCAGGAGGGCTCCGGCAACGGCGAGGCCACTACCTTCAAGGTAGACCTGGCTGACTTCCAGTTTGCCGCCAATGACGGTGAAACTATGACCGTCAAGGTGGGTGACAACACCTTTAAGCTCACCGCTACTGCTGCTGCTACCGGTCCCCTCACCGGCGAGGCTATCGTAGCCGCCATTACTGGCGACGGCACTGTCCCGGCTGGTATTACCGTTACGCTGAACAACGCTGCTTATACCCCTGGCCACGATGTTGCGTTCGGCGGTCAGGATTTTGAGATCAGTGCCGATGGCAATAAGCTGGTCTTTACGCAGAAAGCTGAGCCCACCACCGAAGCCGAGGAAGTGGACGGCAAGATGGATGTGGTAATCTCCGGCGCTACTAACACTGCCACCACCAAGCCCGGTTGGACAACCGGAGTGTACACTGCTGGTACAAATGATGCTGGTGGTACCGGTATGCAGAATGATGCCAAGGCTACCGTAACAGTAACGGTTCCCGATTCTACTGGCGCCGGCGGTGCCGACGAGACACTGACCTTTGATACGGCGGCTCTGGCGAACGATGCTACTATTGACCAAGTTATTGCCGCAATGAAGGCATCGACTGCGACTAATGCCAACGGCGATACTGTCAAGCTTGAGGATCTTTATGATATCACAGCAACTGCCGGAGGTGAAATCAACCTCGCTCTGAAGGACGGGGCTGAGGCTACTGTCGCTGGTTTTGCCTATACGCAGGATACTGGTACTATCACCGGTACTGATGCAAAAGCTACCTTGGCTGCTGGCGCTGTGGTTGCGGCTCCCGCCGACGGCAATGGCCATACCACTGGCGGCGACTTCAACGTGCAGACCATCGAGGTCACCAACGGCACCGCCGAGAAGCGCGACCGTCTGGCCAGCACCGTGGTGAAGCTGACTGAGGACATGTTCCAGGACGGCGCTGAAATCACCATCGCCGACAAGACCATCAAGGTCTCCGCCGATGCGGCCGACAAGGACGACCCCACCAAGGTTTATATTGGCGACATGGTGGGCGACGGCAAGACACTGGACCTGAAGGTCCTGTCCGAGCGCCTGTCCCAGGCCGCCGCCGGCAACAACGCTTGGACCGTCAGCGCCATTGCTGGTAAGCCCGGCATTACCCTGATGGAGAAGACCAAGGCCGACGGCACCAGCGATGCCGACGCCGCGTGGGATTTGACCACCGAGAAGGGCATCAAGGAAACTCTGAGCTTCAAGTCCGCCGACAAGGCTGCTGTGGCCGCGGATGACAGCAAGTCCCTGACCCTCCAGATTGGCGACACCAGCGAGAGCTTCAACCAGATGAAGGTCTCCGTGGGCGATATGCACGTGGATGCCATGGGCACCGGCAAGTATATTGACGAGAACGGCAATGAGGTTCAGGTCACTAAGACCATTGCCGACATTGATATCAGCAACCAGCAGGGCGCTGCCGAGGCGATCAATGTCATCAAGAACGCTATCAACTATGTGTCCGGCGTCCGTGGCGACCTGGGCGCTGTCCAGAACCGTCTGGAGCACACCGCCAACAACCTGTCCGTGATGGCCGAGAACATCCAGGACGCCGAGTCCACCATCCGCGACACCGACATCGCCGAGGAAATGATGAGCTACACCAAGAACAACATCCTGGTGCAGTCCGCCCAGGCCATGCTGGCCCAGGCCAACCAGGTTCCTCAGGGCGTTCTCCAGCTGCTGGGTTAATCCCCAACAGAACAACTCCACCCAACGCAAAGGGACCGGGCGCAAGCCCGGTCCTTTCTTTTTTCCGTCCTTGCCGCAGTGGAAAAGGCTCCTTTGGCAAGGAGTCTTTTTGGGGTTGTACTAGCGGCTGATTTTCTGCAAAATCGCCTGAAACCACTCTGGCAGGGGGCATTCCAGCTCAACAGTCTCCCCGGTAGCGGGGTGGACGAACCGCAGCCGCCTGGCGTGGAGGCACTGTCCCGCCAGGCCGGGGACGGGCTTCTTCGCCCCATAGACCACATCCCCCAGCAGCGGGTGGCCGATGGAGGCCAGGTGGACCCGGATCTGATGGGTGCGTCCCGTCTCCAGCCGGCACTCCATGTGGGTGTATCCGGGGTACCGGGCCAGGACGGACCAGTGTGTCACCGCCTCCCGGCCGTTTTTGCGGTCGATGGCCATCTTTTTCCGGTCCACCGGGTGCCGGCCGATGGGGGCGTCCACCGTGCCGTCGTCCTCCCGGAGACCGCCCACCGCCACCGCCTCGTAGGTCCGGGCCAGGCTGTGGTCCTGGAGCTGGGCGGCTAAGGCCAGATGGGCCCTGTCGTTCTTGGCCGCGATAATAAGCCCGGAGGTGTCCCGGTCGATGCGGTGGACAATGCCGGGCCGCAGTTCTCCGTTGATTCCGGACAGTGAAGTTCCGCAGTGATATAACAGTGCGTTGACCAGCGTGCCGTCCGGGTGGCCGGGGGCGGGGTGGACCACCAGCCCCACCGGCTTGTTGACCACAATCACATCGCCGTCCTCATAGACCACGTCCAGAGGGATATCCTGGGGCCGCACGTCGATGGGCTCCGGGTCGGGGAGGACCACCTCCAGCACATCTCCGGGGGCAGGGCGGTCGTTCTTCCGCACCGGCCTTCCGGCGGACGTCACTGCCCCCCGCTCCAGCAGCCTCTGAGCGGCGGAGCGGGTCAGGTTGGGGACCAGCCGGCACACCAGGGCGTCGGCCCGCTCCCCCGGGCGGTCAGCGGTCAGCGTCAGCCTGGTCATGGGGGGTCTCCTCCCGGGGCTCCAGCTTGTCCATCAGGAACATGTAATACAGCCCGGCGGCGATGCCCCCCACCACCACGCAGATGTCCGCCACGTTGAACACGGCAAAGCGGATAAACAACGGGTTGAACATGTCCACTACAAACCCCCGGAAGGCCCGGTCGATGAGGTTGCCCACCGCCCCCGCCAGCAGCAGGGTGAGGGTAAGCTTGCCCAGGGGATGCTTGAACAGCTCCTTCCAAAGGGCCAGGGCCAGCAGAGCGGACATGACCAGCGACACCAGGGCCAGGGCCCAGGTGTGCTCCGAAAAGATGGAGAAGGCCGCCCCGGTGTTGGTCACGTAGGTCAGGTCCAGGATATAGGGGATAAAGGGGACATGCTCCCCCAGGGGGATGCGGGTCATCACCAGATACTTCACGATCTGGTCCACGGCCACCAGGGCCGCGGCGATGATTGCGTAGATCATGGGTACACTCCTTTTATCAATTACAGCCGGTTCTTCCTCACCAGCCGAATATCGTCGCCGAAGAAGTGGAGGGTGTGATACTCGCCGTCCAGGCGGGAGACGATCTGGGGGGCGTAGCGCTGGGCCGCCTCCTCCATAGACAGGTTGGAGGAGATGACGGTGTGCTTGTCCGCCACCAGCCGGGTATTAATCAGCTCATAGAGGGCGGACTGGGTAAACTGGGTGGTCAGCTCGCTGCCCAGGTCGTCCAAAATAAGCAGGTCGCAGCTGAGATACCGCCGGGTCTCGTCCCGGGCCTCCAGGCCGTCTCGGCTGTCCCGGAGAAACTTCCGGGCCTCAAACTGGGCAAAAATGTTCCCCGCCGTGTCGTACACCACCGAAAAACCGCTTTCTGACACGGTGCGGGCGATACAGGCGGACAGGAAGGTCTTCCCCAGCCCGGGGGCCCCGGAGAGAAACAGGTTTTTCAGGGCAAACCGGCCGAATTTGGTGGCGTAGTTCAGGCACACGTCGTAGACCAGCTCCATATTGCCCCGCGGAGAACTCCCCCGTCCGGGGTAGGGCGTCTGGCTGTAGTACTCCAGGTGAAAGGTGTCGAAGGACTGCTCTCCCAGGTCCAGCAGCTTGGACAGCTCGCGAATCTGCTCCTGGGCGCACAGCTCCTTCAGGCAGCGGCACATCCTGGCCCCCTGCCAGCCGGTGTCCCCGCACAGAGGACAGGCCGGCTTGTCGTCCAGGGCGTCCTCGGGCAGGCCCAGCCCCCCCAGCAGAACGGCACGCTCCCGCTGCAAGCCCTGGTTCTCCTCCCGCACGGCCTGTACGGCCTGGACCGGGTCCCCGCCCTGGCGCAGGGCGGCGGCCACCAGCCCGGCCATGGTACTTTGAATGCGCCGGTCCAGCTGCTCCAGCCGGGGCTGGCGCTGGTAGGCCGAAGCCCGCAGCCGCTCGGCCTCCTCCCGGCGGCGGCGGCGGTCCTCCTCCAGCCGCTGAACGGCCCGGCGCATTACATTCCCGTCGTATGGCATTCAGGTCTCCTCCCGTTTCATATGTTCCATCAGGCGGCGCATGCGCTCCATGTCCTCCCTGGCCCGCTGCTCCTGGCCGGCGGGGGGTGGGGCGGCCTTCTGTACCCCGCCGGCCCGAACGGGACGGGGGTCCCGGTCACCGGTGCGGACGGCGGCGGCGGTGTGCAGCCCCTTCTCGTGCCAGCGGCGGAGAATGCCGTTCATATAGCCCCAGTCCATGGACTGCTTCTTCAAAACCGTCCGCTCATAGGCCATGCGGATGGCCTCGTCATCAAAGCCCAGATCATCCCAAGCCGCGATATACTCCTTCTCCCGCTGGATCAGCGGACGGGGAGAGATGTCCAGCAGACGGAGCACCTCCGTCTCCCGGCCCCGCAGCCGGGTGAGCTTTTCCACATACTCCTCCGCTCGCTCCATGGTGTCAACGCCCCGGCGGGCCCAGACGAACCCCTCCCTCTTGATTTGAGACAAAAGGGGCCTGCGGCCAGAGCCGTATTTGCGGGCCGCCTCCTCAATACACCAGCCCACCAGCATGAGGATCACCTCTGCGGGGAGGGCCAGGTGGTCGTAGAGGGTGTACAGGATCTTCAGGTCGGCGGCGGACAGCCGCTTGCCCAGCCGCCGCTCCACCTCCCCCACCAGGCCAGGAAAGGTGGAGACCTGATCCGCCAGGGCCTGGGTGATGTCCTCGGTGGAGTACTCCGGAGGCGGGACCTCCGGCGGAGGGAGCTCCGCCGGGGCGGGCAGCTCCTTGGGGGCCAGTCCCTGGACGCGCAGCTGGTCCAGGGCGGCCTGGAGGCGGGTTTCCGTCCACTTCAGGCCGTCCGCTCCGCCGTGACGCAGCAGCTGGAGATACAGCAGGGCGGCATCTCCGCTGTCCAGCCTTAAAAGCCGGTCCGCCGCCTGGCCGGCTATGGCCAGCACCTCGCCGGGAAAAAAGTCCTGGGACACAGGCTCCGCCCCCCTTCCTAAAAAATCTGTCTCCTATTCTACAACAAAATCGCCCCTGCGTCCATCTTTATTTCACCGGCAAACATGAAATCTAAAATTCATGAAAGATTTCATTTCCAAACCCGCCTGCCTGTGTTATAATGGTAACATCCATATAAAACTGGGGTTGTGTGTCCAGAAAAAGAGCGGGGAGGAAACACCATGAAAAACAGAATCGTAGTCACTATCGGCGGAAAGGACTACACCATGGTCGCGGTGGAGGACGAGGGCTATGTTCGCCGCTGCGCGGAGCTGGTGGACCAGCAGCTCCGGGAGGTCACCCGAGACAGCCGCCTGTCCCAGGCGGACGCGGCGGTGCTGGCCGCCATGAACGTGGCCGACCTGTACTTAAAGGAGCAGACGGTCTCGGAGAACCTCCGCCGCCAGGTGAAGGAAAACCTGGAGGAGGCCAGCGCGCTGAAGCTGGAGCTGTCCGAGGCCAAACGGGAGATCTTCAAGCTGGGGACGAGAAAATAACAGGAGGTCCTGCTCATGATGGAGCTTCTGGCCCCCGCCGGGTCTATGGAGGCGGTCACCGCCGCCGTCCAGAACGGGGCGGATGCCGTCTATTTTGGATATGGAGATTTTAACGCCCGCCGGGGCGCCCGGAACTTTACCCGGGAGGAGGCCGCGGCGGCGGTTTCTTACTGCCATCTCCGGGGGTGCAAGGTGAATCTCACCCTGAACACCCTGCTTACCGACCGGGAGCTGCCCGCCGCCGCCGAGGTGGCCGCCCACGCCAGCGACATCGGGGTGGACGCGGTGATCGTTCAGGACCTGGGAGCGGTCCGGATGCTCCGCCAGTCGGTCCCCGACCTGCCCATTCACGGCTCCACCCAGATGACCGTCCACTCCCTGGACGGGGTGAAGCTGTGCGCCGACCTGGGGATGACCCGAGTGGTGCTGGGCCGGGAGCTGAGCCGGGACCAGATCGCCCTGATCTGCCGGGAAGCCCCCATCGAAATCGAGATATTCGGCCATGGGGCCCTGTGTATGTGCTGGTCGGGGCAGTGCTACTTCTCCTCGGTCATCGGGGGCCGCAGCGGCAACCGGGGGATGTGTGCCCAGCCCTGCCGGCTGAACTACGGCTGGAACGGCAGAGCCGACGAGTACCCGCTCTCCCTAAAGGACCTGTCCCTGGCCGGACACCTGAGGGAACTTCAGGAAATGGGGGTGGCCTGCCTCAAGCTGGAGGGCCGGATGAAACGGCCGGAGTACGTGGCCATTGTCACTGGCATCTACGCCGGCGCCCTGCGGGAGGGCCGGGAGCCCACTCCCCAGGAGGTTGAAATTTTGACCCAGGCCTTCTCCCGCCAGGGCTTTACCGACGGCTACTACACGGACCGGAGGGGGCGGTCCATGTTCGGCACCCGCCTGGAGGAGAAGGAGCCCCGTGAGCTCTACGCCCAGGCCAGGGCCACCTATGAGGGCCAGGCGGAGAACCGGAAGGAGCCGGTTCGAATGTATGCCCTGATCCAGCCGGACCAGCCAGCCCAGGCGGCGGCGGAGGACCGGGAGGGCCGCGTGGTCCGGGCTGTGGGCCCGGTCCCCGAGGAGGCCCGGAACGTCCCTCTCACCCGGGAGAAGGTGGAGGGCCAGCTGATGCGCACCGGCGGGACCCCATTTCTGTGCGAGAAGGCCACCGCCAAGGTGGGCGACAACCTATCCCTCCCCCTGTCCGCCCTGAACGACCTGCGCCGCCGGGTGCTGGACGGCCTGTCCGAGGCGCGCCGGCAGCCGCCCCAGCGGCGGCGGGAGGCCTATCAGCCCGGGGTCCGGTATGAAAATCAGAAGGAGCCGCCGGTATTCACCGTCTGGCTGCGGACCGCCGCCCAGCTCAACGCCAATCTGCTGAAGCTCCGGCCTGCCCTGCTCTATCTCCCCGCCGACGAGGGGGCCGCCCACCCCGATGCAGTGCGCCGCTGCCAGCAGGCGGGGGTAACCGTGGCGGCATCCCTGCCCCGCATCTGCACTGATGCCGAGCTGCCCCAGCTGGAGCAGGACCTGGCGGTCCTCCGGGAGCTGGGGGTGGAGCAAGCCCTGGCCGGCACCTGGGGGATGGTCCGCCGGGCCCAGATGCTGGGCTTTCAGGTCCGGGGGGACTACGGCCTGGGGGTGTACAACAGCCAGACCATGAAGGAGCTGAAGCGGCTGGGCCTCATCGGGGCCACCGTCTCCTTTGAGATGAAATTCCCTCAGATTCGGGATATCTCCAAAACCCTTCCCACCGAGTTCATCGCCTACGGCCGCCTACCCCTGATGATTACCGAGAACTGTATTATCTATAACCACTGCGGCCGGCACACCTGCAACAATGTGAATCTGCTCACCGACCGGAAGGGGGAGCGGTTCCCCGTGGTGAAGGCCTGGGGGTGCCGGAACGAGATACTCAACTCCAAGAAGCTGTTCCTGGCCGACAAGCAGAAGGACTGGCAGCGGCTGGGCCTGTGGGGGGCGCGGCTGATGTTCACCACCGAAAACGCTTTGGAGTGCGCCCAGGTGCTGGAGCGGTACATGAATCAGGGCAAATACCAGCCCAACGACTTTACCCGGGGGCTGTACTACCGGGATGTGGAGTAGAGGGCGGCCTTCGTCCCGCCCGCAGGCGGCAAGCCTCCTTTAGAAAGGAGGTGCCCCAGTTCGCAAACTGGGGCGGAGGATTGTATTTCGCGCAGCGAAATGTATGAAATAATCAAGGTTTCGGAGACTTTTGTGGGGCGGGACGACCTCGGCCCGCCAAATCGATACGCTGGAGAGAATGGCGCGCCGGGGTCGTCGCGCCCCACGGGTGGAGTGAAAACCTTATTTACTTCGTATGTTTTGCTTCGCAAAACGCAATCCTCAGTCAGCCTGCGGCTGACAGCTCCTTTCCCAAAGGAGCCTTGCCCTGCGGGGGATGGGGGCTTGCTGACCGGGCCGCATGCAGGGCAGGGGCTCTGCCCCTGCCTGGGATAGGGTTCCGTCTCTGTGAGGAGGCAGGGGCAGAGCCCTTGCCCTACACAATGTGGACGGCCGCGTTTATAAAAACGGGAACAAGGAGGTGCCGTCCGTGCTCAGCCGTCAAACACTGTTCTGGCTCAGCCGGGTCTACAACCTGCCCGGCTCCGACGCCAGGTTCCTCCGGGCCGTCCGGGACAACTGCGCCTACCACATCAGGCACTGCCCGGAGTACCGGCTGATCTGTGAAGCGGAGGGCTTTTCCCCGGACTGTTTGCATACCATAGACGACCTGGTAAAGCTCCCCCTCCTGCCCACCCTGTTCTTCAAGCGGCACCACGTCAGCTCCATGCCGGAGTGGCGCACCGCCATGAGGGTGACCTCCTCGGGCACCAGCGGCAGCTTCAGCCGGGTGGGCTTCGACTGGGGCTGTATTTTCGCGGAGATTCCCATGGTGCTCCGGCTGGGATTTTACCATAAGCTGGTCTCCCCCATGCCCGCCCGCTATGTGATTCTGGGCTACAAGCCGGGGAAGCAGGACCGGATGGGGGTGGCCCGGACCATGTTCGGCCTGACCCACTTCGCCCCGCCTGTGGGCCGGTTTTACGCCCTGAAGTGGAAGGACGGCGGCTACCTCCCCGATCTGGACGGGGCGGTAAAAACTCTGGCCCGGTGGGCCCGGGGGGCTCTGCCGGTGCGGATTGTGGCCTTCCCCTCCTACCTCTGGTTCGGCATGGAGCGCCTGGAGGAGCTGGGGCTGTCGGTGCGCCTGCCCAAGGGCTCTAAAATCCTGCTGGCCGGGGGCTGGAAGCAGCACTACGCCCAGGAGGTGGACAAGTCCACCCTCTACGCCCTGGCCCGGCGGGTGCTGGGGGTGGAGGAGGAGAACATTCACGAGTTTTTCGGGGCGGTGGAGCACCCGATTTTCTTCAACACCTGTAAAAAACACCACTTCCACCTCCCCGCCTACGCCCGGGTGATTATCCGGGATGTGCGCACGTTAAAACCTCTGCCCATGGGAGAGGTGGGCCTGGTGAATCTGATTACCCCCCTCATCAACGCCACCCCGGTGACCAGCGTGATGACCGACGACCTGGGCTGTCTCACCCCCGGGGAGGACTGCGGCTGCGGATTGAAGTCCCCCTATCTGACTGTTTTGGGCCGGGCGGGGCTGAACGACATCACCACCTGCGCCGCCGGCGCGGCGGAGCTGCTGGGAAAGGGGGAAATGCTATGATTTTCGCCGGCGGAAAGATTCTCCCCGACACGGAGCTGAACCCCGTTCTGGGGTGTCTGGAGGAGGAAACCGCCCAAACCCTCAGCGGTCCGCCCCTGGAGACGGAGACGGTGCTCAACGCACTTGACGTCCTGGCCCAGGAGCTGGACAGCGGGGCGCTGGACGGTCTCATCGCCCAGTACGCCCCGCCCGGAGCCCGGGAGGAGCTGGCCCGGGTGCGGCCCCAGATCAGCCGGGCCGCCCTGGAGCAGCGGCTGGCCCTGGAGCTGGGCGGCCTCGCCGGGCCCCGGCCCTTTGGGCGCTCCGAGATCCGGCCCCTGGGGGTGCTGCTCCACATCGCGCCGGGGAATATGGCGGGTCTGCCCGCCTTCACCGCTGTGGAGGGCCTGCTCACCGGCAACATCAACCTGGTGAAGCTGCCCCACGGAGACAAGGGGCTTACCCTGGCGGTGTTTCAGAAGCTGACCCAGCTGGAGCCCCGGCTGGCCCCCTGGCTGTACGCCTTCGACCTGTCCTCCAGATACTCCGGGACCATCAAGGCCCTGGCCGCTCTGGCCGACGGGATCGTCACCTGGGGCGGGGACGGGGCCATCTCTGCCATGCGTAAGCTGGCTCCACCGGGCTGCAAGCTTATTGAGTGGGGCCACCGGCTCAGCTTCGCCTATCTGTCAGGCTGGGAGGACATGGAGCTGCTCCCCCTGGCGGAACACATCGTCCGCACCGGCGGACTGCTGTGTTCCTCCTGTCAGGTGATCTTTCTTGACACCGGCCACCTGTCCGTGGCGGAGCGGTTCTGCAAGCAGTTTTTACCGGTTTTGGAAAAAGCCGCCGCGTCCCACTATAAAACCCCCGGCCAGGCGGCTCAGGCCGCCCTCTACGCCCGGGAGACCGCCCTGGAACAGACGGTGGACCGGACCGGGTCGGGCGACCTGAATTTTCCCGGACAGAGCTGCTCCCTCACCCTGCGCCGGGATATGGACCTGGAGCTGTCCCACCTCCACGGCAACGTGCTGGTGAAGCGCCTGCCCCGGCAGGAGCTGATTCCCGTCCTGCGGCGGCAGCGGGGGAGGCTCCAGACGGCGGGACTGATCTGCCCCGATTCGGAGCGGGAAGTCCTCGCCGCCCTGCTGGCCCGGGCGGGGGTGAACCGGATCACCGCCCCGAGGCATATGTCGGATTCCCTTCTCCTGGAGGGCCATGACGGGGAATACCCCCTGCGCCGGTATGTCCGGGTGGTGGACATAGAAAACACGTAGGGGCGGCCACAGACCGCCCCTGCCAAAAACATGAGAAAATTTTTCAGGAGTTTACAATATGGACTTGAAAATCAAGGCGGTTTCCAATAAAATCGGTAAGGAAATTCCCCTGCCCTTCTACGCCACCCCCGGCTCGGCGGCCATGGACCTCCACGCCTGCCTGGACGAGGCGGTCACTATCCCCGCCGGCGGACGGCGGACCGTCCCCACCGGCATCGCCATCGCCCTGCCCTCGGCGGACTATGTGGCGCTGGTATACGCCCGCAGCGGCTTGGGCATCAAGCACGGCGTGGCCCCCGCCAACTGCGTGGGGGTGATCGACAGTGATTACAGGGGTGAAATATTGGTGGGGCTTCAAAACTCCGGGGAATCGGATTTTACCGTCCAGCCCGGCGACCGCATCGCCCAGCTGATGATTGCCCCGGTGATTCAGGCCAGCATCCAGATGGTGGACGAGCTGGACGACACCGCCCGGGGGGCGGGGGGCTTTGGGTCCACGGGAAAATAAGGAGTGTTCAATATGTTCGGACTGTTTCAGAAAAAGGGCGAAAAGCCGGAAGAACTGTCCAGGAAGAAGGGACAGAGCGGGGAGAGCGCCCGCTTCAAGGAGTTTGCCGCTCAGTTCCTGCCGGAGGAGCGGACCATTCTGGCGGTTACCGGGGCCAACGGCTTCAGCGGGGGCAAGTCCGGCAAGGAAAAGCAGTGGTGGGCCTCCATCGGCCTGACCGCCTGGATGGAGGAGGATTCCCCCGACATCCACCGGGGGGAGTTTGTCCTGAGCACCATCGCAGACGACCAGCTGCTGGAGCATTTACAGCGGAGGGTCCCCTGGGACTTCATCATCAAGTTCAAGGGCCGGGTGTCGGAGGACGGCAAGCGTCTGCTGCTGCTGGACCTGCCCGAGCCGGGGTTCGACCCGGATTTGAAGGCCATCTTGGAGGAGCAGAAAAAGCCCGTCACCTTCTGGGTGGAGGGGCTGGGCACCTTTGCACTGAACCGGCAGGTGAACTGGTTTGAGACGGAGCTGGACTGGCTGGGGACGGAGGTTTCCCTCTCCTTTGACCGGATGGATGAGGCGGAGATGAAACAATCCCAAAACACCGCCAAAGCCCTGTTGGCCGGGGCGGCGGACTGGGACAGGCGGGTGCGGGAGTATGCCGCGGACGAGCTGCTGGAGCTTGCCAACGACTGGAGCCAGGACATGGACGAGGACGGCGGGGCCGTGGAGGTCACACGGGAGCAGTTCATGGAGCGCATGGAGCTGGAGGCGGTCCAGGTGGAGCCGGACGGCTCCTTCGAGTTCTGGTTTGGGGACGGGGACCTGTTTTACGGCCACTCCATCTGGGTCTCCGGCGACCTGGAGAACGGCCCAAACGATGCCGCGATGGAGGGCTGACCCATGCGGGACAAGTGGATGGCCCCCGAGTGGCTGGCCTGCCCGGAGATTCCCCAGTACTCCATCGGCTGGCGGATGGGCTACGGCGAGGACTACGGCTGCAAGCTGGGGGCCTGGCTGCAAACTCTCAGCGACAAGGAGCGGGAGGAGTACGACCGCCTGTTTCCCATGCCTGTCTTCTGGGACGACGTCTCCGTGATGGAGGACGACGAGGAGGGCGACCCCTCCCTGCTGTACGACGGGGAGGACTACTTCCTGCGCCACTGGCGGCCCAACGGCGAGCCGGCCTACGACCGGGCCGGACTGATCGCGGAGCTTGCCGCCGGGAAGCGGGTAAAGTGGGTCCACTTCTGGGGCCACACCCCCGAGCCGGACGGCCGCATCACAGAGACCTGTCTGAGCCAATGGTGGATGGCGGAGTTTCGGGTGGAGACCCAGCGCTACTGCTGCATGGAGCAGTTTATGATGGCGGAGAAGGCCCGGCTGTTCGGGGACGAGGAGACGCTGGAAAAGATTATGGAAGCCCGGTCTCAGGGGAAGATCAAGGCCCTGGGCCGGGAAGTGAAGCACTTTGACCAGACCGAGTGGGACAAGTGCAAGCACACCATCGTTTTGACGGGGAATTTTCAAAAATTCCTGCAAAATCCCGAATTAAAGGACTTTTTGCTGCGCACCGGGGATAAAATTCTGGTGGAGGCCAGCCCCCGGGACCGCATCTGGGGCATCGGCATGGGCAAGGCCAACGAGAACGCGGAAAATCCCACCGCCTGGCGGGGGCGGAACCTGCTGGGCTTTGCGCTGATGGAGGTCCGGGACGAGCTGCGCCGGGTGTGCGCCAACGAGGACAAAATCGACTGGAACCTGTAGAGCGTGACCACCGGGCACGCCGCAGTTTTTCGGCTTTTTTGATTCGTCACGCCGGGTCGTCGCGCCCTACAAACCCGGCCCCAGCGCCTCCAGCATCAGGCGGGCGCAGGCGCGGAAGCCCAGGGAAAATTCGGCCTCCCTGCCTGCGCCGTCAATCCGCTGGCGCAGGGCGGCAAAGCGGTCCAGAAAATCCGGCCCGTACTGCGCCTGAAGAATATCACACATCTTGAAGTATTCCTCCTTCGTTTTCTCCAGCTCCGGATCATCCGGGGCTTGCGGTCTGCTGAGATTAATGTATAATGTCTCAATAATGCTTTCCACTTCAATACCTCCAAACGAAGTACCCTTAAAAGGTACTGCATCCCGATTATAGTCCCTTTTTAAGGTACTGTCAAGAGGTGTAGCCTATGTTTTCAAAAGAACTTTTCGGCCAGCGCATCTTTGAATTGCGTACAAAGCATAATGAGACGCAAAAGGCGTTGGGATTACTGCTTGACGTGGGAAAAGGCCACATCAGTGAAATTGAGCGGGGAAACCGCACTACCTCCGCCGAGCGCATCGCCCTGATCTGCCAGCACTACAAGGTCTCCGCCGACTATCTGCTGGGGCTTACCGACGACCCGGAGCCGAAATATAAGGCAGACGGTTGAGGCCCAGGAAAAGGCCCCCTTGCTAAAGGGGGCTGGCATTCGCGGAGCGAATGACTGGGGGATTCCGTCCTCCAGAGCCTTCCCGAATCAACGGAATCCCCCCGCCACCGGGCTGCGCCCGGCGGCCCTCCCCCCTTTAACAAGGGGGGCTTCAGGTGTAGTAACGAGGTGTTTCTATGAAAATCATCCTTGCCTCCCAGTCCCCCCGGCGGAAGGAGCTGCTGGAGCGGATGGGGATTACGGATTTCAAGGTAATCCCGGCCCAGGAGGCGGAGCTGGCCACCCGCACCCTCACCGCCGACCAGCTGGTGGAGGAGCTGTCCCAGCGCAAGTGCGCCGAGGTGGCCGCCGCCCACCCCAAGGACCTGATTATCGCCGCCGACACCGTGGTGTCCATCAACAACCGGGTGCTGGGCAAGCCCCGCACCGAGGAGGACGCCGCCCAGATGCTGGCCGCCCTGTCAGGCAAGCTGCACCTGGTTTACACCGGCGTGACGGTGGCGAAGGAGGGGCGGACCCTGACCCAGCATGAGGTGACCTCGGTCCGCTTTCGCACCCTGACCCAGGCGGACATCATCCGCTACATCGCCACCGGCGAACCTATGGACAAGGCCGGGGCCTACGGTATCCAGGGCTACGGCTCGGTGCTGGTGGAGGGTATTTCGGGGGATTACTACAACGTGATGGGGCTGCCGGTGTGCCGGCTGGCCCGGATGCTGGCCCGGTTCGGGGTGGATACCCTGGCCCTGGCCGTGGAAAAGGAGCAAAAAACGTGAAGGATTTCCTCCGGCAAAACGGAATACTGCTGCTGGTTATCGCCCTGCTGCTGTCCGTCCTTATCGGTATCAGTTCCGCCTTTCTGGGCGGTCAGGCCGACCCGCTGTCCAACATGATTAATGTGGTCGTCACCCCTATCCGCTCCGGCATCGCCTCCGCCGCCGACTGGATGGAGGGGGTGTACACCTATGTCTTCCACTACGGCGAGCTGGAGGCCGAGATTACCGAGCTGCGCGCCCAGGTGGCCGGCCTGGAGGAGCAGGTGCGCCAGGGGGAGGAGGCCAGCCGGGAGAACGAGCAGCTCCGGGAGCTGCTGGCCCTCCAGGCCCGGCGGCGGGACTTTGTCTTTGAATCTGTCAAGGTCACCGCCCGGTCCACCTCCAACTGGGAGTCCACACTCACCCTGAGCAAGGGCTCCACCTCCGGCATCCAGGCGGGTGACTGCGTGGTCACCGCCACCGGCGTGCTGGTGGGAGTGGTGTCCGAGACGGGAACCAACTGGTCCACCGTGTCCACCGTTATCAACACCGGCACCCAGATCGGGGGCATCGTCCCCCGCACCTACTCCGCCGGCGTGCTGGAGGGGGACTTCTCTCTGATGAACGAGGGCAGGCTGAAGCTGAACTACCTGCCTCAGGGGGCCCAGCTGGTCTCCGGGGACGAGGTACTCACCTCCGGCCGGGGCGAGGTGTTCCCCTCCGGACTGGTGGTAGGCCGGGTGGAGGGGGTCTTCACCGACCCCTCGGGCCAGACCCGCTACGCCGTGGTGGCGCCCGCCGTAGCCCTGGACAGCCTCATTGAGGTGTTCGTCATCAAGGATTTTGAGATTGTAGAATAACACACCATGACCAAAGGCTGTGGGGCCCGACCACCCGGGCGGGCCAACCGCCACACTGAAAGAAATGCCCCGCCCAGGCGGTCGGGGCCCACACAGACACCGGAAAAGAGGAAGCTGAATGACCCGCCGTGACTTCATCCACAAGTGGTTTGTTTACGCCCTGGGGCTGCTGCCCGTGTGGGTGCTGGACGCCTATATCCTGCCCCGCTACCCCCTGTGGGGGACGGTTCCCATGCTGCTGCCCCTGGCGGTGGCGGCAGTGGCGGTGCTGGAGGGGGCCTACTCCGGCACCGGCTTCGGTCTGGCGGTGGGCCTGCTGTGGGAGCTGGCCTACCCCGGCGGCTTTGGCGGCCAGGTGTTTTTCCTGGCCCTGGCCGGGATGGCCATGGGCGCGGTGTCTCAATACGCCCTGAGCCAGTCCTTTGCGGGCTGCCTCATCTGCTCGGCGGGGGTGCTGGGCCTGCTGGACCTGCTCCGGGTGGGCCTGCGGCTGTTCATCAACGCCGCGGGCCTGACGGCCCTGCTCCAGGTGGCCGTGCCCGAGTTCCTCTGGTCCCTGGCCTGGACCCCCCTGGTGTGGCTGCTCTTCCGGTTCATCTACAACCGGGTGGGCGGAACGAAATTAGCGTAATAAGGAGAACCCAATGAACACCAGACAATTTCACCGCCGGGTGTGGGCCATGGTGCTGCTGCTGGCCCTGATGGTCACCGGCATGGGTGCCACCCTGTACGACCTGCAGATCAACAACGGGGAGCGCTACTACGAGCAGACCCAGAAGACCATCCCGGAGCGCCAGAATGTCCCCGCCGCCCGGGGAAATCTCTATGACCGGAACGGCCAGGTGCTGGTATCCAACAAGGTGGTCTACCAGGTCACCCTGGACACCAAGCTGATGAAGGATGACCGCAACGACATCCTCCTCACCCTCATCCGGGCCGCCCGGGCGGAGGGGGTGGAGTGGGCGGACAGCCTGCCCATCAGCCAGGCGGAGCCCTTCCGCTTCACCACCGACACCCCCTTCTGTGCCGATACCGTCAACGAGGACGGGGAGACGGAGCAGGTCCTCACCCGGCTGGGCCGTCTGTCGGTGAAGCAGAAGTGGATCGAGGACCCCACCCAAGACCCGGCGGCGGAGTCCCAGGCCCCCGCCCCCAAGGAGCCCAGCCTGCTGGACAGGATCAAGGCCTTTCTGAAGGGCCGGCCGGTCCAGCAGGCCCCCGAGGCGCCCAAAGACCCTGAGCCCCTCCCCGACGCCCGGCAGCTGCTGGGCAGGATGTGTGACAGCTTCGACATCAAGGGCCAGGGGGCGGTGGACAAAAAGGAGGCCAAAAAGACGGGCCAGGCCTGCCCCGAGCTGAATATCGGCGACATGTCCCCCACAGACGCCCGGGCGCTGGCCGGGATTCTCTATGAGCTGTACCTGCGCTCCACCGGGGTCTACCAGGCCACCGAGTATGTCTTCGCCTCCGATGTAGACATCGATTTCATCTCCCGGGTGAAGGAGCAGGACCTGGCCGGTGTCGTGATAGAGGCCACCACGGTGCGCCAATACCACACCCAATACGCCGCCCACCTGCTGGGCCAGGTGACCTCCATCTACCCGGACGAGGTGGACTACTACACCAGCCTGGACCTGGACGGCGACGGTGTGGGGGACTACAAGATGAACGACACCGTGGGCCGGGGCGGGGCGGAGCAGGCCTTTGAGTCCTACCTCCGGGGCACCCCGGGCACCCGGACGGTGGAGCGGAACACCAAGGGCAAGGTGGTCTCCGAGACCTGGCTGTCTGAGCCGGAGCCGGGAGACAATGTAATGCTCACCCTGGACATCGGCCTTCAGGCCTATGTGGAGAATCTGCTGGCCGACGCTGTGCCCAAGCTGGAGAGTACAGAGACGGAGGGCGCCGCCTGCGTGGTGCTGGACGTAAAAAACGCCGATGTGCTGGCCGCCGCCTCCTACCCCACCTTCAACCTGTCCCGCTATAACGAGGAGTATGAGGAAAACGCCCAAAACCCCCTCAAGCCCTTTTTGAATCGGGCCTTTCAGGGGACCTACCCCCCCGGCTCCACCTTTAAGATGATCACCGCCATCGCCGGCCTGGAGGAGGGCATCGTCACCCCCTCCACCAAGATTCAGGACAAGGGCCGCTATACCTACTGGACCGACGTCAATCCGCCCCAGTGCTGGATCTACCGGCAGTACCGAAGCTACCACGGGCAGGTGGACGTGTCCAAGGCCATTGAGGTGTCCTGCAACTACTATATGTTCGAGGTGGGCCGCCAGCTGGGGATCGACAGGCTGGATGAGTACGCCGCCCGGTTTGGCCTGGGGGAGAAGACCGGGCTGGAGCTGAACGAATCCGCCGGCGTGATGGCCGGCCCGGCCTTCACCGAGTCCCTGGGGGACACCTGGTATGAGGGCAGCATCACCTCGGTGTCCATCGGCCAGGAGAGTACCCAGGCCACCATGCTCCAGCTGGCCAACTATATCGCCACCCTGGTCAACGGCGGCACCCGCAACGCCACCCACCTGCTGAAGGAGGTCAAATCCAACGACTTCTCCCAGGTGGTCCACACCTACCAGCCCCGGGTCCTCAGCACCATCGACATCCAGCCCAAGAATCTGGAGGCGGTGAAGAAGGGGATGCTGGCGGTGACCACCGAAAATTCCTCCGTCCGTCCCTACTTCCAGAGCCTGCCCTTTCAGGCCGGGGCCAAGACAGGCTCCGCCCAGGTCAGCGCCCAGACCGAAGCCCACGCTGTCTTCGTCTGCTTCGCCCCCTACGACGACCCGGAGATCGCCGTGGCCATGGTGGTGGAACACGGCGCCAGCGGCAGCACCCTGGCCTCCATGTCGGCGGACGTGCTGAACTACTACTTCTCCTCCCAAGAGACCCGAGAGGAGATTCCCGAGGAGAACACTTTGATTCGGTGATGCCGCCCCCACAGAAAATGTCCAGTTTTAATCAAAACAAGGAGATGTATCAACAATGGCAGAAAATTGCACTCATGACTGTTCCAGCTGCTCCGCCGACTGCTCCTCCCGGGATCTGCGGGTCCCGGCCAACGCCATGTCCAGTGTCAAGCAGGTCATCGCTGTGGTCAGCGGCAAGGGCGGGGTGGGCAAGAGCACCGTTACCGCCTCTCTGGCGGCGGCCATGTCCAAACGCGGCCGGAAGGTGGCCATTCTGGACGCCGACATCACCGGCCCCTCCATCCCCACCGCCTTCGGCATCCACCAGCGGGCCACCGGCTCCGACGCGGGCATCGACCCCGCCGTCACCGCCGGCGGCATCGAGCTCATGTCCCTGAACCTCCTGTCCGCCAACGAGACCGACCCGGTGATCTGGCGCGGGCCGGTCATTGCCGGGGTGGTCACCCAGTTCTGGCAGGAGGTCATCTGGGGGGATATCGACTATATGTTTGTGGATATGCCCCCGGGCACCGGCGACGTGCCCCTCACCGTCTTCCAGTCCCTGCCGGTGGACGGGGTGATTGTGGTCACCTCCCCCCAGGACCTGGTGTCCATGATCGTGTCCAAGGCGGTGAACATGGCCAAGATGATGGACATCCCCGTGCTGGGCCTGGTGGAGAACTACAGCTGGTTCCAGTGCCCCGACTGCGGCAAACGCCATACCATCTTCGGCGAAAGCCGCATCGAAACGGTAGCCGAGGAGCTGGAGGTCCCCGTGCTGGCCAGGCTGCCCATCGACCCCGCCCTGGCCGCCGCCTTCGACGCCGGGAGGATCGAGGACGCCCCCACCAACTATATGGCGGAGCTGGCCGCCCGGCTGGACAGCTGAAGCCGCGTCAACAGGGAGGTACGATATGAAGATCATGCAGATGCAGGTGGGCCCCATCGGCACCAACTGCTATATTTTGGAGGACGGCGGAAAAATCGCTGTCATCGACCCGGGAGACGAGTCGGGGCGCATTCTGGACGAGCTGAAGAAATCAGGCGCTCAGGTGGAGTATATCCTCCTCACCCACGGCCACTACGACCACACCACCGCTGTGCCCGAGCTGCACGCGGCCCTGCCGGAGGCCAAGATCTATATCCACCAGGCCGATGCCAACGGGGCGGGCAGCCGCCTGTTCCCCCTGGCCGGCCAGGTGGACGACCTGCTGCTCTACGATGAGGGGGACACCCTCTCCCTGGCCTCCCTCACCATCGAGGTACTCCACACCCCGGGCCATTCCCCCGGCTCCGTCACCCTGAAGACGGGGGACGTGCTCTTCACCGGAGACACCCTCTTCGCCGGCGACTGCGGCCGCACCGACCTGCGGGGGGGCAGCTGGGAGGAGATTCTCGCCTCTCTGGGCCGCCTGGGCAGGCTGGAGGGCAATTTCCACGTTCTCCCCGGCCACGGCCCCGCCTCCACCCTGGACACCGAGCGGCAGGTCAACCCCTACCTGAGACAGGGGATGGGACTGAACTAGCGAGGAATCCCCCCCTTTAGCAAGGGGGCTTTCGGGTGCGCACCAAAAGCCTCCCTTGCCAAAGGGAGGGGGACCGCCGGCGAAGCCGGTGGTGGAGGGATTCTGTCCCCTCATCCCGCAATTCCCTCCAGGATTTCCCGCCGCAGGCCCAGGCCAAAGAGGTAATAGGCCCGGTTGTAGTCCTGCTCCGCCTGGACGTATTCCGGCCAGCTGTCACAGAAGCTGCTGACCGCCGCGGGAATTTCCGGGTTGTTTAACAATAAAGTTTGTAGTATAGTGTGATTCATGAGATTTCCTCCTGGAATTTCATATTCGCATTTATTGTACTTGAATTTTATATTCGTTCCAAGAGGTTTTTTATGAGTATTTTAGGTGAACGGTTGAAAGCGCTCCGCAAGGAGAAAAAGATGACGCAGGTTCAAATTGCAGAGTTCCTAAAGCAAACTCCACGTGCCTACCAATACTGTGAGGCCGGTGAACACGCTCCTGAACTCCCGAATCTGATAGCTTTAGCTGATCTCTACGACGTCAGCCTGGACTATCTGGTGGGCCGCAGTGAGACAAGGGAGCGTCAGCCGTGAAGCTGTATTTTGAGACGTCTAATTTCCCCTGGTCCCCGGAGCGCTACCACTACGCCGCCGAGCAGATGATGCTAACCATCTTCCCCGGCGAGCGTCCCGAGTACCCCGAGGGCCCCCTGCCCCGGGACCTGAGCGGTGAGGACAACGCGGCTGTGTTTACCCTCCACCGGGGGAAGAAGCTGACCAACATCAGTGTTCTGGTTTTCCGTCCCCAGGGATATTATAATGGTGTGAGCCGTTTCCCCTCCGAGGAACTGGACCGCCCTCCGGAGGAGGTCTATCACACCGTCCAGCACGCCCTGAAGCTGGCCTTCTACAAGGCGGGCACCGCCCTGCTGGGCGCGGAGCCCCCCTGGGGAGCCCTCACCGGCGTGCGCCCGGTAAAGCTGCCCACCCGGGCCATCCTGGCGGGGAGTACCCCAAATCAGGCCCGGAAGGAGCTGGAAAAGGAGTACCATGTCTCCCCGGACCGGGCAAAGCTGGCGGTGGACTGCGCCCAGGCCAGCGTGGCGGCCCAGCGGTCGCTGCACTCCCGCCAGGTCTCCCTCTACATCGGCATCCCCTTCTGCCCCACCCGATGCGCCTACTGCTCCTTTGTCTCCGCCGACGTGGGCCGGACCTTGAAGCTGGTGGAGCCCTATGTGGACGGTCTGCTCCGGGAGGTGTCCGAGACGGGCCGGGTGCTGAAGGAGGCGGGACTCGATGTCCGCTCCTTCTACATGGGAGGCGGCACCCCCACCACCCTGTCCGCGGAGCAGCTGGACCGGCTGCTGTCCCACTGTGAGCAGCACCTCCCCCTGGCGGGCTGCACCGAGTACACCGTGGAGGCCGGCCGGCCCGACACCATCACCCGGGAAAAGCTGGAGGTGCTGAAGGCCCATCAGATCGGCCGCGTCTCCATCAACCCCCAGACCCTGGAGGACCCCGTGCTGGAGGCCATCGGCCGGAAGCACTCCGCCGGAGATATCCGGGCGGCCTACGACCTGGCCCGGGCGGTCGGCTTTGGCTGCGTGAACATGGACCTCATCGCCGGTCTGCCTCAGGACAGCTTCCAGGGCTTCCGGCGCTCCCTGGAGGGGGTGCTGGACATGGGCCCGGAGAACATCACCGTCCACACCCTGGCCCTGAAGCGGGGCTCCGCCCTGATGGAACAGCGGCGAAACCTCCCCGGCGGGGGCGAGGTGGCCAAAATGTTGGATTTTTCCCGTGAGCGCTTGACAACAGAGGGTTATTTCCCATATTATCTATACCGGCAGAAATACATGTCCGGCTCTCTGGAGAACGTGGGCTGGGCTAGACCGGACACCGAGAGTCTGTACAACATCGTCATGATGGAGGAGCTTCACACCGTCGTCTCCCTGGGGGCCGGTGGAGTGACCAAACTGGTCGGCGGCGGAAATATTCTCCGCCTCACCAACCCCAAATACCCCCAGGACTACCTGTCCGGCCTGGATAAGGTGCTGGGGCAGAAGGCAGAAATCGGGGCGTTTTACCGGACGTAGGGACGCATCACGATGCGTCCGCCACTTCATCGCGTGCCCTTTTTGCGTCCGCCACTCCATCGGCACACCCTTTTGCGGACGCTTGGTGAAGCGTCCCTACCGATTTCAACCAAGAGAGGAGATTCCTATGGCCTACCAATTACAGGAGATTAACCGGCGTATCCAGAGCGATGTGGTAGAGTTTCTGGCAGAATGTGACGAGAATTACGCCCAGCGGGTGTCGCTGGCGGCGGACAGGATCCTGTCCAACCTGGAACACAGCCCCATCGTGCTGCTGTCCGGCCCGTCCGGCTCAGGCAAGACCACCACAGCCATGAAGATTGCCGAGGAGCTGCGCCGCCGGGGCGTCAACTCCCACGCGGTGGCCATGGACAATTACTTTGTCACCCTCAACCCCAAAACCGCGCCCCGCACCCCCGACGGGGCCATCGACTACGAATCCCCTCTCTTCCTAGACATGGACCTGCTCAGTGACCATTTCACCGCCCTGTCCCGGGGGGAGGAGATCCTGGTTCCCCGGTATGAGTTTGCCCGGCAGATGCGCAACGACAGCCTGGGCACCCCGCTGAAGCTGGAGAAAAACGAGATCGCCATCTTCGAGGGCATCCACGCCCTCAACGACGACATAACCGGCCGCCACCCGGAGGCCACAAAGCTGTACATCTCCGCCCGTTCCAACATCAACGAGGGGGCCGTCCTGCGCTTTAAGGGCACCTGGATGCGGCTCACCCGCCGGGCTGTCCGGGACTACAGCTTCCGGGGCACCGAGGTGGCCCGGACCCTGGACATGTGGGCCAACGTCCGCCGGGGAGAGAAGCTGTACATCTCCCCCTTCAAGGGCAAGGCGGATATCGTCTTCGACTCCTCCCTGCCCTATGAGGTGCCGGTGATGAAGAACTACGCCCTTCCCATCCTCCGGAGTGTCCCCCAGGACAACGAGCGCCACGACGAGATGGTGGAGCTGGTGCGGTCTTTCGACCACTTTGAGGCCATCGACCCCGCCCTGGTGGCCAAAGACTCCCTCCTCCGGGAGTTTATCGGCGGCGGGAGCTACAAGTACCACTGATCCTGAACACGGAGTGATCCAACATGCCATATTTGCCCACCTACGATTCCCGGGACAGCCGCTACAAAACTCCATACGGCGCGGTGGCTGATGGGACGCAGGTACAGTTTACCCTCCGCCCGCCCCGTGCGGAGGGCTACTCCCACGCCAGCCTCACCGCCCGCTTTGAGAGCCGGCACGACGAGACCCTCATTCTAAAAATGCCCTGGCAGGGCCACGACCTGGGCCAGGACATCTTCTCTGCAGAGCTGGATACCGCCGGCTACATCGGCCTGGTGTGGTACTCCTTCCGTCTGGAAAAGCTGGATGGCCGCAGCCAGGAGCTGGGCCCCTATCAGCTCACCGTCTACGACGGAACGGAGGAGGTCCCCAGCTGGTTCGGCCAGGGGGTGACCTACCAGATCTTCCCGGACCGGTTCGCCCGCAGCCGGATTCCCGACCCGGAGGGGCTGGTGGGGGGGCGGACCGTCCACCAGGACTGGGAGGACTTCCCCGATTACCGCCCCGACGACCGGGGGGAAATCCGCAACCGAGACTTCTTCGGCGGGGATTTCCAGGGGGTCATCGACAAACTGGACTATCTGAAGAGCCTGGGGGTGGAGACCCTCTACTTCAACCCCATCTTTGAGGCGGCGGAAAACCACCGCTACGGCACCGCCGACTATGGCCGGGTGGACCCCATGCTGGGCACCAACGAGGACTTTTCCCGGCTGTGCGGCGAGGCCCACAGGCTGGGGATGCGGGTGATTCTGGACGGGGTGTTCAACCACACCGGCTATGTGAGCCGCTACTTCAACGGCGACGGCTTCTACCCCGAGGCGGGGGCCAAGCAGAGCTGGAACTCCCCCTACCGCTCCTGGTTCAGCTTCACCCAGTGGCCCAACAAATACGACAGCTGGTGGGGCATCTACTCCCTGCCCGCCGTCAACGAAAACGACCCCGGCTACCGGGACTTCATCTTCGGCAGTGAGGACAGCGTGGTCCGGCACTGGCTCCGGGCCGGGGCGGACGGCTGGCGGCTGGACGTGGCCGACGAGCTGCCCGACGACTTTGTGGCCGGTATCCACGCCGCCGCCCGGGCGGAGAAGCCCGACGCGGTGATCATCGGCGAGGTGTGGGAGGACGGCTCCACCAAGGTGGCCTACGGCGTGCGCCGCAAGCACATCCTGGGGGGCCACTGCGACGGGCTGATGAACTACCCCCTGCGCTCCGCCATCCTGTCCTTCTTTCAGGGGGGCGGGGCAGAGGCATTCGTCAAGGGGATGGAGACCATCCGGGAGAACTACCCCCCCTTCGCCTTCTACTCCGCCATGAACTCCCTGGACACCCACGACACCCCCCGCCTGCTCACCCTTCTGGGCGCGGGTGGCGAGTACCGGGACCAGTCCAAGGAGTGGCGGGCTCAGTTCCGCCTGTCCCCCAGGCAGCGGACCCGGGGAAAGGATCTGCTCAAAGCCGCCGCCCTGCTGCTGTTCTGCTTCCCCGGCTCCCCCACGGTGTACTATGGGGACGAGGCGGGGATGGAGGGCTTTGAGGACCCCTTCAACCGCCAGACCTACCCCTGGGGCCGGGAGGACACCGGCCTGCTGGCCTGGTACCGCTCTCTGGGTCAGCTGCGGGGGAACCATCCCGCCCTGCGCCGGGGCGGCATCCGGTACGTTCTGGGGAAAGGCCCCCTCCTGGCCTTTCTCCGGGAGACGGAGGAGGAGCGGCTGCTGTGCGCCTTCAACGCCGGGGACGAGGAGCGGGCCTTCCCCTTGGACGAGGGCCGGCTGATTCCTCTTCTGGGCGCCCCCCATTTCTCCCAGCAGAACGGGCTGTATACCATCGCCCTGCCGCCCCGCTCAGGCGCGGTATTCCTTCTGCGGTGACAAAAAACGCTGCCCGCCTGGACCTGGCGGACAGCGTTTTTCCGTTGGATATGGGGCACTCCGCCCTTACGCCCTGCCGGGCGTGGCGGACTCAAAGATCACAGGCCGGCCCTGACAGCTCACCCGGCCGAATTTCACCTCCACCTGTCCGCCATCGGCCAGGTTGGGATAGCGCCCGTCCGGGGCCTCCACCTCCACCAGGCCCTGGTTCCCCTTCATGCTGAATATGCCGACCAGCTGTCTCCCCCCAGCCTGGTGGACCGCATAGAGGATATCCCCGGGGCGTGCGCTGACACAGTAGCTGCTGTGGGTAAGCAGCGGGTGCTGCTTCAGCCGGTAAAGCCTCCGGAGCTGTTCGCTCCGGTCCGGCCCGGCGGTCCAGTCCACAGGGTCCTTTTCAAAGAGGTCGGGCCAGTGGGAGCAGCTCACCTCCTGCCCGCCGTAGAGCAGAGTCATCCCCTTCTGAAAGTAGAGAAAGGCGGTCCAGTTCAGGAGCGCGGCCTCGCCGGGGATGGATGCCGCGGCCCGCAGTCTGTCGTGGTTTTCCAGATAGCGCAGCTTCACATAGTTGTCCGGGTACATGGCCTCCTGCCGGTCGATCGCCTGGGCATACCGGCTCAGGGAACGCTTCCCGTCCAGATAATCCATGAAATCCTGGTAGATATCGTACTCATAGCTCACATCAAAGGCCTGGAAAATCTCTGAATCAGACAGGGCCGTGATGCCCTGTTCCCGGGCGAACCGGATAAATTCCGGCTCCACCGACTCGGCCAGCCAAATACAGCCAGGGCGGACCGTCTCCACCGCCTCTCTGGCCCGGAGCCAGAAGTCCAGCGGCACCAGGGGGGCCACATCACACCGGAAGCCGTCCACCATGGAGGCCCAGTATTTCAAGGTCTCAATCTGATACTCCCACAGTCCGGGGTTGGCATAATCCAGGTCTACAATATCGCTCCAATCCCCCACATGGTTGCCAAAGCTGCCGTCCGCCCTGCGGTAGAACCACTCCGGATGGTGGGCCAGCAGCCAGGAGTCGGGGGAGGTGTGGTTATACACCACATCAATGATACATTTCATACCCAGGCGGTGGATATCGTCCACCAGCCTCTGGAAGTCCGCCAGGGTGCCGTAGTCGGGATTAACCGCCCGGTAGTCTGATATGGCGTAGGGGCTGCCCACCGTACCCTTGCGGGCTTTTACTCCGATGGGGTGAATGGGCATCAGCCAGATGATGTCCACCCCCAGCCCTTTGATCCGCTCCAGGTCCCGGCGGACCGCCTCAAAGGTGCCCTCCTCACTGTGGTTGCGGACAAATACCGAATACATGACCTGATTGCGATATTCCTTCGGGGTATTTTTTGCCATAACGCCTGCCTCCTATGATATCATTTCCCGCGCGCCGCCGCCGGCGGACCGCCGGAAGTCATCGCGCTGATTTTATCACAGGCGATTCCCAGCGTCAAGATTGGGCGGACGAAAATAAAGCTGCTTATTTCATTGCATTTATCTTCTTTTTTTGGTATGATAACCGGAGGATAGAGACCCAAGCGGAACCGTATATCATGTGCATGAAGTGCGGCAAAAGGAGAATATCATAATGGAAAAAATCTTAATTGTTGACGATAGCATTGTGCAGGCCTCCCAATTAAAATCCATTTTGGAGGCCGAGTATGACATCACCATCGCCCAGACGCCAGAGGAGGGACTGAGCCGGGCCAGCAACGAGGACTATTCCCTGATTCTGCTGGATGTGGTGATGCCGGGGATGGACGGATTTACCCTGCTGAAAAAATTGCAGGAGGAGATCATCACCCAGAGTGTTCCGGTCATTCTGATTACCAGCCTCTCCGATGTGGCCAACGAGCAGCGCGGGCTGATTCTGGGTGCCGTGGACTACATCACAAAGCCGTTCAACCCGCTGATTGTACAGGCCCGGGTGAACACCCACATTAAGCTGTACAACTACCGCCGCCAGGCCGAGCGGCAGTCCATGACCGACCAGCTGACCGGCGTCGCCAACCGGCGCAAGTACGACCGCTACAGCGCTGCCAGATGGCGCGAGTCGGTCCGGATGCAGGTCCCCTTCTCCATCTGTATGTTTGATATCGACCATTTCAAAGTGTATAACGACACCTTTGGCCATCCCGCCGGCGACAAGGTGATTGCCGCCGTGGCCAAGACGTTATCCGCCCATCTTCGGCGCAGCACAGACTTTCTGGCCCGCTACGGCGGGGAGGAATTCGTGGCCATTTCCACCGGGGACCACTCCGAAAAGATGTTTGAACACATCAAAAAGGTCCGTCAGGCCATCGAAGACCTCCATATTCCCCACAATCCTTCCACCTCCGAATGGGTCACGGTCAGCATAGGGGGCGTTACGGTCATCCCGCCCGCCGATGCCAAATACGCCTTTTACCTGCAAATCGCCGACACCATGCTGTATGACGCCAAGCGGCACGGGCGGAACCGGGTCGTTTGGGCCAACGAACAGCTGAAGCAGCAGTTTGAAAAGTGAGGCCCGCAGCAGCGCCAGAGGAGTATAACAAACAGGAGATACGTTATGAGACTGTTCAATCTATTTGGAAAACGGGCGGCCGAGCAGCCGCCCCATGGTAACAAACCGTCCAATGACGAGGAAGATCTGGACATCTATTCCGGGATGCGGGTGGAGGTAACCACCTATGACGGCCGTATCCTCTTTGTGGCAAAGCTGATGGGCCTGCACGGGGACCAGGCGGAGCTGCACCAGTATTCACAGGCCGCAATTTCTCCGCCGGACGAGCCCCTCCCGGTTCAAATCCGCGGATACAGCGACCGGGACAGAAGGGCTGTCTATATGGAGGGCATCATCGCCCCCCTGCCCCAGGACAAATGGTCCGTCGCAGAGCTGAAGGTCCGGCGGGCCGGGAATGACCGCGCCTTTTTCCGCCTTGATACCAACCTGGACGCCACCGCCACCATGTTCAGCGGGCTGGCCATGGGAGAAAGGCCGTGCAAACTGCTGAATATCAGCGTCGGCGGGGCCTGCATCGGTTCAGAGACCGAGTACCACATGGGAGACAAATTTATGCTGAAGGTCCGTCTGCTGGAGGGCAGGCCGGAGTCGGTCATGTTCAGCCAGGTGATGCGCGTCACCGCAAAAGACAGCGGCAGCTTTGAATACGGATGCCAGTTTTTAGAGCTGACTGAAGCCGACCAAGAAAAAATCACCCAAAACATTTTCGCGGCCCAGCGCGAAAAGAGGAACCGGACATAACCCCGAACAGGGGCGCGGTCATGGAGACCGCCTCATCGCGGATTCCCGTCAAAACGGGCAGATAATACCCGCCTTTATAAAAAGCTGTACTGTCGGAATCCCCCCGCCCCGCAAGCATCACACCGCAAAAGGCCCGCCATGGACAAGGCCATGGCGGGCCACATTGACGTTATACACACTTGAGGCCGGTCTTCGTTACAATATTGCCTGCCCGTTTTGGAACACATAGGCCAGAAACGCATCCTTGATCTCCTTGTATTTTCCTCTGGGTACGGGTATCTCTGTCAGGCTGGACATGGTGATGGTCCGGTGGGTAATATTCTGCACATAGCCCAAGTGAATCAGGTAGGAGCGGTGGGGGCGCAGGAAACAGCCGCTGGACACCAGGCGGCGGCTCAGTTCATCCAGGCTGCCGGTGCTCTCCAGCACCTTGCCCGAGGTCAGGTGAAACAGCAGGGTATGGTGGATCACCTCGCAGAATTCCAGCTGATTGAGATTCAGGCGTGTAACCCCGCTCTTGCAGTGCAGGATCAGGCCGCTCTCCTGCTCCTGCCTGCACTTTTCCAGGGCGGAGTCCATAACCCGCAAAAAGCCCTCCCACCGCAGGGGCTTGAGCTGATAAAAATACGCTTCCATCTGATAGGACTCCACCGCAAATTCCGGCGAGGAGGTAAGAAAAATGATTTTGATATTGGTGTCGTAATTCCGAATTTCCTCCGCCGCCTCGATTCCGCTTTGCCCGGGCATCAGGATATCCAGAAACAACACGTCGAACTGGGCGCCCCGCTCGATTTCGGACAGCAGCTCCACAGGACTCTGGAAGGCCGTATACACGATTTTCCGGTCCCGCTCCCTGCGGTACCGGTCCAAAAATGCCCGCAGCTCATCCAGCACGTTGTTATCGTCATCGCAAAACGCCACTTTTATCATTTCATTTCCACCTCACTTTACAGTCACACCGCCATTATAAACCATCCTCACAGGGCTAAGTCAAGAAAATTTATTGGCACAGCTCTGAGTTCCGCAAAAACCGGCCGCCCCGACGGAGGTTCCATCGGGGCGGTCTTTTCCGCGTCATAAAAAAGCCCTGGCAGAAACTTTTCATATCGTTCCTGCCGGGGCAAATTTTACCTGCTCAGATCAGGCTCAGGACCAAGGTGATGATAATCCAGAGGATGGCCACCCACTTGGTCATTTTGGCCAGCTTGGCGTCCAGGCTCTTGGCCTTATTCTTAGACAGGAAGGTGTCAGCGCCGCCGGCGATTGCCCCGGACAGGCCCGCGCTCTTGCCGGACTGGAGCATAACGACCGCAATGACAGCCAGACCGCAGAGGACCTGGACGATGGTGAGGATCAGATTCAGCGTGTTCATGTTACTCGTTCCTTTCAAGGCCCGGGGGCCGTAAATTAACAGATTGGTCCGGAAAAATCCCGGAACATTCAAAAGCATATCACAATTCCCCGTGAATTGCAAGGGGTTTCCTAAAAATTTACGGACAGGGCGGTACAAACCTGATTTTTCTTGTGTTTTGCCGGGAGAAATAGTATAATGTATTTGTTAAAATAGTGCTCTCTGGAGGTTTGTATGGAACGCACCACCGTTATCTCCCCCGCCGAGGTAGAAAAACAGCTGGAACACTGCGCCGCCGTGGCCCGGCTCACCGCCCAGTGGGGCGAACAGCCCCTGGCCTTTGTAGACACCTACGGCTGTCCTAATGTACGAGTTTAGCTGATTTTGAATAAGCCTTGAAACGCCTGGATTTTATCCGGGCGTTTTCTTTTCGCCTACATGATTAACGGTATTATTAAAGTTGATAAAAAAACTTTATAAAATTAACGAAAACGCTTGACAATTACCGTTCGGTAAGTTATCATATAAGCATGGAACACGAAATCACCGAAAAGCAACACGGAGGTTTACACATGAAAAAGTTTAACGCTATCTTCTGGAGAGAGAACCGCCAGCTCAAAAACGGGGGATACGAAACCACCCGGACCATTGAAGCCCGCACATTGAAATCTGCCGAAAACAAGGCCAAGAAAATGACCCAGGGCTGTTTATATGGGTCCATGTCCCTGCTGAGAGTCGAAGAGGCATGAGACGAAGCCAACCGAGAAAGGAGAAATAGCCATGAACGAGTATCGGATCACCTTTACCAGCGAGACCGGAGAGAGCTCCAACCTCAACATCACCGAGCGCACC
>CAJTSQ010000029.1 GCA_910578735.1 uncultured Oscillospiraceae bacterium
CGAAGCAAATTCAGGTTTGCAAAACTTTGTTTACTTCGTATGTTCGCTTCGCGAACGCAATCCTCAGTCAGCCTGCGGCTGACAGCCCCTTTCAAAAGGGGCCCTTTGGGACGTTGGCAGAGCGCCTTTTGCGCTTTCCATATAAACAAACAAATTCATTTGGAGGTGAAGATACATGGTTAAAATCAGACTGCGCCGCATGGGCGCCAAGAAGGCCCCCTTCTACCGCATCGTGGTGGCCGACTCCCGCTATCCCCGTGACGGCCGTTTCATTGAGGAGATCGGCTTCTACAACCCCACCGTCAACCCCACTGAGCTGAAGGTGGATGTGGATCGGGCCCAGGCCTGGATCAAGACCGGCGCTCAGCCCACCGAGACCGTCCGCGACCTGCTGAAAAAAGCCGGCGCCCTGTAAGGCTGGAGGTCATTCATGAAAGAGCTTCTCACCTACGTGGCCCAGAACCTGGTGGAGCACCCCGAGCAGGTGTCTGTCACTGAGGTCGAGGGCGGCGGCGAGACCGTCCTGGAACTCCGGGTCGCCCCGGAGGACATGGGCAAGGTGATCGGCCGCCAGGGCCGCATCGCCAAGGAGATCCGCATTTTGATGCGCTCCGCCGCCCAGCGGGCCGGCAAGCGGATCAATGTGGAGATCGTTGACTAAACCAAGGGCGCAGGGAGTTACCTGCGCCCTTCTTTTCCAATATGTCCAGTATTTTATGGAGGAACACACATGCTGAATCAATATTTAGAGGTGGGCAAGGTCACCAACGTCCACGGTTTGATGGGCGAGGTGAAGGTCCAGCCCTGGGCCGACTCGCCGGAGTTTCTGTGCCAGTTCAAGACCCTGTATGTGGACGAGGCCCACTTCCCCATGACGGTACAGCGGGCCCGGGTCCACAAGAACATGGTCATCATCAAATTTGAGGGCCCCACCGACGTGCCCAGCGCCCTGTCCCTGCGCAACGCCATTTTGTATATCGACCGCTCGGACGTGGACCTGCCTGAGGGGGCCTTCTTCCTGGCCGATATCTACGGCCTGGAGGTGCGGGACGCCGCCACCGGCGAGGTGCTGGGCAAAATCGCCGACGTGCTTACCCTGCCCGCCAACAACGTCTATGTGGTAAAGGGCGGGGCCCGGGAGCTGATGATCCCCGCCGTGCCCCAGTTTATCGCAGAGACCAACGTGGAGGGCGGCTACCTCCGGGTCAACCTGATGGAGGGACTATGAAACAGGAATGGAAGACCCCGCTGCGCATCGGCGCGGTGCTGTTCGGCCTCTACCTGGCCGTTCACTACTGGGAAAAGCTGTCTGCCCTGGCCGCCTTGGCGGCGGGCGCGGGCTTTCCGCTGGTCCTGGGGGCGGTGATCGCTTACGCTGTCAACCTCCTGATGAGCACGTATGAGGGCTGGTACTTTCCCAAATCACAGAGCCCGGCGGTGTTAAAAAGCCGCCGCCCGGTATGCCTGCTGCTGGCCTACGCCAGCTTGATCGCTCTGGTCGCCCTGATTGTGGGGATGATCCTCCCGGAGCTGGTTCAGAGCATTTCTCTGCTTCTCCAGGAGCTGGCGCCCCTGCTCCAAAAGCTGAGTGTAAAAATCAACGAGAATCAGGAGCAGCTGGCCTCCCTGTCCGGGCTCTTTGCGGCGGACGGCACAGTTAACTGGCAGGAGCTGGCCGTCAAGGCGGTCAACTTTCTGCTGGCCGGGCTGGGAGGCGTAATGGGTTCCCTGGTCTCCCTGGCCTCCGCCACCGTGTCCACCGCCTTTACCGCCATCGTCAGCATCATTTTTTCCATCTACCTGCTGATGGGCAAAGAGGCCCTCTCCCGGCAGTGCGCCCTGGTACTGAAGACCTACCTCCAGCCCGGCTGGTACAGCCGCCTGCTCTACTTTCTGGAGACGCTGCACAACTGCTTCCGCCGCTTCCTGATCGGCCAGTGTACCGAAGCGGTCATCCTGGGCCTGCTGTGTATGGCCGGGATGCTGCTGTTCCGATTCCCCTACGCCTCCATGGTGGGGGCCCTGATCGGTTTCACCGCCCTGATCCCGGTGGCCGGGGCCTACATCGGCGCGGGGGTGGGCGCGTTTATGATCTTCACCGTCTCCCCCATCAAGGCCCTGCTGTTTCTGCTGTTCATCTCGGTACTCCAGCAGCTGGAGGGCAACCTGATCTATCCCAAGGTGGTGGGCTCCTCCATCGGCCTGCCAGGCATCTGGGTGTTAGCTGCCGTCACCATCGGCGGAGGCGTGCTGGGAATCGGCGGAATGCTGCTGGCCGTGCCGCTGGCGGCCACCTTCTATCAGATTTTGCGGGACGACGTGGCCAGGCGAAACACCTCCAACGATTAAACGGCCTAAAGAGGCCCGTCCCCCGCAGGGTAAGGCCCCTTTAGGCCAAAGGACTTTTCATTTCTCCTCTGAAATCCGCTTGACCTCCAGGTAGTAGTGTTCCTGGTCCGGGTCCAAAGACACCCGGTTGACGCCGTTGGTCAAATCAAAACCGAAGTTCTGCCAAATGATCTCAATCTGTCCCTGGTCCTCCAGGACGGCGGCCTGCGACCTGCAGCTCAGATTGGATCCCAGCTTTGTCACCATGTCGTAGCCATAGACCCCTCGATTCTTGGTGTGGGCGCAGTAGAAGTCGTAGCTGCCCTCTTTGGTCATCTCCGCTGTCAGGATGACGCTCTCCCCGGCGGGAATGGTGACCTGAGCCTCCAGGTAGAACACCCGGTCCATATAGGCAAAGTCCAGGTCGTCCAGCCTGCCGGTGTGATACCGCTCCGCCGGGTAGTCGGACAGAATGCCGTAGGTCAGCAGGTTCTCTTTCATCAGGCCGAAATACATCTCAAAGTCTGCCTTGGGGTCCTCCGCCCAGCTGTATTTCATTTGGGCGATCTCCTCCAGGATATTTTCCAGGCTGATCTCATAGCGCCGGACACTTACTGTAAAATCCCGCTCGTCCCCGGCCTCGCAGTCCCCGTCCTTGTAGCCCTGGATGGTCATATTCCGGACGTCCTCCCCCAGAACGATGAGATACCGGGGGTCGTCCCAGCCCGGCGTCTGGGGCTTGGGAATGAAAAAATCCTTGCTTTCCCAGCCCCCCTCATAGTCGTAGCTGCCGCCGTTGAAGCCGAAGCTCAGCACCATGGTCCTGGTGTACTCCAGGTCGAAGCCTGCCTGAATGGTGGCCGCTTGACTGCCGTCCCCCTGGGGATCGGTGAACTCGTAGACGATGGCCGGGGTGTCGGACAGGTCGGGATAAGGTTCAAAGGCACTTTGCTGGTACGGATAGCCGCCCCCCTCCAGGAGGGTCTTGTACTCCTCCCAGGCGTTCAGCCGCACCAGGTTCCACCGCCCCTCGCTCTCCGGACCGCCCGCTCCCCCGAAGCCGCCGGAGTAGTCCCCGGCGCGGAGAACGGTGTCCAGCATCTGCCCGTCCTTAGTGAGTGCAGGCCGCTGCTCCTCCACATACCCCAGCTCACTGGCAAAGGGGTAGAGCACCGACACCGTCTTGTCCTCCCGGGATGCGTTGGTCAGGGTGTAGGCGTCGGTCACCCGGATGTCGGTGGAGGACTTCCACCGTCCTCCCTCGGGATGCAACTCGTTATACATATCCAGAACCTTCTGCCGCTGCTCCGGGGTGAGATTTTCCCGGCTGTCGGCCTCCTCCTGGTTGGACCACCACACCTTCACCCAGGGGGCAAAATCCAGGGTGATCTCCCGCCGGGCCATGATATCGCCGTCCGCTTCCTTCAGGGTCAGCGGGAACACCGGCCCGGCGTAGGACATGAAGGTGGACGCCCCGTCCGCTCCTGCGCCTCCGGCCCCGGCGCTGTTTGCGCTGCCCCCCAGCCGGGGCAGGACGTAGCTGCCCGCCCCAATCACTACCGCCAGGGCGGCCGCCAGAACGCCCCACCGCTTCCAGTGGACTACCCGCTTTTCCTTCGGGGCGGCCTCGTCTATTTTCTGTTCGTCAATCCCGCTCAAAGCCTCAAAGAGGCGCTCACTCCGCTCGCTCATACAACAATTCCCTCCTGTTCCAGAGCCAGGCGCAGGCCAGCCCGGAGGCGGCCCAGCCGCTTGGCCATGCTGTTGGAGGAGTACCCGGCCTGCCGTGCCACCTCGTCCACCCGCTGGCCGTACCAGTACCGCCGGAGAAAGGCGGTCCGGTCCGCCGGGGGCAGGGTGTCCAGCCACCGGTTGATGGCCCGGGCGGTCTCCCTGGCTTCGGTGAGATCTTCCGCACTGGGGGCGGCGGGCAGGGCCTCCTCCAGCTCGTCCAGCAGGACGGTCAGGCCGCTCCCCCGCTTCTCCGCCCGGCGGGCCCGCCACCGGTCGATGGACAGGTTCCGGGTGATTCTGGCCAGGTAGGCCCGCAGAGAACCGGGCCGCTGGGGCGGCATAGTGTCCCAGGCCCGCTGCCAGGTGTCGTTGACGCACTCCTCCGCGTCCTCCCGGCTGTCCAGAATGTCCCGGGACAGGGCGCGGCACAGCGGGCCATACTTCTCATCGCTGGCCGCGATGGCCCCCTCGTCCCTGGCCCAGTACAGGCCGATGATGGCGGCATCCTCCATAGGGCGCTCCTCCTTTCCTTCCGTCTGAAAGGTCCTTTCAACCGTTTAGACGGAATTTTTGTGGGGATGTGACATGTTTTTTCAAAAATATCCCTTGCAGGAGCGCACAAAAGCCTCCTTTGGCAAAGGAGGCTTTTGGGGGGGAATCCTTTAGTCTACGCAAAACATGGGCCGGGCCTCGTCAAAGAGGTCCACCATGCCGCAGTAGTTGAGGACCTCGTATTTCCACAGCCAGTCCTGCTGCTCGGCACTGAGCTCCGACTTCTTCAAAAACTGCCCATCGGCGGTGACGAAGCCCACAGGGGTGACGGCGGGCATCACCTCATACAACTCGGCCAGAAACTCCATATAGCCGGTGAGGGGCAGTCCGGCGGTCTGGGCGGTGAGCACTCCCAAAAAGTTGGGGCTGATGACCACGTCCTGCCGCTCCTCAATGTCGTAGTTGGCCCAGATAAAGAAGGGGACGGCGTACTGCTCCAAAACCTCCTCTGTCGTCCGCTCCGACAGCTTTTTGCCGTACAGCTCCTCATAGAAGGCGTTGGTCAGAGGGGGCTGGTGGTCGCCGAAGAAGACCACCAGGGTGGGCTCGCCGCACTGGCTGTAGTAGGTGATAAGCTCCTCCAGGGCCAGGTCGCTCTCCTTCATCAGGTCCAGAAACTGCTCCGCCGTCCGGTCCGCCGCCTTCAGATTGCTGGGCAGCTGGATATGCCGGGGCAGGTTGTACCACCCCTGGGCGTAGCCGCTGTGGTTCTGCATGGTGACATTGAAGAAAAAGCTGCTGTCCTCGCCTTCCGTGGAGCGGTAGATCATCTCGTAGTCCGACTTGTCGGAGATGTAGCTGCGAATGATGTAGGGATCGGGCACATCCTCCTCATACAACTGCCGGTCGAAGTCCAGATACTGGTAGGCCAGCACCCGGTTCCAGCCCGAGGACTTGTAGGGGTGAAAAGCCGTTGTGGCATAGCCCTGGCTCCCGGCCAGGGCGGCCAGGGAGGGCATGCCCTCCTCCACATAGAGCTGGTAGGCCACGGTGTGGGGCGGCTGGAACAGGCTGGTAAAGCCGGTGAGGTACTCAAACTCAATGGTGGCCGTTCCTCCCCCGGTGACGGAGGAGTACATCCAGCCCTTGATCGTGTTCTCCTCCAGGGCGTGGAGGAAGGGGGTGGGGTCCTCTGAGGGGTTCAGCCCGTCGAAGATGGTCAGGTCGCCAAAGGACTCGTTCATAATCACCACAATGTTCACCGGCTTCTTGTCCGGGTCCGCCGGGACGCCGGGGTAGTCCTCCATCAGCTCCAGCACCAGCTCCTTGGAGTAGTCCTCCGGTTTGTCCACTGAGGAGTATCGCAGGGCGATGGAGAAGTTCAGCAGAAATCCGTTGCGCTGGGTGACCCACTGCTGGGTGTAGATGTCCAGGGCTGGGAGCATCCCGGTGCAGAAGAAGGCGTAGCAGTAGCAGACCATCGTCCCCCACAGGGCCACACAGCCCAGGACGGGAAGCTTTGCCCGCTTTTTCTGAGGGGTGCAGAAGAACACCAGAAAGAGATAGGCCGTAAGCAGGATGGCGGCCTGGGTGATGTAGGTGTCCGCTGAGTAGTCGAAGCCCTTGGCCACATTGGCCGCGGTGCGCCAGCCAGTGATATCCGCCGGAAAGAGGATACGGCCCCGGAATCGGAGGACATAGTGGTTCACCAACCCGAACAGAAAGCAAAACACCGTCCCCACAGCGGCCGCCCGCCGGTTCCGGCCCAGAATCAGCCGCAGGGCGGCAAAAATGCTGTAGTAAAAGATCATGTTCATCAGCACCTGCCAGGCGGCCAGGTCTTCAAACACATTATTCTCGTTTAAAATCTCCACCATCCACAGGCAGGCCCAAGGCCCCAGCAGAAAAACCAGCCGGGACGCCCATCGGCTCGGGTTTTCCCGCCAATCCCGCATCAGCCGGGAAAGGGTATCGTTATACTGTAGTACTCTCATGTCTCGTTCCTCCTATGCGGCCCCGCCGCAGCCAAAGACTAGAATAACAATTTTTTTCAAAAAAGCAAGAGAATTGTTTAAATTTTAAAAACTCTTAAGGTTTCTTCCCTCCCTCCTATAGACGTAAAATCTTCCGGCCGGTTCCTGGTCCGATGCAGTTTTTCATACACCAAAAAATGAATATTCATGCCGTTTTTATGTATACTCTTTTCTCTCTCTTTTCAACGTTTCCGCTGTTTATATCCTTTTTACCCAAAAACAGCGGGTATGGCCCTCCAATTTTGAACATATACCTATTGACTCCTCACACTCCGGGGTGTATACTTTTCCACAGTATCCGTGGAATCGGATACGCTATCCAGCATTTGAAAAGGAGTTTTAAACATGAAGAAGATTCTTGCTCTTGCCATGGCCGCGGCCATGGCCCTGTCCCTTGCCGCCTGCGGCGGCAACGGCGGTTCCGCCAGCTCTAACAAGGGCGGCGCCTCCGCCAGCACCCCTGGCAGCGCCTCCGGCAGCCAGGGCAGCAGTTCCTCCCAGCCCTCCGGCGGCGCCGACATCTCGGTGTACACCAACGCCTACTTTGCCCCCTTTGAGTACTACGACGGCACCGACATTGTGGGTGTAGACGTAGATGTGATGAACATGGTGGGTGAGAAGCTGGGCCGCAAGGTGGTCTACACCAACGTGGAGTTCGGTACTATCATCGACACCGTTTCCGCCGGCAAGCTGGCCGACGTGGGCGCGGCGGGCATCACCATCACCGACAGCCGGAAGGAGCTGGTGGACTTCTCTGACCCCTACTTCACCTCCGTGCAGTATGTGATCTACCCCGCCGGCTCCATGACTCCCGACGGCACTGACGGCGACGTGAGCTACATCCTCTGGGACTCCCTGGCCAGTAAGAAGATCGGCGTCCAGGCCGACACCACTGGCGATATCTACGTGGATATGGAGATCAACGCCGCTGACGGCGATGACTACGACCTGGGCCGGGACGGTATGCTCCTGAACTCCGGCGCCGAGGAGACCCGGTACGACAGCGCCCAGCTGGCGGCGGACGCCGTGGGCGCGGGCCAGGTGGACGTGGTAGTTGTGGATTACCTGCCCGCCTCCTACATTGTGGAGAAAAACAGCGGCTTTGAGTGCGCCGCCCTGTACTACGCCGCGGGTGTTGATGGCGCGGAGGCTCCCTTCCCCACCGAGGAGCAGTACGCCATCTGCGTCACCAAGGGCCAGGACGAGCTGCTGGCGGCCATCAACGGTGTGCTGGCCGACCTGGGTGAGGACGGCGTCAACGACCTGGTGATGAAGCACATGGGCATGGAATAAACACAAACTGCGGCGGAACAGTACCCCCCTGGCACTGTTCCGCCATTTATCTAATTAGAAACAGAAAGCCGGTGGAATGATGACCTTTCTTGAGAAATTTACCCTGATCTTTACCAACGCCAAGTATCTGGACAGTATGCTGACCGGCCTGCGCATGACACTGGCTATCTCCATAGGCGCGGCAATTCTGGGCCTGATCCTGGGGACCATTGTGGCGCTGGTTGGACTGTCCAAATCAAAAAATCTGCTGATGAAGCTTCCAAAACTGATTTGCGCCGTCTATGTCACCGTGGTACGGGGCACCCCTATGGCCCTGCAGCTGTTCATTATGGCCTTTGTGGTCTTTGCCATCCGCGGCTTCCCCCTGGTGGTCACCGCCATCATCGCCTTCGGGATCAACTCCGGGGCCTACGTGTCGGAGAACATCCGGGGCGGTATCCTCTCTGTGGATATCGGGCAGACCGAGGCGGGGCGGTCTCTGGGCCTGTCCCCCGGCACGACTCTGTGGTATATCGTCATTCCCCAGGCCATCAAAAACGTGATCCCCTCCATCGGCAACGAGCTGATCGCCCTGATTAAGGAGACCTCCATCGTCAGCATGATCGGTATGTATGACCTGACCGCCGCCGCCAAAAACGTGGGCAGCGGACAGAACCTGGCCAACTACCTGGCCCCTATGTCGGTAGCTGCCCTGTTCTATCTGTCCATTGTATATTTGCTCACATTTGTCATTAAAATTATTGAGGGGAGGCTGCGTCAAAGTGATCGACGTTAAAAACCTGTCCAAGTCCTTCGGGGACCATCTGGTCCTGGACGACATCTCCGAGCACATCAGCCCCGGGGAGAAGGTGGTGGTCATCGGCCCCTCCGGGTCGGGCAAGTCCACCTTCCTGCGCTGCCTCAACCTGCTGGAGACCCCCACCAAGGGAACCATCACCTTTGAGGGCACTGTGATTACCGACCCCAAGGTGAAGATCGACAAGGTCCGTCAGCAGATGGGCATGGTGTTCCAGCACTTCAACCTCTTTCCCAATATGACCATCCGCAAAAACATCACCCTGGCCCCGGTGCAGACTAAGCTGATGAGCCAGGCCGAGGCCGACGAGGTGGCCACCGCCCTCCTCAAGCGGGTGGACCTGCTCGACAAGGCGGAGTCCTACCCCAACCAGCTCTCCGGCGGACAGAAGCAGCGCATCGCCATTGTCCGGGCCCTGGCTATGAAGCCCAAGGTGATGCTCTTTGACGAGCCCACCTCCGCTCTGGACCCCGAGATGGTGGGCGAGGTGCTGGACGTGATGAAGGAGCTGGCCCAGGAGGGTATGACCATGGTGGTGGTCACCCACGAGATGGGCTTCGCCCGGGAGGTGGGCAGCCGGGTGCTGTTCATGGACGGCGGCCACATTCTGGAGCAGAACGAGCCCCACGCCTTTTTTGATCACCCCCAGCACCCCCGCACCCAGCTGTTTTTGTCCAAAGTGCTGTAATACGGGCTGGATCGGACCTTTTACAACCAAACAAACCGCGCCGGAGCAAGCCGCACACCGCTTGCTTCGGCGTTTTATCTGTCTTGGAGGAACATGGGACAGACCCTGCGCATAGAATAAGACGGCTGCATAACGGGGCAGCAATTTGGTACCCTTGCCGTCTTATATCCTGCGGATGGCAGAAAAGAAGTGAACGAATATGCGGCAATATCAATGGCAGGATCGATTTAGCATTGGTGTGGATGTTATAGATCAGGCGCATCACAGGCTCTTTCTCATTGTCCAAAAAATCATGGATCTATATGTGGAACGGCACGAGGATAAATTCGCCTGTATTGAGGGAATTAAATATTTTAAGGCCTACGCTCTCAAGCATTTTGCTGAGGAGGAGGCCTATATGCGCAAGATCGGATATCCCGGTTACCAGGCTCACAAGAAGATTCACGACAGAATGAGATGGGAGACGCTCCCGGAGCTGGAGCGCCTGCTCTACGACTCCAACTTTTCCACCGAAATGGTACAGCGTTTTATCGGCGTCTGCACCGGGTGGCTGACAGGCCATATCCTCATTGAGGACCGGGCCATCAGCGGTTTCGAGACCGGCGAGCTGCTATCTGCGGGGCAGGACGGCGAATTGTCTGTCATTCATGCAGTAATCCTCCGCCCCTTGCAGGAGGTGTTTGGTTCCGACATCCAATATATCGGCCAATTCTCCACCAAGGATGAAATTTTGAACGCACAATATTATGAACTGATCTACAGCACCCGGGAGGGAAAACGACTGCGGATTATCCTGGTCATAGGGGAAGAAATTCTGATCCGTGCAGCGGGCATGATATTCGGAATGGATTTTTTCGAGATGAATGACATTGTCTGTTTTGCCATACAGGAAATTGCCCAGCATTTGATCCAACGGGCAGAAGCCAGCTTTGGAATTCAGCCGGACAAATACCAGCTGGAAGCAGACCGTTTTTTAGAACATGAGAAATTTATCACGATGTTCCAAGAGCATCCCCCCCAGCACAGCCTGCTGTTTCATGCAAAGCAGGAGTGCTTTGCCCTCTGTATTGACCAGTCCCAGTCCCCTGTCCCCGAATCTTCTGAAACGGTCCGGGAACACGGCGTAATCTCCTGACCAACCAGCAGTTAAATCGATATGGACCATTTTATTGGCCGCCTCCAGCCCTCCGGATGTAATCCGGCGGCCGGTGGCGGCCTGATTGGTACTTGTGTTCCACCGAAGGAGGCCATCATATGCAGCACATCTTGACCGCATTCCTCTGGGGCAGCAGCGCTCAGTCCTACGCTCCCCCGCTTCAAACGGCCCGGATATTCCAGTGCCGGCATCCTATGATGTGCAGTCAAAAGTATCCCGATGATTTTTTAAAATTCCTGGGCTTCCGCGAGACAATGGATACCATTAATTGGCTGGGGATTACAGATTAGCTTACACAGACAGGAGCGGGGCGATGCCCCGCTCCTGTTTCTTTTCCGCCTCAGTACAAGCCGTGATACAGGGCATACATGGCCCGGTAAAGCCGGCGCTCTTTCTCATCATCCAGGTCTAAAAAGCGGCAGCCGTATTCAAAGTAACCCGGTTTATGGGTGTCGATCCGCAGAATTTGGCAGCACAACGCTGTATCCCGCAGCTCCAGCAGGCGGTCCACCTCCAGCAGAAGCCGGTCCCCCACATCCCGGCGGGCCTGGGCGCCGATGCCGACGCCGCCCATTCCCATATTACGGATATGGCAGCGCTCCTCTGACACACCAGGCCGCCCCGCAACGGTAAAAACCCCCTCCAGGTCGGTCTCCACACGGACGTTGGCCCGGTTTTCCTCCGGCTGCACCAGGGCCAGGTGTTCCGCCTGCCACAGTTTGTTGGGTCCCACGCGTACAGTCCCCTCCAGAACCACCGCCCGGTTCGTCCTACTGCTGTAGCCCCGCATGATTACATTCAGCGGCTCATCCAGCCGGGTCAGGAGGCTTCCATCAGCCGCCGGTTCCAGCCGGGCCCGGTCGCCCCGCAGGTCCAGCAGCTTTGCCACCAGAAAAATCCGCCCGTCCCCGCTGGTCACCTCCACCCGCATGCCGGAGTAGACCTCCAGATCTTCCTGCGCGGCCCGCCTGTGGGCCTCCTCAGCCCGCCGCTCCTGGGGCGTCTTTCGAAAAACGTCAAACAGTCCCATCTGTCTCCTCCTCCTGTTCCAATCGTTCCATCCTGGTCGCGGACCACACCACCTGATTGCGCCCGAAGCGTTTGGCATCATAGAGCATGGTATCTGCAATTTTCAGGTAAGTATCGTAGCAGTCGCTCCGTTCAGGCACAATCGTAACGCCGCCGATGCTCACCGTGACCCACGGCCCTGCCTCGGGAGTCTGGGGAATGTGCAGCTCCTCCACGGCCCGGCAGATTTTTTTCAGCTGCCGGAAGGTGGATTTTGCGCTGCTTCCCATGACAATGGCTACGAACTCCTCCCCGCCGTAGCGGGCAAAGAAATCGGTGCTCCGCCGGAGATAGTTGGTGATGGTCTGGGCCACGGCGCAGATCACTTTGTCCCCGGCCGGGTGGCCGAAGGTATCGTTATAGACCTTAAACCTGTCGATATCAAACATACACAGGGAGATGGGCTGGCGGAATCGAATGGCCTCCTGCCACTTGTTGTGGCAATTCAGATCGTAGCTGCGCCGGTTTGGCACGCCGGTCATGGGGTCTATCATGGACTGGCGCTCTACCTGGGACCGGTAGCGGTAGAGCTTGACATGGGTATTCACCCGGGCCCGGACGATGGGCGGCTGGTAGGGCTTGGTGATGTAGTCCACCGCCCCGAGGACCAGGCCCCGTTCCTCATGCTCCATATCAGACAAGCTGGTAATCAGAATCACCGGAATGTGCCTGGTGACCACCTCCTCCTGCAGCTCCTTCAGCAGCTCGAAACCGTCCATTTCAGGCATAATCACATCCAGCAGAATCAGAGAAAAATCCCCCACCTTGGCGTGGTGCAGCCCCATCCCGGCGGTATGCGCCACGGTAATCTCGTAGTCATCCTCTAAGATGGACCGCAGCATATTGGCCTGAACCGGGCTGTCGTCGATAATCAGAATCTTCTCTTGATGTTCCATGTCTCCACTCCTGTCACATAATTGTCTCTTTTCGCAAGGGCCCGCTTCCCCGTCCATGTTCACACAGGCAAACTCAAGCCATATTATACCAAATCTCCCCCTAAAATGGGAGTCTTTTTTTATAATTTTTCCTCCAGGCGAAATGAGCGACGGCGCGGGAGGAATGCTTAGCCCTTTCCTCTCCCCTATCCCTAGGGTTTGCACCGGCCGCAGGGTTCATAGCCCGCCAGAGTGGCCTGAAGGCGGGTCAGGAACACCACCCGCTTGTCCTCTTGGATGCTTTCGGCGGAGGCACAGTCAGCCAGGTGGAACTTTTTGGAGCTGGAGTTTCCGATGTAAATCTGCGCCGCAGGATTCCCTGTGGGATTGGTGGCGGTATCCGCCTCCTTCTCCGTGCGGAAGGTGACGGTTTTGCCGTCGCTCTCCGCGATGATGTGGCCCTGCATGTCGGTGCGGTAAACCTCCGTTCCCGCATCTCGGAAACGGCTGAGGACCTCGTCAGAGGGGTGGCCATACTTGTTCCCCTCCCCCACCGAGATCACGGTATACTGGGGGCTGACCTCCCGAAGGAACTGGTAGCCGGTGGAAGTATCGCTGCCGTGATGGCCCGCCTTCAGCACGGTGGCCCGCAGATCGGCTCCGGAGTCGATCAGGTCCCGCTCGGCCCCTGTCTCCATATCTCCGGTGAAGAGAAAAGAGGTCTCCCCGTAGTCGATACGCAGGACGATGGAGGTGTTGTTGGTGTCGTCATACTCCTTCACCGGGCCCAGGATCTCTACCCGGGCAGAGCCCAGATCAAATTTGTCTCCCGGCTCCGGCACGGTGAGGGATTTCCCCTGCTCCTCCAGATATTTTACCATGTTTTGAAACACCTTGGAGCTGTATTCTGTAACCGGACAGAGGGCAGTATCCACTGTGGCGTAGTTCAGCGCGCCGGACAGGCCGCCGATGTGATCCTCATGGGCGTGGCTGGCCACCATGCAGTCCAGGTGCTTGGCCCCGTGGCGCTCCAGATAGGAATACACCAGGTCGGAGTCCTCGGCGTTGCCGCCGTCAATGAGCATGTAGTGCCCGTCGCACATCACCAGGGCGGCGTCCGCCTGGCCCACATCGATAAAGTGGACCGCAAAGCTGCCCTCCTCCTGGGGCACGGCGGCCTGCTCCTGACGGCTGAACAGGACATAGGCCACCGCCAGGAACAACATGATAAACAGGAAAACCGGCACCCATCCAGTCTGCTGCTTTTGTCTCTTTCGGCTCATCCGTCACTCCTCCAATTCTTCCGGCAGAGGCCGGCGGCGGTACTCCGCAGGTCCCCACTGGGGCAGGGGCAGCCGCTGCATGGCCCCGAAGGCCCGGGCTTTCAGGCCGGGGTACCGGCCCTGGAGCTCATAGATCAGTTCTTTGATTTCCTGGCGCTTGGTGTTCCCGTCGGCGGGGCAGCGGTTTTCCACTACCGGCAGCGCCAAACGCCGGGCGGTATTGCGGATGAGGTTTTCCCCGCAGTAGAGCAGGGGCCGAATCTGCGTGATTCCTGTCCGGTCCAGCCAGGTAACGGGTTGAAAACAGGACAGCCGTCCCTCAAAGATCAGGGACATGAAGAAGGTCTCCACCGCGTCGTCGTAGTGGTGGCCCAGGGCAATCTTGGAGATCCCCCGCTCCTGGAGGGCGGCGTGAAGCGCTCCCCGACGCATCTTGGCACACATGGAGCAGGGATTTTTCTCCCGGCGCAGGTCAAAAATAATGTGCTGTATCTCGCTGTTTAAAACGGTATAGGACACCTCCAGCTCTTGGCACAGAGCCTCGATGGGGGAAAAATCCAGGGACTCTATCCCGTCAGCGTGGCCCATGTCCAGAGTAAAGGCCTCTACTGTGTATGAGATGGGGTAAAACTCCCGCAGCTTGGCCAGGGCCATCAGCAGCACCAGAGAGTCCTTTCCCCCGGACACCCCCACCGCGATACGGTCGCCGGGATGGATCATATCATAATCCTCCACACACCGCCGGGTGAGGGAGAGGATTTTATTCATGTCAACCCCCCCTTATATCACAGTTATCTTACCATATTATAACTATTTTTGGCAAGCAAAAAATAAAAATTGAATGAGAGATTTCGAGAGCATTTAAGAGCAAACAAAAGAAAAAGCAAGAAACAGAAGTTTTTCTTAAAATTTCTTGAAAAATCCGTTGACACCCGACTGTCCCCGTACTATAATACAAAACGCTCCATTTGTACACCGAGCGGGGCAAAATGCTTTTCCAAAAGCATTTTTCACATAAATGGAAAGAAATTGGAGGTTTCACCTATGTCCACGTTCATGGCCAAGAAGGGCAGCACCCAGCGGAAGTGGTATGTCATCGACGCTGCCGGCAAGCCCATGGGCAAGACCGCTGTCATCGCCGCTGACCTGCTGCGGGGCAAGCGCAAGCCCGAGTTCACCCCTAACGCCGACTGCGGCGACTTTGTCATCATCATCAACGCCGAGAAGGCGGTACTCACCGGCAAGAAGCTGGATCAGAAGTACTACCGCACTCACTCCGGCTGGGTAGGCGGCCTGAAGGAGACCAAGTACCGCACCCTGATGCAGACCAAGCCCGAGCTGGCCATGCAGCTGGCCGTCAAGGGCATGATGCCCAAGAACAGTCTGTCCCGGAGCTCCATGACTCGCCTGCACATCTACCGCGGCGGCGAGCATGAGCACGCCGCCCAGAAGCCCCAGCCCTGGGACGCCGAGTAAGGAGGATTTAGAGTATGTATAAGAGCAAGAAGCCTTATTTCTATGGCACCGGCCGCCGGAAGTCCTCTGTGGCCCGTGTCCATCTGTTTGAGAACGGCACTGGTGCCATCACCATCAACGGCCGGGACATCGACGACTACTTCGGCCTGGAGACTCTGAAGCTCATCGTCCGCCAGCCCCTGGTGACTACCGAGCAGGTGGGCAAGGTAGACGTGGTGGCCACCGTCACCGGCGGCGGCGTCACCGGCCAGGCCGGCGCCATCCGCCACGGCATTGCCCGCGCCCTGCTGCTGGCCAATGCGGAGTTCCGCCCCGCCCTGAAGGCCGCCGGCTTCCTCACCCGCGATCCTCGTATGAAGGAGCGCAAGAAGTACGGCCTCAAAGCGGCCCGCCGCGCGCCCCAGTTCTCCAAGCGTTAACCATCATCGCAAAAGCGCAAAAGCCCCGAAAATCCACGGATTTTCGGGGCTTTTCTTGCTTTATTGGACCAGAATATCCTCCAGGTCTCCGGAAAGGGAATCCAGCACTTTATATTTGGTTTCCTGAACATCCTTGTTGTAAAAGCGCATCACATACAGTGGCTTATAAAGCCGCTCTGTCCGATAGCTCTCCCGCTGGGGCGGGGCGTTCAGGCTCCGGAATTTCCGGATGATATCCATTTTGTTGTATTCCCAGGTCAGGCGCAGCGCCTCCTCCTCCGTCAGCTTGTCCGCCAGGACCTGGCTGTCCTCCACCTCGCGCTCCTCAAAGGCGGGGAGAAACCTCAGCTTGCCCGGCACCATAGAGGACTCCTCAAAGCCGCCGTAATAGCCCGCGTACCGGGTCGTCTTTTTGGTGACAGGCAGGGCTACCCGGAACTGAAACACCCAGCACAGGCTGTATATGGTATTCACGTGGGATATCTCCAGGTGAGACAGCTTCTTGGACTTGGCCATCCGCTCTAAAAAGTGCTCCGGCTTGAAGCGGACACCCGTGATTACATGGATGGTTTTCATACGCCGGTGGAATCAGGCCATAGCGGGCGAGGCCCCGATTACCGCCTCAAACTGCTCCCGGCTCATCTGAACCCCAATGTTCACAGTCCTGCTGCCGCCGGTATCGGTGTCCTCAAACTTTTTGGCGTAGTCCACCAGGTTGTCCACGTCCTGAGGAGGCTTCTTCGTCATCAGGCTGACGATGATATAGGCGACAATCGCCAGTACCAGGGCGGCAAAGAAGGTGTGAATCTGCGTCTTCTCCTGGAGCAGGTAATACCAGCTGAAGCCGACCACAGAGCCAACAATCAGCGAGGCGTAGGCGCCCTCCTTGGTCCCCCGCTTCCAGTACAGGCCGCCCACAATCAGGGGGATAAAGGCGGGAGAAAGGATGGACCAGGCCACCCATGTCACCTGATAGATGCCCACCTGGAACATGGGCAGGAAACAAAGTACCATGGAGACCACACCCAGGATATAGGTGGCCAGCTTGGTGACCTTCATGACCTGGGCCTCGGAGGCGTTCTTATTGATAAAGCCGTGATACAGGTCGCTGCCCGCAGAGGAACCCACCACCAACAGCAGCGCACTGGCTGTGGACATAATGGCGGAGCAGGCGCAGGCCAGCAGAAGGCCGGCCAGAACGGGGGGCAGCTTGGTCAGCGCCAGCATGGGCAGGACATATTCCGCGCTGCCGCCGGGCAGCATGGACACATCAGGGAAGGCCACACGCCCCACCATACCCAGCATGTACAGGCCAAAGGACAGGAAGAAACCGAAAATGCCGCCGATCAGAGGGACAAGCCGGATGGATTTTTCGTCCTTGATGGCCACCGTCTTAATTACCAGATGAGGCTGGCCCATGTAGCCCACAAAATAGACCAGGGCAGTGCCGGCAATCATCAGGGGCGCGCCCTTCAGCATAAAATCCTCACCCCACATGGTGGGCAGGCCGGGGTTGATGGCATACAGCCCGGCGTTCATGCCGGTAAAGCCGCCCACGCTGGCCAGCGAGACGGGAATGAGAATGGCAAGGCCCACGATCATCAGCAGAGACTGAATGAAATCGGTATAGGCCACCGCCAGATAGCCGCCGGCGCCGGTGTAGATCAGGATAACGCCGCAGCTTACCACCAGAGAGACCTCAAAGCTCCAGCCGGTGATGCAGGCCAGAAGGAGCCCCATGGCCAGATACTCCACGATCAGGCTGATCACCATGGCCACCAGCAGGATAATCACGGACAGCAGCTTGACCCCTCGGCTGTAGTACCGGTGGCCGAAAAAGTCGGGGATGGTCAGGGACTTGGTATGCTCGGTATACCGGCGCATCCGCCGGGCGATGATACCGAAGTTCAGCAGCGGGCCAAACACGTCGCCGGGGGCCGCCCACAGGGAGGAGGCGCCCCCCTCCCAGCCGAACTGGGGCGCGGCGATATACATACCGCCGCCCACCGAGCTGGAGCCGTGGGCCAGGGCAGTGATCCAGGGACCCATTTCCCGGCCGCCGACAAACCAGTCCTCCGCGTTTTTTACCTTTTTCGCCGCCCAGAGGCCGATCAGCAGCATGGCGGCCATGTAAAGAATCAGGATAATGGGAATAATCAGCGGTATCTCGAAGCCAATCGCAGCTTCCAAGTCGTTAATACTCATAATGTACCTCCTAATCTGTTTGCGTGCCTGTAGCTCCCGGTATCACAGCCTCCATTTTCCCAGATAGAATGTGATTGTTGCCACCAGCGCAATCACAATAGTCCCCAGGATAAACAGACCTGTGTCCGTGGGGAACCCCAAAAACAGTGTGTTCATATAACGCTCTCCTTTCTTTTTGGCGCCTCAGGGCTGAAACAGCACCTTGGCTACGCTTTTGTCCGCAGAGTTCAGCAGTTGAAACGCCTCCGCGCACTGGGTAATATCGAACACACGGGAGATGATGGGAGAGACATCCAGCTTTCCCTCCGCAATCACCTGCACCGCATCTTCCAGATTTTGGCGGGTATATACGTTGCACCCCACCAGCGTGGCCTGCTTAGAGACCAGGGTGTTGATGTCAAAAATGAAATCCTTCTCAAAGATGCTCACCACATACAAAACCCCATTGGCCTCCACATGCCGGACCGCTGTGTTAAAGGTAATGGGCTGTCCGGCGGCGTCGATGACTTTGTTGAAGGTCAGCCCCTCGGGCAGCTGCGTGCAGACGCTGGACGCGCCCACCTGCCCGGCCAGGTCCAGCCGGGCCTGGGAGATGTCCACCGCCGTGATTTCCCGGACACCGTACAGGGTTTTGGCGGCCAGAATCGTGAGCAGTCCGATGGGGCCGACGCCAATGAGGGCCACCCGGTCCTCCGGCTTAAAATCGGCCCGTTTGCAGATGTTCAGGGCCACGGCCAGTGGCTCGGCCAGAGCCACCTGCTTCAGGTCCGCCTGGGCCGGCACAGGAATCAGCGTATCCTGGGCAATGGCGATATACTCGCCGAAGCAGCCGGGGCGAACCTCTCCGATAAAGCCCAGCGCCTCACAGGTGTTGTAGCTGCCATTCCGGCAGCTCTCACAGGCCATGCAGGGGACCATGGGGTTGGCGATCACCGCGTCGCCGGGAGCAAAGCCTTTCACCTGGTCCCCCACCGCCTCGATAATCCCCGCAAATTCATGCCCCATGGTCTCGGGAATGTTCTGGATAAACATCCCCTTGTTGTAGATGTGGAGGTCGGACCCGCAGATGCCCGCATAGGCCACCTTAATCAGCGCCTCATCCGGTCCGCAGGCCGGCTTTTCCACCTCCTCATACCGCACGTCCTGAATTCCGTAATACCGTGCCGCTTTCATTTGACATCTCCTTTCCGTTGTATGATTTTTGATGTGTCAGCTGGCCAGCCAGCCGCCGTCCACCTTGATGGTCTCGCCCGTCACATAGTTGCTGGCCGCAGAGGCCAGGAAGATCACCGGCCCGGCCAGGTCCAGGTTGGTCCCCCACTGGTGGAGGGGGATCCGGCTCTCGATCCAAGCCCGGTGCTTGGGGTCGTCGTAGAAGGGCTGGGTCATGGGGGTAATAAAGTACCCAGGCGCCAAACAGTTTACCTGGATATTGAATTCACCCAGCTCGATGGCCATGGTTTTGGACAACTGGATCACGCCGCCCTTGGTGGCGCAGTAGACGCTGGACTCCGCCAGCCCGATGTAGCTGCCCAGGGAACCGATGTTGATAATCTTGCCTCCGCCGGTGCGCTTCATCACCTTGGCCACCTCCTGGGCGGTGAAAAACACCCCCTTCAGGTTGACGTTCATAATGTCGTCGTACACCTGGGCCGTGACCTCGGTAAAGGGCTGGATGTTTTCGTAGCCTGCGTTGTTGACCAGCACGTCGATCCGGCCAAATTCAGCCTCCACCGCCGCTACCAGGGCTTTGACGGAATCCAGATCGGTGACGTCCACAGTCAGCGCCCTGGCGGTTCCGCCGCCGCTTCGAATCTCCTCCACCGTCTTTTCCAGCCGGGCCTGATTCCGCCCCGCGCAGACCACGGTGGAGCCGGCCTCTCCGAAGGTTAGGGCATAGCCCTCACCTAAACCGGAGCCTGCTCCGGTAATCAGCACCACCTTGCCCGACACGTCAAAGATATTTTTGCCCTTCATAATTGACATCATTATCCCTCCAGACGAAGTTTTACAGAGTCCCGGTGGGCCTGCAGCCCCTCCACCTCGGCAAAGCGCATACAATGCCTGGACAGGTTGAGGCAGCCCTCCTTGGACACGAACTGATGGAACGGGGTCTTGATAAAGGTGCCGACCCAAACGCCGTTGGAGTACCGGGCAGTCCGCATGGTAGGCAGGGTGTGGTTTGGTCCGGACACGAAATCTCCAAAGGCCACAGGGGCGTAATGCCCTACAAACATGGAGCCGTAGTGGAGCAGCTGTTTGGCCACCTCCCGCTCATGCTTCACCTGGACCTCCAGATGCTCGGGGGCGATGTCGTTGGAAATGGCGATAGCCTCCTCCATGGAATCTGCCAGGTAGACGGCCCCGTTGTCCCTCCAGGACTGGGCGGCCACCTCCCGGGTCTCCAGCGTGGGCAGAAGCCGCTCCAGCTCAGACATGGCCTGGTCGATGACGCTCTGGCTGGTACAAACCAGAATGGGCTTGGCGTTGGGGTCATGCTCCGCCTGACCCAGCAGGTCGATGGCTACAAAGGTGGGGTTGGCGGTCTCGTCGGCCAGCACCAGAACCTCGCTGGGGCCGGCCAGGCTGTCGATGCCCACGTCGCCCAGCACCTGCCGCTTGGCCTCGGTGACAAAGCGGTTGCCCGGCCCCACGATCAGGTCCACTTTTTTCACCGTCTGGGTGCCGTAGGCAAAGGCGGCGATGGCCTGGGCTCCGCCCATGCAGTAGATCTCATCCGCCCCCGCGATATCCATCGCCACCAGCACGGCGGGATGGATGGAGCCGCAGCCGGGAAACGCAGGAGAACAGGCGGCCACCTGTTTGACGCCGGCCACCTTGGCCGTGACTACCCCCATCAGCGCGGAACTGGGCAGGGGGTGCCGGCCGGCGGGGACATAACAGCCGCACCGCTCCACGGGGACCATGCGGTGCCCGATCTCCAGCCCAGGCACCTTGCCCTGGATATCCAGGTCCTTCAGGCACCCCCGCTGCTGCTCGGCAAAGAAACGAATCTGTCCGGCGGAGAATCGGATGGCCTCCAGGGTCTCCGGGTCCACCTTGCCGTAGGCGGCCTTTACCTGCTCCGGGTCCACCCGGACGGTCTGTATGTCCATCTTGTCAAACTTGGCGGCATACTCCACCAGGGCCTGGTCCCCGTTGGTGCGGACATTGTCGATGATATCGACGACGGTCTTTGTCAGTTGAGCATCTCGCTCATAGGTCTTTTTTTCGGGCTGCTTGAGTATTTTCATTGTAACCACTCCTAAACTGAATTTGCAAAATGTGGAAGCTCCGTCCGTCATAACGAATGCTGCGGCATTTTTTTCTCTAGCAGATATAGTATAAAGCCGTTCCCCGGGGACAGGTCAACACGACAAATAAGCAAATTTTTATGGAGATTTTTTGTTTAAATTGACACTTTTGTTCACAAGAATATTTCTCGCAGTTTTTTTCACTAAAGGGATAATACGCTGACGGAGCATCTTTTTTGCATTTTTTAAAATAAAAAAATTCGTTTTTGAGTGCCAGACTTTATCCGGACAGGAAAAACAAACCCGTCCCCAAGGGCCGGGTTTGTTCCAAAAAAGAAACGCGCAGGAGAAGCAAAACACTTCTCCTGCGCGCTTCAGGGCTCAGGACTGAAAGGGGATCATGATGCGAATGACCCAGAAGTCCTTATTGTTGGTAATCATGGGACTGATGAGCCACTCCTCCACCGACCAGTTTTCCAATTTATAGCCCTGCGCCTTGGCCCAATGCAGCAGGTCCATATAGGTGTTATACAGGCGCTTCTTCTTTGGGCCGCCGATATGGATGGCAGAGACTCCGCGAAAGGCGGGGATGGTGTCGTAATGGGCACAGGGCTTCTTCCGGTCCAGCACAGGGGCGGCAATCTTGTAGTCATGAACCTGATGGTTAAACAGGCAGGCCTGGCTGTCAAAATGGCCATATGTGGTATACAGCAGGGCGCCAAAGGAGAGTGCGTTTACCTCCTGGGTCAGCATTTGAAGCTGGGGCAGGTATTCAATGTCACAGCAGTCCTCATCCTCAAAGGTGGAGGAGTAGGACAGGGAGACCACATCCTGACAGGGAAAGTCCACAACCTCCATGCTGAAGCTGCCGTCCACCCCGCTGTGATGGAGCTTTAAGCAGGAGAGCGCCTCGGCCAGCTTGGTGTACACAATGGCGCTCTGCTCATACCGCTGAAGGCTGGCCTCCAGATTCTCCCGGGCAGAATTCAGCTGCTGCTGAAGCGAGCTCTGAATACTGCCCAGGCGTGTGCCATAGATGACATTTTTCATCTCCGTCAGAGGCATATCAAGGTTGCGCAGCGCCTTGGCCGCCACAATTTCGTAGATATGCTCATGGGTATAGGTGCGGTAATTGTTTCCGCCCTGACGGGGTACGGCACTGAGAATGCCCCGCTCCTCATAGTAGCGAAGCTGCTTTCGGCTGACGCCGCACAACTGGCAGATTTCATTTGTGTTATACTGTCTCATGCCATTCAACCCCTCCCGATTGTATCATTCTCTCATCCCTCGCCAGCTCCACCGCCGTATCCGTGGCAAAAAACCACAGCACCTGCCGGTTGACCGGCTGACCCAATATGGCGGACAGCGCCTGGCAGTAGGCGGCCAGCTGGGGGCGGTACTCCTCCGCCCGGGCCCGCTCGCCGCCGGGGGACACCCGGTCGCTTTTGAAGTCCACCACCGTGACACGCCCCCCCGCCTCAAACCAGGCGTCGATCACCCCTTGAAGCAGGACCTCCTCCCCTTTTCCCTCCGGGAAATAATCCAGGGCGGAGACCAGAACGGAGAATTTAAACTCCCTCCGGCACTTCTTCCCGGCCCCGGCCATCTCCCGGCCGAGGGTGCTGTTCAAAAACGCGGCCAGCCGCTCCGGCTCCACCGCCTGCCGCTGGAGCGGTGTGAGGAATCCCGCTTCCGCCAGCTGATCCAGCTCCTCCGCCACCTCCTGAGCTGTCCGTCCCCCTTCCAGCGTCAGATACTGCATCGCCAGATGGAGTGCGGTCCCCCGCTGGGCGGGGGTGAGCCCCTGCTCCTCCGCGATGAAGCCGGGACGGGTGAGAGGCTGGTCCCGCTGAGGGCGCTGCCGCGTCTCCTCCGCCGCCTCCTGGTCCAGTATCCGCCCCTTGATCTGGGTGGCCGTCAGCTTGGAGGGCAGGTCGGCCGCCGCCGAATGGGGATAGGTCCAGTTCAGCCGGCCGGCCAGATTCCCAAGGTCCTCCGGGACCTCACGGGCGTCGGCATAATGCCCCTCCGCCCGGTGCTCCTCTCCCAGGTGCGTTCCGTCCACCCAGCGGATCTCCCAGGCCGGCCCCAGACCCTCCCCGCTCTGCTCGGGCAGCTCTGCCAACGCCCGCAGCCCCGCCCCCTCCGGACGGGTGAGGGCGTGGAGCAGCACCCAGGCCCCCGGGCTCTGCTGCCGCTCCAGGGACATGGGTGAGATGGGCAGTCCCGCCCCAATCCGCTCCAGAGCAGCCGCGCCTCCGGTCAAAGCGGTAAGCAAGATCAGTTTTTCCTGGGCCCGGGTCATGGCCACGTAGAGCAGCCGCAGCTCCTCTGCCATCATCTCCCGCTCCAGCTGGCGGACCACCGCCCGCCGGGCCAGGGTGGGGTACTCCACCATCCGGTCCCGGTCCAGCCCCTTGGGGCCCACTCCATATTTGGGGTGGAACAGCACCGGCCGCATCAGGTCATCCCGGTTCAGCTTCCTCCCCAGGCCGCACACCAGCACCACCGGCCGCTCCAGCCCTTTGGAGCGGTGGATGGACAGGATAGACACCCCCTCCCGGCCGGTGCCGGGGGCAGTCCCCAGCCGGGTCCCGGTTTCCTTCAGCCGCTCCAGCCGGAGGAGAAACTGGAACAGGGTGCGGCACCCGCTGTCCTCCAGCTGCCCGGCCAGGGCGTAGAGGGCCAGCAGATTGCCCTGCCGCGTCTCGCCCCCCTCCATGGCCCCGAAGACCCCCAGCAGGTTGGTCTTCTCAAAGATGTGCCACATGAGCTGGCGGCAGGTGCGGTCCCCCGCCCCGAAGCGCAGTTCCTCCAGCTGGGTCAGAAAATCCATGCACTCCCGGTCCCCGCCCTCTGCGGCCCGGACCAGGGCGGAGTAGAAATCCCCCCCGCTGCCCGCCCGGAGCAGGGCCAGCTTATCCCCGGTAAACCCGTATACCGGGGAGCGCAGAGCGGCGATCAGGGCCACATCCTGCCGGGGATTGTCCACAATCTGCAAGATGGACAGGGCCACATTCACCTCTGTAGTGCTGAAAAAGTCCTCTCCCCCGTCCGCCGTCCAGGGGAGGCCCTCCTCATTCAACGCCCGGAGGTAGTGGTGGAGCACTGGGCCGGGACTGCGCAGCAAAATCATCACGTCGGAGGGGCGCAGAGGCCGCAGGCCCTCCCCCTCCACCACCATCAGGGGCTGTTCCAGCAGTTCCCGGATGCGCCTGGCGGCAAAACGGGCCTCCAGCAGGTTTTTGTCGTCCCGTTCCTCCTCCTCCCGCTCCCCGGGAAGGGACAGATCCAGGACGTCCAGCTCCAGGGCGTAGGGGTCTTTGCCCCCGCATACATCCGTTTCAGGCGCCTTTAAAAATTCCTTTCCCGGCACCAGGGCCTGGTCCTCGGTGTAGTCCAGCTCGCCGAACTCAGTTGACATAATGCTTCGGAACAGGTCGTTGCACCCCTCCAGCACCTGGGGGCGGGAGCGGAAATTCCGGGACAGCACCCGCCGCCTGGGTTCGCCCTCCCCCGCCAGGCCGCCGTCTGCAAAGCCCTGGTACTTGGCCCGGAAGATAGAGGGGTCGGCCAGGCGGAACCGGTAGATGGACTGCTTCACATCCCCCACCAGGAACAGCCTCCGCCCGCCGCCAGAGATGGCGTCAAAAATGGCGTTCTGTACCTGGTTGGTATCCTGATACTCATCCACCAGCACCTCGTCATACCGCCGGGACCAGAGCTGGGCCAGCTCGGAGGGCCCGCCGTCCTCCCCAATCAGCAGCTTGACCGCAAAGTGTTCCAGGTCGGAGAAGTCCAGCAGTCCCCGCCGGGCCTTCTCCCGGGCAAAGGCCGCCTGTACATCCAACACCAGGTCCATCAGGGCCTGGACCGCCGGACGGGACAGGCGCAGCTCCTCCAGCTGGGCGGCGGTGTCTCCGGCAAGGGCCTCCTCCAAGCCGTCCAGCACCTCCTTACACCGGGTGCGGATGGCTTTCACCTGCTTTCCTGCCCACTGGACCCGCTCCTCCTCAAAGGGGCTGAGTTCCAGCGTCCGTTTCCGCTTCCGTCCCACGGCCGGGAAAGGAATGGGCAGCCGGGACCAGGCCCCATCCCAGGTGGCTTCCAGTAAAAAGGCATCCAGCGCCTCCAGGGAGGCGGAGATGGAGGGCGCATAGTTGACAGCCAGCAGTTCGTCCTCCTCCGCCAGCCCCAGGGCCCGGGTCAGCTGGTCCACGCAGAACCGGGCCTGCCGCCGGGCATCCTCCAGCAGCAGCGCCCCCCAGGGGGTCCGGGTCAGGTCGCTTATCCCCTCCAACTCCCACCGCGCCCGCTCCTCTCTCAGCCAGCTGGCGGGGTCCGGGTGGCTCTGCACCCGGGTGTAGATATCCAGCGCGATCTGGGCCAGGCGGCTGTCGTCCCGCCCGGCGGACAGGGTGTCCACCAGCTGGGTGAAGGGTCCGTCCAGGCTCTCATACCGGCTGTCCAGCACCTCCTCCAGAACCTGGGCCATCAGTACCTGCCCCTCCCCCTCGTCGCACAGGCGGAAGTCTGGGTCCAGGTCCAGCAGGTGGCCGTTTTCCCGCAGCAGGGCGGCACAGAAGGCGTGGATAGTAGAGATATCCGCCCGGTAGACCAGGGTGGTCTGCCGGCGCAGGTGGCGGTCGTTGGGATTTTGGGCCAGCCGCTGGGACAGCGCCTGGGCAATGCGCCCCCGCAGCTCGGCGGCGGCAGCCTTGGTGTAGGTGATGACCAGAAAGCGGTCGATATCCAGTCCCTCCGCCGCCACTCGGTCCAGCAGCCGCTCCACCAGCACCCGGGTCTTCCCCGACCCAGCCGCCGCTGACACCAGCAGCTCGCCGCCCCGGTCGTCTACGATGTTCCGCTGTTCCTCTGTCAGGGGAAAAGGCATGTGGATGCACTCCTCTCTCTACGGGCGGATCATGTCCGCCCCTACTCCGTCAAAACGCTTAAATATTTTTCGATGCGGATACCGTTATTCCGCTCGGCCACGTCCTGTTCCATAAAGATCAGGCGTTCCAGCAGGTCCACCGCCTTTTGGACCGCCTGGGGGAGGGATCTGCCCTTTACGAGCTGGCCGGTGAGCAGGGAGGTGAAGATATCCCCAGTTCCCGGGAAATGTGCCTTGATAAACCGGTAGGGGACAGTAAAGGGCGTTCCGGATTCGCCGTCGAAGCCCCAGACCACGTGGCGGCCCGTCTCCTTCTCCCGGCCGCTGGTAATCACCACCGACTTGGGGCCCCGGGCCAGCAGGCCATCCATCACCTGGCGGGCCTCCTCATCGTCCAGGGTCTCCTCCCCCTCATACAGTCCGGTGAGAAACTCCGCCTCGGTCAGATTCGGGACTATTACGTCCGCCACCCTCACAAACCGGCGCATGTTGTCCACCGTCTCCTGGGTCGAGCCATTGTACAGCTTGCCGCCGTCCCCCATAATCGGGTCAGTCACCACCAGAAAGCCCTCCTTGCGCTGGCTGCCGATAAAGTTCTGGAGCAGGTCCACCTGGTCCGCCGAGGCCAGAAAGCCGGTGGTGATGCAGTCAAACTGAAAGCCCAGTGTCTGCCATACCTGGATGGTCTCCTCCATGTAGCCCGTGGTGTCCAAAACGGAGAATTTTCCGTAGTCGAAGTTGTTGGACACCAGGGCGGTGGGCAGATTGTAGATGCTGTGGCCCATGTTGGACAGAATGGGCAGCATCCCTGCAAGGCCCATCTTGCCGTAGCCGGGCATGTCGCCAATAATGAGAATATTTTTACTGTTTTCCATAATAAACCCCTCTTTAACTCTCTAAAAATTTCAAAATTACCGGATTGAATGCCTGCCAGTTCCGCCGGGCGATAAAGTGGTCGCCGGGGAGGATGGACAGCACACTGCCGGGAATAGACTTTGCGATCAGGCGGGTGTGGCGGTCCCGGATCATGTCCCGCTCCCCCGCCACCACCAGAGTGGGCATGGTCAGCGCGGACAGGCGGGCCGGTTTGATGTGGGGCTGGGTGGTCATCAGGTCCAGCAGCTCCCACTTGGGCCGGGCCCTTTTGTCAACCCGGCGGACCACCTGGAGCAGCCCCCAGCCCAGGACGATGGGTATCTGAGTGGACAGCTTCACCCCTGATGGGGAGAGGTCCGCCCCGTTCAGTACCAGCTTTTCTACATAGTCCGGATACTTTAGCGCAAACAGCAGTGCGATGTTGGCCCCGTCGGAGAAGCCCAGCAGATGGCAGCGTCTGATCTCCCGGCTGTCCAGAAATCCCTTCAGATCCTCGGCGAACTGCTCCAGGGTGAAGGGGGCCGCCCCCCGGGGGGACCGGCCGTGTCCCCGGGTGTCCAGGGCAATGACCTGGTATTTTTCGGAAAAAGGGACGATCTGGTGCTTAAAATAGGTGTGGTCCTCCCCATTGCCGTGGAGCATGACCAGGGGGAATCCCTGCCCGGCCACGGTATAATTTAATTGAATGTCCATCCTCCACTACTCCTTCCCCAGCTGCTCCCAAAATTCCTCCGCGCTCACGCGGGGCAGCCAGCGCTTGCAGTCGCCCCCCCGCCCCGGCTCAAAGTGACAGGCGGCGGCGTAGTCACAGAAGCGGCAGGCGTTTTTCTCCGGCCCCCGCCAGAAGGGGTCGGCGGCGATGCTGCCCCCGGCCAGCTCCCGGCAGATGTCTTCCAGCACCCGCTGGATGTGCCTGCCCAGCCGGCCCAGCTGCTCGGCGGAGGCCAGAGCCTCGCCGGTAATGGCTCCGGTGGACTTGCTCACCTTCAGGGGCAGAAAGCGGTATCCCCCCTCCCCCTGGGGCTCCATAGCGTCCAGCACCCGGCGGTCGTTCACCACCAGACCGCTGCGGGTCAGCTCCTTGTCCACCTTCTTTCGCAGCTCCTCGTCGCTCATAGACCGGCTACCCCGGACGATGGCCTCCCGGGCCGGGAGGTAGAGCACCCCGTCCCCCTCCACCGGCAGGCCGTACAAAGACTGGCCCTTCTCCTCCAAAGTAAAGAGATAAAGCAGCATCTGGAGTCCCAGGCCGTTCCACACCTCGGTGAGGTCGAAGGTCTTCCGGCCAGTTTTATAGTCCACCACCCGCAGATGGAGCCGTCCGTCGTCCACCCAGCCGTCCACCCGATCCACAAAGCCGGTGACGCTGATGGTGACGCCGCCGCAGGTCAGCTCCACCGGCGGCAGGGAGAGCTCCCCATCCTCCTGCTTGCTTGTGCCAAAGCCCAGCTCAAAGGAGATGGGCTTGAACCGGGAGTGGAGCAGCTCCTCCGCCACATTGTCCACCACCGCCTGGACCGTCTTCAACAGCCGGCGGAACAGGTACTGGAACCGGGGGCTCTGCCCCTCAAGCCCTCCCAGCTCCTCGGCCACGTAGCGGTCCACCGCCTCCTTCGTCAGCCGGCGCAGCTTTTTTTTCTGCTCCTCCCCGCCCTGCTCCATGCCGGGGATCGCGGTCTGAGAAAACATCTCATCCTGCAAAACATGCTCCAGAACATAGTGGACAAAGGTGCCGTACTCCGGGGCTGTAAAGCCCGCTGGCTTGCGGGGCTCCGCCGCCAGGCCGTAGCGCATAAAATAGGAGAAGTGACAGGACTTATACTTGTCCATCCGGGAGGCGGACATGGCCACCCGCGTTCCGTACAGCCGGTCCACCGCCTGCCGGGACAGCTTCCCCCGCTCCCAGACGACCGCCTGGTCCAGCCGGGCCACCTGATCCTCAAAGCCGGGGAGGGCCTCCAGCGCCCGGCGGGCATTTTTGTTCCGCCCCGCCTGCTCTAGGGCGGGCCTGGGCGCCGCAAGGCGGAAGGATCCGTGCAGGTCCTCCTCCCGCACCGGCTGGAGATCGGAGAAGATCAGCTGAAGCCGCTGAACCAGAAAGCTGGGGCGGCGCTCCTCTCCGCCAGGGCCCTGTGCCGGCCAGGTGACCACCAGCTTTTGGCTTGGCTGGGCACACAGCTGGTAGATGGTGGTCATCTCCCGGTAGAGCAGGTCCCGCTGGGACTGAGTCAACTCCAGCCCGTAGCCGGACAGCAGGGCCCGATCGTCGTCGGACAGCAGGCCAGGGGCGGTGCCCACCTGGGGCAAGGAGCTGTCGTCCGCCCCCAGCAGGAAAAGCGCCCTGGCCCGGCGGCCGGTCTGACGGGTGGTCTCCCCCGCCGTCACCCGGTCCAGGGAGACGGGAATAGCGCCCACGTCGTACTGGGAGAGTACCAGACGAAAGAGCAGGGAAAATTCCTCCAGCTCCATCGGCGCTTTCCCCAGCAGCCGGGCACACTGCTCCAGGCCGCCGCACAGGATGTCCCACAGCTGGCGGTACTCCTCGGCCAGGGCGGCCTGGCCCCGGTCGTTCAGCATGTGGACCCGCTCCTCCAGCCGCTGAGGCAGGCCGATCTCCTCCAAAAAGCTGTAAAGGGAAACAGCCTGTCCCCGTCCGGTCTTATCCTGGTTTTTCCGCAGGGCCTCCAGGGGGGCGGCGGCCTGCCTCCGGGCCCGGTCCACCCGGGCCAGCAGGTCCCGGTCCTCCCGGGTCCACTTCAGCCCGTAGCCCTTTGGGTGCTGAGTCCAGTCCTTGCCTTGGGCCCAGGCACTGCCCTTGATGTCCCACTTTAAAACGTAGTTCTCCAGCAGGTCCACATCCTCCTGAGACAGGTCCGTCAGGCCGGTTTTTAAGTAGCGGAAGACATCGTCATATCGGTAGCCCCGGGCCGTGGTGTCCAGGGCAGCGGTGACCAGAGCCAGCACCGGCTTCTCCAAAATATCCGTCATCACAGAGGAAAAGACAGGCACCCCATACCGCCCGAAGACGGATTCAATCAGGTCGCGATAGTCTCCGTAGTTCCGGGCGGCCACCCCGATATCCCGAAAGCGGTACCCCTCCTCCCGGACCAGCGCAAGAATGCGGGCGGCGGCCCACTCCACTTCACTGCGGGGCGTCGCCGCACGAAAGAGCTCCACCCCATCTCCGCAGGGCTGGGACGGGATATCCGTCCCGGCAAAGAGCGCTCTCTCCAGGTGGGCCAGCGGCTCCCCTTTTCCGGGCCAATCCGCGACAAGGTTTTCCACTTCACAGTCTATTCCCTCAGCCCGGGCCAGCCGGAGCAGTGTCCGGGCCGTCCGCCGGGCCGGGGCGAAGACGTCTTCCTCCGCCCCCTCCAGTCTGTCGCAGGTGAGGGCAACGGTAACAGAGCGGGCCTGTGTCATAAGAACCCGCAGCAGCTCCCCCTGCTGGGGGGTGAAGTCGGTAAATCCATCCAGCCAGAGGTCCCTTCCCCTGGCCCAGCCGCAGGAGCGCAGCTTATCCGCCGCCCGGGTAAGTCGGTCTCGGGGATCCAGGGCGGTCTGGGCGGTGAGAGTCTGGTACGCCCCGAAAATCAGCCCCAGGTCCTGGAGCTTGTCCCCCTCCGGGCCTGGAGTCTCCCGTCCGGCCCGGACCAGAAGCTCCGGCGGCACCAGACAGCTTTTCAGCTCGTCCGCCGTGGCGATGAGGGAGGTGAGAAAGGAGGGCCTTTTGGAGGGCCGGCCGTAGACCCGCAGACCGGGAGCGGCATTTTGGACTGCCCGGTACATCAGCAGCAGCCGTCCTCCGGCGTCCAGCTCCTCCTCCCCCAGCCCGCCGGCAGTCTGAAAAATACGGTTTGCCAGCCGGCTGAAGGACAGCACCTCCGCCCGCAGGTTGATCTGAGGGCCGCCCGCGGCGCACAGGGCCCGCTCTGTCTCATGGGACTGCTGCTCCGGCACCAGCAGCACCTGGCCCGGGCCTGCGGCGCACAGCCGGTCCAGCACTGCGGTGGTCTTGCCAGCTCCGGCCCGGCCTAATAACAGCTTGAACATCTGGGACCTCTCCCCCCCTCCCG
>CAJTSQ010000030.1 GCA_910578735.1 uncultured Oscillospiraceae bacterium
CGGCGGTCCCCCTCCCTTTGGCAAGGGAGGCTTGCCGCCTGCGGGCGGGACGGGAGATTATTTGTAAGGAGGAATTGCATGAAATGGTGGAAGCAGAAGCGCAGGGAGCCCCCCGCACCGGTGGTGCAGGTGCGGCGGGAGGAGGGACATCCCTTCCGGGCGGTGGACCGGTATGTTCCCCTGCGCACCGGGGAGATGGCCCTGTACCGGGCCATCCGGGAGGGAGTGCCCATTGTGGACGCCGCCATCTGGAAGCTGGTGCGGCTGTGCGGCGGGGTGAGGGTGAAATGCGCTGACCGGGCCGCCCAGGCGGGGCTGGAGGAGTTTTTTCGGACAGTGGATGTGGGCTGGGGCCAGCGGGGCGTGCAGGCCTTTTTGGACCGGTATCTGGACGACCTGTTTACCTGCGGCCACGGGTTGGGAGAGATTGTGCTTACCTCCGACGGGAAGGAGATCGCCGCCCTGCTGTGCGCCGACCCGGAACAGGTGGAGGTGAAGATTGGGGACAGCCCCCTGGACTTTCAGCTGTGCAGGGCGGGGCTGGGGGAGAATCGGGAGCTGCCATATCAGGAACTGCTCCTCTTTACGCCCTTCCAGCCTACGGGAGACGCCCCCTGCGGGGTGTCGCTGCTGCGGTCCATGCCCTTTTTGACCGGTATCCTGCTGAAGATATTTCAGGCTACCGGCCAGAACTGGGAGCGGGCGGGCAGCCTCCGTTTTGCCGTGGTGTGCAAGCCGGGAGAGGGAGAGGAGGCCTTTGCCCAAGAGCGGTGCGGTCAGATTGCCCAGGAGTGGTCCGCCGCCATGCAGGCCGGGCGGGAGGGCTCCGTCCGGGACTTTGTGGCGGTGGGGGACGTGGATATCAAGGTGATCGGGGCGGACAGCCCCATCCTGGACAGCCAGGTGCCGGTGCGGCAGATTCTGGAGCAGCTGGTGGCCCGGACGGGTATCCCCCCCTTTATGCTGGGGCTGTCCTGGTCGTCCACCGAGCGGATGAGTGCCCAGCAGGCCGACCTGCTCACCAGTGAGGTGACCGCTATCCGGCGGGCGGTGGAGCCCGCCCTGTGCCGAACGGCGGAGCTGTGGCTGCGGCTCCACGGCTTTGACGGCCGGGCGGAGATCCTCTGGGAGGACATCAACCTTCAGGACATTGTGGAGGAGGCCAGGGCCGAGCTCTACCGGGCTCAGGCCGAAAAATTGAGGAGGGAACAGGGATGAAAATTGTAAAGGAGACCGTGGGAGGCGAAAACGCGGCGGTGACCGCCCAGGATCTGGAGCTCATCGGGGCGCTGGCCCGAAAGCCTCTGGGGGCGGAGGAGGTGTACACCTTTTCGGTGCGGCTGTGTGACAACGAGATCGACCGAGATTTTGAGCGCTTTTCCCGCCAGACACTGGAGCAGCTGGCCCCCATGTTTGTGGGCAAGAGCGGTATCTTTGACCACCAGTGGTCGGCCAGGGGACAGGCGGCCCGCATCTATAAGACGGAAGTGATTCAGGAGCCCGGGCGGGTGACACGGGCCGGGGACGGCTACTGCTGGCTGAAGGGCTATGCCTATATGGTGCGTACCGACAGCAGCCGGGACCTGATCGCCGAAATCGAAGGGGGCATCAAGAAAGAGGTCAGCGTGGGGTGTGCGATAGAGCACGCGATTTGCTCCGTCTGCGGCTGCGACAGGACGGTGAGCGATTGCGGGCACGAGAAGGGACAGGAGTACGGCGGGCAGATGTGCTGGGCCGACCTGGAGGGGGCGAAGGACGCCTATGAGTTCTCCTTTGTGGCGGTGCCCGCCCAGCCCGCCGCCGGAGTGGTGAAGTCCGCCCGCTGGGGGAGCGCTGCCCGGCTGGAGGAGGAGGCCGCCCTTGGGCGGAAGTATCTGGAAGACCTCCGGGGCGAAGTGGTGCGTCTGGCCCTGCTGGCTGACCGGGAGCTGGACGGCAGGGCGATGAAGTCGCTGGCCGGCAAGCTGTCCCATCAGGAGCTGGAGGAGCTGCGCAGGTCCTACGCCCGGAGGGCCGAGGAGCGGCTGCCGCTGCAGACGCAACTGTGCTATGAGACGAAACACGTTGCCTTTGACGAGGAGAACAGGGCGTTTTTGGGGTGAGATCCTGCCGGTGAGGCACGAAATAATCAGAAGGAGTGTGGATAAATATGGCATATTATTACGACAATCTGAAGCTGGACAAAGGGATGTACCGGGAGGCGGGGCGGTCCTTCAGCCAGGTGCTGGAGCGGGAGGACCCCAGCGAGCGGTATAAGGGAACCAGCCTGGAGGGGCTGGATGCCTTTCAGCGGCAGCTGAAACGGTTTGACATCAAGGTGAGGGGCGCAGGCAGCGATGTGGTGGAGAAGTTTTTCCAGACCTCTGACGCCGCCGTCCTCTTTCCTGAGTACATCTCCCGTACCGTGCGGCAGGGCATGGAGGAGGGGGATATCCTCCCCCACATCACTGCCGCCGTGACCAAAATTGACGGGCTGGACTACCGCTCCATCACTTCTGAGTCCGGGGGCGAGGAGAAGGAGCTGAAACAGGTGGCGGAGGGCGCGGCCATCCCCGAAACCACTATCAAGGTTCAGGCAAACCTGGTGAAGCTGAAAAAACGGGGCCGCATGCTGGTGGCCAGCTATGAGGCAGTGCGGTTCCAGAAGCTGGACCTGTTCTCCGTCACCCTGCGGCAGATCGGCGCCCACATTGCCCGCACCCACCTGGAAGACGCGGTGGATGTACTCATCAATGGCGATGGCAACGAGAATCCGGCCGAGGTGACCGCCATTGCTGCGGGCCAGGACCTGAACTACGATACCCTGGTGGATTTCTGGGCCAAGTTTGACCCCTATGTGATGAACACTCTGATGGTGTCCGGCGACGTGATGCTCCAGATGCTCAAGCTGCCCGAGTTCCAAAACCCCCTCACCGGGCTGAACTTTCAGGGCACCGGCAAGCTGACCACCCCCCTGGGGGCCACCCTGCTGCGCACCGGCGTGCTGCCGGAAAAGACCGCTGTGGGACTGGACAAGCGCTTTGCCCTGGAGATGGTCCAGAGCGGAGACGTGATGGTGGAGTATGACAAGCTCATCGACCGGCAGCTGGAGCGGGCGGCCATTACCACCATCAGCGGATTTGCCAAGGTATTTCCTCAGGCCAGCCAGGTGTTGGAGCTGTAAGATGTTGGAGGAGGTTGTGGCCCTTTGCAGGGCAATGGGGGCCGGCGAGGACCGGGAGGAGCTGCTGCTCCCCCTGGCCCTGGCGGTCCGGGAGGAGCTGGCGGGCCGGCTGCGGGAGGGCGTGTGCCCGGAGGACTGCGGCACCGCCTTTCCCCTGGCCGCCGCCATGGTGGTTATGGAGAGGCTGTCTGCCATGACCGGAAGCGGGGGAGGCGGAGTGACCTCTTTCACGGCGGGGGATCTGACAATCCGGAAGGAAGCCGGGAGCGGCGGGCAGGACAGGGGCCTGCGGGCCCAGGCGGAGGAGCTGCTGGCCCCTTGGCTGGGGGACAGCGGATTTTTCTTTCAGGGGGTGACGGGATGATGGAACGGGAGTGGCAGGATATCCTGGCCCGGTACGGTCAGGCCGTCACCCTGCGCAGGGGGGAGGCGGCAGTCCCGCTCCGGGCCCTGGTCCAGCCCCTTCTGGATCGGGGGAGAGACCAGGAGGTCCCCTCATCCCTGGGGCTGGGGCGGACTGACTGCTATCTTTACCTGGGGCCCGCCGGATGCCCGATTGACACAGACACCCTGGTGGAGTGGGGCGAGCGGAATTACCGGGTCCGGTCCGCCCACATGGTGGGGGAGGGTGTGTGCCCCTATTGGCGGGCCATACTCTGCCCCAGAGATGAGGTGGCGCTGTGAGTGCAGGACTGGAGCACATCCGCCAGGCGATGGCGGACTATCTCAACGGCCAGGGAGTCAACGCCATGACGGCTTGGCCGGCCGCACCCAGGGAGGAGCGGGAGGAGCCGGTGGTGGCGGTCTCCCTGCGAGGGTGCCAGGTCGGACCGTCGGGCTTTCAGGACTACCTGGGGGAGCGCTATGATGAGAGCACAGGCCGCTGGGAGGAGCGGTATGGGAAGAAAGCCCGGCTTACCCTGGGACTGGACATCTATGCCCCCGAAAAGGGAGGCGGCGCGGCGGTCCAGACCGCTTTTGACGCGCTGGCCGGCGCCCTGATACTGGGCGGTCCGGAGGGGCTGGCTGTGGAGGAATTCTCCTGCGGACAGACTGTTCGGGACGGGGAGAACCGGCGGCTGAAGCGGCCGGTGGAGGCGGTTTGCACCGCCTGGCTGTGCGCCGTGGACGGCGGCAGCGGCGTGTTCACTGATTTTGAATTGCGAGGTGTGATGAAACCATGAGTATATCTGTACATCAGCGCCCGGGAGTCTACTCCTCCTACGGCGCGTCTGCGGTTGTCAGCGGCCGGGGTACCGGGCGGCTGGTGGGCCTGGCCGCCGTCAATACCCAGGCCGAGGCGGGAAAGGTCCAGACCATCACCAGCTATGAGCGGGCGGTGGCTGTTTTCGGCTCCGGCGGCCCGGAGGACATGGCCGAGCTGATCCGGCTGGCCCTGAAGAACGGGGCCTCCGGTGTGGCGGCGGTCCCGGTGGCCGACGAAAGCGGCTATGAGGCAGCCTTTGCACAGCTGGGCCGGCTGGAGGACATCGCCCTGGTTATCTGCGGCAGCACCGATCCGGCTGTGGAGAAGGCGCTGCGGGACAGTGTGGCGGAGGCCTCCGACATGCGCAGAGAGCGGCTGTGCGTGCTGGCCGGCGGCAGGGACGAGGGCGTGGAGGAACTGATCCAGCGGGCCAAGGACCTGAACCATGAGCGAGTGGTGCTGGCGGCCCCGGGCTGTGTGGACCGGGAGGGACAGCCCATCTCCGGACTGCCCCTGGCGGCGGCATTGTCCGGGGCCATCGCCGGGGAGAGCGACCCCGCCCTGCCCCTGGGAGGGGCGGAGCTGCTGGGCCTGAACGGCCTGTCCGCGCGGCTGGAGGACAGGGACATCGACCGGCTCATCCTGGGGGGCGTTACCCCGGTGGAGAGCCTGGGCGGTGTGGTGAGCGTGGTGCGGGGGGTGACAACCCGGACCTCCACAGGGGGGACAGAGGACGCCTCCTGGCGGGACCTGTCCGCCATCCGGGTGGTGGACGATGTGATTCCAGGCCTGCGCAATGCCCTGCGGACCAAGTTCCGCCGGGCCAAGAATAGCCCCCAGAGCCGGGGGGCCATCCGGGCCCAAGTGGTGCTGGAGCTGGAGAGCCGGCTGGCTCGGGAGATTATTACCGGCTATGGGGATGTGGCGGTGACAGCGGATGAGGGGGACCCCACCCGCTGTCTGGTAGAGTTCTCCTTCGCCGTGGCCCACGGGCTGAATCAGATCTGGCTTACCGCCCACATCACGGTTTAAGAGAGGAGGAGATGGAATGAAAATCGCGGGATTTCCCACCAGCAGCGACATATACCTGGAGGCCGACGGTGTGCGGGTGGCGGTGGTGCAGAGCTATGCCGCCAAAACCACCAAGAGCAGTACGGCGGTGGAGGCCTTTGGAGAGGCCGAACCGGTGGCCACCGTCCCCGGGCAGGCGGCCCACGTGATCGAGCTGACCAGGCTGTATGCCACCGATGAGGCCATCCGGGACAACATCGACTTCTATGCCTTGGAGGATTTCTCCCTGGTGATCTGCAAGCCGGACCGGCGGATTATCTACTCCGGCTGCCAGTGGAGCTCCATTCAGGAGAGCACCAGCATCGGCAGCATGGTGCTGGAAAAGGTCACTCTGGTGGCCTCGCGCCGGATCGAGACGGGGGTGTGACCGTGGCACTGTCTATTTTAGCCGGACGGGACCGGATTGCGCTGGACAACGGCATGGACCTGCGGCTACTGTCGGCGCTGGAGGTGCTCCAGGCCAAGCGGGAGGCGGCGGAGCTGGCGGAGGAGGACCGGGAACGGGCCCTGTGCTCCAACGCCTGCCTGCTGGCCCGGGCCCTGGAGCGGTCGGAGGACTGTACCCCCGTCTTTGCAGACGGGCGGGCTGTGCTGGCCGGGCTGACGGCGGAGGAGATCGCCGCCCTGGCCGGGCGGTGGAGCGCCTTCCGCCGGGAGAGCGACCCGGGGCTGGATTTGTCTCAGGAGGAGCTGGAGGCGGTAAAAAAAAACTAGCCGGCAGCGCCGGGGAGCGGCTGCGCTGGCGGGTGCTGCGGCAATTTGGGGCGCTGCCCACCGAGGAGCGGGCCCGGGCTATGAAGAGCCGGGATTACCTGTGGTGCCTGGCCAACTCTCTGCTGGACCGGGAGGAGGAGCTGGCGCGGCTGTGTCCCGTCTGCCGGAGCCGGGCATTGGAGGCACACTGCTCCGTCTGCGGCCGGGGCCAGGAGGATTGGGAGGAGAACCCCTCCTTTGACCTGGACCGCTTTGAGAGGATGAGAGGAGAGGAAGGATTTGACTGACTATCTGGAGGAACTCCTTGACCAGGCCGGCGCGCTGGTGGAACAGGTGCGGCGGATGGAACAGAGCCGGCCTGGACTGGTTCTGGCGGAGAAGACAGAGAAGTCCGGCCTGGCCCCGGCGGAGCGGAGAGAGACAGGGTTGGAGAAAAGTGAAGTACTCCGGCCGCTGGAGAGGACGCTTTTCCGGACAGGGAGGCGCGGAGCGCAGAGGGACCCTGACGCTGAAACAGGGGAGTGGGGTGTGCTGCCCGATTGGGAGGAGATGCCCGCCTTGAAGACGGTACCTGGACAGGAAGCGGTATTTTCGTCCTCCAGCGGCGGCACGGCGCTGCTGGACCAGCTGGAGCTGCTGGAGCGGGCGGTGTCCGCACCCGGCGGGTATTCCTCCGGAACCGCCACAAGGACCGGCCGGAGCGGCGGAGGGAGCGCAGACTGGGCTCCCCTTTCGGGGGGCGCGTTTCCCAATGTAAACGCCGTTCCGGCTTCCGGCTGGCCGGGGGGCACGGGTCTGCGGGAGAGCGTTGGGCCGGCGGGGGAGCTGGGCTGGGTCGAGGAGGCCGACCGGGTCTTTCGCCGGGACAGCCGGCGGTATGACGGCGGCTTTTATCTCTACTAGAGGAGGAGAGAGAATGATTTTATCGCCTATGCGGTATAAGGACTATAGCTGGCCCCACAATCCCCGGGTGTACTCCATCGACTACCGGAGGACTATGGCGGTGCACAACAGCCCCTTCAGCGGCTACCAGCTGCAGGACCTGGGGGCGGCCCACCGGGTGATGGAGGGAGAGGGGGAGTTTGTGGGTCCGGGGGCCTACGACGAGTTCCAGCGGCTGGCCTGCGTGTTTTACAGCCGGGGGCCGGGGCTGCTGGTCCACCCCCTGTGGCAGCTGGCCAATACCTACTTTGTCTCCCTGCGGGTGGAGCAGGCCCCCCGGCCCAACTATGTGCGCTACTCCTTCGCCTTTTGGGAGGAGAACAGCCTGTATAACAGCCTGGCTACCCGAGTCCTGCCCGTCCTTCAGAGCGGCGGCGGGCAGGACCGGTCACCGGCCCGGCCCGCCTACCACCGGGTGGTGAAGGGGGACACCCTGTGGGCGCTGGCCCGCAGATATGGCCTGTCGCTGGCAGAGCTGGTGGCCCTCAACCCCCAGATCAAGAATCCCAATCTGATCCGGGTGGGGGAGGAGGTGCGGGTGGGGTGACAGCCTGTGTGACAGACGCCGCAGGGACGGCCTGGACCCTGCCCCCGCCCCTGGCCTGGCGGATGGAGTACACCGCCGGTGTGCCCTGCGACAGTTTTTGGATGCGCTGTCCCTGGGACGGGAACAACACCTCCCGGCCGGGGGACTGGGTGAGCTTTACCGCCGATCACGGGGGAGAACGGGTGTTTACCGGCCTGGTGGACGAGTGCGAGGTGACCGTCACCTCCGCCGGACGGGCGCTGGAGGTGTCCGGCCGGGGGATGGCCGCCCGGCTGCTGGATAACGAGGCCCTGGGACAGGACTATCAGTCCGCCACCCAGGCCGATATTTTGCGGGACCACGTCACCCCCTATGGGATTATGGCGGCGCCGGGAGCCTCGCTGCCTCCGGTGTCCCGGTTTTCGGTGGCCGCCGGGAGCAGCGAGTGGTCGGTGGTCTACGACTTCGCCCGGTACTACGGCGGGGTGGCCCCCCGATTCGACCGGCAGGGGCGGCTGGTGCTGTCCGGCTGGAAGGACAGTCGGGAGCGGGTGGTGGACGACCGCTCCAAGCTCCTGGCCCTGACCCGCCGGGACCGGCGCTATGGGACCCTGTCTCAGGTGCTGGTCCGAGACCGCTGGAGCGGCCGGGTGGAGACGGTGGACAACGCCGCATTTCAGGCTGCCGGCGGACGGGCCCGGCGGGTGATAACCATGCCCACCCGGAGCAGCTACAAGGCCATGCGCTACTCGGGAAAGTTTCAGCTGGACAAGTCAGCCAGTGAGCTGTATCGGGTGGAGGTGACCTTGGGGGAGGCCTTCTGCGCCTGGCCCGGAGACCTGGTGACCATTCAGCGCTCCGGCTGGGACTGGAACGGCCGCTACCGGGCGGTTCAGGTGACGGCGGGTATGGACGCCGGCGGCTATTGGAGCCGGCTGGAGCTGGCCGCCCCTGATTTTACCGTTTAAATAAGAGAGATGAGGTGCAAGAGCATGTGGACATCAGAGCGGAACCGGAATTTGCCGGTGCGGGAGCCGGCGGCGGAGCTGGGCACGGTCACCTTGGGCGGGGACCCCGCGGGGGTCAGCCTGGGGGGAGAGCGGCGGTGGCTCACCGTGTACGGCCCGGGGGGCTACAGCTGGCGGCCCACATCGGGGGATAAGGTGCTGGTGCTCAAGGCGGGGGCGGAGGGGGAGTCCCCTTGTCTGCTGGGCACTGTTCAGGAGGGGGACGAGGAGGACCCGCTGAAGCCGGGTGAGGTCCGGCTGAGGGGCGGGGAGTGCTCCATCCGCCTGGGCCAGAAGCGGCTGGAGCTGGCCGGGGAGCTGTGTCTCAACGGACAGACGCTGTATGATGTGGTCCGGGAGATTGTGATTGACCTGCTGTCGTAAAGGGGGAGAGGACCATGGAGTGGAAGCTGATGGAGGGGGACTATGTCCCCGACGGACAGGGCAGGCTCACTGCCCTGTCCGGAGCTGAGGAAGTGCTGGCCCGGGTGCTGTACCGACTCACCGCCCGGCGGGGGGCGCTGCCCTTCCTGCCGGAGCTGGGCAGCCGGCTGTATCAGTTGGGCCGGGAGAGGCCCTCCGCCCGGCAGGCCCTGGCCGTCCAGTATGTGGCGGAGGCCCTGCGGGAGGAACCGGACCTGTCAGTGCGGGCCGTGGAGCTGGACCAGGACGGGGCTGTGGGGCAGCTGACCGTCTGGCTGGAGTGGCAGGGGGAGGAGTTCACTGTCCGGACGGCGGTATAGGGAGGAACATATGAAGACGGTTGATGAAATTTATCAGGAGATGCGCTCCTGCTTTGGGGAGCGGACGGGACTGGAGCCCCGGGAGGGGTGCGACTTGACTGCCCGGCTGTACGCGGTGGCGGCTCAGGTCTATGCCCTGTATATCCAGGCGGACTGGGTGGTCCGCCAGGCCTTCCCCCAGACGGCGGAGGGGGAGCATCTGGACCGCCACGCCCGGCTGCGGGGGCTAGAGCGCAAGCGGGCGGTGGCCGCCGAGGGGACGGTCAAGTTCCTGGCGGGGGAGGAGGCCGCCGTCTCCCGTGATATCCCCCAAGGGACGGTGTGCATGACCGCGGGGCTGGTGCGCTTTGAGACCACCCGGCCGGCGGTGCTGGAGGCGGGCGAAATGGAGGCGGAGGTTCCGGTGCGGGCCCTGGAGGCAGGGGAGGCGGGCAATGTGGCTGCCGGGGCGATCCTGTCTATGGCGGTGGCCCCCGTCGGGATATACGCCTGCACCAACCCCGGCCCCTGCTCCGGCGGGGTGGACGGGGAGGCGGACCAGGCCCTGCGGGAGCGGGTGCTGGAGACCTTTAAGCGCCTGCCCAACGGGGCCAACGCAGCCTTCTACCAGCAGGGGGCCCTGTCCTTTGAGGAGGTGGCGGCCGCTGCGGTTATCTCCCGGCCCCGGGGAGTGGGCTCGGTGGATGTGGTGCCCGCCACCGTGGCCGGCGTGCCCGACCAGGAGCTGCTGGACCGGATGCAGGCCTATTTTGAGCAGCGGCGGGAGATCGCCGTGGACCTGAAGGTCCGCCCGCCGGAGACGGCGGCGGTGGATATCACCGTTCAGGTGGCGGCCTGCGAGGGCCGGGATGGAGAACAGGTGCGGGCCGGGGTGGAGGAGGCGCTGCGGCGGTGGTTTACCGGAAGGCTGCTGGGGCAGGATATTTTGCTGGCCCGGCTGGGGGAGCTGGTCTACCACTGCGACGGAGTGGCCAACTATGCCATCACCGCTCCCGCCGCCGATTTGAAGATGGCGGAGGACAGGCTGCCCGTGCTGGGTACGCTGCAGGTGGAGGGGATGGCATGAAGCACGCCGACTGCCTGCGGGATCTGCTGCGGCCCTTGGGGGTGTACGACCTGTCCGCCCCCTTTAACGGCGGGGAGTTGGACGTTCAGGGTGCGGCCCTGGACGGGGTTCTGGCCCGGCTGGAGGAGGTACAGCGGGAGAGCAGCCTGACAACGGCGGAGAACTGGGGGCTGGAGAACCTGGCCGGGCTCTTTGCCCGCCGCCCTGTGGCCTCCGACCCCCGGAAGCTGGCCTTGGCCCTGGCCGCCCTGCTGCGTATCGGCGGGGACAGCTTTACCCTGGAGGCCATCAACGACACCATCTCCGGCTGCGGTGTCTCCGCTGTGGTGAAGGAGCTGGGGACCGGGAGTGTGTCGGTCTCCTTCCCGGGGACGGCGGGGGTGCCGGAGGGCTTTGAGGAGATGAAGAAGATCATAGAGGACATCCTCCCCGCCCATGTGGGGGTGGAGTATGACTTCTGGTATCTCACCTGGCTGGAGCTGGAGGCGAATTTTCCCACCTGGAAGTCCATCGAGGATATGGACCTGTCCTGGTCGGAATTGGAGACCTGCTGTGAATATCTATAAGGGACGAAAAGGCCCCGCTGCACAATGCAGCGGGGCCTGGATGCGTTTGGCGGGGGTCAGCGATCGGAGGGCCGGCACAGGCTGTCCGCTCCCCGACGGAGCAGGGCGGCGACGCCCTGGGAAAGGTAATAGGTGAGGATGGACAGCACAAAGTTGCACGCCAAAAACAGGGCGGCGGTGCGCCAGTAGGGCCGGACCGGGATCACCGGGCCAAAGATATGGAGGAAAAAGCACTGGTTGAGGTAGAAGCCGTAGCTGATCTGGCCCAGGAAGGCGGACAGCGGATTGTCCAGCAGGCGGGACAGCCCGCTGTGTCCCAGAAGGACGCTGAACAGCAGCAGGATCAGCAGGGCCAGGGCCAGAAAATCCCGCTCGTCACGACTGCAGCACCAGCACAGAAGAAGGATAGCGGCCAGCAGGGTCAATTCAAACAGGGTGGAGAGCAGGGGGAGGCGGCCCTGGAAAAAGGGTCTGCACCGCTGGACCAGCAGGGAGAGAATGCAGCCTAGCCCCAGCTCGGCCATCAGCCGCCACAGGCCGGGGTACAGGATGTGGTCGATGGAGCCGGTGTTCCGATAGAACCAGGACAGGATCAGCAGGGCGCCGAAGGCTGCGGCAGGGGCGAAGTGGTCCTTCAGCAGCAGGGCCAGCCAATAGAGCAGGACGCAGGCCAAAAACAGGGCGCTGGGGTACCAGAGCAGGTAGACCAGCGGGGTGGAGCCGACAGACTGGAGCATAAAAAAGTCGAAGAACCCATCGGTGAGGCAGTCCCGGAGGGTGCAGGTGCGGAGAATAAAGATGCGCAGGAACAGGAAGACGGCCAGGGTGAGGATATAGTGGGGATAGAGGCGGAGAAAGCGCCTCCGGGCAAAGGAACCCACCGCAGGCAGCGGTGCTCCGCCCTCCTTCTGGGCCTTTTGGATGGTGTGCATAAGGAAGAAGCCGCTGACCAGGGTGAAAAACTCCACGCCCAGATAGCCGCGGATGAAGGCGGTGGGGGCCGGCCCGAAGGCCCCTTTGGAGCGGAAGTGATACAGGGCGATGACAACGGCGAAGAGGAAGCGGTAGGCTTCCACCGCCCGGGTGGTCCGCGCCGGGGCGGCGGCTTCCGGCTGGGGCTGAGGACGGCGGGCGGTCCACAGGGCCTGGAGCCGCGCGGTCCCCCAGCGGCAGAGCCAGGTGGTGGCGGCGGACAGAATCAGGTTGCCCGCCAGAAACAGTCCGGCCACCGGCCAGAAGGTTTCCGCCTGGAGCAGGCGGCCGAACAGATGGATAAAAAAGCACTGGTTCAGGTAGTAGCCGTAGCTGACCTGCCCCAGGAAGGCGGAGGCCGGGTTGTTCAGCAGATGGCTGAGGCGGCTGTTGCCCAGGAAGACGCTGAGGACAAGAAGGAAGAGCAGGGCCAGGACAATAAAGTTATTATGGTCCCGGCCGCCCCGCCACATGAGGAGGAGTATGCCCGCCAAGAGCAGCAGCTCCCACAGGGAGGACATCAGGGAAAAGCGGCCCTGGAGGGCGGGCTTCCAGCGCTGGACCAGCTGATGGATGACGCAGCCCAGCCCCAGTCCGGCGGCCAGCCGCCATATCCCGGGGAACAGGATGTGGTCGATGGTACCGGTGTTCCGGCAGAACCAGGACAGGATGAACAGGGCGCCAAAGGCCGCGGCGGGCACAAAGTGGTCCTTCAGCAGCAGGGCCAGCCAGTAGAGCAGGACAGATGCCAAAAACAGGGAGCTGACATACCAGAACAGGAAAATCACCGTGGTAGAACCCAGGGCCTGGAGCATGAAGAAGTCGAAAAAGCCGTCCAGCAGGCACTCCTTCACGGTCAGGGTATGGAGGATGAAGACACGCAGGGCAAGGAAGGGGACCAGGGTGAGGATGTAGTGGGGGTACAGCCGGAGAAAACGCCGGAGGGTAAACTCCCCCGCCAGAGACAGGGCGGAGGCCCCCTCCCGCCGGCGGTCTGCGGCGCGCTGGATGGAGGGCATCAAAAAATAGCCGCTGACCAGGGCGTAAAAGTCCACGCTGGGAAAGGCCCCGCTGAAGGCGGTGGGGGCGCTGAAGCCCGCTAAAGTCTGAAAGTGGTACAGGCAGACGATAACGGCAAAGAGAAAGCGGTAGCTGCCAATGGCGCTCTCCCGCCGGGAAACGGCCAGTTTTGTCACAATGAACGCGCTCCTTATTTGGAAAAATTATCTCTGGTTCTGCGCCTCTGCCAGGCGCACGCCTATATGTCCAGTTTAGCCTTCAACGCCTCCTGGAGAACGCCGGAGAAATTGAGATGGGCCGCTTCCGCTGCGTCGTTAAGCCAGGCGGGCAGAGAGAGAGTCTTTTTTACCGCCCGGTTGTTTTTGCGGGCGTACTCCGCCGGATTAAAGGGTATCACAACCACAAAGTCATCCTCTGTCAGAGACAGAGCGGAGGGAGCGGAGGCCTGGGGGTACTCGCTTAAGCCCTCCAGCATCAGTCCGATGGCATCCTTTGCCATCTCCACCGCCTCGTCCATGGTGTCGCCCTGGGTGGAGCAGCCCTCGATGTCCGGGACAAAGACCGAGTATCCCACCTCCTCGGGGTGGAACACGGCAGGATAATAGGTGTTCTTCATGGTATGCCTCCTTTTGGGTCTACCCTTGTTTCAGGCCTGCATCTTTCAATATTCTTTGCTACAAACCCTTTTTTAAATCCTCTGCATGGAAGGGAACGATAACCGTTTTTTCGGTCTGCTCATTCCGGAATGTTCGGTGGGAGCCGTTGGAGCTGACACACACAAAGCCGCTGGCCTGGAGAAGCTGGATCATTTCTCTTGGCGCCATTGGAATGGTGCGTCCCCCCATTTCTCACACCAGTATATACGTATTTTACGTGTTTGTCAATGGGAAACTGACCGCCCCGGTGCTTAAACAAGCACCGGGGCGGTTTTTGTCTCAGTCTGGGTAATTGTGCTTATGATACATACACTTTGTAAATCTCTCAGCGCTTGCGATCATGGTTTCCCGCTCTGGGCCGAGCAGTATCTCCCGCACTATTCCAAAATGAAACCCACGGTTTTCATAAAGGGAAACGAAACTCAATACGGCCGAGATTATGTTTCCCCGATTGAGCCGGGAGATATCGGTTTGTTCAAGCCAGTCCCGATAAATGGCCTGGTCCATGGGACGGCCATCTGCCCAAAGAGTCGGGTCAATGCCACTCAGAAGATCAGACAAGATTAATTCCCCACTGGACAGATCTCCTGGATCAATTTCCTGGCATTGGTGGAGCAGATAATAGAGCATGAGAAAGGATTCCATCGGTTTCAAGCGAAGGCCCCTCCTTACCCCTGATTTTGGGCCTCCACCAGGCGCACGCCGCAGTATTTTTCCCTGAGCTTGGGCTTTTCAATCTTGCCGGTGGGGTTGCGGGGGACGTCGGCGAAGATGATCTTCCTGGGGCGCTTGTACCGGGGCAGGTCCATACAGAACTGGTTGATTTCGCTCTCGGTGCAGGTCATGCCCTCCTTCACCTGGATGATGGCGGCGGCGATCTCGCCCAGCCGTTTGTCGGGCAGGCCGATGACGGCCACGTCGTGAATCTTGGGGTAGGCGGATAGGAAGTCTTCAATCTGTACGGGGTACAGGTTCTCGCCGCCGGAGATAATGACGTCCTTCTTCCGGTCCACCAGGAAGACGAAGCCGTCCTCGTCCTGACGGGCCATATCGCCGGTGTGGAGCCAGCCGTTTTCCAGCACCTCGGCGGTGGCCTCGGGGTTGTGGTAGTAGCACACCATCACCCCGGGGCCCTTTACGCACAGTTCGCCCACATCGCCCTGCTTGACAGGTACATTCTGCTCGTCCACGATCTTGATCTTCCAGCCGTAGCCGGGCACGCCGATGGCCCCCACTTTATGGACGTTGCCCAGCCCCAGGTGGACGCAGCCCGGGCCGGTGCATTCGGACAGGCCGTAATTGGTGTCGTACTTGTGGTGGGGGAAGTACTTCAGCCAGTGCTTGATGAGGGAGGGGGGCACTGGCTGGGCCCCGATGTGCATCAGCCGCCATTGGGAGAGCTGGAAATCCTGGATTTTCAGCTCCTCCCGGTCCAGGGCGGCCAGAATGTCCTGGGCCCAGGGCACCAGCAGCCAGACGATGGTGCATTTCTCCTGGCTGGCCGCCTGGAAAATAGAGGCGGGGGAGTTGCCCTTGAGCAGGACGGCCTTGCTGCCGGTGAACAGGGAGCCGAACCAGTGCATTTTGGCCCCGGTGTGGTACAGGGGCGGGATGCACAGAAAGACATCGTCGTGGGTGGTCTCGTGGTGGATGGACTCCATCCGGGCCGACTGCATCAGGGCGGTGTGCTTCAGGAGAATGGCCTTGGGGAAGCCGGTGGTGCCCGAGGAGTAGTAAATGGCCGCCTCGTCCTCGTCGTCCACCAGCACCTTGGGGGCCCGGCTGGAGCAGTTGGCGGTGGAGCGCAGATAGTCCTCTGCAAAAGCGGGACAGCTCTCCCCCACGAAGAACAGCAGCATCTGCCTGGAAATCTTGGGTACAATAGGCTCCATCCGGCTGGTGAACTCCGGGCCGAAGAACAGCACATCCGCGTCCGCCAGCTTCAGGCAGTACTCGATCTCGTCGGAGGTGTAGCGGAAGTTTAGGGGGACAGCGATGGCCCCCGTCTTTAAAATGCCAAAGTAGACGGGCAGCCACTCCAGACAGTTCATCATCAGAATGGCCACCTTCTGACCCTTGCGGATGCCGCGGGCCAGGAGCATGTTGGCCACCCGGTTGGCCTTCTCGTCAAAGATGGACCAGGTGATCTCCCGGCGGTAGGGGGCGTCGCCGGTGGGCTGGATCAGCTCGTACTCCTGCCAGGAGACCCGCTGCTCCTCCCGGACCTCCGGGTTGATCTCGACCAGGGCGACCTCCTCGCCATACAGCTTGCTGTTGCGCTCCAACAGATCGGTGATGGGCATTGCGCTCGTTCCTTTCCCGGCAGGCCGCGGCCCGCGCTGCTTTATTGGTTTTAATCACTAAAGCAGTGTAGCCCATTTCCCACAGATTGTCAAGTGAAAAAACCGGGTTTCCCGCCCTTGCACTTATCTTCCGCCTGTATTACAATCCCATTTGTAAGAAATCTGTAAGAGTTTTCCCACTGGCTTTGTAAGAATTCCCTGCTATGCTGGGGCCAGCGAACGAGGAAGGAGTAAACCCGATGAGCGAGCGAGAGACCATACTGGTGGTGGATGACGACAGGGAGATCGTAGGGGCCATTGCCGCCGCCCTGGAGAAGGAGGGCTACCGGGTCCTCCGGGCCTACGACGGCATGGAGGCGCTGGACAGAGCCCTGGACCCAGACCTGCGGCTGATTCTCATGGACGTGATGATGCCCAAGCTGGACGGGCTGTCCGCCGTGCTGCGCATCCGGGAGCGGCGGAACCTGCCGGTGATTGTGCTGTCGGCCAAGAGCGAGGAGAGCGACAAGGTGCTGGGGCTCAGCATGGGGGCGGACGACTACGTGACCAAGCCCTTCAGCATGGGGGAGCTGGCCGCCCGGGTGCGCAGCCAGCTGCGGCGGTACACCAGCCTGGGGGACGTGAACGCCGCCCCGGAGGGGGTTGTCCTCAACGGCCGCCTGGCCTACGACCCCGCCGCCCGGACTCTGACGGCGGACGGCGAGCCGGTACGCCTGACCAACATCGAGACGGGCATTGTGGACCTGCTCATGCGCAACCTGGGCCGGGTGTTCCCCGCGGAGGAAATTTACCGCCGGGTGTGGGGAGAGGAGGCCTGGTCCTCCGAGGGCACGGTGATGGTGCACATCCGGCGCATCCGGGAGAAAATTGAGCTCAATCCTCGTGAGCCAGACTATTTAAAGGTGGTGTGGGGCATTGGATACAAAATGGAAAAAAAGTAAATCAATCATTGGCTTTCTGGCCTTTCTGCTGGGGGTCTCTCTGCTTCTGGAGGGGGCGCTGTTCTTCGGGACTAAACTGACCTCTTCGGGCAGCCGGCGGTGGATCTCCGACAGCTTCGCCTCCGACTGGCGGGACACAACGGAGTTTCGAGGCTTCGTCTCCTCCCGGCTGGAGCGGCTCATTACCATGGGGGCTGGGGGCTGGGCTTACAGCGGTTTCAACTATTACGGTGACTACGACTGGGGCGACGGGAACGGCCCAGCGCCGTCCTCTGGCGCGGAGCGGTGGGCCAAAGGAGCCCATGAACGGATGAAGGAGGACAAGAACATCCTCTACCGTGTGGAGAAGGAGGGGGAGACCCTTTACAGCAACAGTGACACGCTGACCGCCTCTACCACGGCGGCACAGCTGCCCGAGGGGTACGGCTTTCTCCTGCAATTCGACGGGGAGAAGGTCCGGGCCTGGAAGGATGGCAGCGAGCTGGACCTCTACGGCGACGGCTACTACCGTTTTGAGAGCATCGACGAGCCCTATCAGTGGTATGTCCCCGGCTACAAGAACTTCACCGTGGACGAGGCGGGGAGCAAGGTCAAGGTGACCATGGCCGTTATCAACAGCCCGCAGATTTTCATCAAAGGCAACTATGGAAACTCCGGGTCCAACGAGTACAACGAGCTGTACTATCTGAAACGGAACCTGGGGGCTTACCGGGAAGAAATTATGGGCCACGCCGTCCGCACGGGCGTGGGCGCGGGGCTGTTTCTGGTGTACCTTCTGCTGCGGAAGGACAAAAAACGGGCGGACATGGCCCTGGCCCGGGGGACCAGGAAAATCTGGTTTGAGGTCAAGGTCTTGGCCGCTGTGCTGCTGGTGTTCTTCTGCCTCCCCCGCCCGGAGTACCTGGGGGATATCTGGCAGGAGCTGACCTACGCCTACGCACCCCAGGCCAGTGCCTCAGCCGAAGCCATCCCCGGAGACGTCTATCTCAACGGCGACATCATAGCGGAGCTGGAGCAGAATGGGATCAGCTATGAGGAGTGGCTGACGGAGAACGGTTTTTATGACAGCTACAATATTCCCCTTGTGGAGCAGACCACCAGCATCGGCACGGCGGTGGCCATCCTCAGTGAAAACGGCGGCTGGCTGCTGCGGGAATATCTGGGGGAGCTGGCGGACCACATCCCGGGCCTGCTGGCGGTGTTCTGGGGGCTGTACCTGCTGATTTTCAATGACTGGCGGTATAATAAACACCCCTGGAAACAAGGCGTATTCGGTTTGATGGCCGTCCACGAGCTCAAGTACCCCCTGCAAAAGCGGCTGAGCCGGATGAACGGCTGGCTGGGACTGGCCATGTTCCTGCTGTGGCTGGAGGTGCTGTTCTTCCTGGTGGCCCAGACGGTGGAGCTGTATATGCCCTCCTGGGCCATTTGGAACCTGTTCGGCCTGCCCTGGCTGCTGGCCCTGGGGGCATACGCATGGTTCTTCTGGCGGCAGCGGAAGATATGGCAGGACTTCGGCGCGGTGGCCGGTCAGCTGGAAGCCGTTCGGGCGGGGGATGTGGAAAGGGATCTGGCCTTGCAGGAGGACAGCGACCTGTACCAGATGGCCGACGACCTGAACCACATCCGTCAGGGCCTGCACCAGGCGGTGGAGGAGCGCACCCGCAGCGAGCGGATGAAGGTGGAGCTTGTCACCAACGTGTCCCACGACCTGAAAACCCCCCTCACCTCCATCATCAGCTACACCGAGCTGCTCTCCCAGGAGCCCCTGGAGCCTCCGGCCAGCGAGTACGTTCAGATTATGGGGGAAAAGGCCCAGCGGCTCAAGGCTATGGTTCAGGACGTGTTTGAGGTGAGCAAGGCGGCGTCGGGACAACTCCCCGTTAAATTGGAACGGCTTGATTACGCCCGGTTATTGCGCCAGACCCTGGCCGACATGGCCCAGGCCATCGACAACAGCGGCCTGACCCTGCGCGCCGCCATCCCCGAGGAGGAGGTGCCCATCACCGCCGACAGTGACCGGATGTACCGGGTGTTCCAGAACCTCATCGGCAACGCTTTGAAGTACTCCCTGCCCGGCTCCCGGGTCTACCTGAATCTGACGGTGGAGGGGGGACAGGCCAGCGCCAGCGTGCGGAACACCTCCGCCGCCGAGCTGAGGCCCGGCGCGGACTACACCGCCCGGTTCGTCCGGGGGGACGAGAGCCGCACCGACGGCGGCTCCGGCCTGGGGCTTTCCATTGCGGAGTCCTTTACCCGGGCCTGCGGCGGCACGCTGACTGTGTCTACCGAAGCGGATTTGTTCACCGCCGTGGTGACCTTCTCAATCGAGCAGTAAAAGATTTCCGGGCCTTTCGGCCCGGAAATCTTTTATAATCTTACAGCTTGTCAATCTCCTCCTGCTCCACCACCTGGATGCCCCGCTGGGCCAGGGCGGAAGATGCGGCGGCGTTGTCAGCCACCCGGAAGATCATATAGGCGTGCTCTGCGTCCCTGCCGCCCAGGAAGGCGTACATATACTCCACATTCACCTTGGCATCGGTGAGGGCCTGGAGGACCTTGTTCAGCCCGCCGGGCACGTCGGGGATGGCCACCCCCAGCACGGGGGTAACGTTGTGGACATAGCCCGCGTCCTTCAGCACGGTGGTGGTCTTATACACGTCGTCCACGATGATGCGGGCGATGCCGAAGTCGCTGGTCTCGGCCAGGGAGAAGGCTCGCATGTCGATTTTGTTCTGGGCCAGCACCCCGGTCATGGCGTAGAGCGCCCCGGGCTTGTTCTCCAAAAAGACGGAAATCTGCTTGATGCTCACGGTTGCTTCCTCCTAACATAAACGGGTTTACCCGTAGGGGGCGGCCTCTGTGCCGCCCCGCTGCTTGAATTTGATTCACGGGGCGGCACGGAGGCCGCCCCCTGCATGCGGCGTTAAATCTTCCGCTTGTCAATGACCCGCACGGCCTTGCCCTCGCTGCGGACGATGGTCTTGGGGGCCACAAGGGTGACCTTGGCGGCCAGGCCCAGCATGGACCGCAGGCCATCCACCAGCTCCTTCTGCCGCTTGGCAATCTCGCCCATGTTGTCGGTGAACATCTCGGGGGTCATCTCCACCTGGACGTCCAGGGTGTCCGTGTTCTTCACCCGGTCCACGATGATCTGGTAGTTGGCGGGGTAGCCGTGGTTGAGCAGGACGGTCTCGATCTGGGACGGGAACACGTTGACGCCCCGGATAATGAGCATGTCGTCGGACCGGCCCATGGGCTTGCACATCTTCACATGGGTGCGGCCGCAGGAGCACTTCTCCCGGGTGAGCATACAGATATCCCGGGTGCGGTAGCGCAGCAGGGGGAAGGCCTCCTTGGTGATGGAGGTGAACACCAGCTCCCCCTTACTCCCCTCGGGGAGGACCTCGCCGGTGTCGGGGTCGATGATCTCAGCGATGAAGTGGTCCTCGTTGATGTGCATACCCGTCTGGGCGGAACACTCGAAGGACACGCCGGGGCCGGACAGCTCGGTCAGGCCGTAGATGTCGTAGGCTTTAATACCCAAAGTATTCTGAATGTCCTGCCGCATCTCCTCGCTCCAGGCCTCGGCGCCGAAGATGCCCGCTTTCAGGGGGATCTGGTCGGGGGTGAGGCCCATCTCCTTCATGGTCTCGCCGATGTAGGCGGCGTAGGAGGGGGTGCAGCACAGGATGGTGGCGGACAGGTCCTTGATGAACATAATCTGCCGCTCGGTGTTGCCCGAGGAGGTGGGGATGGTGAGGCAGCCCACCTTGTGGGACCCGCCGTTCAGGCCGGGGCCGCCGGTGAACAGGCCGTAGCCGTAGGACACCTGGCACACGTCCTCATCGGTGCCGCCGGCGGCCATGATGGCCCGGGCGCAGCAGTCCTCCCACAGGTCGATGTCGTGCTGGGTGTAGAAGGCCACCACCCGCTTGCCGGTGGTGCCCGAGGTGGACTGGATGCGCACGCACTCCTTCAGGGGCTTGGCTACCAGCCCGTAGGGGTAGGCCTCCCGCAGGTCGGCCTTGGTGATGAAGGGCAGCTTGTGCAGGTCGTCGCTGGAGCGGATGTCGTCAGGGGTGAGGCCCTTCTCCTCCATCTTCTTGCGGTAGTAGGGCACATTGTCCCAGACGTGGCGCACCTGCTTCACAAGCCGCTCATCCTGCCAGGCCTTGATTTGTTCCCGGGACGCGCACTCGATCTCGGGCTGGTAGTATCTTTCCATTGGAATCATTCCTCCCCAAAATAAGGTATGTTTTTATTTTGCCAGCAGGCGGCCCCGGTTCATAGTGACCTTGGTCTTGCCAAAGTCCATGTCAAAAATGGCGGTCACTGTCACCGGCGGCTCGGGCAGCAGGTCGAATACCCGCTCCGACTCCCAGTCCGCCAGCTCCGCAAAGTTCTCTTTGGTAAAGCCGTCATAGGTGGAGCCGTCCGCCCCCATGTCCATGTTGATCCGGGCCTCATAGCCCTTGTCCCCCTGGGTGATGGAGATGGCGTATCTGGCGGAGTTCACAAACTCACTGGGCAGATTCTCCTTAAAAAACTGCTTCAGCGCCTGGGCGCTGGCGTCGTTGACCTCCTCCGCTTTCTTGGCGCCGCCCCCAAAGAGGCTTGAAAAGAGTCCCATTGCTCATGCTTCCTTTCTGAATTATGATAAATTTAAAGGGTTGCTCTAAAAAGCCTCCCTTGCTAAAGGGAGGGGGACCGCCGGACGAAGTCCGGTGGTGGAGGGATTCCGTCAATCGAAAGGTTTTCGAGAGACGGAATCCCCCAGTCACGGCTTCGCCGTGCCAGCCCCCTTTCGCAAGGGGGCCTTTTTCGCCTGCGGGCGGGACGAGAGATTACGCCTTCTTTCCCAATTCAAAGGCCTTTTTGTTCAGCTCCAGGAATTTGGGGGGCACCATGGCCTCCAGAGACTTCTGCCAGGCCTCGTCGGGCAGGTCGAAGTAGTGGGACAGCCGGCCCATGAGGACGATATTCACCGCCTTGCTGCTCCCGGCCTCCTCGGCCAGCTTGAGGCAGTCCAGGGCGTCCACCTTGGCCCCGGCGGAGCGCATCTTCTCCACCAGGTTCTCCGGATAGCTGGCCGCGCCGGTGATGACGGGCATGGGGTCGATCTGCTGGGTGGAGGTGACGATCTGGCCGTCTGGCTTGAGGTAACTCAGCCACCGGGCGGCCTCCAGCAGCTCGAAGGAGACGATATAGTCCGCCTCTCCCTTGTCGATGACGGGGGAGTTTACCTTATCCCCATAGCGCACATAGGTGACCACCGACCCGCCCCGCTGGGACATGCCGTGGACCTCAGACACCTTCACGTCGTAGCCCTGCTCCATGAGAAGGTGGCCCAGCAGCTTGGAGGCCAGCAGGGAGCCCTGCCCCCCCACGCCCACGATCATAATATTTTTGGTTTCCATATGTCGAAACAACTCCTTATATTGAACCGGCCGAATGCAGGGACGCCTCATGAAGCGTCCGCGTATGCCGGACAGCCATATGTTCAGACGGACGCATCGTGATGCGTCCCTACGAAAACGCCTTCACGCCGCACAGCTGCTCACACACGCCGCAGCCCACGCACAGGGTATTGTCCACATGGGCCTTGCCCCCCTTGATGGAGATGGCGGGGCAGCCGATTTTCATACAGCTCCGGCATCCCACGCACTTCACCGGGTCCACGGTGAGGGGCGCCTCGTGCTTGACATACTTCAGCAGAGCGCAGGGCCGGCGGCTGATAATCACCGAGGGCTGGTTGGCGGCCAGCTCCTCCTTGAGGACGGTGTCGCATGCCTTCAGATCGTAGGGGTCCACCACCCGGACCCGTGTAAAGCCCATAGCCTTGCACAGGGCCTCCAGATCAATCTTCCCGGCGGGGTCGCCCTTGATGTTGTAGCCGGTGGTGGGGTTCTGCTGATGGCCGGTCATGCCGGTGATGGAGTTGTCCAAAATAATCACGGTGGAGTTGGACTGGTTATAGGCGATGTTGGCCAGACCGGTCATGCCCGAGTGCATAAAGGTGGAGTCGCCGATGACGGCCACGGTTTTGCCCTCGCTCTCCGCGCCCCGGGCCTTGTTGAAGCCGTGGACGGCGGAGATGGACCCGCCCATACACAGGGTCATGTCCATGGCGGCCAGAGGGGCCACCGCCCCCAGGGTGTAACAGCCGATGTCCCCCAGGACGGTGCACTTGTTCTTGCTCAGAATGTAGAACAGTCCCCGGTGGGGGCACCCGGCGCACATAACGGGAGGCCGGGGCGGGATGGGATCGTCGATGGTCCGGCCCTCATAGACCTCCTCCCCCATCTTTTTTGCGATGAGGTTCTGGGAGAACTCCCCCTCCATAGGCAGAAATTCCTTGCCGGAGACGGCAAGTCCCAAAGCTTTACAGTGGTTCTCTATGATGGGGTCCAGCTCCTCAATGACAACAAGCTTTTCCACTTTACAGGCAAAGTCTTTTATCAGCTTTACCGGCAGGGGGTTGGTCATGCCCAATTTAAGTACGGAGACATCGTTCCCGAATACCTCCTTCACATACTGATAGCTGGTGGAGGAGGTAATTATGCCGATTTTGTTGCCTCCCATTTCCACCCGGTTGACGGGGGCGGTCTCCGCCCACTCCTGGAGCTTGCGGGTGCGCTCCTCCACGAAGGGGTGGCGGCGGATGGCGTTGCCCGGCATCATGACATATTTGGCGATGTTCTTCTCGTAGGGCTTCATCCCGGGCTCCACCCGGTCAGAGGTCTCCACCAGGGACTGGGAGTGGGCCACCCGGGTACACATCTTCAGCAGCACCGGAGTGTCGAACTGTTCGGACAGCTCATAGGCCAGTTTGGCAAACTCCAGCGCCTCGGCGGAGTCGGAGGGCTCCAGCATGGGCACCTTGGCGGCGATGGCGTGGTGCCGGGAGTCCTGCTCATTCTGGGAGGAGTGCATCCCCGGGTCGTCGGCCACACCGATCACCATACCGGCGTTCACCCCGGTGTAGGCCATGGTGTACAGGGGGTCGGCGGCCACGTTCAAGCCCACATGCTTCATGGCGCAGAAGGCCCGCTTCCCCGCCAGGCAGGCCCCGAAGGCCGCTTCCATGGCCACCTTCTCGTTGGGGGCCCACTCGCAGTAGATTTCCGGGTACTTCACCGCCTCCTCGGTGATCTCGGTGCTGGGGGTGCCGGGGTAGCTGGAGATCACACAGCACCCCGCCTCATACAGGCCCCGGGCAACGGCGGCGTTGCCCAACATCAGTTGTTTCATGTTGTTTTCCTGCTTTCTGTTTTGGTTTTCGTTGGTTCTGTAGGGACGCATCACGATGCGTCCGTAAAATTACAATCGGCTGGGTGGGTCCATAGAAATCACGAACGGCTGGATAGGGACGCTTCGTGAAGCGTCCCTACGCCTCCTCCTTCTCGTGCAGCCCTTCCCGGGCGATGACCTCCCGCATCACGCCTCCGGCGCCGTTGTCCAGCATGGACCGTCTCACCCGGCTGATGGTGGCGCTGGAGGCGCCGGTCTTTTCCAGAATGTCCAGGTAGACCAGCCCCTGCTGTAAGTAAACCGCTACATCGAACCGCTGCTCTAAAGAGCGCAGCTCGGTGGGAGTACACAGGTCGTCGAAGAACCGGCAGCACTCATCCAAGTCTTTCAGCTTTAAAATGGTCTCATACAGGGCCATACTGCGCTCCCGTTTTTCCGCTTTTGCCATAGCTCATCCTCCTCTTCCAGTGATATTCCCGGAAAAATTCACTTGTGTAAAGTGTAACACAGGGAAGTGGAAAAGTAAAGGATGGAACGCTATTTTTTGCATCCAGTTTTTGAGGCGTGTGCCGGCGAAAAAAATTTCCCCGGACCTATTGACAAACGGGAGAAAAGCGTTATACTGTGCATATAGTATATATACACTAAACCCAAAATGACAGCGGCGAGATACCGGCGTAAGACCAGCGCGCGGCTTGCAGTCAGGACCTCCTTCGCTGTTGAAAGGCGGGACAAATGGATATCATATTGAGTAACACCAGCGGAAAGCCCATCTACGAGCAGATTACCGACCAGGTAAAGGAACAGATCATGGCCGGGACCCTGTCGGCGGGGGACGCCCTGCCCTCCATGCGGCTGCTGGCCAAGGAGCTGCGCATCTCGGTGATCACCACCAAGCGGGCCTACGAGGAGCTGGAGCGGGCCGGTTTTCTGGAGAATGTCCCGGGCAAGGGGTGCTTTGTGGCCCCCCAGAACCGGGAACTGCTGCGGGAGGCCCAGCTGCGGAAGGTAGAGGAAAAGCTGGCCCAGGCGGTGGAGGAGGCCCGGAAGGGGGCCATGCCCCTGGAGGACCTCCATGAGATGCTGGACATATTGTATAAAGGGGAAGAATTATGACAAATTGTATTGAAATCAAGGGGTTATCCAAGTCCTATGGGGACTTTGCCCTGAAAAATATCAACCTGACTCTCCCCGGCGGCTCCATCCTGGGGCTGATCGGCGAGAACGGGGCGGGCAAGACCACCACTATCAAATGTATTCTGAATCTCATCCGCCGGGACGCAGGTGAAATCACCTTGCTGGGCTATGACAACATCCGGGAGGAGCGGCTGGCCAAGCAGGACATCGGGCTGGTGCTGGACGAGTGCTTCTTCTCCGACGCCCTCCGCCCCCTGGACCTGGACAAAATCCTGGCCCCCGCCTACCGGGAGTGGGACCGGAAGCTGTTCCGGTCCTATCTGGACAAATTCGGCCTGCCGGAGAAGAAGCTCATTAAAGAGTTTTCCCGAGGGATGAAAATGAAGCTGTCCCTGTCCGCCGCCCTGGCCCACCACCCCAAGCTGCTCATCCTGGACGAGGCCACTGCCGGCCTGGACCCGGTGGTCCGGGACGAGATTCTGGACGAGTTTCTGGGCTTCATCCAGGATGAGGACCACGCCATCCTCATGTCCAGCCACATCACCTCCGACCTGGAGAAGGTGGCCGACTACATCGCCTACATCCACCAGGGACAGGTGGTGCTGTCCGACGCCAAGGACAACATCCTGGACTCCTACGGCCGGGTGGGCTGTACCGCCGCCCAGCTGGAGACCATCGACCCCCGGGACATACTGCGTACCCGGAAGGGGACCTTCGGCTGCGAGGCCCTGGTGGGCGACCGGGTGGCCTTCAGCCGCAAGTACCCCATGCTCCTGGTGGAGCGGACTACCTTGGAAGACATCATGCTCTTTGTGGGGAAAGGAGAAACAAAATGACCGGATTGATTACGAAGGACTTTCTTGTGATGCGCAAGATGCTGCGATCTTATCTGCTTATGATTGTCGTTTACACCATTCTCGCCTACCTGGACTTCTTTGACTACAGCTTTATCATCACCTTTGTTCAGGTAGCCCTGTCCGTATTGCCTATCTCCGCCGTCGCCTACGACGAACAGTCCAAGTGGGACCGGTACGCCATGTCCCTACCCCTGGGGCGGAGCCGGGTGGTGGGGGCCCGGTATCTCTTCGTGCTGCTGCTCACCCTGTTCACCGTAGCGTTCGGGCTGGCGGGCACCGCCCTGCTCTATCTGGCCCATCAGTCGGACCCTCTGGAGATGTTCGTCACCCTGATGGTGTCCACCGCCATCGGCCTGCTCATCCCCACCATCCTCCTGCCGCTGAGCTACAAGCTGGGGGCGGAGCGGGCCCGGCCCTATCTGTACGCCATTATTTTCATCCCTGTCATCGCCGTGGTGCTGCTGGCCAAGGCGGGCGTGCTGGATATGTCCATGCTGAAGGGGATGGACCTCCTCGCCCCCACCGCCCTGGTGGGTGGCTCTGCCCTGCTGCCCCTGGCCGGGCTGGCCCTGCTGTTCGTCTCCTACCTCATCTCCTGCCGGGTGGCGGCGGGTAAGGAGTACTGATATGCGGGCCGCCGTTCTCCTCCTCTGGGCAAGCTGCCTGTATATGCTGGCCCGGTCGGTACTCTGTCTTCTTCTGACCGCCAGCCCCTGGCGGCGGCTGGCGGTGCTGGCTGCGCTGGCGCTGGCCCTCGCCTGCTGCCGCAGCCCGGAAGAAATGAGGGAAAAGCACCAATAAACCTCTTGTGCTTCGCCCCTGTTCTGTGGTAAAATAACAACAGAAAAGGAGAGTGAGTGCCATGACAGCAAAAGAGGCGATTCGCGAGCTTCAGAACATGAAGCAGTACTGCACCGCCAAATCCATCCCTGCCCTGGACTGCGCCATTCAGGCGCTGAAGGAGAAGGCGGAAAAAGAGGGATAAAAAACTGCCGCCCGAGGGCGGCAGTTTTTTTATCTCCATGGAAAAAAGCGGGCCGTCCCTGGCCGTCCTTGGCCGGACCGGAGCGGCCTGCTGCGGTCAGTCGTCCAGCATGCGGTAGCCGATGCCCAGCTCGGTGTGGATATACTTGGGCTCCGAGGGGTTTTCCTTCAGCTTCCGGCGGATGTTGGCCATGTTGACCCGCAGGATCTGGTTGTTGCCGCTGCCGCCGTAGGGGCCCCAGATGTGCTCCAGGATAAAGTCGTAGGTGAGGACCTTTCCGGCGTGGATGGCCAGCAGCTCCAGGATTTTGAATTCGTTCTGGGTGAAGTGGATTTCCTTGTCCTTCAGCAGAATCTGGTGCTTGGACAGGTCGATGGACAGGTCTTTGATCTGATATACGTCCCGCTGGTTGCCCTGACTCAGCTTCATCCGCTCCGCCCGGCGCAGAGCGGAGCGGATGCGGGCCAGCAGCTCAGACACGCCGAAGGGCTTTACCACATAGTCGTCTGCACCCATGTCCAGGGCCCGGACCTTTTCCGCCTCCCGGTCCCGGGCAGAGATGATGATGATGGGCACCTCCCGGGGCAGGCCCCGGAGCTGAGAGAGGATTTCCAGGCCGTCCAGATCGGGCAGCCCCAGGTCCAGCAAAACCAGGTCGGGCCCGTGGGAGAAGAACAGGGACAGGCCCTCTTTCCCTGTAAAGGCGGGGATGGCCCGGTAGTCGTTGGCGGACAGGGCCCGGCTGATGAAATTGCTGATGGCCTTGTCGTCCTCAATGATGAGGATGGTCTGTTTTTCGCTCATAGTTCCTCTCCTTCTGCGGGCAGGCCGAATCGGAAGACCGCCCCGCCCTCCGGGTGGTTATCGGCGGTGAAGAAGCCGCCGTGGGCCTTGATGATGCTCTGGCAGACGGACAGCCCGATGCCCATGCCCCGGGTGTCGTCCCCGGACAGGGGGATGGGGCTGCCGTTCTGAAGGGCCTGGCGCACCTGTTGGGACAGCCCCCGGCCCCGGTCCCGCACCTCCACCACCGCCCAGCTGTCCTGGCGGTACAGCCGCAGGGTGATGTGCTCTGTATCTCCGGAGTGCCGGATGGCGTTTTCCAGCAGGTTTACAATCACCTGCCTGACCAGCAGGGGGTCCATGGGCAGGTAGAGGATGTCCTCCGACAGGTCCAGCTCGATGTGGTAATCGGGAAAGCGCCTTCGGGTGGTGAGCAGGGCGTCTCCCGCCACCTCCTCCAGCATCTCCTCCCGCTTTTTCAGGGGGATGGTGCCGTCCTGCACCCTGGTGACGGACAGCAGGTTTTCCACCATGACGATGAGGCCGTCAGCGTCCTGCTTGATATCGGCCAGCATGGCCAGATTTTTCTCAGAGACCTCCGGGCTGGACAGCAGCACGGAGGCCGCGCCGGAGATGGCTGTGAGGGGGGTGCGCAGGTCGTGGGACACCGCCCGGAGGATGCTCTCCCGGATGGAGATGCGGTCGGACTGGAGCTGGATGGCTGCTTTCTCGGCGTTGAGCTTTTCGTTCTGCTCATACAGGGCCTTGGTGCTTTTCTCCCGGCGTACGGCCTCCGTCGCCTGCTTTTTCACCCGGGCGGTGAGCGCACAGATGACGCAGGAGATGGCCACCATGGACAGCATGGCCACCGGATAGCCGGTGCGGCTCAGGGAGAAGGCCTCGTAGGGCTCCATAAAATAGATGTTGATGAACAGCGCCCCGATGATGGAGGCGGCAATGCCGTAGGCATAGCCGGAGGTCAGCAGGGAGATCAGAGACACCGCCAGCACAAAGACCAGGGCGGAGTTGTTTTCTCCGCCGGTGTGGTCAATCAGCAGGCTGCTGACGTAGTAGGCGGCGCACAGGAACAGGGCTGTCACGCCCAGGTCCCGGGGGAAGACGGGGATGCGGTTGAATTGGACACTCAGCCAGCGATAGAAGTCCTGGAAACGCTGGAACATGGCGGGCCTCCTCTTTGCAGAGGCCCGCTTCCGCGGCGGGAAGCGGGCCTCTTGGCGTTAACCGATCAAGACAAATTCCGTTGAGACGTAGCCGGTGCTGGTGCCGCTGTAGCGGATATGATACCAGCCGTTTTCCTCACCCAAAACGGTGACCTCGGCGCCGTTGGAGGCGCTGGCCACTTTTTCATAGGTGGTGCCGGGGCCGGAGCGGATGTTCAGGCCGGTGTCCGCCCCGATGATGGTGCCCCTCACGGTGGTGCCGGGGGTGTACGTTCCGCCGCCGCTGGGGGGCGGGGCAGTCTTGCCCTTGCAGGACACGGTACACTGGGCGGTGAGCTGGCCGCAGGAGGCGGTGATGGTGGCCTTGGCCTCGGCGGAGCCCGCATTCACATTGGTGACCGTTCCGCCCTCGTTCACCGTGGCCACGTTGGGGTCGCTGCTGCTCCAGGTGACCGTCCCCTCCACGCCGGCGGGGAGCAGGCTGGCGGTGAGCTGGGAGGAGGCCCCGCTGTCCAGGGTGAAATCAAGGGTGTTCAGCACAATGGCCTCCACCGCCGGGGCCGGAGGTGCGGAGGTGTTGCCGCTGGCGTCCGGTTCGCCGGACGACTGGGAGGGCTGAGGGGCCGGCTTTTGGGTGGACACGCTGCTGTCCTGGCTGCCCGAGGCGCTGGCATCCGGGTTGGGCTTTTTCCCGCCGAAGATGGGGGCGCCCATAAAGCGGATCACAATAAAGGCGGCGCACAGAATCACCGCAAAGGAGATGATCCACCCCGCGATTTTCAGGGTGGAGGCGGGCCGGCCATAGCCGCCGCCCCGGGTGTTGACCACCCGCCGCCCCGAGCCGCCGCCCCGGATGGGACGTTCGTCGCAGAAGGGGCAGCGCTTATAAGTGACGGAATAGTCCTCGCCGCAGTTTTCGCAGCGGATCACGTCGTTGCGCCTGGAGGGCGTCTGCCGGCGGTCATCTGTAATACGGGACTGCGCGGGGCGGCGGTCTCCCATATCCCGGGCTGGAGCGGCTCTCCGGTCATCCGTGCCTCGGGCCGGAGGGGTCCGGCGGCTGTCCATGCCCCGGGCCGGGGTGCTTCTGCGGTCGTCCGTGCCCCGGGCCGGAGGAGTCCGGCGGTCGTTGAAGTCGCGGGGCGGGGCCTGCCGGCGGTCCCCCGTGTTCCGGGGGGGAGCGGGGCGGCGGTCCCCTATATCGCGAGGCGCCTGGCGGCGCTCGGTATCGCTGCGGCGAGGATCAGGAGTCTGTTTTTCAGCCATGATGGTTCCTCCAAATATGCATAAGTGCTTTCTATTTTACAAGCATTTTTCCTCCACGTCAACGGTGAAACGTCGAAATAACAAAATATTCACAATTTTATGTCAATTACATCTCTGTCTTGACCCGGCCGCCGCTTTTTTATATAATAGCGCTTGAAACTAAAACAGAGGAGATGTGCCCGCTATGAGCGCTGTTTTGACCGCCAGCGAAGTGCATAAGCAGTATAAC
>CAJTSQ010000031.1 GCA_910578735.1 uncultured Oscillospiraceae bacterium
GGCGGGGGATATCGTCGGTGATTCCGGTGTATAAAGTCCCGTCGCCGCAGCGGAGGATATAGACATACCAGGGCACAGAACATCCCCCCTTTCTCCATAATTCTATCACATTATGTCGGAATTGGAAACAATTCCTTTTTATCCTGTCAAATTCTTCAAAACAGTTGCCTTTCTCGTCCAATGGTGGTACAATAGGCTGATATTGTATAGGCGTCCGCAAGAAACGCCTAAAAATGAAGGAGCAAAGACACATGGACGAAAAGAAAGTAATGCTCTCCGGCATCCAGCCCAGCGGCGACCTGCACCTGGGCAACTACCTGGGCCCTCTGCGCCACTGGCCGGAGATGATCGAAGAATTTGACTGCTACTTCTTCCTGGCCGACCTGCACACCATCACCGTGCGCCAGGACCCGGCCCAGCTGCGCCGCCGGGTGCTGACCCTGCTGGCCCAATACATCGCCTGCGGCCTGGACCCCGAAAAATGCACCCTGTTTATCCAGTCCCACGTCCCCGCCCACGCCCAGCTGGGCTGGGTGCTGGACTGCTACACCATGTTCGGCGAGCTCTCCCGTATGACCCAGTTCAAGGACAAATCCGCCAAGCACAAGGACAACATCAACGCCGGCCTGTTCACTTACCCCGCCCTCATGGCCGCCGACATCCTGCTCTATCAGCCGGACTTCGTCCCCGTGGGCGAGGACCAGAAGCAGCACGTGGAGATCTGCCGGGACATCGCCGAGCGGTTCAACGGCATTTACGGCGATGTGTTCAAGGTCCCCGCCCCCCACATCCCCAAGGTTGGGGCCCGGATTATGAGCCTGAACGACCCAACCTCCAAAATGAGCAAGTCCAACCTGGAGGGCTGCGTCATCCTGATGGACAAGCCGGAGGATATCATGCGCAAATTCAAGCGGGCCATCACCGACAGCGATACCGAGCGCTGCGTCCGCTACGCCCCCCAGGAAAAGCCCGGCGTATCCAACCTGGTGCAGATCTACGCCTCCGTCACCGGCAAGAGCTTTGAGGAGATTGAGGCGGAGTTCGACGGCCAGGGCTATGGCAAGTTCAAGCCCGCCGTGGGGGAGGCGGTGGCAGAAACCCTGCGCCCCATCCGGGAGGAGACCGAGCGGCTGCTGGCCGACAAGGCCTACCTGGAGAGCGTGTACAAGGCCGGGGCGGAGAAGGCGTCCTATGTGGCCAACAAGACCCTGCGCAAGGTATACAAAAAGGTGGGCTTTGTGCCCAGGTAACCCCACGATAAAAAGAGGAACACGATTATGCCGATCCAACTTACCTCCATTGGGCTGGCCCTGGCCGCCCTGCTTACCGCCGCCCTGGTGGCCCTGATCTCCACCCCCGTGGTCCGCTCCCTGGCCTTCCGGGTGGGGGCGGTGGACGTCCCCAAGGACAACCGCCGGATGCACAACCACCCCATCCCCCGCATGGGAGGGCTGGCCATTTTCTTCGGCTTCATCCTCAGCGTGCTCATCTTCATCCCCCTCACCTCCGAGCTGCGGGGGATGCTGCTGGGCAGCGTCGTCATCGTCATCCTGGGCATTCTGGACGATATCTTTGCCCTGCCCGCCCTGCCCAAGTTCTTCGTCCAGATCGGCGCCGCTCTCATCGCCGTTCTGGCGGGCAACCGCATCGACTTTCTGTCCAACCCCAACATCTTCAGCTCTGAGCCCTTTTGGGATCTGGGCTGGCTGGCCGTCCCCATCACGGCGCTTTGGATCGTGGGCATCACCAACGCCGTCAACCTCATCGACGGCCTGGACGGCCTGGCCTGCGGCGTGTCCACCATCAGCTCCATGACCCTGCTGGTGATTGCCCTCGTCATGGAAGAACCCGACGTGGCCATCCTGATGGGCGCCCTCTCCGGAGCCTGTATCGGGTTCTTGCCCTACAATCTGAACCCTGCGAAAATTTTTATGGGGGACACCGGTTCCACCTTCCTGGGCTTCATTCTGGCGGTGGTGTCCATTCAGGGACTGTTTAAGTTCTACGCCATCATCTCCTTCGCCGTCCCCTTCCTCATGCTGGGCCTGCCCATCTTCGACACCTGCTTTGCCATCCTGCGCCGGGTATCTCACGGCCAGTCCCCCATGGCCCCCGACCGGGGCCACATCCACCACCGGCTCATCGACATGGGCTTTACTCAGAAGCAGGCGGTGGCGGTGCTTTACATCATCAGCGCCATTCTGGGACTGTCCGCCGTGGTACTCACCACCATCGGCGTGGTACGGGCCACGCTGTTCCTCATGGCCCTTTGCGCGGCCGGAGCGGTGGCGGGCAAGCTTTATCTGGACCGGGTCAACAACAACGGCGAAACACCCCCCTCCACCGGCGACAGCCGGGTGGCCAAGCCCTGGCGGAGCCAGCCCACAGACATTGGAAACTACTTCGGTGAGGAGGACCAATCCGACAAATGAGCAAAATAAGCGTGATGACCGTCTTTGGCACCCGGCCGGAGGCCATTAAAATGGCCCCCCTTGCCCTGGAGCTGGCCCGGCGGCCCGAGTTTGAGGCGCGTTGCTGCGTCACCGCCCAGCACCGGGAGATGCTGGACTCAGTGCTGGATATCTTTCAGATCACCCCTGACTACGACCTGGACATTATGGAGCCCAGGCAGACCCTGTCCACCATCACCTCCAAGTGCCTGACGGGGATGGACGGGGTGCTGGAGCAGGCCAAGCCCGACCTGGTGCTGGTCCACGGGGACACCTCCACCACCTTCGCCGGAGCCTTGGCCGCATTCTACCACAAAATCCCGGTGGGCCACGTGGAGGCCGGGCTGCGCACCTATGACAAATGGTCTCCCTACCCCGAGGAGATCAACCGGAAGCTGGTGGGGGCTATTGCGGACCTCCACTTCTGCCCCACTGCGGCAAACCGGAACAATCTGGCCCGGGAGAACATTCAAGAGGGTGTCTTTATCACTGGAAACACCGTGATTGATGCCCTTCAGACAACGGTTGTAAAGGACTTTTCCTTTTCAGAAAAGGTACTCAATGATCTAGACTATGCCATGCGCAAGGTACTTCTGGTCACCTGCCACCGCCGGGAAAACTATGGCACGCCTATGGCCAATATCATGACCGCCCTGCGCCGGGTGGCCGACACCTTCCCTGAGACAGAGCTGGTCTACCCCGTCCATCTGTCTCCGGTGGTCCAGGAGGCGGCCCACAAATATCTGGACGGCCACCCCCGCATCCATTTGATCCCCCCCCTGGATGTGCGGGAGATGCACAACCTCATGGCCCGGTGCCACCTGGTGATGACCGACTCGGGCGGTCTTCAGGAGGAGGCCCCCGCCCTGGGCAAGCCGGTGCTTGTCCTGCGCCGGGAGACCGAGCGGCCCGAGGCCGTGGCCGCCGGGACGGTCCGTCTGGCCGGCGTGGAGGAGGAGACCATCTTCCTTATGGCCTCCCAGTTGCTGTCGGACCCCCTGGAATATGACAAAATGGCCCATGCGGTCAACCCATACGGGGATGGCCGGGCCTGCCGCCGCATCGCCGACGCCATCGCCTGGCACTTCGGCCGGCGGGATGCGCCTCCCGCGGAATTCACGGGGGAATGCTGTAGGGGGTGAGCCCTTGGAACAAAAAAACCGGCTGATTTTTGTTGTGGCGATTGTGGCCCTAATCGCGGGCGCCATGTTCACCAGTTTTGGCCGCAGCCTTTTCGCGCTGAATACCCCCTCTGTCGTCCTGCCCTCCTCCAGCAACGGGACAGGGGATGTCTCCAGGCCCGGAGAATCGGAGCAGAATTATCAGCGCGTGGAGGTCACCCCCCAGACCGTCGCCGGTGTGGTGGCCACGCTGGCCCGCCCCGCCAGCTACTACCGGGAGCTGACGGTGGAGACCTTCTGGGAAGGAGGCAGCTCCGCCTCCCAGGTCCAGGTCTGGGCGGACGGCGCCTGGTCTCACAGCCGCCAGACACTGCCCTCCGGCGTCACCCGCCACGATCTCACCGACGGGGAAACCCTGTACTACTGGTATGAGGGCACTCAGCAGTACGCCCAAGCCCCGGCGGATGAGCGGTCCTCCGACCTGGCCCAGCATATCCCCACCTATGAGGCGGTGCTTGAGCTGGAACCTGAAGAAATTCTTTCCGCCGGCTACGAGGCCCACGGGGACCTGCCCTGTATCCTGGCGGAGGTCCGTCCTGCTGGCTCCCGGCAGCTCCAGCGCTTCTGGATCAGCGTGGACAGCGGACTGCTTGTCTCCGCCGAGGCCGAGGAGGCGGGACAGGTGGTCTACCGCATGTCCGCCTATGCCCCCGTCCAGTCCCCCTGTCCCGGCGACGCATCCTTTGCCCTTCCAGACGGGACCGTGCTCCACACCGTGGAGACCTGACGCCCTACTCCTCCTTCTCCCCCAGCCCCAGGAACAGGACGGCCCCAAGGGCAATCACCAGGTCCAGGTCGTCCCCCTCCGCCAGCAGGTACAGCAGGATCAGGAGCAGCAGGATGTCGCCGCTGTCAAAGCTGTCCAGATGGAGCGTCTTCAACAGGCCGGACAGGCCGCCCTCTTTCCCGGCAGACAGGAAATCCGGAAGGCGTGGGCGCGGGGTGGACCGGGGCGCCTGGCGCCGCTCCGTAGGACGTTCCGCCTCCACACGGGTATAGGACACATCCTCTGGAATATACCGATTATACACGCTCCCCCTCCTTTCCCCCCAGGGCGGTGAGGGCCACCCGGATTATCCGGGTCATCCGGGCAATCTGCATGGCCCGGTCCAGCCGGGCCTGCCGCTCCTCCCGCAGGAAGGGGCGCAGGGCGTTGAGCAGGGCGGTGTTCCGGTCCTCCGTCCCCTGGACCTGGCGGACTATCTCCATCCCTGCCTGGAGCATTTTGGGGTCGATCTGGCCCAGAAGGGCGGACAGGTCGGGAACCCCTGGCGGCTCCTCCGAGGCAGGCGGGGCGGGCTCTGCCCCCTCCGACGGGCCCTCCAGGGCGGGAGCCGGCTCTGTCTGGCTCCCGGAGGACAGCGACCGGGCCAGGGCCATAATCTGGCTCATGGCCTCTTGGTTGCCTAAAATGGAATTCAGTTGGTCCTCAAAGCCCGCCATAGGAAACACCCCACTTTTTCCGTGTCCCGTATGTAGGGGCGGATATTATCCGCCCGGTGCCGGCACAGCTGAGATTTGGCAGGCGGATGATATCCGCCCTTACTTCAGTCCCGCCTGTTTGGCTTGGGCGCCGATCCGGTCCACCAGCTCAGAGCCCTCTTTGCTGCGCATCAGTTGGTCCATCATGGACATGAGTCTGGCGGGGTCTCCGGCCGCCGCCGCCTGGGCCGCCTGCTTCACCTCTCCGCTCTGCTTTTGCAGCAGCTCCATCAGCTTCTGCGCGTCGCTGGACTGGGCCAGCCGCGCAATGGCATCCCGATTTTTATCCGACAGTTCCATTGTCGATTCCTCCCCTCTTAACCTTGAACCGGCTCAAAAGCGGAGCTCGTTCCGGTTGACTACTCCAGTATATGCGAAGAAAGGGCCAGGTGACACAGCTTGAAAATTTTAGTCTTCTCTGATTCTCACCGCTCTCTGTCCGGTATGTACGCCGCCATCGACCTCCACCGGCCTCAGCAGGTCATCCACCTGGGCGACATCATGGACGACGCCGAGGAGGTGGCGGAACACTACCCCGAGCTGCCCTTCTGCATGGTTCCAGGCAACTGCGACGGCTGGGGGGTGGCCGCTCCCCTCAAAAAGCAGATCACCCTGGGGGGAAAGTCCATCCTTCTCTCCCACGGCCATCGCTGGGGGGTCAAAAGCGGCTATGAGAGGGCCATCGACGATGCCCGGGCCGCAGGAGCGGACATTCTCCTCTTTGGCCACACCCACAGCGCCCTGTGCCAGCAGCTGGAAGACGGTCTGTGGATGATGAACCCCGGAACAGCCCGGTCCAGTTACGGGATGATCGAGATCAGCGGCGGGCAGATTTCCTGCACACTGCACAGGGTGTAGGCGCGCCCCGCAGGTTTTCTCAGATTCGGGAGGTGACACACCGTGAAAAAATTGCTTTATATCCTCTTTCACCGCTCAGTGCTGATGTCGCTGGCCCTGGTAGCCCAGATCGCGGCGCTGGTGATCATGGTGGTCTCCTTCTCTGCCTACACAGAGATTTTCTACTGGTGCTGCATCTTTCTAAGCGTCAGCGCCGCCATCGCCATTGTGGGCAGCCGGATGGAGCCAGGTTATAAGATCGCCTGGCTCCTGTTGATTTTGCCCTTCCCCATCTTTGGAGGCGCCTTCTACCTGCTGGTAGGGGGCGGCTACGTTCCCAAGCGCACCTTGAAGCGGATGCAGGGTATGCTGGAAAAAACCGCCTCCACTCTGCGGGAGGACTTCAAATCTGACGACCTCCTTCCCCTGGGGGGAGACGCCGCCGGACAGGCCAGCTATCTGGAACGCCAGGCCGCCTGTCCGGCTTACACCAATACAGAAACGGAGTATTTTCCCCTGGGCGACCTGGCCTTTCCCCGTATGCTGGAGGAGCTGGAAAAGGCGGAACACTATATCTTTCTGGAGTACTTCATCCTCCAGCCCGGCGTCTTCTGGGACAGCATCCTAGCCATTCTGGAGCGGAAGGCCGCTCAGGGCGTGGAGGTTCGGGTGATATATGACGACTTTGGCTGCATGTTCACCCTGCCCCGGGATTACAACGAGACCCTGTCCAAAAAGGGCATTCAGTGCCGTGTGTTCAACCGGCTGATGCCGGTGATGTCCCTGCGCCTGAACAACCGCGACCACCGGAAGCTGCTGGTCATTGACGGCAAGGTGGGCTTTACCGGGGGAATCAATCTGGCGGACGAGTACATCAATGTCTGCGAGCGCTTCGGACACTGGAAGGACAGCGCCATTCTCCTGGAGGGGGACGCGGTCTGGTCCATGACGGTGATGTTCCTCACCATGTGGGATAATATCGCCAACTGGGACGAGGACTTTGAGTACTTCCGTCCCCCCGCCTCCCCGGTACGCCCCTGGACCGGGTATGTTCAGCCCTATACGGACACCCCCCTGGACCGGGAGACGGTGGGGCAGGCCGTCTACCTCAACATGATTGCCAAGGCCAAAAACTATATCTATATCACCACCCCCTACTTGATTATCGACGTGGCCACCAACACCGCCCTGTGCAACGCGGCCAAGTCCGGGGTAGACGTGCGCATTATCACCCCCCATATCCCTGACAAGCGTTACGTCTTCGAGGTGACCCGGGCCCACTACCCTCCCCTGCTGGAGGCGGGAGTCAAGATATACGAGTACACCCCAGGCTTTATCCACGCCAAGAACTTCGTGGTGGACGACCGGTTCGCCACGGTGGGCACCGTCAACCTGGACTACCGCAGCCTGTTCCTCCACTTTGAGGACGGCGTATGGCTGTGCGAGGCCCCCTGTATCCGGGATATCCGCAAGGACTTCGAGGCCACGCTGGAGTGCTCCGAGCCCTATTCCCTGCGGCAGTTCAAGCACTTAAACATTCTTCTTCAGCTCTACCGCAGTATCCTTCGGGTATTCGCCCCGCTGATGTAAACAGAAAGGGTCCGCCTCTGGGCGGACCCTCCTTTTACCGGCAGCAGCTCCCGCTGATGTTGGTAGCCGCGCTGCTGGTGGTGGTGATGGTGTTGGGCGGGAAAAATTCGTCCACAGGGAACTGGACCTGGCGGAACATATCGCAGGGGTCCTCCTGGCAGTGGTCCTCGCCGCAGCTGCAGTCCTTGGTGGGAATGCAGTAGTCATAGGCGGGGATCAGCAGCTGGGTATCACGCTCCATCCGGATGATGGAGAACTGGCCCAGGGTGATGAACATGCGATGCTGGTCGCCGCTGGTGATCAAATCGTCGCCAAAGCAGGCGGCCACCGCCATGGGGATATCCACACAACCACAGTCGCAGGGGCGGCACTCGCACACATCCACCAGCTTCAGGTTCAGGATCAGCGGGTCCACCGCCTCCACCACCGCGGTGGGCAGGCTGGACTGGGGCACACACTGGACCTGGTTCTCGTTTCCATCCGATGTGAAGCTCTTAGAGCCGCTCTCACTGCCAAAGAGCACAGCCCGCTTGCTGAACACCGCCAGGCCGCAGACCTGGACGGGGCGGGCGGCGCCCACAAAGGCGTCGGCGGTGATACGGTAGAAATACCGTACATCCACGGTGTAAAAGCCCCGGTTAAAGGTGACCGGTTCCACATCGATGTACGCGTACAGAAGCTCGGCGGTCCCGGCTTTGATGGACTGGGCCCGGTCGATTACCTCCTGGGAGCAGCGGGTGGGGTAAACGCGCAGATCTTCAACGCAGTCCTTATCCCGGCACGAATCAAAAATCTTTCTTGTGTGTATGCACACGGCCTCCCGGATACTGCGGTCCTCGCAGACGGGGCCGGGCACGACCTTTTCTGGCATAGAATTCCCTCCTAGATTTGGATGGTCATGGGCGATGAGCGCCCATTAGGGGTTTTGCTTACAACACATCTTATGTCCCGATCCGATTTTGGTGCGGGGCGGAGGGTTTTTCTCTTGCCCTTTTTCCCGTTTTCCGTTATAATAAAATCGCTGCAGAACCCGGGCTCCGCCCTTGCCCTGCCTCAGCATGTACGAAAGAAGGTGCCCTATGTCCGTCGGATTTATCCAAGATGACCTCGACCTGAAACTGCTCATTCTCTACATTATGGACCGGTCCGCTGGGCCTATCACCTTTTTACAGCTGTTCGAGCTGGCCCTGTGCGACGCGGGTGTGGACTATTTCTCCCTCACGCAGGCGGTGGACCATATGATTACCACCGGCCAGCTCACCAAGGAAGGGGAGCGCTACGCCATCACCGACAAGGGCCGGCGCAACAGCCAGATCTGTGAAAGCAGCCTGCCCCGCTCGGTGCGGCGGCATTGCGACGACAACCTGCTCAAGGTCAACGAGGCCCTGCGGCGTGAGTCCCAGGTCCGCTCCCAGATTCTGGACAACAGCGACGGTACCGTCACGCTCTGCCTGACCCTGGAGGACGGGACCTCCTCCCCCCTGCTCCACTTGACGCTGCTGGCCTCTCAGCCGGAACATGCGCAGCGCTGGTCCCAGGCCTTTCAGGAGGACCCGTCCGCCCTCTATCTGGGCATCATCCGGCTGCTGGATCAGCCAAAGGAGGATATTTCATGAGACGAAACGACCGCGCCAGAGACCGGAACTTCTCCCTGGCCCTGATTGACCGCTGTACCCATGGGGTGATGGCCCTTGCAACCGGGGAGACCGCTCCCTACTGCCTGCCCCTGTCCTTTGTGCGGGCGGGAGACGACCTCTATTTCCACTGCGCCCGGGAGGGGCGGAAGATCGACCTGCTGCGCCGTTTCCCTCAGGTGTGCGTCACCTTTGTGGGGGACGACCGGCCCGCCTTTGTCCCTCCGGCTATGTATACCACTTACTTCCAGTCTGTCATCGTCACCGGAACGGCCAGCGAGGTGACCGGTACTCAGGAAAAGACCGCCGCCCTCCGGGCCCTGTGCCAAAAAATCACCCCCGACCATATGGAGGGCTTTGAAACGGCCATAGAAAAGAGCCTGGCCGTCACCGCCGTGTGGAAGGTCCGCATGGAGGAGATTTCCGGCAAGGCGAAGCTGGAACATTGAATTGATGGAAGTTTTGGAACATAATGTTACACATGGCATCAGAAAAGGAATCATCCTCTACCTGTCGGACTGGTTTACATCGGACAAGATCGCGGCGGTGGAGGAGGTTCTGTCCCGCTTTCTGACCATGACCGGAGAGACCTTCACCAAAAAGCGCTCCGGAACCTTAGACGCTTACCCCGGCCAGAACTGCCCCTCCGGCTTTCGGAACATCCGGGGCGGCTGGCAGAAAATCTTCCACAGGGAATTTGACGGCAAGTTTGAAGGGGTCCTCACTCTGTCCAACTGCGACAGCGAGCATGTTCAGACCGTTCACTGCTTTCTCGCCCTCTCCAACTGCAAGCACTGGGTAACAGCCTCCAGCAAGATTTACTTTCAGTTCAGCCGCTCTGTCCCCTGGGGGGATGTTCGGGACTTTTTGATTTATGTAAATCAAATGCTGGACATACAATACGCCAGCGCCGGCTGCGAGATGGCCACAAACCCCTTTTGCTTTCATCCCCAGGCCATCCGGCTGCTGCGGGACATGCCTTTGGTCAACAGCTACGACACCGAGTGGTTTTTTCGGAAGTACGACTGCGCAATCCAGTGCCCCAACCTGATCCAGGTCCTGAGCCAGGAACTTCTCTCCCCCCTGTCTCCCCTCCCAGAGGACGGCCGCATCTCCGCCCTTCCTATGGAGGGCGGAAAACAGCTCATCCACATCTTGGACGGGGAGGCCCTGGAGGAGCCGGGCGAGGAGGAACTGCTGGAGCGCCTGCACACCCTGAACACATGGTTCCGGCCCATCCTGTTCCAGCAGGAGAAACCTATGTATTTCAAGCCCGATGCCTGGGAAATCCGCTGTCAGCGATTCCACTGAAAAACCCCCTCCGTCCCCAGGACGGAGGGGGTTACATTTAGGCCATGGGCCCTGTCTTTCCCATATACTCCTCTGTCTTCACCGGCAGGTCTCGGGAGCGCAGGCCATAGGCCACCAGGCGGCTGATGACACTGTAGATCATGGCAAAGACGGGCACCCCCAGCACCATGCCGGCAAAGCCGAACAGCCCGCCAAACAGCAGAATGGAGAACAGCACCCAGAAGGAGGCCAGTCCGGTGGAATCCCCCAGAATCTTGGGGCCCAGGATGTTGCCGTCGAACTGCTGAAGGACCAGGATGAAGATGGCAAAGTAGACCGCCTGGAGGGGATTGACCAGGAAAATCAGCAGGCCACAGGGGATGGCCCCGATGAAAGGACCGAAAAAGGGGATGACATTGGTCACCCCAATTACTACAGAAATCAGGGCTACATAGGGGAATTTCAACAGGCTGCAGCAGAAAAAGCATAGAATTCCAATGATAAGGGAATCCAGCAGCTTTCCGTTGATAAAGCCGCTCATAATACGGTAGGCGTTTCGAGCCTCTCCCACAATCAGGTCAGCACACTTGGTGGGGAACATGCTGTAGAGTATTTTTTTGCCCTGCGCAGCGAAAATGTCTTTCCGGGCCAGAAGGTAGACCGAGACGATCAAGGCGATGAGCAGATCCTTGACCAGCACCAACAAGCCGACCAGAACGCCGGACACCCCTGCCACCACGCCGGTTAGGTTGGGGACAATATCCTTCCGCAGCCACTCCAGAGTGGTGGTGGCCGACTCCAGGTTGGGCAGAATATCCGAGTTCAGCCACTGCTCCAGGGAAGAGGCCGCCGAGTTGTAGATGGACATGACGGAGGCCTGAATATCCGGATTGTCCTCAAAGAAGGTCTGGAGCCACCCTTGGACCACTTCAATGTAGGTGGGAATGGAGTTGACCAGTCCCACCACGCTCTGGTATACCTGGGGGATAACCATGGCCAACAGCAGATAAATCAGGAATATCGCCAGCAGCAGGCTGCACACAATGGCCACCAGGTTGAGAAAAGCCACATCCTTTGTATTCTTCTGCCGCTTCTCCGAAGTCATGGACAGCAGGAACCGGAGGATCGTCCGATGGATGGGGAGCAGCAGAAACGCAATCACAGCCCCCATAAAGATGGGCCGCAGAATCGCCCCCAGCTCATCCAGAAAGCGGGCCACCTCCCGAAAATGGAACAGGGTAAAAAAGAGGCACAGTGACGCGGCGATTACCGCAAAGGCAGTAATACCCGTACACAGGTAGGGGTGCCTGTCGTTCCGCTTCACCTTTCATTCCTCCTCTTATACCTTCAGCTCTGTCTCTTTTCCGTCCAGCGCTCTGGAGTATTTCTCCAGCACAGGGGCAATCTCCCGGGACAGAAACTCCTCCACCTGCTCCGGACAGCGGCCAATGTAGGCGGCGGGGTTCAGGTGGGCGGACAGCTCCTCCCTGGTCATCCCGAAGGCCGGGTCGGCGGCCATCAGGTCGATGAGGTTGTTGGACAGCCCCAGCTCCTTCACGTTGTAGCCCGCCTCTTGAGACAGCACCCGGATGCGCTCGTGCAGCTCCTGCCGGTCGCCCCCCCGCTTGACGGCGTCCATCATGATGTTCTCGCTGGCCATGAAGGGCAGCTCCTCCAGCACGTGCTTCTCAATGACCTTGGGGTGGACCACCAAGCCGGAGGCCACATTGGCCCAGATATTCAGGATGGCATCCACCGCCAGGAAGGCCTCGGGGACGGACAGCCGCTTGTTGGCGGAGTCGTCCAGGGTGCGCTCGAACCACTGGGTGGCCGTGGTGACGGCGGGATTTCCCACGTCCACGATAACATACCGGGCCAGGGAGCAGATGCGCTCGCACCGCATGGGGTTGCGCTTGTAGGGCATGGCCGAGGAGCCGATCTGGTTCTTCTCAAAGGGCTCCTCCACCTCCTTCAGGTGGCACAGCAGCCGCAGGTCGGTGGCGAATTTGCTGGCGCTTTGAGCCACCCCGGCCAGGGTGGACACCACGTTGTAGTCCAGCTTGCGGGAGTAGGTCTGCCCGCTTACGGGGACAACCGCTGTAAAGCCCATCTCCTTCGCAATCTTTTCCTCCAGCAGGCGTACCTTCTCGTGGTCTCCCTCAAAGAGCTCCAGGAAGGAGGCCTGGGTGCCGGTGGTGCCCTTGGAGCCCAGCAGGGCCAGGGTAGAGATGCGGTATTCGAGCTCGTGAAGGTCCATGAGCAGTTCATTCATCCACAGGGTGGCCCGCTTGCCAACGGTAACCAGCTGGGCCGCCTGGAAGTGGGTGAAACCAAGGGTAGGCAAGGCCTTATACTTGTCAGCAAAGTCCGCCAAATGGGCCAGCACCCGGACAATCTTGTCCCGGACCAGCTCCAGCCCTTCCCGCATGAGGATCACATCGGTGTTGTCCCCCACATAGCAGCTGGTGGCCCCCAGGTGGATGATGGGCATGGCCTTGGGGCACAGCTCGCCGTAGGTGTGGACGTGGGCCATCACGTCGTGGCGCAGCTTCTTCTCCCACTGGGCAGCCTTGTCGTAGTCGATGTCGGTAATGTGGGCCTCCAGCTCGGCCACCTGCTCCTGGGTGACAGGCAGGCCCAGCTCCATCTCCGCCCGGGCCAGGGCCACCCACAGGCGCCGCCAGGTGGAAAACTTCTTGTCCGGGGAGAAGATGTACTGCATCTCGTCGCTGGCATAGCGGGAGGATAGGGGGCTCTCATAGCGGTTGGTTGACATAATTTTTCTCTCCTTAGTAGAGGCAGCCTGTTGCTGCCCGACGTTTCATTGTGCGGGCGGCAACAGGCCGCCCCTACCTTTTTCCCCATTCATTATACCGCATTTCTCCCCCCTTTGCTACCCTTGCGGAAAATTTTCACAAAAGTTTAAGGAAGCCTTTATAAAATTTCTTTCACAGCATCAATGACCCACTCACTTTTTTCCATGCGATCCTCCCTCTTGAAATAAGTACAGCACAGCGGTCTTGTGACCGCCGTGCCAAAAAATCACAGCTTTTCCCGGATCAGCTCGCCCATTTTGACGGTGCCCACCACTTCCTCGCCGGGCTTGGCGATGTCGGCGGTGCGCCAGCCCTCGTTGAGGACGGCGTCCACTGCCGTCTCGATGGCCTGGGCCTCGGCGGGCAGGTCGAAGGAGTAGCGGAACATCATAGCCACCGACAGAATAGTGGCGATGGGGTTGGCCTTGTCCTGGCCGGCGATGTCGGGGGCGGAGCCGTGGATGGGCTCATAGAGCCCAGGGGCGGTGTCTCCGATGGAGGCGGAGGGGAGCAGTCCGATGGAGCCGGTAATCATAGAGGCCTCGTCGGAGAGGATATCGCCGAACATATTCTCGGTGACCACCACGTCAAACTGCCCCGGGTCTTTCACCAGCTGCATGGCGGCGTTGTCCACCAGCACGTCCTCATACGCCACATCGGGGTACTCCTCCGCCAGCCTGTGCATGATCTGCCGCCACAGCCGGGAGGTCTCCAGCACGTTGGCCTTGTCCACGCTGGCCAGCTTCTTGCTCCGCAGCCGGGCCAGCTCAAAGCCCCGGCGGCCAATGCGCTCGATCTCCTTCTCGGAGTAGGCCATCAGGTCGCTGGCCTCCTCCCCCCTGTCCTCGGTCTGATAGCGGTCCCGCTTGCCGAAGTACACCCCGCCGGTGAGCTCCCGGACGATCATCAGGTCGATGTTCTTGTCGTTCTTCAGGGGGCAGGACTCCGCCAGGGCGGGCCGCAGGGCGGCGGGGCGCAGATTGGCGTACAGCCCCAGGTCCTTGCGGATGGACAGCAGGGCGGTCTCGGGCCGCTTCTCCGCCTCGGTGGAGTGGCCCCACTTGGGTCCGCCCACCGCCCCCAGCAGGACGGCGTCGCACTCCTTGCACTTTTCGGCGGTACCCTCGGGATAGCTCCTGCCCACCGCGTCGATGGCGCAGCCGCCCATAAGGACGTCCACATATTCAAAGGTGTGACCAAACTTTGCGCCGATGGCGTCCATCACCTTGACGGCCTCCCCCACTACCTCGGGGCCGATGCCGTCGCCCTTAATGAGGGCGATTTTATAGTTCATAGCTTGATTCTCCTATCCTTCTAAAAATATCCACCTCGCTGGAGGTTCCGACGGCCATATAATTGCCGCACCGGCTGAATCCAAAGGCTTGCGGCTCATAGTCGTCAAAAATCACGGTGCAGGCTTCGGGACGCTGCTGCCATATGGTATAGCGGGGCATGAAAACAATCTGTTCCCTGGGCCAGAAAGGAGCGGCCCGGTCCAAATGCTCTCCCGCCGGAGAGAACCTGCGCAGGCCCCCTCCCCACTCGCCCGCGATGGGAATCAGCTCGTCCCCCAGGGGCTCGGCGCAGGCAATCAGATCATCCTCGTCATAGTTCTCCGCGCAGCAGGTCATTTCCCAGGTCCGGCAGTCGATGACGCTCTGTTCCTGAGTGGAGATGACCACCAGCTTTTCGGTTTGGACAGCGGAAAAGCCCAGGTATGTCAGCCCGCCCACCGCGAAGGTCTCCTTCTCCCAGCCGGCAGGTACGCCGTGCGGAATCTTTTCCAGCAGTGCCAGCAGACGGTTTCGGTGTTCTGCTTCCATCGCTCACCCCTCACTCCGGCCAGACCTGGCGGCACTTCTCAAACTCCGCGCCTGACTCCTCGGAAATCAGCACCAGGGCGGAGCGTGACAGGTCATTTTCACAAAACTGCTCCGTTTTCAGCAGCTCCACGATCTTGGGCCACCAGCCCTCTGCGTCCCCGGTCTCCAGCCAGACCGCCAGGATGTGCCCCTCCTCGTCCACATAGTCATAGCCGCCGTCCGATACAGCCCCTTCCGACCACTCCTCGATTCGGTCGGGCAGGAGATAGCGGATATCCAGGTCTGGGTTCTCCATCTTCCGGGAATCCATACTGATGACGATAGCCGGCATTACTTCGCAACTCCTCTCTCCTTCAGAGAGTTGAGCAGCCCGCCGCTTTTGATGATGCCGTCGATAAACTCCGGGAAGGGGGCGGCCTGCCAGGTTTTGCCCTGGGTGGTGTCGGTGATGGTGCCGGTGGAAAAATCCACCTCCACCTGGTCCCCGGCCTGGATCTCCTCGGCGGCCTGGGGGCACTCCACGATGGGGAAGCCGATGTTGATGGCGTTGCGGTAGAAGATACGGGCGAAGGAGGGGGCGATCACGCACTTCACCCCGCAGGATTTGATGGCCAGGGGGGCGTGCTCCCGGCTGGAGCCGCAGCCGAAGTTGGGCCCGGCCACGATGATGTCCCCCGCCTCCACGGTGGAGGCAAATTTTTCGTCGATGTCCTCCATGCAGTGGCTGGCCAGGGCCGCCGGGGAGGGGTCGTTCAGGTGCCGCGCCGGGATAATCACGTCGGTGTCCACATTGGCGCCGTATTTGTAAACTTTCATGGTATTCGTTCCTTTCGTCCTAAATAGCCTCCCTTGCCAAAGGGAGGGGGACCGCCGGGCGTCAGCCCGGTGGTGGAGGGATTCCGCTCTGCGGAAGCTTTCTGAGAAACAGAATCCCCCAGTCACCGCCTGCGGCGGTGCCAGCCCCCTTTAGCAAGGGGGCCTTTTCTCTCCTAAATCGCTCTGGGGTCGGCCACGCAGCCGGCGATGGCGGAGGCGGCGGCCACGGCGGGGGAGGCCAGGATAATCTCGGAGGTGGTGTGGCCCATGCGGCCCACAAAGTTCCGGTTGGTGGTGGAGACGGTGCGCTCCCCCTCGGCCATCACGCCCATGTGTCCGCCCAGGCAGGGGCCGCAGGTGGGGGTGGATACCGCCGCGCCCGCCTCGATAAAGGTCTGGATGAGGCCCTCCTCCATAGCCTGGAGGGTAATGGCCTGGGTGGCGGGAATCACCACGCAGCGCACGTTATCGGCCACCTTTTTCCCCTTCATAATGGCGGCGGCAATGCGCAGGTCGCCGATGCGGCCATTGGTGCAGGAGCCAATCACCACCTGATTGATGGGTGTACCGGCCACCTCGGACACCACCTTGGTATTCTCGGGCAGGTGGGGCAGGGCCACGGTGGGCTCCAGCTTGTCCAGGTCGATGACCACCTCCCGGTCGTAGACGGCGTCAGGGTCGGCGGCGAAGGCCTCACAGGGGCGGGACACCCGGCCGTTGATGTACTCCATCGTCTTTTCGTCCACGGGGAAGATGCCGTTTTTGCCTCCCGCCTCGATAGCCATGTTGGAGATGGTAAACCGGTCGTCCATGGTGAGGCTGGACACCCCCTCCCCGGCAAACTCCAGGGACTGGTACAGGGCGCCGTCCACGCCGATCTCCCCGATGAGGTGGAGGATCACGTCCTTGCCGGACACATGGGGCTGGAGCTTCCCCTTCAGCGTGACCTTGATTGCGGAGGGCACTTTGAACCACAGCAGGCCGGTGGCCATGCCGGCGGCCATGTCGGTGGAGCCCACCCCGGTGGAGAAGGCCCCCAGCGCGCCGTAGGTGCAGGTGTGGGAGTCCGCGCCGATGATGACCTCGCCGGGGGCGGTCAGACCCTTCTCGGGCAGGAGAGCGTGCTCTACGCCCATCTGGCCCACATCGAAGAAGTTGGTAATCTCATGTTTGTGGGCAAACTCCCGGGCCTGCTTGCACAGCTGGGCGGATTTGATATCCTTGCAGGGGGTGTAGTGGTCCAGAACGATGGCGATCTTGTCCTTGTCAAAGACCTGGGTGAAGCCCGCCTTCTCAAACTCGGTGATGGCCACCGGGGTGGTGATGTCGTTGCCCAGCACCAGGTCCAGCCTGGCCTCGATGAGCTGGCCGGGCTCCACCTTGTCCAGCCCGGCGGCCTTGGCTAAAATTTTCTGTGTCATTGTCATTCCCATAGGGTAAATTACCTCCTCAGCGGTTTGTTGAGAAGATTCTATCACGAGACTTGCCAGGAGAATGTAAAGTATGATATAATTGCAGAAAATCTTTTGACAACCCTACTGCCCTGTGGTAAAATAAATTAAAATCATGAAAGGAGGCCGACAATATGCCGACCGAAAAAGAAATTGTAATCATTCAAAAGGCCACCGTGTACGACCTCAAACGTATTTTGAAAGAATCTCCAGGCAAAACCTATACGCAGGAGGAAGTAGAAAAACTCCTTGACGCATATATCACCGGAGTTGAACAGTAAAAACAAGGGGCGGGGATATCCCGCTCTTTTTTAAAGGCAGCTGAGTTACAACTATGAAAATCATCTATGAACCACGAACTTGACTTCCCCGCCGGCATCTGGGAGACCTTTGCCAAATCCCGGCCCCCGGTGCGGTGTTCCCCCGGATATCTGATCTACCTTCAAGACACCGAGGCCACCTGCTTCTACTTTTTGAAATCCGGCAGGGTAAAGAGCTTCATCCAGTCGGAGGACGGCGGGGAGCGGGTGCTGAACCTCTACACCGCCGGCAGCCTCTTTGGAGAGGCCTCCTTCTTCGACGAGCTGCCCCGGGTGTCCTCCGCCCTGGCGCTGACCCCCTGCGAAATTGTCCCCATCGACCGGGAGCTGGTGACCCAGGAGTTTGCCCGCAATCCGGAGCTGGCCCTGGCCATGATGAAGTATCTGGCCCGGACGGTGCGGCTGCTGTCGGGACAGGTGGACCAAATGGCCTTCCGCCCCGCCCGTTGGCGGGTGGCCAACTATTTGTTCACCCTCTCCCCCGCCGGCGGGCCCCTCTCCTGCACTCAGGAGGACATCGCCGCCGCCGTCTCCGCCAGCCGGGTGACGGTAAGCCGGGTACTCAACGAGTTCGCCCGGCAGGGCTGGGTGGCGCTGGGCTACCGGACCATCGCCCTCCAAAAGCCGGAGGAATTGAAAAAATTATGCCTGTCATAAGAGACGGCGGCAGACTCCCTCAAGAGCCTGCCGCCGTTTCCTGTCTGATTCAATTAGTCGTCGCCAAAGCTGATGCCCAGCAGGCGGGCCTCGGTGATGATGTCGGACTTGGGGTCGATGGTCTTCAGCTTGCCGGCGATCTCCTTCAGGGGGACAGAGGTAATCACATGGTTCTGGATGGCCACCATATTGCCATACTCCTCCTTGGAAATCATTAGGGCCGCCGTGGTGCCCAGGCGGGAGGAGAGGACCCGGTCGTAGGCGCAGGGGGTGCCGCCCCGCTGCATGTGGCCAGGCACGGTGACCCGTACCTCTTTGCCCGTCTTCTTCAAAATCTTGTCGGCGATGGCGTAAGAGACTGAGGGATACTTCTCCAGCAGCTCGGCCATGTGCTGTTTATACTCTTTCTTGCTCATCTCCGCCTCTTTTTTAGAGATGGCCCCCTCGGCCACGGCCAGGATGGTAAAGCCGTTGCCCGAGGCCGCCCTCTGCCTGATCTTGGCAATCACGGAGTCGATGCTGTAGGGAATCTCCGGGATGAGGATGATGTCCGCGCCGCCGGCGATGCCGGCGTTCAGGGTGAGCCAGCCCGCCTTATGGCCCATGATCTCCACCATGAACACCCGGTTGTGGGAGGCGGCGGTGGTGTGGATGCAGTCGATCACCTCGGTGGCCAGGGAGATGGCGGACTGGAAGCCAAAGGTGGTATCGGTGCCCCACAGGTCGTTATCGATGGTCTTAGGCAGGCCAATAACGTTCAGCCCCTCCTCGCTGAGGAGGTTGGCGGTCTTCTGGCTGCCGTTGCCGCCCAGGACAACGAGGCAGTCCAGCCGCAGGCGGCGGTAGGTATACTTCATGGCCTCCACCTTGTCCAGTCCGTTCTCGTCGGGCACCCGCATCAGCTTGAAAGGCTGGCGGCTGGAGCCCAGGATGGTGCCGCCCCGGGTGAGCAGGCCGGTGAAGTCGATGGGGGACAGCTTTTTGTAGTCCTCGTAGATGAGACCCTTATAGCCGTCAATAAAACCGATGATCTCCACCTCGTTGCCGTAGATGTTGTAGAGACCCTTGGCCACGCCCCGCATGGTGGCGTTGAGGGCCTGGCAGTCGCCGCCGCTGGTGAGTATTCCGATCCGCTTCATGAAATACCGCTTCCTTTCAGAAAAAGATAAAATATATGAAAGCCGCTTCGGCTTGGTAAACCAGGTATGGAGGTGGCCACAGGCAGCCCCCACAGGCGTTACAACCTACGAATCTCTCCTGATGATCCGTCCCAGCAGCCCCCGGCGGGTCTTCCGCACGGCGGCGGGCTTCGCCGGGGCCAGCTTGACCGGGACCGCCTTTGACGCAGGCTTGGGCGCGGGTTTGACCGCCGGCTTGGGCTCAGGCCTGGGCTGCTCCAGCGCCCATTCCCCGGTGTAGGCCTGGTCGCAGAAGTGCTCCTGGGCGTTGAAGCGCTCCCCCTGGGCCCGAACATAACTGCCGTCCGGCCGCTGAATCCTCCCCTTGGCGGTGTCTCGGAGCTGGTCGGCAAACATGGCCTCCAGGTGGGCCCGGAGGGCTGGGTCGTCCACGGGGGCGGCCACCTCCACCCGGCGGGTGGTGTTGCGGGTCATAAAGTCGGCGGAGGAGATATACACCTGCTTTCGCTCCCCCAGGCCGAAAATATAGATGCGGGCATGCTCCAGATACCGGCCCACGATGCTGCGGACGGTGATGTTCTCCGTCAGCCCGGGCACGCCGCCGGTGAGACAGCAGATGCCCCGGACGATCAGGTCGATTTTCACCCCGGCCCCGGAGGCCTCGATGAGCTTGTCGATAATCAGCTTGTCGGTGAGACCGTTGAGCTTAAAGCCCAGATAGGCCTCCTCCCCTGCCCGGGCCAGCTCAATCTCCCGGTCGATGAAGGCGACGACCTTATCCCGCAGGCAGGCGGGGGCCACCATAAGGCGGCGGCTGTCCTCCACCACCTCGCCCATGGACAGGCAGTTAAACACCTGGGCGGCCTCGGCGCCGATCTGGGGGTCAGCCGTCATCAGGGCGTAGTCGGTATACAGCCGGACGGTATCCTCGTTGTAGTTGCCGGTGCCCACCTGGGTGATATACTCCACCTGATCGTTGTGCATCCGGGTGATGAGGAGGAGCTTGGAGTGGACCTTCAGCCCGTCCAGGCCGTAAATCACCCGGCAGCCCGCCTGCTCCAGCACCCGAGACCAGCCGATGTTGTTCTCCTCATCGAACCGGGCCCTCAGTTCCACCAGGGCCACCACCTCTTTGCCGTTTTCGGCGGCATCCACCAGAGCCTCCACGATCTTGCTGTTGTGGGCCACCCGGTAGAGGGTCATTTTGATGGATACTACCTCGGGGTCCTGTCCCGCCTCCTGGAGCAGCCGCAGCAGGGGACGGACGCTCTCGTAGGGGTAAGTGAGCATCCGGTCCCGCGCTCTGATCTGCTCTGTCATAGGAGCCAGCGCCTCCACATTGGGGGAGTTCTGAGGGACCCGCCGGGGGTAGAACAGCTCGGCCTTGTCCCGTAGCATGTCCCGCAGGGCACCCATAAAGGACAGGTCCAGGGGAACTTCGCTGGAAAACAGGTGCTTTTTAGACAGCCCCAGGCACCGGCACAGGCCGTCCCGCAGGGTATCGGACAGCTTGCCTTGGTACTCCAGCTTCACCGGCTGAAGCCGCTTGCGCCGGCGGACCAGCTTTTCCATACTCTTGCGGTACTCCTCCGCCAACATCTCGCTCATCTCTGAGGAGGCCTCGTCCATATGGATATCAGCGCTGCGCACCAGGCGGATCAGCACCGTGCCGTCCACCTTGTAGTGGGTAAAAATCTTGGGGAGAAAGCTGGCGATCAGGTCCTCCACCAGCACATAGCGCTGGCCCTCTCCGGGCAGGGGGACCAGGCGGCGCAGGATGCCCTCCCCACAGGGGACAATACCCATACGCTCCCCGCCGCTCTTGCTCTTAAGCACAGCCACGGCGTAAATGGATTTGTTGCGCAAAAAGGGGAAGGGCTGCTTGCGCCCGATGATCTGAGGGGACAGCAGAGGCAGGACGCCGGAGGTAAAATGCTTTTCCAGGAAGGACTGCTGCTTATCCGACAGGCTGTGGAACCGGCATATCTCCACCCCCTGTCCGGACAGCTCACCCATAAGGGACTTACAGACACGGTCTCGCTCTGTCAGCAGCTCCCGGGTTTTATCCAGCACTGCCGCAGTCTGCTCGGCGCTGGTCATGCCGGTTTTATCGTCGGTAGATGTCAGGTGGAGCGTATCCATCAGCATCCCTACCCGCACCATAAAGAACTCATCCAGATTGCTCTGAAAGATGGCAGCAAAATTCAATCGCTCACACAGGGGGTTGGCCAGGTCCTCCGCCTCCTCCAGCACCCGCTGATTGAATTGGAGCCAGGACAGCTCACGGTTTACATAACAGACGTTCGGCACCGGGACCGCGCTTTGTTCTTTCATCGTTGGTCACGCCTCCTTCAGCAGCTTTCTTTCGCTATAAATGTACCACCCTTTTCCAACGGGCGCAAGCCCCTTCCGCGACTTTTCTGCCTAAAAAATGGGCTGCCGCAGACGCGGCAGCCCTGTATGCTCCGTGGGGTCAATCCGCAAACAGCGGAGTGGAGAGGTAGCGGTTCCCGGCGTCCGGAAGCAGGGTCACGATGGTCTTGCCCCGGTTCTCCGGACGCTTGGCCAGCTGGACCGCCGCCCAGACTGCCGCGCCGGAGGAGATGCCCACCAACACCCCCTCCTTCCGGCCCACCAGCCTGCCGGCGGCAAAGGCGTCATCGTCTTCTACCGTAATGATCTCGTCGTAAATCTCCGTATTCAGTGCCTCGGGGACAAAGCCGGCGCCGATGCCCTGGATTCCGTGGCGTCCGGCTACACCTGTGCTCAGCACAGGAGAGGAGGCGGGCTCCACAGCCACCACCCTCACCCCGGGGTTCCGGGCCTTTAGATACTCCCCTACCCCGGTGACGGTACCGCCGGTGCCCACGCCGGCCACAAAGATATCCACTCCGCCGCCTGTATCCTCCCAAATCTCCGGGCCGGTTGTGTCCCTGTGGGCCGCCGGGTTGGCCGGGTTGACAAACTGGCCGGGAATAAAGCTGTTGGGAATCTCCCGGGCCAGCTCCTCCGCCTTGGCAATCGCCCCTTCCATGCCCCTGTCCCCCTGGGTGAGTACCAGCTCCGCGCCGTAGGCCCGCATCAGCTTACGCCGCTCCACACTCATAGTCTCCGGCATGACAATGATGATCCGGTAGCCCCGGACGGCGGCTATCAGGGCCAGGCCGATGCCGGTATTGCCCGAGGTGGGTTCGATGATGACAGAGCCCGGTTTCAGCAGGCCCCTGGCCTCCCCGTCATCGATCATAGACTTGGCCGCCCGGTCCTTCGCCGAACCGGCGGGATTGAAATACTCCAGCTTGGCCAGGATGCGGGCCTGGAGCCCCTCCTCCCTCTCAATGTGGGCCAGCTCCAACAGCGGGGTCCCGCCAATCAGCTGTTCGGCGGATGTGTATATCCTGCTCATCTCTGTTTCCCTCTCAATCCCTGGCCAGAGTAAACTGGTCCACCAGCTGCTTCAGGCTGGCCGCCTCAGCGGACAGCTCCTCACTGGCCGCCGCGCTCTCTTGGGCGGTGGCACTGTTGGTCTGCACCACGGCGGAAATTTGGTCTACTCCCTCGGTAACCTGAGAAATGGCGGCGTTCTGGCTCTCCACGGCCTCCACCACAATATTCATTTTGCTGGTCACATGCCCGGCGGCATCGCTGGTCCGCTCCAGAGACTCGGTGACCTTCACCACCGCCTGGCTGCCCTCGGCCACGGCGGCAATCGAGCCTCCAATCAGTTCCTTGGTGGCCTTGGCGGCCTTGTCCGACTTGAAGGCCAGGTTGCGCACCTCGTCGGCCACCACCGCGAAGCCCTTGCCGGCAGAGCCGGCCCGGGCCGCCTCCACGGCGGCGTTCAGCGCCAGAATATTGGTCTGGAACGCGATGTCCTCAATGGTGCCGATAATCTTGGAAATCTCCTGGGCGGAGCCGGATATCCGTTCCATCGCCTGGTTCAGGTCCTTTACATACTCCACGCTGGTGCCAAGCTGGGCGCCGGCCTGGTTCACATACTGGCCCGCCTCCTCTGCGGCGGTAGCCGTCTTCTGGGCGCTGGCGGAGATGTCGGTAATAGTGGCTGCCAGCTCTTCCACCGCGCTGGCCTGCTCTATAGACCCCTGACTCAGGGTCTGGGCCCCTACCGAAACCTGGCTGCTGGCCGAGGACACCTGGCTGGCGGAGGCGTCGATCTGGCGCATGGTGTTGCTCAACTCCACCTTCAGGTTCCGCATGGAGTGCAGGATAGCCTGATAGCCGCCCACATAGGCCTCCCGGTGGGCAGACTGAATGTCAAAATTCTGGTTGGCCATCTCGTTCAGCAGGTATCTGATATCGTTGATAATCTGATTCAGCCCCTCCACCATTTCCGCTGTGGAGCGGGTCAGCTCCGCCGTCTCGTCCCGGCCTACAGCCTGGGGCACCGGTGAGTTCAGATCGCCCTCTACCAGCAGCTTCATCCGCTCGGCGCAGGCCCGCATGGGCTTGCTGATACTGGTGGAGAGCTTCAGCGCCACCACGATGGAGGCCAGGATGGAGACCACTATGACCGCCACGCTGATGACCATGGCGAAATATGTATCCGCTAAAAAGTTCGCCTTGGGCGAGGCAACCGCCACGCTCCAGCCGTCCGTCCCGCCCACCGGGGCGTAAGCCAGGTAGCGGGGGCCGTCCTCGGCCCGAATGCCGCCAAAGCCGTTCTCCCCCTGGCGCATGGCCACGTGGAGGGCGGCCCGGCTCTTCAGGGATTTGTCGCTCTGGGCCTCCCGCTCGATATTCTGCGTGGTGATGGTGTCCAGGGTGACGTCGGCGATGGTATCGCCGTTTTTGTTAATCATGTAGGCCCGGCAGTTCTCACCAATCTTGATGGAGGAGACGATATCATTCAAAAATGTCTCCTGGGGCACAAAGTAGACCACGCCCGTGATTCGTCCGCCGTAATGCCCGCCGTCGTAGAGGGGCGCCGCCACCATGATGGACAGCTCCCCCGTGATTTTGCTGACCAGCGGTTCAGAGACGTAGATGTTGCCCTGCATCGCCTGTTTCACATACTCCCGGTCGGAGTAGTCATTTCCGTCAAAGATGCTGATACCGTTAGCGCCAATCACATTGCCCCGCCGAAACCCGTGCATCTCGACGCGCTCGTCAATAATCGCCCGCTTCTCCTCCACCGTTACGGTGCTGTCTGTCAGCTGGGGGATACAGCCGGTGTCCATAGCCACATTCTTGTAGGCCGTCAGCTCCTGTTCAATGCGCTCTGCAGCCAGTACTGCGGTCTCGCTCATCATCTGGTCCACCGTGGCCACGGTACTTCTGTAATTCAGCGCAATGCTGGATGCACCTACTGCGGCCAGTGCAATCAGAACTGTTGCCATCAGGTATACCGTTATCTTTTTCCGGATACTTTTCATCTCTCTCCACCTCATGTTATTGTTGTTAACCCCACCAGAGGACCCGGAGTCTTGCCTATTCATTATAGGGAGTAAAAAGTCTCTTTGTCAATGGCTTTGTGCTTTTCTGCCTGTTTCACCTTTTTCTGACAGCTCGGGCCCGGCGCTGCGGTCAGCGCCGGCCGCCAAAACCGCCCCCACGGGAGCCGCCGCCAAAGCCCCCAGAGCGTCCGCCGCCAAAGCCGCCGGCGCGTCCGCCCCCAAAGCCCCCAGAGCGTCCGCCGCCAAAGCCGCCGCCCCGGGAACCGCCAAAGGAACCGCCGCCCCGGCTGCCCCCAAAGGAAGATCCTCCGCCGAAGGAGCCCCCAAAGCCCCCGGAGCGTCCACCCCCGGAGGGCCGCCCGCCAAAGGTGCCGCCCCCCCTGGGACCCCGGTTGCCGGCACCGCCGAAGCCGCTGGAGCTGCCCCCTCCGAAGCCGGAGCTGCCGCCAAAGCCGCCGCCGGGACCTCTGGGAGGCCGGGGCGGGGGCGGGGGCGGTTGATGCCAGTGCCGCCGGTACCAGTAGGAGCCCGGCCCGTGCCAGAAGAAGATGGGCCGGAACATCACCGGAGGATTGACCACGCCGTAATACTGCCGCCGGTAGGTGTTGTAGCGCATCCGGTCGATGGCGCTGACCACCAGAACGATGGCAATAAGGATCACTGCCAGCAGCATAACGCCTGCAGCGGTGTTTCCGCCGCCGGAGTGGCCTGGGGCGTATGTGGAACCGCTCCCGGCGTTCCCCAGACCGAAGTTGTCCAGATAGACCTGGTTCAGCGCCTCATAGAAGGCTAAAACTGTCTTGTCGTTCAGTTTTCCCGACAGAATATTCTCCAGGTCAGAGACAACCCGGCTGCTCAGGATGGTGGAGAAGTCGTCACCCGGGGCCACAAACCAGTCCCCGTCCCGGGCGGAGATGGACAGAATGGCGTCCCCCTCTCCCAGGCCCATGTCGAGGCCCTGGTCCCAGGCGAACTCCTCCAAATCGCCGGTGGAATCGGTGGTTGCAATGGCCACCACGCTGTTGTAGCGATAATCCCAGTTCGCGTTGTAGAGGCTGATCTGCTTCTCCGTGGAGGCGGACAGAAGGCCTGCGTCGTCCCAGATCCACTTGTCATAGCCGGCGGTGGACAGGCTCTCGTCCAGCGCAGTGCTGCCGGAGGGCAGCGGCTCAGGTTCGCGCCGTCCGCCTCTGACCTGTCCGATGCCGATAGCCGCCACAATCATAACGGCGGTGAGCAGCCAGGCTACCCAGGTTTTTTGCAAAAATTTCATGGTATTCTCCTTGTTTGGGGTGCTTGATTTGTAGGGGCCGCCCCCCTGGGCGGCCCGTCAATACCGGAAGATAGGGGCGCCGAGGGCGGCGCCCCCTACGGATATTACCCCCGCAGCTCCAGCAGCTTCTGCTTCAGCTCGCCCTCGATGCGGCCCAGCTCGGCCTCGGCATCCTTCCGCTTCTGAGCCCCCTCGGTCTGAATCCGCATCACCTCGTCCAGGGTGGTGATGAGCTGCTGATTGGTGTGCTGGAGGGTCTCGATGGAGACTACGCTCCGCTCCGCCTCCCGGGCGGTCTCAATGGTGCCCATTTTCAGCATGTCGGCATTCTTCTGGAGAAGCTGGTTGGTCATATCGGTAACGGCGGCCTGGGCGGCAGTGGCCTGACGGCCGTGCTCCAGTCCCAGGGCCAGCACCATCTGGCTCTTCCACAGGGGGATGGTGTTCACCAGGGAGGACTGGATCTTCTCCAGCATCTGGGTGTCGTTGTTCTGGAGCAGGCGGGTCTGGGGTCCCATCTGAATGGAGATCATCCGGGTCAGCTCCAGGTCGTGGAGCTTCTTCTCGAACCGGTTGCACAGGTTGGCGAAGTCGTTGTAGGCCTGGGCGTCCTCCTGGGCGCCGGTGGTCTCCGCCTTCTTTTTCAGGTCGGCCAGGTCGTGGGCGCGCAGATACTCCAGCCGCTTCTTGCCGGCCAGAATATACATGGTGAGCTCCTTGTAATACTTGGTGTTCAGCTCATACATCTGGTCAAACATGGCCACGTCCTTCATCAGGGTGACCTGGTGGTCCTGCAGCACCTTGACGATCTTATCCACGTTGACCTCGGCCTTGGCGTAGCTGGCCTTCAGGGCCTCCAGTTCTTTGCGCTTTTTCTGGAAGAAGCCGCCGATGCCCTTCTTCTCCGGCTGGCCGAAGGTCTTCAGCTCCACCACCAGGGAGCTGAGGGCCTCCCCTACCTCGCCCAGGTCCTTGGTCTTCACGTTGTTCAGGGCGCTCTCGGAGAAGGCGGCGATGTTCTTCTGGGCCGCCGCGCCGTAGTTGAGCACCAGACTGCTGTCGGTCACGTCAATCTTCTGGGAGAAGTCCTCCACCATCTTCTTCTCCGCCTCGCTGAGCATGGATTCGTCCAGCTTGACAGCGTTGGCATCCCGGGCGGCCTGGGCCGCCTCGTCCACCTGGGGGGCCGCCGGGGCGGAGGGCTCCAACGTCAGGGCCGGGGCCTCCACCGCCTGGGCGGCGGAGGGCTCGAAGGTCAGCTCCGGGGTGGTGTTCAGGTTCAGTTCGTCACTCATGGTTTTGTTCCTCCTGTATTATAATTCCAGTTTAGGTCCGTTCGCCCCGCCGGTGGGTTTGGAGCCGCCGGACAGCCCCTCCTGGGCCAGCAGATTCTCCATGACGGTGATGTCGGTGGAGATGTCCAGGGCCTCGTCGCCAAAGAGGGAATCCAGCTGCTTGTCAAAGGCGGCGCAGAGGGTGTCCAGCATGGTCTCCACCTTTTGCTTGGTGGCGTCGATGTTGCTGCCCGAGATGCCGGCAGAGTCCATCCGGTCGTAGGCGTTGAGCAGCTTGATGGTGGTGGGCAGGAAGTAGTCCAGAAAGCGGGAAATCTGGGACTGCTTGGCCGGATTGGCGATGACATAGTCGATGATCTTCCCCGTGACCTCCTCCAGGTGGTCGATCTGGGCGGAAATCTTCTCGTCGGGGATGGCGTCGTTGAGGCGGCGCAGCTCGGAGATGGCCCGGTCCTTCTCCTTTCGCAGCGCGGCGATCTTGGGGTCCTCCTCCTTTTTGGCCTCCTTCTTTGTCTCGGCCGCGCCGGGGGTCTGGTAGACCTTGTCGGGCCAGATGGCCTTGCCCAGCACAAAGGCGGCAAAGGACAGCCCGGCGCACAGGATATAGTGCAGCGGGGCGTTCAGGGGGAAGACCAGCGCATAGCCCAGCCACACCAGACCCAGCAGGTAGATGGGCAGGACGGATACTTTTTTGTGGGTGGTCATGGCGTACCTCCGCATAAAATGAATCAACCGTATTTTACCCCCAAAGGGCGGGCAGTGTCAAGGAAATTGAGACAGTTTGCAAAATCGCCGGGGAAGGGGTATAATAAGAAAAAAGCGCCCGGCGCGGGCGCGGGAGGTTTTTATGAAAACAGGACTGGTGTTGGAGGGCGGGGCCCTCCGGGCAATTTTTTCCAGCGGCGTGTGCGACGGCCTGCTGGACGGCAAGGTCATGGCCGACTATGTCATCGGCGTGTCGGCAGGCATCGCCTACGGGGTGAGCTATGTATCCAGACAGCCCCGGCGCAATCTGGAGGTAGTCGCCCGCTACGCACGCGATAAGCGGTACATGGGCTGGCGGAATCTGGCGGACAAGGAGAACCGCAGTTACTTTGGGCTGGAATTTGGTTTCAGCACCATCCCCAACGAGCTGGTCCCCTTCGACTATGACACCTTTGCCGCCTTCCCCGGGGAGGTGGAGGCGGTGGTCACCAACCTGAACACCGGAAAGGCGGACTACCTGGCCGTCCCCCGGCGGGACGAGGAGTCCATCGTCCTCCAGGCCAGCTGTGCTATGCCCCTCCTATTCCCTATCTTTGAAATCAACGGCCAGCCCTATCTGGACGGCGGCATCGGCGACGCCATTCCCTGGCGGCGGGGGCTGGAGAAGTGTGACCGGGTAATTGTGGTACTTACCCGCCCCCGGCACTACCGCCGCAAGCCCGACCACATGATGAAGCTGATTCGGAAGCGGTACCGGGACTATCCCGCGTTTGTGGAGGCCATGGAAAACCGGGCGGAGGTATACAACCGGGACCGGGAGGCCCTGTTCCGGGCGGAGCGTGAGGGAAAGGTTCTCGTCATCGCCCCTGAGTCCACCCTTGGGGTGGCCCGGACCGAGCGGGACACCGAGAAGCTGCGCCTGCTCTGGGCGGCGGGCTATCAGGGGGCAATCGACCGCCTGGAGGAGATCAGAGATTATCTGCGAGACTGAGCGCCGTCCCGGCCCGGTCCACCTGGCTGGGCTGAAGGGCATAGAGGTTCAGGGTGTCCCCCACGATGGTGAAAAAAGCCCCCAGCTTGGCCAGCTGGGTCTGGCTCTGCCCCTGAGCCAGGACGGCGGAGAGAGCCACCGCCATGGTGAGCAGTTCCCCACTGTTTGCGTCGTAGATGGAAGACAATAAGACCACCCCCGTACTATCTTATGAAAAGGGAGTTTTGCCTGTGAAAATTGTGATTATAGACGGTCAGGGCGGCCGGCTGGGCAGTCTGCTGGTGGAGCGGGTTAAGGCCCGCCTTCCCCAGGCCCAAATTCATGCCTTAGGGACCAATTCCGCAGCCACCGCCGCTATGCTGAAGGCGGGGGCGGACCTTGGGGCCACAGGAGAAAACCCAGTGGCACGGGGTGTCGCGGACGCTGACGGCGTGCTGGGCCCGGTGGGTATCGTGGTGGCCAACGCCATTTTGGGGGAGGTCACTCCAAAAATGGCCGAGGCTGTGGGCAGCTGCCGGGCAAAAAAATTTTTGATTCCCATGAACAACTGCGGAGTCCTGGTGGCCGGCGTGGAGACACTGCCCCTGCCCGCCTATGTGTCTCAGGCGGTGGAAAAGCTGGCAATGGAATTGACGGAAAATTAATGTTTTTGCCTTTGTGTAATTGACTTTTTCCCTGTACTCCTGTATGATGTGTAGAAGACGGTACGGAAATCCTTATCGCCCCGGTATGCGCCTGTGATGGAATTGGCAGACATGCGAGATTTAGGTTCTCGTGCGGCAACGCGTGTGGGTTCGAGTCCCTTCAGGCGCACCAGAAAAAGAGGTCAAAAAAGATTTTTGGTGAAAAAACCGAGAGATTTCAAGACCTCAGAGGCCCTTGGATAACGAAAATCCAAGGGCCTCAAAATTTAGATTTTTCCCCACCTCCTATTCACTCAGGCAGGACTTAAACCTGCGGCA
>CAJTSQ010000032.1 GCA_910578735.1 uncultured Oscillospiraceae bacterium
TGCCAAAGGGAGGGGGACCGCCGGGCAAAGCCCGGCGGTGGAGGGATTCCGTCAAGCAGAAGGTTTTCAAATAACGGAATCCCCCAGTCACCGCCTTCGGCGGCGCCAGCCCCCTTTGGCAAGGGGCCTTTTTCCTTTTACAGCACAATCAGGTCCTTGGGGGAACGGGTAATGTTTTCGCAGCCGGTCTCGCTGAGGATGAGCACGTCCTCAATGCGCACCCCAAATTTCCCCGGGATATAGACCCCTGGCTCAGCGGAGATGACTGCCCCCACGGGCATGATCTGGGTCTCCTTGGAACTGGCGCCGGGGGACTCGTGGATGTCCACCCCCAGGGAGTGGCCGAAGCTGTGGGAAAAATACTCCCCATACCCCGCCTCCCGGAGGACGCGCCGGGCCGCCTCATCGATCTCCCGGCCGGTGACTCCGGCCCGGGCGGCGTTGATGCCCGCCTTCTGGGCGGCCAGAACGGCGGCGTAGACCTCCTCCATCTCCTCTGTGGGCTGCCCCAGGGCCACAGTGCGGGTCATGTCGGAGCAGTAGCCCCCCACCTTGCAGCCGAAGTCCATGGTGATGAACATCCCCGTGTCCACCACCTGGTCTCCGGGGACGGCGTGGGGCCGGGAGCCGTTGGGGCCGGCGGCCACAATGGTGTCGAAAGCCTCCTTCTCTCCGCCCCGGCTCAGCAGCTCGTAGACCAGCCGGGCAGCGATCTCCCGCTCCGTCATACCGGGGCGGATGAAGTTTAAAATAGTCCGGAAGGCCTCGTCGGTGACGGCCTGGGCCCGGCGCATCAGGTCCAGCTCTCCCTCGTCCTTGGAGGCGCGCAGCCCAGCCAGCAGCTTCTGGGCGGGCGTGAGGATGCAGGGCAGCTCCTGGGAATATCTCTTGTGGCTGTCCACCGTCATGGCGCCGCTCTCAAAGCCCACGTTGTGCAGATGCTTTTGTTCGATGAACTCCTTGGCCAGGGCCATATGGCCCTTCTCCGGGGTGGCCAGCAGTACCTCCGCCCCCTCGACCTGCTCCCGGGCAGTCTCGATGTACCGGCCGTCGGTGGTGTACTGAGCCCCGTCCTTCGTCACCAGCAGCAGGCCCTCCCCGTGGAAGCCCAGGGCGTACCGCTCCCCCGACTCACTGGTAATCAGCATGGCGTCCAGGCCGTACTCCGGCAGCTGGGCGGCGATTTTTTCGATATGGTTCATGGCAAATTTCTCCTTTTGAGTTTGTAGGGGCGCATATTGCGCGCCCAAAACGCAATCAGCATTCAAGCGGGCAGACATTGTCCGTCCCTACAGAAGCGCCTCATAGGTCTGTTTCATAGTCAGCGCGTCCTCCGCCTGGGTGCCGGCGGACTCGCAGATAAAGGTGGGCGACCAGCCCCGGCGGGCGATCTCCGCCGCCAGAGGGGCCCAGTCGGGGCCGTAGCCTCCATTGTCGTCAAAGGTGCGGTGGCACTTTTCCCCGCCGCCGGGGGTGAACTCGATGTGGGAGAAGTGGCTGTGGAAGGTGCTGGCCCGGTGGGGGCCCAGCACCTCGGCCACCCGGTCCAGCATCCGGCAGAAGGCCGACCGGCCGTCATCCGTCCCCAGGGAGCGGGCGTACAAATGACCAAAGTCGATGCAGGGCACCAACCGCTCATCCAAGGTACACAGCTCCAGCACCTCGTCCAGGTCCCCCAGCTGATTGATCTTGCCCATGGTCTCGGGACACAGGGCGATGTGCCCCAGGCCGGCGGTGTCGATGACGGACAGCAGGCCTTGCATTCCCCTTTTGGCGATATCCAGGGCCTCCCGGCGGGAACGGCCCATCAGGGCTCCGGTGTGGACCACCACCCGCCCCGCCCCCATCCAGTCCGCCAGGGCACAGGAGGTGAGCACATAGCCGTTGTTTTTCATAATACTGTCCAGATTGGGGTTGGCCGGATTGATGAAATAGGGGGCGTGCAGAGAGAGGGAAATTCCCGCCGCCCGAGCGTTCTCCCCCAGCTTGACGGCGGTCTCCTTCTTCACACGGACTCCCTGGCCGCACTGGTACTCGTAGCAGTCCAGGCCGAAATCGGCGATCCATTGGGGCGCCGCCAAAGAGGACTTATGGGCTCGGGAAAAACTTTCACAGTTGCCCGCCGGACCAAATTTCGCGCTCATAAGAAAGGCCTCCTTCTGCCAAGCAGCCGGAAGGGAGTCTCGGCCGCGTAGCGGAGATATCGGCCAGGGTTGCCCGCCAGACGGATGGGCCGGACCAGCAGGGGGGTTACCCCGGCGTTGTTGGCCCCCAGGGTGTCGGTAAAAATCTGGTCCCCCACCATGACGGTCTCCTCAGGCCTCGCTCCCATGCGCTCCATCGCCTTAAGGTAGCCCCCCCGCTTGGGTTTGCCCGAATGGCCCTGAAAGGGGATGCCCAGCTTTTCGGCGAATTTCTGCGCCCGGCCCGGCTTGCGGCTGTTGGACAGCAGAAACAGCCGGATGCCGTTCTTCTCCAGAGCCTCCTTCCAGGCCATCAGCTCCGCAGGGGGCTCCGTCGCTCTATAGGGCACCAAGGTGTTGTCCAGGTCGGCCAGCACCAAGCGGATGCCTTTTTCCGCCAGGGCTCTGGGGGAAATATCTGTCACCGAGGGGTATACCCCCCGGGGGATGGGCGATAGGGACATGGTTCTATCCTCCTGTCCGGTTTCATAGGCTGTACAGCGTAGTATAACACAGGGAAACGCTTTGGACAAGGGGGATTCCTATGCCGCAAGACACCTTTATCGTCACGCTTACGCCCAGGCAGCTGCCCGCCCTGCGGGGCTGGCAGGCGGTTCCCGCCCATCTGGCCTATCGGCTGGGGCCAGGCCCCCACCTGTTCCGGGCGGACAGCACCGCTCTGCCCAGAGGCGGGCTGATGGTGGTGGATGACCGGGACTTCGGCCCTCTGGGCTCTGTCAGCCAGCCCTGCCAGGAGATACTCCGGGAATGCCAGGCCCGGGGCTTCTCCGGGGCCATTCTGGACTTTGAAAACCACCTGCCTCCCCTGGAACAGATCGCCGGGCAGCTGGACGAGCAGTTTGCCCGCCGGGGCTGGACTCTCTATGTCTCTGAGAGGTACGGCTCCCACGCCCCTCACGCCAGGGTGATGATTCCCTCTGCCCTGTCGGGAGGCTCCCTTCAGCAGCGGCTGGTGGAGGCGCTGGAGCGCTTTGGGGAGAGCCGGGTGGTGCTGGCCCTGGAGAAGCGGGCGGAGGACTTCTTCCTCCCCTCCCCCACCGGCAGCGGCCAGCCCCTTACCGACCAGGAGCTGAAGGACCTGATGACCCGGCTGTCCCCCTCTGTGTTTTTCTCCGGGGAGCTGTGCGCCCGGTACTTCACCTACATGAGCCGGACAAACGGGGCCCACTTTGTTCTCTTTGACGACGGGGACACCCTGCGGCGGAAGATCGAGGTGGCCCGTCGGCTGGGCATCCGCGCCTTTCTGGCGCCCTGGACGGAAATCAGCCCCTATGCCGCGCAGCTGGGTCTCCCCAAAAAGCCGGAGCCCCAGCGGCCCGGACGGCGGGGCGGATAACGTCCCCCCGCGCCCCCGCCCATCCGGGCGGGTTTTTTCTGTTTCCGTCGGAAAGTTTGTCGGCTTTTACATTGACGGATATCCCATGAAATGGTATAATACAGCGTTACTTTGAAAGTATCGGAGGAACCGCCATGTCCGCCATCATTCAAACCGATGACCTGCGCTTCTCCTACCCCGCCGTCGAGGGAACCTCCCCAGTTGTGCTGGACGGCGTGAGCCTGGACATTGAGGAGGGCTCCTTCGTGGCCGTACTGGGCCATAACGGCTCCGGCAAGTCCACCCTGGCCAAGCACATGAACGCCATCCTCCTGCCCTCCGGAGGATCGGTATATGTGGACGGCATCGACACTGCGGATGAGGACAAGCTCCTTGATATCCGCCGCACGGTTGGCATGGTGTTCCAGAACCCTGACAACCAGATCGTGGCCAACGTGGTAGAGGAGGACGTGGCCTTCGCCCCCGAAAACCTGGGGGTCCCCCCTGACGAGATACGCCGGCGGGTGGACGACGCGCTGAAGGCCGTGAACATGTACAGCTTCCGGGAGCATGCCCCCCACCTCCTCTCCGGCGGGCAGAAGCAGCGGGTGGCTATCGCGGGCGTGATTGCCATGCAGCCCCGGTGCATTGTGCTGGACGAGCCCACCGCCATGCTGGACCCCATCGGGCGCAAAGACGTGCTGAGCACCATCAAAACGCTGAACCGGGAACGGGGCGTCACCGTCGTCCTCATCACCCACCACATGGACGAGGCCGCCCAGGCCGACCGGCTGGTGGTCATGGCAAAGGGTAAGGTGGTCGCCGACGGCGCGCCAAAGTCGGTTTTCTCTCAGGTGGAGGAGCTGCGTCAGGTGGGGCTGACCGTCCCCCAGACCACCGCCCTGCTGTGGGAACTGCGCCAGGAGGGGTATGATGTCCCCCTGGACGCCCTCAGCGACGAGGAGTGCGCCCAGGCGCTGTACCGCTTGCTCATGAAGAATCCCCCAGTCACCGCCTGACGGCGGTGCCAGCCCCCTTTAGCAAGGGGGCCTTAGCGCTCTGAAAAAGCCCCCCTTGCTAAAGGGGGGTGCCCCGAAGGGGCGGGGGGATTCCCCTACGGACGTGACCCATATGGGCATGTACCACTATAATTAAGGATGTATCACTATGCAGCCGATCATCGAAACCAAGCAGCTCACCCACATCTACTCCGCCGGAACGCCCTTTGAGCACACGGCCCTGGACAGCGTGGACTTCTGCGCCTACCCCGGGGAGTACCTGGGCATCATCGGCCACACCGGGTCTGGCAAGTCCACCCTGATCCAGCACCTGAACGCCCTGCTCAAGCCTACGACGGGGACAGTACTCTTTCAGGACACCGACATCTGGTCCGACCCCAAGGTCACCAAAAAGACCCGGTTTCAGGTGGGGCTGGTGTTCCAATACCCGGAGTACCAGCTCTTTGAGGAGACGGTGTATCGGGATATCTCCTTCGGCCCCAAGAACATGGGGCTGGATGAAAAGGAGATCGACCGCCGGGTGCGGTCGGCGGCCTACTTTGTGGGCCTGCGGGACGATCAGCTGGAAAAATCCCCCTTTGAGCTGTCCGGGGGCCAGAAGCGGCGGGTGGCCATCGCCGGGGTGATCGCTATGGAGCCCAAGGTACTCATTCTGGACGAGCCCACCGCCGGCCTGGACCCGGAGGGGGTGGAGTCCATTCTGGGCAACATCCGGGAGTATCACCAGGCCCACAACGCCACCATCATCCTGGTGTCCCACTCCATGGAGGAGGTAGCCCGGTCGGTGGACCGGCTGGTGGCTGTCAACGACGGGAAAATCCCCTTCCAGGGCGCCCCCCGGGAGGTCTTCCGCCACGGGGACGAACTGGAACGGATGGGCCTGGGTGTCCCCCAGCTCACCCGGGTGTTCCATCGGCTGAAAGCCATGGGGGTAGACATCGACCCGTCGGTCTACACCCTGGACCAGGCCAAGGCCGCCATCCTGGACAAGCTGAAGAAGGGGGTAGGCTAAATGGCGCTGAAGGATATCACTCTGGGCCAGTATTTTCCGGGAAACTCCCCGGTCCACCGCCTGGACCCCCGCACCAAGCTGCTCTGCGTGGTACTCTATATCGTGGCTCTGTTCCTGGCCAGCTGGTTTGTCACTTACGCCATTATGTTCCTGGTGCTGGCCGGGTCCATCGCGGTATCAAAGGTGCCCCCCCAGTCCATCCTCCGCGGACTGAAGCCGGTGCTGTTTATTGTGGTATTTACCGCCCTGCTCAACCTGTTCTACACGCCGGGGAACACGGTGCTGGCCCATTTCTGGATTTTTACCATCACCCTGGAGGGTGTGTACCGGGCCTTCTTCATGGTCATTCGGATCATGATGCTCATCTCCGGGACCTTCCTGCTCACCTACACCACCTCCCCCATCCTGCTCACCGACGGGCTGGAATCCCTGATGGGCCCGCTGAACAAGGTAAAAGTGCCCGTCCATGAGCTGGCTATGATGATGTCCATCGCGCTGCGTTTTATCCCCACGCTGATTGAGGAGACGGACAAAATCATGTCCGCCCAGCGGGCCCGGGGGGCCGACTTTGAGAGCGGCAGCCTGGTCCAGCGGGCCAAGGCCCTGCTGCCCCTGCTGGTACCCCTGTTCATCTCCGCCTTCCGCCGGGCCGACGAGCTGGCCACCGCTATGGAGTGCCGCTGCTACCACGGCGGCGAGGGGAGAACCCGCCTGCGGCAGCTGAAATACAAAGCCGCCGACTATGTGGCCCTGTTCCTCTTTCTGACCATCACCGTGGGCGTGGGCGTGTTAGGACACTTTGGGCTGTAAGGCGGATATTATCTCTTGACGCAGACCCAATCCGAAGAGATAATAGGCGTTGACCAGTTTTGCCATGTACCAGGACTGGGCTTCTTCAAAGTCGAGATACAGCTCCCGGCCCAGCTTTACCGCGATTTGTTCGCTGACAGCGTTAAATTCCCGCTCCGCTTCCCGGAACTCCGAAAGCGTGCTGCAAAAGGCACAGACCTGCTCCGCTATGTAGGGATTGTCTACGAAAAGCATTTTTAAGGTTTTGTTCATAGTGGCATCTCCTTTTGTATCTTTTAGTTACGTCTTTATTTTATACCACTTTTAGTTGCGTGTCAATAGCTCAGGAGGAAATATGCAGATTTTTTCTGAACGAATGAGAGAGCTCCGAAAGGAACGCGGTCTGAAACAACGGGAAATGGCCGAAATCTGTGGAGTAAAACTGCGCAGTTATCAGGGCTATGAGTACGGGAGACACTATCCCGAAGTTCCCGGCCTGATCCAGATTGCCAGGTTCTTCGACGTCAGCACCGATTACCTTCTGGGCTTGACGGATAAGCGGGAAGTGAACAGATAGCACCAAAAAAGCCCCCCTTGCTAAAGGGGGGTGCCCCCGCAGGGGGCGGGGGGATTCCTCCCACGGCTTCCGGCCAACGGAATCCCTCCACCACCGGGCTCCGCCCGGCGGTCCCCCTCCCTTTGGCAAGGGAGGCTTATCGCCTGCGGGCGGGACGGGGGTTTTTATGGAACGCAACATTGCCTTAAAGCTTCAGTCTGAATTGCCTGATAGGTCGTACAGACAAGCGGGAAGTGAACAGATAGCACCAAAAAGCCCCCCTTGCTAAAGGGGGGTGCCCCCGCAGGGGGCGGGGGGATTCCTCCCACGGCTTCCGGCCAACGGAATCCCTCCACCACCGGGCTCCGCCCGGCGGTCCCCCTCCCTTTGGCAAGGGAGGCTTATCGCCTGCGGGCGGGACGGGGGTTTTTATGGAACGCAACATTGCCTTAAAGCTGATGTACAACGGCACGGCCTACCACGGGTGGCAGGTACAGAAAAACGCCGTCTCCGTGGCTGAGACGCTGGAAAAGGCGCTGGCGGCCACGGTGGGCCACCCGGTAAAGTGTACCGGGGCGGGCCGCACCGACGCAGGGGTCCACGCAGAGACCTACGTGGCCAACTTCCGCACCACCTGCCGCATCCCCCTGGACAAGCTGCCCCTGGCGGTGAACACCCGGCTCCCCGACGACATTGTGGTGGTAAAAGCCACCCAGGTGCCTGAAGGCTTCAATGCCATCGGCTCCTGCCGGAAAAAGGAATATACCTATAAAATCTACAACTCCCGGCTGGGCAACCCGTTTTATGTCAACCGGGCCTGGTTCTACCCCAAGCATCTGGATGAGGGGATCATGGCCCGGGCGGCGGCCCAGTTCGTGGGCACCCACGACTTCCGGGCGGTGCGCTCGGTGGGCACCGAGACCAAAACCACTGTGCGGACCGTCCACTACTTCGACGTGGAGCGCTCCGGCGACCTGATCTCCTGCCGGGTGTGCGCCAACGGCTTTCTGTATAACATGGTCCGGGCCATGGTGGGCACTGTGGTCTACGCCGCCGAAGGCAAGCTGGCCCCGGAGGACATCCCGGCAATCCTGGAGTCGGGCAACCGGACCCTGGCCGGGCCTACCGTTCCTCCCGGGGGACTATACATGACAAAATTGTGGTATGATGAGGATGTATTATAAATAGCGTATGGATGTGAAGGAAAAGTCGCCCGCGCCAAAACGGGTCAAAAAACCGAATATCCTTGTTCGGCTGGCCGCTTTGGCTGTGACAACCGTACTGATTTTGGGGGCGCTGGCCCTGGTGGTCTATCGGGACACCCTGAACCTGAACACCTTCAAGCGCTGGATGACCTACCGCAGCCTGGAGACCAGCGCCACAGGAGAGGCCGCCCCCTTCCCCCACGCCGGGGGCGGCAAGCTGTCGGTGGCCTACCTTCAGGACGGCGTCGTCACCGCCTCCGCCGCCGGGGCCCACTACTACGGCCTGGACGGGGAACAGCTGGCGGAGGAGGTCATCTCCCTGGATAACCCGGTGCTGGACGCCTCCCGCACCACCGCAGTGGTCTACGACGCGGGAAATCAGTCCCTGTTTGTCTTCCGCAACAGCGCCGAGAGCTTTCGGCTGACCCTGGAGGGGAGCAACGACCTGCTCTCCGCCAGGGTCAGCGACGGCGGCTGGCTGGCGGTCACCGCCCAGCAGAGCCGCCACAAGGGGGCGGTCTCCGTCTACGACAGCCGGGGCCAGGAGGTTATCGGCATCGGCCTGACCACCGCCTTCACTGTAGATGCCGCCGTCTCCCCCGACCACAAGACGGTGGCCATCATCACCATGGGCCAGGAGGGCGGCAGCTTCTTCAGCCGCCTGCTCCTCTTCCCGGTCAATCAAAAGGAGCCCTCCGCCCAGGTGGACCTGGGCAGCCTGATGGTGCTGGACCTGGACTATGAGGACGGACTGATTTGGGTGCTGGGGGAGGATCGGCTGATGATGATTCACACAGAAGACATGAGCGTCCAGACCTACTCCTTCTCCCCCAGCTATCTGAAGGGGTGTTCCCTGGGTGGAGACGGCTTCGCTTTCCTCCTCACCGGGCGGTACCGCTCCGGCGGGGCTACCCAAGCCATCGTCATCAGCGGCGCCGACCACTCGGCCCGGTCCATCGACCTCTCCGGCCAGATCTTGGACTTTGCCGCCGGCGGGGAATACTGTGCCCTGCTCTACGGCAGCCGCCTGGTGCTCTACGACCAGACTCTGACCCAGTATGCCCGCCTGGACAATCCCCAAGCCGCCCGGAAGCTGGACCTGGCCCCCAACGGCTCCGCCCTGCTGGCCAACGACCAGCAGGCCTGGCTGTATATTCCGCAGCAGGGGACCTGAAAAACCTGCCGGTTGGCCTGCCAGAGCCGTCGGGCCCCACATACCATTTATCAGGAGGTTTCCATGTCATATATTGTCTACGATATCGGCATCGCTGCTGTTCTGCTCTTTTTCGTCTGGCTGGGCTATCGGAAGGGCCTTGTGCTGACCCTGTGTTCCCTGCTGGCCGTCTTTGTGGCGCTGATCGGCGCCTCCTTCCTCTCCAACGCCCTGGCCGAGCCGGTGGCCAAAGCGGTGGAGCCTATGGTGGCCGCGCGTATTCAAGAATCGCTCACCGAGGCCATCCAGAGTACAGAATTTGTCTCCACGGACGGCGGAGTGGCCCAGTCCCCGGAAGAAGTGGCGCTGGCCGGCGTGATCCAGCACCTGAAGGAAACCGAACTGTTCCAAGGGTTTGCCGACGCCTTCCAGAACGCGGTGGACAACGGCGTGGCGGAGGTCACTGCCAACGCGGCCCAGTCTCTGGCCCACTTTGTGGCGGTGCAGATCGCCCGGATGGTGATATTTGCCGTGGCCTTCTTCGCGGTACTCATCGCCTGGCACTTCCTCAGCCGCACCCTGGACCTGGTGGCCCACCTGCCCGTTCTCTACACCGCCAACCGCTGGGGCGGCGGGGCCGTGGGGCTGGTGAAGGGGGCGCTGGTGCTGTTCATCCTCTGCTGGCTGCTGCGGGACAGCTATCTTCCCCCCGAGGCGGCGGAGCACACCTATCTGCTGAAATTCTTCTGTACGGCCAGTCCTCTGTCATTTTTCCTCTAAACCCTGTATTTCTCAGGCGAAAGTTCATACCTAGTTCATAATTAGGGGGTATCATCTCCCCAAACGTGGACTTTTCCTGAAAGGAGCGTATCACCTATGCAGCCTACCATGTGCAGCCGCTGCGGCAAAAATGTGGCGGTTATCTTCATTACCAAGTTAGAGGGCGGCACCTCCAAAAACGAGGGTCTGTGCCTCAAATGCGCCCGGGAGCTGGGCATCAAGCCCATCGACGACATGATGAAAAAGATGGGCATCAGCGACGAGGACCTGGATAACCTCACCTCCGAGATGATGTCCGCTTTCGGCGGCGCTGAGGGGATGGAGGGGATGATGTCCCCCACCAAGGACGAGGACGACGAGGAGGACGACGGCCGCACCGCCACTTTCCCCTTCCTCAACCAGCTCTTTGGCGGCGGCTCCTCCTCCTCGGAAAAGCCCTCCTCCGGTGAGGGACCCACTCCCCCGCCCGCCCGGGGCGAAAAGGGGCAGGCCAAGCCCGCCAAGCGGAAATTTCTCGACAGCTACTGCATCTCCCTGACCCAGCGAGCCCAGGAGGGCAAGCTGGATAAACTCATCGGCCGAGAGCGGGAGCTGGAGCGGGTCATTCAGATTCTCAACCGCCGGCAGAAGAACAACCCCTGCCTCATCGGTGAGCCCGGAGTGGGCAAAACCGCCATCGCCGAGGGCCTGGCCCAGCGCATCGCCAACAGGGACGTCCCTTACAAGCTGCTGGACAAGGAGGTCTACCTGCTGGACCTCACCGCCCTGGTGGCGGGCACCCAGTTCCGGGGTCAGTTCGAGAGCCGGATGAAGGGCCTGATCGAGGAGATCAAGAAGCTGGGCAACATCATCCTGGTCATCGACGAGGTCCACACCATTGTGGGGGCCGGCGACGCAGAGGGCTCCATGAACGCCGCCAACATCCTCAAGCCCGCCCTCAGCCGGGGCGAGCTTCAGGTGATCGGCGCCACCACCCTCAACGAGTACCGCAAGCACATCGAGAAGGACACCGCCCTGGAGCGGCGCTTCCAGCCCGTCATCGTGGAGGAGCCCTCCATTGAGGACAGCGTGAAGGTCATCGAGGGCATCGCCCCCTACTACGAGTCCTTCCACCAGGTGGCGGTCTCCCCCGCCATGTGCCGGCTGGCCGTCACCATGAGCGAGCGGTACATCACCGACCGCTATCTGCCCGACAAGGCCATCGACCTCATCGACGAGGCCTGCTCCAACGTGAACCTCCACAACAAGGCCCTGGCCCGTCTCAACGCGGTGGACAAGGAGCTGGCCGACCTGGCCAAGGAGAAGGAGGTCATGATGGCCGCCGCCACCGAGGAGTCCTACAAGCGGCTGGCCGACATCAAGAGCCTGGAGCTGCGGCTGGAGGAGGAGAAATCGGAGCTGCAAAACGATGCCCACCCCTCCCTCACCGAGGAGCACCTGGCCAACGTCATCGAGCTTTGGACCAACATCCCCGCCAGCCGCATCCAGGAGCAGGAGTTCCAGCGCCTGGCCAAGCTGGAGGAACGGCTGGAGTCCCATGTGATCGGCCAGGACGAGGCGGTGAAGGCGGTTTCCGCCGCCATCCGCCGGGGGAGAGTCGGTATCTCCCCCAAGCACAAGCCGGTGTCCTTCATCTTCGTGGGCTCCACCGGCGTGGGCAAGACCGAGCTGGTGAAGCAGCTGGCCGCCGACCTGTTCGACACCCCCGAGTCCCTCATCCGGCTGGATATGTCCGAGTTTATGGAGAAGCACGCTGTCTCCCGGATTATCGGCTCCCCTCCGGGCTACGTGGGCTACGACGAGGCGGGCCAGCTCACCGAGAAAATCCGGCGCAAGCCCTACTCGGTGGTCCTCTTTGACGAGATCGAGAAGGCCCATCCCGACGTGCTGAACATCCTGCTCCAGGTGCTGGACGACGGCCGCATCACCGATGCCCACGGCCGGGTGGTGAACTTTGAGAACACGGTGATTGTCATGACCACCAACGCCGGCAGCAGCACCAAGGGAGGCGGCTCGGTGGGCTTCGGCCGCACCGCTAACGAGCAGGGCAAGGACCGGGCCATGAAGGCGCTGAACGACTTCCTCCGCCCCGAGTTCATCAACCGGGTGGACGAGATCGTCTACTTCAACCAGCTGTCTGAGGAGAATTTCAAGGGCATTGCCGTACTCATGCTCAAGGAGCTGGTGGGCACCCTGAAGGAGAAGGAGATCAACTTCACCTGGGACGAGACTCTGCTCAATTACCTGGTGAAGAAGTCCTATTCCGCCACTTACGGCGCCCGGAACCTGCGCCGCCTCATCCAGAAGGAGCTGGAGGACGCCATCGCCGTCCGGCTCATTGAGGGGTATCAAAATCCGGTGTCCCAGCTGAAAGCCGTCTCCGACGGGGAAAAGCTGGAGCTGCTGGCCATGTAAATACCAAAGTGCCCCGCCCCCTGTGAGGGGGCGGGGCTTGTGTTTCCCCAAAGGCTATGGCAGCCTTGATTTTCACCAGGAAGTATGGCATAATTATATTTACCAGACCTCCAGGTGTGGCAACATAGAAACAATTCGTTTATGTGAAAGTGGGCGGATTGTTTCTATTTTTCTTGGGCCAAAACCAGCTCAGTTCCTTCACGCACAACCTCAGTCCTTGTCTTGTTGTGCCTTTTGCAGTACGCCTGAATCTTACTGTCTGTTTCCGCGTCAATGCGCGCCTTCAGTTCGATTCCCTTCGGATTGTCCGATTTTGGCCATCCAGTACGTGGACTCAAGTTATCACCTACTATATCAGCCTTTTGGGTATAAAATACAGGGTGACTGAATCTCACAATCACCCTGTATTAACCACATGGAGTTTCCCTTTCAGCTTGATTATGCTCAAAATAAACTGAACTTGCATTATTTCCAGTAAATTTTGCTACCGGATATTTGGATGACTGTATTCCTGGGCAATTTAAGCAAATGTATGATATTCAAATAGTCTACATAACTACAACCTAAATGCAGTAAGCTAAAAGCACAAAATATCATACTTGCAAAAACGTAGGTACATGGAATCGTCAAAAATAGAATCAATGAAATACCCCCTAAAATCATTGACGGAAATAGGTTTACAAAAATGAATCTGTTTCTTGTTATGGGGGTGGTGCAAGTTATTCCAATTCCCTGCATGGTGTAGAACATAAACACCTGGCTCTCCGCTGGAAAGCATAATGCATGGAGAAGCTCATGAACGGGAAAGAACAACAGTGCTATAACAATACCGATCATCCAGGCAGCGCGAGAAAATGCAAATCCTCCCAGATATACACGCTTACAATAGACGCAAAGAGCAAATATAAGGAGAATCGGTATTAGCATAAAGACAGATTTTGTTGTGACCTCTGGCAAAGATTTTGCGTCCGATTCTACATCAACAGTAGGAAGATTGTTTCCATTATACTTGCCAATCCATTTAATTTTTATCAAAATAATCCTCCTCCGTAAATGAAAGAATTTCTAAAAACCATTCAATTTATCAATTATCATACTATATTTTCTTGCCTATTACAAGGCATTAAATGAGATATTTGTGTTAGCCCTCACGACTGTAAGGGCTAACATATAATTGCATATTTGTACATATATTTGCTAATTATTCACTATTTTCCCCAACAACACTTAAACTGATAAGGGACAAACAGAATATGCAGACAGCTCCTCCCAGGAAATAATCCTGGTACACAGCCGCTCCAGCAGGGCGCGGTCGTGGCTGGCGATCAGCAGGCCCAGAGAGCGCTCCTCCGCCTGACGGAGCAGAAACCGCCAGATCTGCGCCTGGGTAATCAGGTCCAGCATGGCGGACAGCTCGTCGCACAGCAGAAACCGCAGCTCCGGCCGCAGGGCCCGGGCGATACAGATGCGCTGCAGCTCCCCGCCGGAAAGCTCTGATGGATACCGCTCCAGCCAATCCTCCCGGACGCCCAGACCCTCCAGAAGGCCGGGATCCGTCGGTCCGGCCTCACCCAGAGTCCTACGCAGCTTCAACAGGGGGTCCACCGCCTCCTCCGGATGCTGCCACAGCAGCTGCACCGGGCAGAAGCCCTGACCGGGGAGGGGAGCGCTGTCCAGCAGGACCTCTCCCCGCACTGGCCGCTCCCAGCCGGCCAGCAGCTTGCACAGGGTGGTCTTCCCCCGCCCGCTGGGCGCGGACAGGCCCAGCCGCTCCCCGGATTTCAGAATAAAGTTTACCCCCTCCAGCACCGGCCCGCCCCGCTGACGGGGGTAGTGGAAGGTGAGGTTTTTTGCTTCCAGTGTCATGGATGCTGCCCCTTTCGCAAACCTCCCTCTTTGAGGGAGGCTTTTTACGTTTCAAACCCGTTTTTGGGCATAGCACGCCACAGGGCGCGGGTGTAGGGATGAGTCAGTCCCTCCGGCTCCAGAAAGCGGGCGGCGGGGACCTCATCCACCGCCTGGCCGTCCCGAAGCACCACCACCTTGTGGGCAACCGACAGGGCCAGCTCCAGGTCGTGGGTGATGAACAGCACTCCGGCCCCCTCCTCCGCCAGCTCCCGGAAGTGGCCCAGCACCCACCCGGCGGCCCGGGCGTCCAGACCGGGGGTGGGCTCATCGGCCACAATCAGCCGGGGGCGGTCCATCACGGCACAGGCGATGAGTACCCGCCGGGCCATCCCCCCGGACAGCTCAAAGGGATATAACTCCTCCACCTGCCGGTCCAGGCCGTAGCGCTCCAGAGCCGCCCGGCACCGGGTCAGGGCTTCCGGGTCCCTCCGGCCCTTGCGCACCTGGGGCCCCACCTGGAGCATGGGGTCCAGGTAGGTGACTCCCTGGGGGATCAGGGCCAGCTCACGCCCTCGGAGGTCCGCTGCCCGCTGCCGGGTGAGGGGGGCGCCGTCATAGCAGATTTCTCCGGACATCCGAGCGTTCCGGGGCAAAATGTGAAAAATTGCGTGGGCCAGCAGGCTCTTTCCCGCACCGCTGGAGCCCACCACCGCCACCACCTGACCCGGTTTCACGGTGAGGGACAGGTCCTGGACAGCGGGCAGCTCCCTCCGGGAGAGCCCCCGGCCGTAGCGGGTAAAGGTAATGGACAGGTGCTCCACGGATAAAATCGGCTCCATAACTCCCTCCTATTCCTGGGCGCTGGCGGGGGAGAGAAGCAGCCGCAGCCGCTCCCCGGCCTGAGCGAACAGGACCACCACCAGCACCAGCGAAATCCCCGGCATCAGAGCCAGCCACCACCGGCCGGCCGCCAGATACCCCATGCTCTCCTCCAGGATAACCCCGATGGCGGGCTGCTCCGGGGACAGGCCAAAGCCCAGAAAGGTGACGCCGGCCTCATGGAGTATGGCGTGGGGGAACTGAAGAACCAGCCCGGTCAACAACTGGGGCAGCAGGTGGGGCAGCAGATGGAGCCGCAGAAGCCTCCCCCGGGACACCCCCAGCCGCCGGGCCATTTGAATGTAGGGGGCCTGGCGCAGCTGGAGTACCTCCCCCCGGAGCACCCGGGCCAGGGAGGTCCAGTGGCTGAGGGCCACCCCCGCCGTCACCCCCAGCAGGCCCCTGCCGCAGGCCAGGGAGATCAGAATAATCAGCAGAATGTGGGGCACCCCCATCATCAGATCGATCACCCAGGATATGGCGGCATCCACCCAGCCCCTAAACAGGGCGGAGGCCGTCCCCAAAAGCAGGGCGGTGATTCCGCTGACGGCGACGGTGAGCAACCCCACCCGCATGGACAGAGACAGCCCGGCCAGGGTGCGGACCAGCATATCTCGCCCCATCCAATCGGTACCGAAGGGATGGGCCAGGCAGGGGGGCAGATTTTTTTGACTGAAGTCGGCGGCTTGGACCTGTTCGGCCAGCAGTCCCCCGGCCAGGGCCAGGGCACACAGGACCGCCCCGGCCAGAATCAGCAGGAGCAGCGTACTCCTTCTGCGGTTTTTCATCCGCCGGCCGCCTCCCTTCGGATACGGGGGTCGATGACCCCATAGAGCAGGTCGGCGGCCAGATTTCCCCCAAAGACCAGGGCGGAGTTAACCAGAGTGATGCCCAGCAGCAGGGGCAGATCGCCCCCCAACCCGGCGGCCACCACTGTCTGGCCCAAGCCTGGATAGGAAAACACCTGTTCCACCAGCACCGAACCGCCGATGAGCTCCCCGATGGAGGCAAACTGTAAGGTCATGGCGGGCAGGGCTACATTGCGCAGCACATGCCGGCGGAGGATATGCTCCTCCCCCCTGGCCCGGGCGAAGAGGACGTAGTCGCTGTCCAGCACGTCCGCCACCTTCTCCCGGGTGTGGAGGGCAATGTTGGCCACGCCGGTGACGGACAGGGTCACAGCGGGCAGAATGGCGTGGTGCAGCCGCTGGGCCAGGGTCACCGAGGCCGCGTCCGCCCCAATGGGGACAGCCAGCCCAATGGGCAGCAGCTTCAGCCACACGGAGAAGACAATGAGCAGCAGCAGGGCCAGCCAGAAGGCGGGGGTGCTGGAGATCACCAGGCAGTACCCCCGGACCAGCCTGTCCGGCCACCGGCCCCGATTGGCCCCGGCCATCACTCCCAAAGCCAGCCCCAGACCTCCGGACAGCATCCAGGCGAATACCAGCAGCCCCAGGGAATTGCTCAGCCGCTGGCCAATCACCTCCAGCACCGGCCGGCGGTAGAGCAGGGAGACGCCCAGGTCCCCCCGGAGCACGCCGCCCAGCCAGCCCAGATAGCGCTCCGCCGCCGGGGCGTCCACCCCCCAGTAGGCCTCCAGCCTGGCAATCTGTTCAGGACTCATGGTCCCCAGGGCCGCCTGGCCGATATTCGTCTGGAGGGGGTCCAGGGGGGACGCGTCCATGAGCAGAAAAGCCGTCAGGCTCACCCCCAGCAGGAGAAGGGCCATGCGAAGCAGCTTTTTAATTGTGAATTTCAGGCGGTGTTTCATTCCCAGCTCCATTGATCGACGTTGTTAACGATAGACCACCCGTGTCCGTGGGGGTGAATTTTCTGCTCGGCCACCGCCAACCCGTCCCGGACCCAGTACAGGTGGTCCACATTCACCAGCCACACCCAGGGCACATCTCCGGCAATCTCCTCCTGGGCCTGCTGCCACAGGGCGTAGGACTCCTCCAGATCGGGGCAGGCCAGGGCCGCGTCCATCAGCTCGTCCGCCGCGGGGGAGGCGTAGGGGGAGTAACGGGCGGAGTACCCATCGGGGTCGTCGGTGTGGTAGATGTTATACAGCTCCATAGGGGTGTGGGCCCCCCAGCCCCAGACCAGCGGGTTGAACTGGGCGTCCTCATAGGCGGTGTCCCAGCCCACCCCCTTGATATCCGCCTCAATGCCCAGCTCTTTGAGCTGGTTTGCCAGCTCGGCGGCCAGGCCCTGGCGCACCGAGTCTCCGGCGGCGTAGTAGATGGTCAGACTGAGCTCCATCTCACTCGTTCCCCGGACCCGAATGCCGTCCGGCCCGACCGGCCAGCCCCACTCGTCCAGAAGAGCTCTGGCCCCCTCTGGGTCGTACGCCACCTCGTTGACAGGGCTGTACCAGGGCAAGCCGTCGCAGACGCTGTAGGCGGGGGTGCCGTAGCCGTCGAGCACGTTGTCGATCATCCTCTGCCGGTCGATCCCCATATTGATGGCCTGGCGGACTGGAAGCTCCATGGTGGGCGAGCTCATGGTGACGGGCAGGTTGATTCCCCGGTTGTCCACCGTCCGGACGGACAGCAAGGAATAGCCGTCCACGGTCTGATCCGAGTAGGGGACGGAGGTGTAGGCCAGATCGGCCTGGCCCGCCTGAACGGCCAGAAAGGCGGCGTCCTCCTCCATGAACAGGATATTCACCCGCTCCATTTTGGGCTTTTCCCCGTAGTAGTCCGGGTTGGCCTCCAGAATGACCTGCTGGCCCCGGTCCCACTGCTTCAGGAGATACCGCCCTGAGCCGACAGGATTGCTCCCGTAGGTCTCCGGGTCGTAGGAGTCCTCCGGGACGATACCCAGGGTTGCCATGGTGTAGGGCCAGATGGAGAAGGGCCGGTTCATGTGAAAGATCACCGTTGTATCGTCTGCGGCCTCCGCCCGGTTCAGCATGGTAAAGTCATTGACCGAGCTGCCGTCCCGGGCCGCGTTGTAGGTAAAGGCCACGTCGGCAGCGGTGAGGGCATTGCCGTCGGTAAACTTCACGCCCTCCCGGATGGTCACCGTCCAGGCCAGCCCATCCTCACTGACCCTCATATCGGTGGCCAGGTCGTAGCCGATGGTCAGGTCGGGGTTGGTCACCGTCAGGGTGGACTGGATCAGGGGCTCATGGACATGCTCCCCCGCGCCCCAGCCGTGGATGGGGTCAAACCCGGCCTCGGGCTCCGAGGTGGGACCCATGACCACGGTGACGCTCCTCCTATCCTGGGGGGCCTCCGCCGGAGGGGCGGCCTGACACCCGGCCAGGAGGGAGAGGGCTAACAGGAAGGAAAGCAAAGCAGATCGTTTCATTTTATTTCTCCTCTAAATGCTGAATCGTGTTTTCAAACACCGTCTGATAGGGCAGGCCGTGTTCTCGGGCCAGGGCAGCCACATCCTCAAACTCCGGCTTGGCGTGGGTGACGCCGAAGCCCTCAGCCACCTTTACCCGCACCGGCCCCCACTGGGTCTGGACCTGCCGGATGCCGGGGTTCAGATACAGCTTTTCCGATAGGCGGGTGCGCAGGCCGTTGGTGCTGGTGTGGGTAAAAATCTGGCGGGCCAGCTCCTGCTCCCAGTCAGGATCACACAATACAGAGAGTACCCAGCCGGGCCGGCCCTTCTTCATGGTTCCGGGGGTGGTGTACACGTCCAGCGCCCCCGCCTCCAGCAGCCGGGAACAGGCAAAGGCCAGGGCCTCGGGCGTCATGTCGTCGATGTTGCACACCAGCTCTACAATGTCTCCCCGCTCCCGGGGCTCCTCCTCCCCCCAAAAGGCCCGGACGCAGTTGGCCTGTTGGGGAAATTCCTTTGTCCCGATGCCATAGCCGATTTTCTCCGTCTCCATACCGCCGAACGCACCTATGGGGCCGAAGGACTGAACGAAGGTTTTCAGCAGGGCAGCCCCGGTGGGGGTACACAGCTCCCCCTGAACATCCCCGCTATAGGTGGGGATGCCCTTCAGCAGGTTTGCGGTGGCGGGGGCGGGGACGGGCATCATTCCGTGGGCGCAGCGCACCGTCCCGCTGCCCACGTGGACGGGGGAGGCGGTCACTAGGTCGGGGTCCAGCAGGTACATGGCATAGCACACTCCCACCACGTCGGCCACCGCGTCTAGGGCACCTACTTCGTGAAAGTGGACATCCCCCACATCGCAGCCGTGGGCCTGGGCCTCCGCCTGGGCAATGGCGTCGTAGACCTGCCGGGCTCTGTCCTTCACCGCCTGGGGCAGGGGAAGCCCGCCGATGAGCTCCCCGATGCAGCCCGGCGTGGCGTGGTGGTGGTATTCATGGTCGTGCGCATGCTCCTCCTGGCCGTGGACAGTCACCCGCATATGGGTGCCCGCAATGCCGCTGGTCTTGGCGGCCACAGGGGCCACCTCCACTCCGGGCAGGCCCAGGCCGTTCATAGTATGTAGAAAGGCTTTCCGCTGGCTTTCGTCCAGCAGCTCGTACAGGGCGGCCATGAGCATGTCCCCAGCCGCCCCCATTTTGCACTCCAGATAAAGTGTTTTCAAGAAATTCCCTCCATTTGGTTAATCATGCTGGCCAGATAGCCGGCTCCAAAGCCGTTGTCGATGTTCACCACGCTGCATCCGGAGGCGCAGGAGTTGAGCATGGCCAGCAGGGCGGACAGCCCGCCGAAGTTGGCCCCATAGCCCACGCTGGTGGGGACAGCCACCACGGGGCAGTCCACCAGCCCCCCGATGACCGAGGCCAGCGCCCCCTCCATCCCGGCCACCGCCACCACACAGCGGGCGCTCGTCAGGGGCTCCAGGCTGGACAGCAGCCGGTGGAGCCCCGCCACCCCCACGTCGTACAGCCGGGTAACCCGGTTGCCCAGCACTTCGGCAGTGAGGGCGGCCTCCTCGGCCACAGGCATGTCGCTGGTCCCCCCGGTGGCCACCACGATGTGGCCCAGGGCGTTCCGCTTCCCGGAGAAGGCCACAGCCAGCCTGGGGATGGGGTGGTAGTCCAGGGGGACGGCCCTCCCCACCAGCTCGGCCGCCTCAGGAGACAGGCGGGTGATGAGGACGTTTTGACAGCCCCGCGCCCCCATAGCCCCGGCGATGCCGGCGATCTGCTCCGGGGTCTTGCCCGCCCCGTAGATGACCTCCGCCGCTCCCTGGCGGACGGAGCGGTGGAAATCCACCTTGGCGTAGCCCAGGTCCTCAAAGGGGGCTCGCTTCAGCTGGGACAGGGCCTCCTCCGGGGGGACGGCCCCCTCCGCCACCTGGCGGAGCAGCTGCAAAATATCGTGCCGGTTGTCCATAACTACCTCCTAGTCCATGGGGACCCTGGGCCGCAGGTCCAGAGTAATTTCTGAAAAATTCGCCTCCAGAGCGGCTAAGATGTCTGTCCGCCGCTTCAATGCCAGGGGGAGCTGGCCCTCCAGCACCTGGAGCTTGGCCCCGCCGGCAGTCAGCCGCAGGCGGAAGTCCCGGAAGCCCAGAGAGGCCAGGGCCTCCTCCCCCCGCTCCACCCGCTCCAGGTCCTCCCGGGTGATTGGCCGCCCGGCGGGGACTCGAGTGGCCAGGCAGGCGTAGGAGGGCTTGTCCCAGGTGAACAGCTCCGCCTGTCGGGACAGCGCCCGGACCTGTTCTTTGGTCAGCCCGCACTCCCGCAGCGGAGAGCGGACCTCCAGCTCCGCCAGCGCCCGAATCCCGGGGCGGTCCCCGCCGTCGTCCGAAGCGTTGGTGCCGTCTATCAGCAGGGAGAAACCCTCCGAGGCGGCATAGCGTTTCAGCTTGGAGAACATCCACCGCTTGCAGTGATAGCAGCGGTCAGGCGGGTTGGAGACCACTGTCTCCTGGTCAAGGATGTCGTAATCCAGCACAATCAGATCCGCGTTCAGCTGTTCGCACAGACGGTAGGCGTCCTCCAGCTCAAACCGTGGCTGGAAGGGGGTCTTGACAAAATAGGGCCACACCTCGGCACCGGCCTGGAGTCCCGCCCACAGCAGGTAGGCGGAGTCCACCCCGCCGGAAAAGGCCAGCGCCGCCTTGGGGTGCTGGAAAAAGAATTGTTCCAGTGTCACGGCTGATTCCTCCTTCAGACAGAAAAAAGACATACCAATCCGGTATGCCTTCTGGCCAGCCCCCGGTCTTCTGACCCGGGCACATATAGAATCCTTTGAATGGAACCCGGAGCCTTCTGGCCCCTTCGCGGCTTCCTGCCGCCTGTGTTTTTTAGTATAGCAAGAGTACATATCCTCTGTCAATATGTCAAGAGGCCAAATTTGCTGTTGGCAGCATCCTGTACAACGCAGTCACACACAGCTCTATCACTGAAAACCCCCGGAATCTCAGTGATTCCGGGGGTTTTCAGTGGTGCGCGAGGCGGGAGTCGAACCCGCACGCCCTTGCGAGCACTGGCACCTGAAGCCAGCGAGTCTACCAATTCCACCACTCGCGCGTGTGGCACTCGTTCAGCGCAAGGAGAATGATACCACATTCTCCGTCCGGTGTCAACAATTTTTGCAAAATTTTTTTAAATTTTTTCTTCGGGGGATGAAGGATGCTTTCCTCTTGTAGATGAAGGGGTTTCATAACGTTCTCCTTTCTATGGGGTAAATTCAGCTGTCCATATGAGTTGCCGCAAGAATCAGTTCAACACAGCGGTCGATCCCCAGCTTGCTGCTGTTCAGACAGAGGTCATAATTTGCCGCCATCCCCCACGCCTGATCTGTGATATGCCTGTAGTAGCTGGAACGCTTCCTGTCCCGTTCCTTCACATGACTTCTGGCGGTGTCAACCGCAACCCCATGCTCCGCGATGACACGGTTGGCCCGGTCAGGCAGTGCGCCGGTGATAAAAACGTGGAAGCAGTCCTCCCGTTCTTGCAGGATGTAGTCGGCGCACCGTCCCACGATGACGCAGGACTCCTTCTCCGCCAGTTCCTTAATCAGCTCGGTCTGATAGGCGTTGATCTGATCGGGCAGGGCCATATTCCCCCTCTGATTGGCGTTATAGGCCGAGTAGCCCCGGGATGAAACGCTGGTGAACAGGCTGCTGGCGGAGGAGTATTCCCCCTCCCACCGCACCGTCTCGGCGGACAGCCCGCTGCGCTCCGCCACGATCTGCACCAGCTTCTTGTCGTAGAAGGGAATGCCCAGCCGTTCTGCCACGGTTTTTCCGATGGTATGGCCGCCGCTGCCACACTGACGTCCTATGGTAATCACACATTTTTTCATTTTTCTGCCACCTCTTTATTGAAAATCTTTTTCCAGGACAACCATACGGTAATTAAGGAGATTACGCCAGATAACCCGTCACTGAATGGACCAGCCCAGAGGACCCCTTCCACGCCCGTAAAATATCCAAAAATCAACATCGCCGGAATCAGGAAAATGATCTGCCGGGATAATGAGAGCAGCGTGGCGGGAACGGGCTTGCCGATGGCTTGGAAGAAAATCCCGGTGACAGCTCCGGCGGGGATCAGGAAGCAGGCCAGCAGGTAGACCCGGAAGCATTTTACCGCAAACTCAATGTACAGTTCCGACTCTTTGCCAAACAGGTTGATAATTTGCTCTGGGAAGATTTGAAAGATAAAGAACGCCGCGACCATAATCGCGCTGCCGATTCCCAACGCCAGCTGATAGGTTCTCTTTACCCTCAGATACTGACCGCTGCCATAGTTATAGCCTAAGATGGGCTGAACCCCGGCAGCAAGGCCCAGCGTAATCCCGGAAACAAGACTGCTCACCTTCATCACAATACCGAACACCGCCATGGGAATGTCAGAACCATAGGGGGATGCAGCGCCATAGGCCACCAGCAGATTGTTGGTAACGGCAATGACAAAGACAGAGGCGATTTGAGAGATGAGACTGGATACGCCCAGGGAAGCAAGGCGCCTGGCAATTTGCAGCTTGGGAATAAAATATTCCCGCTTCAGCTTGATGGTCTTAAACCGGAACAGACAGGCGGCAAAAAAGGCCGCATTCAAAATCTGCCCCAGGATGGTGGCCCAAGCGGCGCCTTTGACGCCCCATTGGCAAACAAAAATGAAAATCGGGTCTAAAATGATATTTGTGGCACAGCCTATGAGCAAGCCGATCATGCTGACTCTGGGACGCCCGTCCGCCCGGATTACACTCCCGAAGGCGGAGCAGACAGCGGAGAAGGGAAAGCCTAACACAATAATACGGCCATAATCCAGCGCATAGGGGAGATTTCCCTCTGTAGCCCCGAACAACCCGCAAAGCGGCTCCAGGAAAAGCTGAAACAAAACCAGGAATATAAGTCCTGTCCCAACCGTCAGGGTAACCAGATTTCCTACACCGCGGGCCGCATCATCGGGCCGGTTTTTTCCCAGGTTTAGGCTCATGTAAGCTGCGGCGCCATCCCCTAACATAAAAGCGATGGCCATGAGGATCGTTGTCAGCGGCATGATGACATTGGTGGAACCAGAAAACACGCTCACGGTCATGGCCGAGCTTTCATGGCTGGAAGGTTCTCCTCTCCGCTGTGACATGGTGCAGCTGTCCTTCGGCGATACCGACTCAAATTACCGGATGGGGGCTGCCGAAGTATTTCAGATTTCCGGCCTGCCTCGCTCCGGTGAAGTGCTGCTGTCGGTGCTGGATCAGCAGAAACGGCCCCTGGGGACAATGACGCTCTCTCTGTCTGAAGGCGCGGTCATCGACGCTGTGACGGGAGAGGATGGGATTGGCCACATCATGCTGCGGGAAGATACAGAGGTGCTGCCCCTATCCTTCTCTCTGACAGACAGCGGTTCCATTCAATGCGGTCTCTGGCTGACAAAACCTGAATTTACAGAACAGCAGTGGAACAAAGAGCAGAAGGCGGGGAATAACTGATGCGAATTCTGGTAGCGGATGATGAGCCGGAGATGGTCATGGTGCTGGAAGCACTTTTAAAACGCGAGCATTATTCCGTAGATGCAGTTTACAATGGGCAGGACGCGCTGGATTACGGGCTGGAGGGAAATTACGCCTGCATTGTTCTGGACATTATGATGCCAAAGCTGGACGGAATCCAGGTTCTGCAGGCCCTTCGGGCCAAACAGGTTGCCACTCCAGTGCTTCTCCTGACCGCGAAAAGCCAAGTGGAGGACCGGGTGGCCGGTTTGGAAAACGGAGCGGACGATTACCTGCCAAAGCCCTTTGACAGCCGGGAGTTTATCGCGCGGGTCCGCGCCTTGACCCGCCGGGGCGGAACATACACACCCAGCGTCATTTCTGCCGGAAATGTTACATTAGACCGTTCCTCCTTTGAGCTGAGACGCGGAGACGCCTGCATCCGGCTGGGCAATAAGGAGTTTCAAATGCTGGAGCTGCTGATGCAGCAGAAGGGGCGGCCCATTTCAACAGAGCAGTTTATGGAATCCATCTGGGGCTATGACAGCGAGGCTGAGATCAATGTGGTCTGGGCTTATATCTCCTATCTGAGACGGAAGCTGGAAACGTCGGGCGCCAATATCCGCATTTCCGCCCGCAGGGGACAGGGCTATGTGCTGGAGGAATTTTCATGATCCGATCTCTGCGGCATCCGATAGAGACTCTCAAAATCCTGGCGTCCTTTTTCAATTATCTGTCACAATGGTTCGACTCCCGCCAGTTGCTTGAAACCCCTCATTTACATCTCTCGTTTAACTGGTGAAAATTCAGGGGCCAAAACCCCCGAAAAAACCTGATGCCGTAGGCGAAACGCCTACGGCATCTAAAATAGGTATCTGCTTTGGAGCAGGTGAAGGGAATCGAACCCTCGTGTTCAGCTTGGGAAGCTGACATTCTGCCATTGAACTACACCTGCGTATTCTGGAAAGCTTTTATACTATACCACAACTCCCAACACTTTGCAAGCAGAATTTTCATGAAACAGAAAATTCCCTCCCCACAGCAAAATTGCCTGCGAATTTTTCCGTGCCGCAGGTTTCTTATTTTTCCCTTTCATCTGCCGATATTTATAGAAAAGGATGGAAAGGAGGCCTTCACCGATGGGCGAATTGACAATCCGCAGAAATCGGGGGTTTGCGGTGCCCCAATACCAGGGAACCGGCAAGGCGGAAAAGCAGGCGGGCACAAGCGCATCCCAGAAGGTAAACCGTGCCACTGTCACCCTCTCCGGAACCTTACAGCAGCTGATGAGCCGTTTCAGTCAGGCGGAGGGCCAGGTCCGGGAGAGCCGCCGGACCCTCCAGATCGGCGAGGCCGTGCTGGCCGAGGTGCGGGACAGCCTCAACCGCATCGGCGCGCTGGCTCAGGAGGCCGCCGGCGGCGGGAGCTCTGACCGCGCTGCCCTCCAGGCCCAGCTGGAACAGCTGCGGGACAACATCGACCGGATCATCAACAGCGCCTCTGCCGGCGGCGTGTCCCTGTTTCTGGACGAGGAAGCCGGCCCGGAGGCCGAGATGGACTCCCTGCTCTCCGCCATCATGAAGGAGGCAGCGGGGAACCAGGAGGGCCTGCAGCAGCTCCCCAACTGGTTGATTCAGGGGATTACCCAAGACGCGCCCACCCCGGAGCAGCTGCTGGCCGCCCTTGGGCTGGACAAAAACGCCAGCGGCCCGGAGCTGCTGGCCGCCATCGCAAACCGCTCCCTGGAGCACGATCCCGCCGCAGGCTATCTGGCCTCTCTGTATCTGGGCACGGTCATTGCCGGCGGAGACCCCTCCCAGGGGGTGGACCCACAGCAAGCCTTTGAGGGGCTGCAGCAGCTGATGGAAAAGGTGTCGGAGGGCGTTCCGCTGGACCAGGCCATTGAGGAGCTGACCGGCGGGGAATTCTCCAGCCTTGCCGACTTTCAGAGCCAGTTCAACAGCGGGACGGCACCGGGACTCCAGGACTTTTTGGTCAACCTGCTGTTGTCTGACAGCGGTGCCGCTCCACTGCCCGGCTCCCCTCTGCTGGCCCTTCTTGCGGGGATGGAGGGAATGAACTTCGATCTGCTGATGGGGCTGCTCTCCGCAGCCCAGTCTCCCCAGGCCGGCCCGGCCGCCGGGGAACCTGACACCGCCGCCCAGGCGGCCTCCTCCCCGGTTCTCAGCCAGCCCGCCGCGGAGAAGGGGCCTGTCACGGTGGTGCAGATGGGAGGCTTCCAAGTCATGGGGCGGGACCTGTCCGCCGTGTCCTTCCAGCCCGGCACCGGTGTGCTGACCATCAGCGGTCAGGCAGATGTGGCCGTCCAGGGGACGGCCCAGGGGGGCATCCTGCTCACCGGCTCCGGAACCGTGACGCTGCAAGGCGTCAGCACCCCCCTGCTCATGGTGGAGTCCCCTGCGGCCCGCATCCTCACCACAGGGGAAAACGCCCTGGAACAGCTCCATGTGCGGGAGGGCTCCACGCTCACCCTCGGCGGCCGGGGGCTGCTGCGAATCGACGTATTCCGCGCGCTTCTCACCGGCGGCCTGCGGCTGACCGGCGGGGCGGTGGTAGTCACCCGGCAGGAGGGGGAGGCGCCGGGCGTTCTGTCCGCTCCTGTCGTCCTGGAGGGCGCCGCCGTTCTGGCGGCTCAGGCCAGCCAGGTCACTACCCCCAGCGGGAAGGCGCCGGAGCCCTTTGATCTGGTTTGGAAGACCCTGCTCCCCGGTTGGCACAGCCTCACCTCCGTGGCGGTGGACGGGCAGCAGACCAAGCTGGCCCTGCTCCACAGCGACCCAGCCCGGCTCTGGCTGGACAAGGGGGACTCCAACCACGGCTACCCCATTCACACCCTGTTTTTCCAGGGCCGGGACGAGGCTGGCCGCCTCCAGGCCCGCTACGCCTATCTGCGCTGGAACCAGCGGTCCAAGTCCTTCCAGGAGGTGGATATGTATCCCAACCCCTTTGCCGTCACCGGCGGCGAGGCAGGGCAGGACTGGGTCTATGAGGAGGAGTCCCACACCCTCCGAATTCTGTCGGACCAGGTGACAGCCCTTTCCGGCGGCACCGGCACAGACGGAAACGACGCCCCCTTCAGCGGCAGGATTATCCTGTCCGACCACATCGGGGCTCTGACGCTGGCGCTGGACGGGGTGGTCTGCCGGGTGGCCGCCGGCCCGGCCTTCCGCCTGGGCCAGGGCAATCAAATCACACTGCTCCTCCAGCGCGGGACCAGCAGCCACTTTGAAAGCGGCCCGGGCTATGCAGGCATCTCCCTAGGCGACGGCACCTGCCTGAACATCAACTGCACCAGCCCTCAGGGCGGCGCGCCGGTCGGAATTCTCACCGCCTCCGGCGGCGAGGGCGGGGCGGGCATCGGCCGGGACCGGAGCAGCAGCCGGGACCAGGTCAGTCAAATCTCCATTCTTGGCGGCGCGATTACCGCCTCCGGGACCGGAGGCGGGGCCGGGATCGGCGGAGCTCTTGGGGCCCGGATGGGAGACATCAGCATCCACGGCGGATCCATCACCGCTGTGTCCACCGGCCACGCCGCCGCCATCGGTGCCGGGGTACGGGGCGACTGCGGCGATATCTTGATCACCGGCACCGCCCGGATCGTAAAGGCCCAGGGCGGCAGCCCCGGTGCGGACATCGGCGCCTGTCTCTTTGGCGGCTGCGGCAACGTCCTCATCTCCGGCGGCGCGGACATCGGCACCGCCCAGCTCTGGCGGCGCACGGGCATCCCCCTCCAGATGGGGGCGGAGACCGTGATCCTGCCCCGCTTCCGCCTCTCCAACCGAATCCTGCGGCTGAGCCGGATGTCCCTGTTCAGCCAGGAGACCGCCCAGGACACCAAGCGCACTATTGATGAGGACTGTCTCTGGGTCGCTCAGATACAAGAGGCCTATCAGACGCTGTACAGCCAGTTGGAGCGGAACTCCAGCAGCCTTCGCGGCGCACCCCAGTACCTGGGCGCAGCGCCGGAACTGATTCGAGACACCGACGCAGCCAGCAGCCTCTTAAATGACATGCGGCTCCAGCTCTCCACCGACCAGGCCCTGCGCAGCCACAGCCGGCGGGGGACAGACGGCCTGGAACATCTGCTGCAATCGTGAGTTCACACAAAAAGCCGGGGACGGTTCACATGGACCGCCCCCGGCTCCCATTATTTCAGCTCCGCCACGGTGACGCCGTCCTCCCCCTCGCCGTAGCGTCCGGGGCGGAAGGTCTTCACATAGCGGCTGCGCTTCAAATAGCTCCGCACGGCGGAGCGCACCGCGCCGGTGCCCTTGCCGTGGACAATGGTGACGGTCTCCAGCTTGCCCACCATGGCGGTGTCCAAAAAGCGCTCCAGAACCATAAGGGCCTCGTCGGTCATCATGCCCCGCAGGTCCACCTGAGACGGGACGGCGGCGGTGCGCAGGGTGCGTTCCGCCTTGGCGATGATGCGCCGGACGTCTTTCTGGGCCTGGGTCTCCCCCTCCACCACCCGGACCTCCTCCTGCTTGGCAGAGATTTTGAGAATCCCCGCCTGGAGCTGGAGGGAACCGTCCTTGTTCACCGACAGCACCGTGGCCTTTGTCCCCATAGAGACAAGCTCCACCGTGTCCCCCTTCACCGCCGGGCGGGTGGGGGGCGGGGCCTCCACCTCCGGGG
>CAJTSQ010000033.1 GCA_910578735.1 uncultured Oscillospiraceae bacterium
AGCCCCCGGAGGAGGATGGGACCAGTGCTGCGGTCTATCTGGCCTTCCGCTGTGAGAGCGGGGAGGCCCTGCGGGATATTCTCAACGGGCTGGACGGCGGCCGCTGTTACGCGGTGTTTTTCCTCTCTCCCCAGGTGCTGGAGGAGGAGGGGGACCTGATTCGGCGTATGCTGGGCAGCGGCCACAGCGTGGGCATCCTGGCCGACAGCGGTGAGGAGCTCGGCGACCTCCTGACCCGGGGAAGCCGGGCCCTGGAGGAAGCGGCCCGCACCCGGACCACCCTGGCCTATGTCCCGGCCGGACAGCGGGAGGCGCTGGAGCAGAAGGGCTGGGTGTGCTGGGAGGAGACCGCGCTGCTGACCCCCAGGGACACTGTGAGCCCGGCTGCATTTGCGTCCAGCGGGGTGAGCCGCCTGGGGAGCGGACGCGGGACCGTCTACCTGACGGTGGAGGGAAACGGAAACACCGCCCGGGTGCTGTCCGCCCTGCTGCGCCAGCTGGACAACAACAACTACAAAATCACGGTTCCGATGGAGACCAGGCTGTGAGACAGCCTGGGACGATCTGTTTGAGCCGCAAAAACCCTCCGCCCCCTTGGGCGCGGGCGTGGGCTGAAGCGTCCCTCCGCGTTCTGCCGCCTCCGTCAAAAAGTCCCCTTGAGCCGTAAAGGTTCAAGGGGACTTTGCTATTCCGGCCCGGCGGCCGCCGTTTTGCGCTCCATCGGGGCTGCGGACTATCCCTTGCATACGTCGATCCAGCCCAGGCTGTGGGCGTACCGGGCCAACTCGTCACAGGTGAGCTGGATGGCGGAATTGGGACTGCCAGCGGCGGGAAAGACGGTGTCAAACCGTTGGAGGGAGACGTCCAGATAGGTGCGCACCCCCTCCGGATTGGCGAAAGGGCACACCCCGCCCACGGCGTGGCCGGTGAATTCCGATACCTGCTCCGGAGTGAGCATTTTGGCCTTGGTGTGGAACATGGCCTTGTACTTGCTGTTGTCGATTTTCATGTCCCCGGCGGTTACGATGAGGACGCAGCCTCCCTCCACCAGGAAGGACAGCGTCTTGGCGATGCGGGCGGGGATCACCCCCACCGCCTGGGCGGCCAGCTCTACTGTGGCGCTGGAGACGGAGAATTCCAGGATGTCTCCCTCCCGGCCAAGAGGGCGGAAGTAATCCCGGACTTTTTCGATGGACATGGCTCAGCCCTCCAGTTTCTTCGCCGTTTTGGCCAGGAATCGGTCGTTGGTGATGATAAACCGCTGGTGAGTACCCTGGCCGATGAGACCCCTTTCGTCGTAGGCAGTCACCTTAAGCGTCAGGCGTTTGCCGTCTGTCTCGATGATCTCGCTCTCCGCCCAGACTTTCATCCCCACGGGGGTGGCGCTGTCGTGGGAGATATTCAGCTGCGTGCCCACGGTACTCTGGCCCGCCTCAAGATGGGGGGCGATGGACTTCCAGGCCGCCTCCTCCATCAGGGCGCACAGAAAGGGCGTTCCAAATACGGGCAGGGCCCCGGAGCAGGCCGCCTGGGCGGTGTTGGCGTCGCTGACGACGGTTTCCGCGCGGCCTTTCAGGCCAACTGTTACAGACATTGGTATGTCCTCCTTTATCTTTGGTTGCCTGATTATACCACAAAGGAGGAGAGAAATCCAGTGGGGACGGATACCATCCGCCCCTACATTTCGGAGCGTATCTCCGCCAGGGCGTTGACCACCGCCCAGTTTTGAGGGAAGGGCCGGTCCAGGTTCCAGTAGCTCACCCCGTACAGGCCGTATTCAAAGGCCAAGTCCAGCTTGGCCTGGATGGAGCGGGCGTCCTCAAACCAGACCTCGTGCTCCGCCCCCCGGTCGTCCACATAGCGGAACCAGGGGGCCTGGGCCAGCTCGTCATAGCGGATGGCGGCCCGCCGGTCCCAGGCCAGCTGGACGGCCTCCACATTGCTCAGGGATCTGGCCCGGCTCCCCTCACGGTAGGGCAGGGTCCAGTCATAGCCGTAGTTGGGAATGCCCAGATAAAGCTGATTGGGGTAAAATTCCGTGAGGGCGTACTCCACCACCTGGCGCACCTGGGGCAGTGGGGCCACCGCCATAGGCGGGCTGGCAAGATTGCCCCACTCATAGGTCATCAAAAGTGCGAAATCTACCGCCTGAGCGATCTGGTGGTAGTCGATGCCCTCATACAGCCGTCCCGGCTGGTTGGCGGAGGTCTTGGGAGCCAGGGCGGCCGTGAGGGGCAGTCCCCGGGAGGTGAGGGCCCGGCGCAGCCGGGCCAGGAACTGGGCATAAGCCCCGGCGTCTGAGCCGCGGACGTACTCGAAATCCACGTCCACAGCCCGGTAGCCCTTGCGGTCGATGGTATCAAGAATTTCCTCAATCAATTCCCGCTGATCCTCCCCGTCCTCCAGCAGCTCGTGGGCCAGCTCGCCGGAGAACTGATCCCGTTCGTCCAGGTTGGACAGATGGAAGACCGGGACCACCCGGCTCTGGAGGGCGGCGTTCACCAGGGCGTCGTCCTGGAGGGGAATAAGATCGTCCCCGTCAAACCGGTAGGAAAAGGGGGTGAGCTGGGACAGGTAGGGCAGCGTGGCCCGGAACAGGTCCCGGTCGATCTGGGGGTAGGCGTAGGCGTTGACGGTGAGGGAACCCCGGGGTTGGCCGCGGTAGCTTACCACGATCACCTGGCCGGGAAAGAGCAGGTCCCGGCCCCGGAGTGCGGGGTTGTTGCGGAACAGCTGGCTGACGGTGGTGCTGTGCATCTGGGCGATCGAGTACAGGGAATCTCCGGCCTTGACGGTGTGGGTCAGCTCCGGATACCGGACCACAATGGTCTGTCCCACGACCAGGTGGGAGGGATCGGGCAGCTGGTTGTCCTGGAGCAGCCGCTCCATGGAGACGCCGTACTGCTGGGCCAGCCGGTAGATAGTGTCGCCAGGCTGGACAACATGGATATCCATGGAAAAGCCTCCTTTCAGGTCAGGGTGACAAACTCGCCGCTGGCATATCCGATGGTGCCGTTGTAGTTCACCAGGTACCAGCCGTCGGCGGTGTTGAGAATGGTGATGGGCGCGCCGTCGGGGGCCTGGGCGATAATGGCGGACGAGGTGTTGGGCCGGGCCCGTATGTTCAGACTGCCCCACTCCACGTCCACCATTCCGGGGCGGCGGTGTTCCGTCTCGAAGAAGGGGATGTCGAAATACTCTGTGAGGGCCAGAACAATGACCCGGGCGGCGCTGTCCAGGTTGGCCTTGATCCAGTTGGCGTCCTCCACGTTGTCGTGGAAGGCCAGCTCGATGAGAACGGAGGGGGCGTTCACCCGGGCAACCTCTCCCAGGGAGGTGGTGGCCTCAGTGCGCACCTTGTTGGGGTCCGGGTAGATGGTCTTCAGCCCGTCGGCGATAAGGTTGGCCGCCCGCTGCCCGTTGGCGCTGCCAGGGTAGTAGAAGACAATGGAGCCCCGGGCCTTCCCCGCCTGCTCCCCCGCAGCGGCGTTGGAGTGGAGGGCCAGATGGAGGTCGTAATTTCCCGCATTGGAGGCGGTGATGGAGGATCCGGCGGTCATGTCCGGTGTGTTACGGGCATACCGGATGCCCGAGGCGTCCAGCATGGGGACCATCTTATCGGCCAGGAGATTCATCCACTCCTCCTCTGTACCTCCGTTGACGTATGGATTCCAATCTTGCGTGCTTGGAGACAAATAAATAATAGGCATAGTAATGCACCTCCCGATTTTCCCTATCCTATGAAAAATTGCGGGAAAGGGTGCAGCACTCCGAAAAGGTGGCGGTCTTCTAATCCGGCAAGACGGTTTCATCCGCAAGCCCCAGGCATCCGTAATAGACAGCGCTCACGGCCTGGGCGAACTGGGCCACGGTGTAGTCGGGGTGAGCGTCCAGCTGTTTCATCAGGGCGGTGTTGGCCAGGCTGCCGTCAGCGGCGTACTGCCGCAGGGAGGGTTCCCGGCGGTGTGCGCCCTCGCGCATCAGAGCGAAGCAGGCGGGCAGTTTGACGAGCCGGCCAAAGAGGGTGCGGTCTTTGGCCTCGGGCCGGAGGATATACTCCGTCTCCCGCCAGGTGACGGCCAGATACTCGCCCACCGTGCGGAAAATCCCCTCACACACCGGCTGTCCTCCGGCGGCCTGCTCCATAAAGAACTCCAGGCAGGGCTTGCGCATGTCCTGGGGCCGGGTGGGTACCGCCAGCATATCTCCCTCCCAGCGGAAGAAGCCCCGGTCCAGCACTTCCCCCATCAGCTCCGGGGCCCGCTCCGGCAGCCACTTGGCCGCCAGGCGGAAGACGCCGGACTGGCCGGTGTACCGCTGAAGGGTGCCGGGGAGGCCGGTGTTCACATTGTTGACGCTGCGGACGTCTTCAGGGCCGAAGCCCCGCTGGACATGGCTGCCCAGGTCAATGATAAAGTTATACACCTCCAGGGGAATTTCCGGGATGGAGCCGTCGGGCCGGACCCAGCCGGCGCCAAGCTCAGTGCCCAGGGTGTGGGCAAAAAAGCCTCTGGATACATCCCCGCTCCCGGCGGCCTGCTCCACCGCGGCGGCAAAGGCGGCCATAGGCCCGTCGTTGGTGTTCATGACAGGGCCGCCCTCCACCACATAGGCGGCCAGCGCCTGATTCAACCCGGTGACTTGGGCGAACTGCGTTTCGTAGTCCAGATCGGGGTTGTTCCGCAGGCCGGAGGTCTTGTGGGTCTCCCCGCCCACGATGCGGTTCCGGATGACCACGTCAGGGAAGCACAGGCCGATGGCGTCGAAGCTGCGCAGATCGGCCCCGGCGGCCCGCTCCATGGCCTCCGCGCCCCGCTGTATTTCGTCCAAGGAGGCGTGCCTGCCCAGAGCGGCCCGATCGATCTCCCCCGGGCGGCCGGCCCGGTACAGGCTGCCTGCCGCCCGGAGCAGGCGGGCCAGCAGCAGCAGTGGACCGGTGATCTGCTCTGCCAGGGAGCAGGAGGCGGGAAACCAGTCAAATTCTTTGCACAGAGCCAGCTGCCCATCTACGCTGACCGCCAGCTTTACATCGGTGCCTCCGATGTCCATGCCCAGCACCATCCGGCCCCGGGTCATGGCGGGCAGCTTGGCGAAGACGGGCCGGCCTGCCACCGCCCTGGGCGGCTCCACCGCCGGCTCCTCGCCCACATCGTGGACGGAAAAGGCAAACCGTTCCGCCCCGCCGAACAGCGCCGACAGGACCCGTTCGTTTACGTTGAGGCACTTGCCGTAGCCGGTGCGGGCGGGTTTGGGCAGGTCCAGCTGAAAGACTGTGTCCAGCCCCTCCGCCAGGGCCAGGGCGGACTTGTCCGACTTGTCCAGATAGATACGGATTCCCACGCCCCCCAGGGAGGACAGCAGGTTATACACATTGGCGTGGACATATTCCGCCACAAATTGCTCCTCGGCCTCCCCTGATGTCTCGGGCAGGCGCAGCGCAAAGGCTCGGACGGACCGGTCGTAGAGGGTGACGTGAAGGTGGAAGGGACGGGTCCCCTTGGTCTGGAAGGCCTCCCGGACATCGGTGATGTATACACTCTGGTCATGGGCGGCTCTTTGGAGGAAGTCTTGAATCATTGCGGTTCACTCCTTTCGTGTTTCTGACGCTACTATACCATATTTCAGCCTGGATTGACACTCTGTGGGGAAGGTTTTTTGGGGCGTCTCTCTTGTCCGATGGCATACAGCTTCGCTTGCAAGCGGCCGCAGACTATGCTACAATATGGGTATCGCTGAAGGAACCGGGCGAAACGCGCCGGAAAACATGGGAGGATGGGGAATATGACCAATGAAGAAGAAGCGCGGTCCGTTGAGACCAGATTGCGGCCGGAACTGATGGCTCAGGTCTGCCGGGCGCTGAATTTTGATCCAGACGAATTTGCCCAGCGGCATGCCGGAGAATTTATCCATCAATACCTCCGGGTGGACGGAATGTTGAGCCATGTGGGGGAGGAGATTGTCCCTTACCTGGCCAAGCGGGTGAACGAGTGCCTGTCCAAGGCGGAGTACGCCCTGCTGTCCTATATTGAATATGCCGGGCGGGCGGAGAAAAAGCTGGAATCCGACTGCTTCAGTGAGGCGGTGGCCCACTATTTCCAGGTGCGCCACCGGGTGGGAGACGGCTGGGTTTACGCCTTTGAGCAGGAAGCAGCCAAGGCCAAATGCCTGGAGGTCTATCCTCAGATGCGTGAGATGGCCGGCGCCATGTACGCCTTCGCTCAGGAGATCGAGGAGCTGAAACAGGTGGCCTGGACCGATGGCCCCAAGGCCTGGCCCCCGGCCAGAACACCCTAGACCAGTTGGTGTCTGCCCTGCGCCGCCATGAGTTGCTCCATGTGGACTATGTGAAAGAGTAAAAATAGACGATAAATACCCCCTGATGCAGGAAAAAGCACTGCATCAGGGGGTAAAAATATATCAAAGCGAGGGTATACAGGCTGATTTTCAGCGGGTGCGTTGTTCCTCAAGTGATTATTTCTGAAATTCAAATGGGTGCTGCGGAAGATAGTTTCCTTCCAGGACAACCTGTTGGATATACGACACAACTGCCGAAACGTTTTTTTGTTTGTACGCCGTTTTGTTGACAATCAAATTGACCGGGCTGTAAAACTCGTCAAAGGCAATCGGGATGGCCACCAGGTCCACCTTCCACGGGATGAAGTGAAACCAGAGATAGTCGATGGTGATGCCAATGTATCCCCGCTCTTGGCAGAAGCGAAGCATTGTGGTAATGTCATCCACCCGATATATTTTGGGTTCGAACCCCCGTTCGCGACACAGGCCGCAAAACATCTGCATGCTATAACTGTTGATGCTGCTGACAATGTCATATCCCTTCAGGTCATCGATATGAATCAGACGTTTCTTCGCCAGCGGCGAGTCATTTGAGACAAGGCATACCCGCTGCCGATTCATTAGATGGATCGTTTCCACTTCTGGATTGTCAGAAGTGCCATAGGTCAGCGCGGCCACCATAGCGCCGCTGGCTACGGCGGCTTCGCATTCGATATGGGAGTGTTCGCTGAAAACCACGCTGCAAGGGTTGTGGGTGCGTTGAAACTCCTCAAAATCGAAATTTTTTAGAAAGAAATCCAGAGTGGAGGTTACGCCCAGGGAGAGCAGGCCCCGGCTTCTCTGGTTGAGGGCGGACATCTCACTGCTGAGGGCAGTCACAGATTCTAAAATCGGCTGTCCTAGACTCCGGAGCAATTCCCCCGCCTCTGTCAAGATCAGCCCACGGGCTGTTCGGGAGAACAGCGGCATCTGAAATTCCTCCTCCAGTTGAGAGATCGTTTTGCTCAGTGCTTGGGGAGAGATAAAAACGCTCTGGGCCGCCTGAGAGATGCTATTATACTGACATACCTGCAAAAAATAATGCAACTGACGTAATTCCATTGAAATCAATCCCTCCTCACTCAACCTGAACCGAAATACCCTTCCCTCCAATAGCAGCAAAGAAAAAGAGCGGTTCTGTGCTGCTGACGATATTGTAGAAATTTATTATACCATAACTGCTTCAGTATCATGAGGTGGGCAGATACAAAATTTAATTGATATCCGTCAACCGGCTTGGTTGATACACATCAAATGAAATCTGCTGTACAAAACCGAAGTTACATGGTAAATATATGACATAGGGAACCGTGATTCCAAAAAAATTTTATGCATTATATACTACACGATGCGGAAAAATCTGTTATTTACTGAAAACGAAGCGGAGAGAAAAACAGGGAGGTTTGTCTAATGAGTCTTGTTTTGTATGAAGTAAAAGATAAGGTTGCAGTAATTACACTCAACCGTCCCGAGAAGAGAAATGCCCTCAATGCGGAAATGATTGACCTGCTGGGGCAATATCTCCATCAGGCCAAGGAAAACGCGGAGGTCAAGGCCATTGTGATCCGGGGGGCTGGTGAGAAAGCATTTACCGCCGGTTTCGATCTGAAGGAGAGCATGGAAAACAATATCACCGATATTGTGGAACGCAGAAAGGACACCCAGAGCGAGCTGGACTTTTTTAAATATCTCTGGTATCTGCCAAAGCCCATTATCTGTGCGGTGCAGGGCTACTGCGTCGGCGGCGGCAATATGATTGCGTTGATGAGCGATCTGATTGTCGCATCAGATACCGCCTCCTTCGGCAATCCAGAGATGCTGCTGGGCTATCTTCCAGAGATTCCTATCGAGCTGTGGAAGCTGCCTCCCAATAAAGCCCTGGAGTGGTATTTTGAGAGCAAGTACTATACCGCCCAGGAGATGAGGGACATGGGTGTGGTCAATGAGGTTGTCCCCTTCGAACAGCTGGAGGCCAGAGCCATGGAGGTTGCCGCGCTGGCGGCCAAGGTTCCGGCTGAGAGCATGTGTATGCTGAAGCAGTCTATTCGAAAGGTCTATGATATCCAGGGCTTTTCCAATTCGTTGGACTATTTTGCCGAAATGTTCAACCTGGCCCGCACGAATATGCAGCAGAAGGAGATGGGCGAATTCCGGGATTCCATCTCGTCCGGCGGCTTGAAGTCCGCATTGAAGGAGCGGTATAACTGACTGGAAAATCTGAGTGGGAATTTTCCGTAAGAGGGAGAGGAGCAGCAGCCTGAAAACTGCCGCAGACAGAGAGGCAGACGGGCGGATTGTAGAAGGAGGTAATATAATGTCAAGTCGAGTAGCTATCATTCTGAGCGTAATGGCAGTTTATCTGATTGGTATGGTACTGATTGGCCTTCGCGGCAGAAAATACAGCTCCAGCAATAAGGATGTTATGACCGCAGCCGGACAGGGCACTATGCTGCTGGTGGTAGGATCCTATCTAGGCTCCCACCTGGGCAACGGCGTTGTGGTGGGCGGCGCGCAGAACGGCGCTATGTACGGGATCGGCGGCCTGTGGTATGGCGCGGGCTCCGCGTTTTCCTATCTGCTATTCGCCGTGGTCCTGGCCAAGCTCATTTACAAAAAGGGGTATCTCACCCTGCCCGATGTGCTGGCTGAGCACTATGGAGACAAAGTGACCGCTGTTTTGATTGCGATACTGCACTGTGGTGCTATGATCGGCATGATTGCCGGACAGATTATCGCCGGCAAGCTGCTGTTTGAGTACATTGGCCTGCCCGGAACTCTAGGCGCCGCCATCACGCTGGTGATCGTAATTGGCTACTGTGCTATGTCTGGACTGTGGGGCGTGATGATGACAGATGTGGTGCAGACCTCTGTCATCCTGGTGGTGACTGTGGTATCCATTATCTGGATGGCCGGACAGGGTAGCTTTGAGCTGATGTCCTCCACGTTGCCCGCCGGCAGCTACGACCTGGTCCCCTTTGATGCCGAGACCATGATTATGATGTTTGGGCCCGGCATGCTGTACGGCTTGATCTCCGCCCTGAGCTACCAGAGAACCGTCTCCTGTAAGGAGGAGAAAACTGCCCGACTTGCCCCCATGATCGCCGGTGTGATTATCCTGGCTTTTGCGGTGCTGCCCGTGTTCATTGGTATGTACGGCCGTGCCCTGTGGCCCGATGCCGAGGCCAAGACCATTATCTTCAAGGTCCTGATGGAGAAGTTCCCCCCGATTCTGGGCGGTTTGATGGTGGCCTGTATCTGTGCGGCGGTTATGTCCACCTGTGATGGCCAACTGCTGGCCGGATCTGCTAACATCGTCAACGACATCTATCTGAAGGTCATCAACCCCAACGGCCACAGCGACGAGAAGAAGCTGGCCCGCATGACCACGATTTCCACTGTGGTGATGGGCATTATCGCCATGCTGATTTCCCTGTCGTTTACCATGATGGTCCCCCTGTTGTCCCTGTGCTACAGCCTGCTGAACTCCGGTGCGCTGGTGATGACGATGGGCGCCATCTTCTGGAAGAAGTCCACCAAGGAGGGGGCAATCGCCAGCTTTGTGGTAGGCGTGGGCCTGACTCTGCTGAACTACTTCGGCGTGATTGCCATGCCCTATGCCTCTGTTCTTCCGTTGGTTCCCGCTGCCATCGTATTTGTGATTGTCAGCCTGATGACCCAGCCCAAGGAGCAGGTGGATTAAAATATCGAACGCTCCCTCTTTGATCCGGCGCAACTTTTAGGGGAGCGATCGCAACTAAATTTTGAATCCCTCTTACCCCCTCATTTTCCTATGGACGAGTCGATAACTGTATTTACAGTTATCGACTCGTTCATACAGAGGGAATTTTAAAAAAGCAGGTGAAAGAATGATGATGACAGCTAAGGAATATGTGGAGAGTCTGCGCAGATTGAAGACAAGGGTGTACCTCTTTGGGGAGAAGATCGACAACTGGGTGGATCACCCTATGATCCGACCCTCTATCAACTGTGTGGCCATGACCTATGCCCTGGCCCAGGATCCGAGGTATGAGGACCTGATGACAGCCGTATCCAACCTAACAGGACACAGGATCAACCGCTTTACCCATCTCCATCAGTCCACCGAGGATTTGGTGAAAAAGGTAAGGATGCAGCGGCTGCTGGGGCAAAAGACCGCCTCCTGCTTCCAGCGGTGCGTGGGAATGGATGCCTTTAACGCAGTGTTTTCCACCACCTACGAGGTGGATGAGCGGCACGGGACCCGCTACCACAATAATCTGGTGGATTTTCTGATTATGATCCAGGAGCGGGACCTGACTGTGGACGGAGCAATGACTGATCCCAAGGGGGACAGAAGCCTGCCGCCCCACAAACAGGATGACCCTGACCTGTTTGTCCATGTGGTGGAGCGGCGGCCAGATGGCATTGTGGTGTGCGGCGCAAAGTGCCACCAGACTGGGTCGGTCAACAGCCATTGGCATCTGTTTATGCCCACCATGGCCATGGGGGAGAATGACCGGGACTGGGCCATCTCCTTCGCCTGTCCTGCGGACGCGGAGGGGCTATATATGATTTATGGCCGGCAGTCCTGCGACACTCGCAAGCTGGAAGATGGCTGCATTGACACCGGAAACACCAAGTTTGGCGGGCAGGAGGCCCTGGTGGTTCTGGACCATGTGTTTATCCCCAGCGAGTACATTTTCCTGAACGGGGAGTATGAGTTTGCTGGGATGCTGGTGGAGCGATTCGCCGGCTATCACCGGCAGTCCTACGGTGGCTGCAAGGTGGGTGTGGGCGATGTGGTGATCGGTGCGGCGGCACTGGCTGCAGAGTACAACGGTGTGGAGAAAGCGTCACATATCAAGGACAAGCTGGTTGAGATGACTCATCTGAATGAGACGCTGTACTCCTGCGGAATTGCCTGCTCTTGCGAGGGCTGCCCCACAAAGGCGGGCAATTATCAGATCGACCTGCTGCTGGCCAACGTCTGCAAGCAGAACGTGACCCGGTTCCCCTATGAAATTGTCCGTCTGGCAGAGGATATCGCAGGCGGATTGATGGTGACCATGCCCGGAGAGAAGGATTTCTCCTCCGACACAGTGGTGGGCAGCGGAGGTGAAACCATCGGCGAAATCTGCGGCAAATACTTCGCCGGCCGTCCGGGGGTGTCTGCCAGAGACCGGCAGAAACTTATGCGATTTTTGGAAAATGTCTGTCTGGGCTCTGCGGCGGTGGGATACCGGACCGAGTCGCTCCACGGGGCGGGCTCGCCCCAGGCGCAGCGGGTTGTGATCGCCAGACAGGGGGATATGCGGGGAAAAAAGGAACTGGCAAAGAGGATTGCAGGCATCGGGAACTAATAGGGAGGCAAATTATGAATTTTAATTTGAGCCGTGAGCACAGGATGATTCAGAAAATGATGGCTGACTTTACTGAGAACGAGGTCAAGCCTATCGCCGCTGAGACCGACCGCACATGTGCCTATCCCCGGGAGAACATTGAGAAGCTCTTTGACCTGGGGGTAATGGGTATCTGCGTCCCCCGGCAATACGGCGGCGCGGGCGGGGATTCTCTGGCTGCTGCCATCTGTGTGGAGGAGTTGTCCAAGCAGTGCGCTTCCACTGGCGATATTGTGGCTACCCACAATGGCTTGTGCTGCGCCCCCATTTTGGAGCACGGTACCGAGGAGCAAAAGGCGAAGTATCTACCCATGCTGACAGTTGGTCACAAAGTCGGCGCCTTTGCCCTGACGGAACCCAACGCCGGCTCTGATGCCTCCAAGGGCCAGACGGAGGCCAGGCTGGAGGGCGACCGCTACATCCTCAACGGCGCTAAGATATTCATTACCAACGGCTATGTGGCAGATGTGTTTGTAGTGTTCGCCATGACGGACAAATCCAGAGGGACCAAGGGGATCTCCGCCTTTATCGTGGAGAGTAGCTTCCCCGGGTTTTCTGTAGGCAAGCACGAAGAAAAGCTGGGACTTCACGGCTCTCCCACCGCCGAGATCGTCTTTACTGACTGCGCTGTCCCCAAGGAGAACCTGCTGGGCCAGGAGGGCAAGGGGTTCAAAATTGCCATGATGACGCTGGACGGTGGCCGCATCGGTATTGCCGCACAGTCTTTGGGCATTGCCGAGGGCGCGATGTATGAGGCTAAGGAGTACGCCAAAGGCCGTGTTCAGTTTGGCCGTCCCATCAGCAAATTCCAAAATACGCAGTTTGTGCTGGCCGACATGGAGCTGGGCTGTGAGGCCGGGCGCCTACTGACCTATCAGGCTGCTTTTATGAAGGATACCGGCGTCAACTACACCAAAGCCGCCGCCATGGCCAAGCTGTTTACCTCTGAACACGCCATGAAGACCACCACAAAGGCAGTTCAGATCCTTGGCGGTTATGGCTACACAAAGGACTATCCCCTTGAGCGTATGATGCGGGACGCCAAAATCACTGAGATCTACGAGGGCACTTCTGAAGTTCAACGTATCGTCATTTCGGCCAATATGGGGCTGTAAGTGGAAAATTTAAAAAAACAGGAGGATAAATTTATGAGCTGCAGCATTTTAAACGGAATTCGGGTTGTAGATTTGGCCCGGTACATCGCTGGTCCGTTCTGCGGTATGCTGCTGGCGGATATGGGCGCAGAGGTCATCAAGGTGGAAAAGCCGGAGATCGGCGAGGTCACCCGCCGCAGCGCTCCCTGGAAGGACGGCGTGAGCCTGGCCTTCCCCGCATACAACCGCAATAAAAAGAGCATCTCCCTGGATGTGCGCAAACCTGAAGGAATGAAAATCCTGCGAGATCTGATTGCCAGGTCAGATGTCCTTCTGGAGAACTTCCGGGTGGGAACGATGGAGAAAATGGGCCTGACCTATGAGGAAGTAAAAAAGATCAATCCCCGTATCATTATGGTTTCCGTATCCGGCTTTGGTCAAGTAGGCCCGTATCGGGAACTGCTGGCCTTTGATGGCGTAATTTCTGCCATGGCCAGCATCACCCGGCTGGAGAACGGCCACGCAGAGCGGAGCAAAGGAGCTTTGCAGGACCACATGGCCGCGCTGTATGCCACGGTGGCCACCCTGCTGGCCATTATGGACCGGGAGAAGACAGGGAAAGGGCAATATATCGACGTGTCCATGTTTGCCAGTTCGGCTATGGTTCGGAATGAGTCCATTGCGGACGCCTATATCAACGGAGGCGATTTTTGTATTGATGATGCAGCTCCCTACGGCTTTCTGTATGTGCAGGACGGCTGTGTGTATTTCCACGCCGGCCTGGGGAATATGTACGAACGGCTTCTGAGTATCAATAGCGATCCCTTCCTCCACGAGGAGCGGTTCCGGGACCCCGGTGTGCGCACCGAGCACGCCGGTGAGCTGATGGCCCATTTGCAGGAGTGGGCGAAGGACATGAAGGCAAAGGATTTGGACGCCATGCTCAAGGCGGCAGATGTCACATCGGCCGTTGTGGCGACGCCTAAGGACCTGATTCAGGACAAACACCTGCGGGAAGCCGGATTTTTAAAGATGATGCAGGTACGCGGGCTATCCAAAGAAATTCCCTATATCGGGTTGCCCTTCAAGCTGTCGGAGCATCCAGACGTGGAATTTCATGCGGCCCCCAGTGTGGGAGAGAACGATGGCGAGATCTATCACAATGTGTTGGGCTTCTCTGAACAGGATATCCAGTCACTGCAAGAGAAAGGGATTATTTAAGGGAACGCTGAACTGTCCGGGATAAACCGGATAATAGCTGCCCCCTGATGCAGGAAAAAGCACTGCATCAGGGGGCAGCAAGGGGATTTCTTATTTGTAGGAATCCGCCAGGGCCTTAAACTTGGGCAGGGACCGGCGGATGGTGTCGGGCTGGACGCAGTAGGACACCCGCACATGCCCCGGCGCGCCAAAGCCGGAGCCGGGAACGACCAGCAGGTCCAGCTTCTTGGCCCGCTCGCTGAAGGCCACGTCGTCGGGTTCCAGAGAGCGGGGGAAGAGGTAGAAAGCCCCGCCGGGCTCCACCACATGGTAGCCCATCTCCCGCAAGGCGGAGACAAAGAGCTTGGCGTTCTCCTCATAAATGTTGATGTCGGAGGTCATGTCGCAGCACAGGGAGGTGACCTGCTGGAACAGGCTGGGGGCGTTGACATAGCCCAGAGAGCGGCCGGCGCCCGCCACAGCGGCGTAGACATCGTCCCCTTCGGCCACCTCCTTGGGCACCAGCACATAGCCGATGCGCTCGCCGGGGAGGGAGAGGGACTTGGAGAAGGAGTAGCACACAATGGTGTCACGGTAGATGTGGGGCACCCAGGGGGCCTCCACCCCGGCGTAGACGATCTCCCGGTAGGGCTCGTCGGAAATGAGGTAGATGGGGTGGCCATACGCCTGGCTCTTCTCGGTGAGAACAGCGGCCAGCCGCTCCAGGGTGGCCTTGGAGTAGACCACGCCGGAGGGGTTGTTGGGGCTGTTGATCAAAACCCCCTTGGTGTGGGGGGTGACGGCCTTTTCAAAGGCGTCGAAGTCGATCTGGAAGGCCTCAATCTCAGGCGGGATCAGCACCATTTTAGCTCCGGCCCCTTCGATGAACACCTTGTATTCGGGGAAGTAGGGGGCAAAGACAATAAACTCGTCCCCGGGACAGGTCAGGCCGTTGAATACACAGCACAGGGAGGCGGCGGCTCCTACGGTGAGGTATAGCCGGTCAGCGGTGTAGCTGGCCCCGAAACGGCGGTTCAGGGAGTCTGCAAAGCGCTGCCGGGCCTCGGGAGCGCCCTGGGCGCTGGTGTAGGCGTGGATCAGGTCGGGCTGTTCCCGCAGCAGGCGGATGGCCGTCTCATTGACGGCGGCAGGGGCGGGAACACTGGGATTGCCAATGGAAAAATCAAACACATTTTCCGGGCCGATCTCGGCGGCCCGGAGCTTGCCGTACTCAAACAGCTCACGGATTACAGACCGGGCAGTGCCCAGTCCCTTCATACGTTCAGAAACCATAAAAAACCTCCTAAGCTCACATGGTCCGCAGGCTGATCCCGCCTGCGGTTTGCCGTTATTATAGCATAATGGTTTACTGGAGTAAAGCAGAAAAGACGAGAAAGGGGGGAACTGCAAGAAATTTTGTAAATAATTGCAAAAAATTTACAGCTGTTGTGAAGTAGACGAAGAAAAATTTTGCTGTTCTGCTTTATTTGGAAAAAACTGACCTTTACAAAACCGAAGCAAGGAGCTATAATTTCTTGGAATTGCAGGAAATCATCTCTGCGAGGAGGGGGGTCTGCGGGATGCAAGTCTTAACGGGCAAGGCGATCATGGAGCAGATTGTGGCGGGACGGCTGTGCTTTTATCGCCGCCCTTCTCCCCAAATTCAGATGTATACGCATGGAAACTGGCGGCAGGAGCTGAATCGGTTTTACCAGGCCCAGCAAGTCTCGATCCTGGAGCTGAATACCCTTTATCACCGGGCCCTGAACCAGGTGGGGAATGGAGTGGCCTCAATTTTCTCTATACACGGCATGCTGCTGGAGGACCATGACTACATAGAGACGGTCCGTACCCTCATCCAGGGTCAAGGGGCCACGGCGGAGTATGCTGTGCAGATGGCGGAGATCAGCTTTGCCGCCGCCTTTGCCGCCATGGACAGTCCCTATATGCGGGCCCGGGCGGCGGATATTCGGGATATCTCCCGCCGGGTGCTTCGGGCGCTGATGGGAGGCAGGCAGGTCCTGTTGATGGATGAACCGGCCATCCTGGTGTCGGATGACTTTCTCCCCAGTGAGGTGCTGGACTTCGACCAGCGCCGGCTGCTGGGCCTGATAACCCGAAGGGGCAGCTTAGACAGCCATACCGCTATGCTGGTCCGGGCCTATCATATTCCCGCCATTGTGGAGGTGGATGTGGCCCCGCGGTGGGAGGGGCACCCGGCCTTGATGGACGGCTATACCGGGAATGTCTATGTGGACCCGGATCAGGAGTTGATGGAGCAGCTGCGGGAGCAGTACCAGGCCAACGGGCGGCCTAAGGGACAAGCTCTGTGTGTAAAATAGAAAAACAGGTGTGCCGCAGGAGACGGGTACACCTGTTTTTTGAACCGCTGAATCGGTCAGGGCGGTTATAGGGACGTGCCGGGCCGGAATAGAGTGTGGCGGAGGTGTTGCGCAATGCTGTCGCCAGTGATATACCTGATGATGAACGGACTGTTTTTTACTCTGCGCCTGTCCGGAGGAGGGGGCTCGTTTCCCAGACCGCTGAAGGCCGCAGAGGAGAAGGAGTATCTGGAGCGGTGTGCCCAGGGGGACCTGGAGGCCCGAAATATCCTGGTAGAGCACAACCTGCGCCTTGTGGCGCATATTGTAAAGAAAGGATAAAGCAAAGGGAAAATTTTTTACAGTGAGGGACAGGCTATAAAAACGGAGGAATTGACATGAACAAACTGCGCAAGATATTTTTAAGTCTTCTGGTACTTTCGCTGGCGCTGCTGTACGGCTGCGCAGGGAACAGCGGAGAACTGCCCGTCGAACCCGCGCCCAAGCCGGATGCGGCAAGCGAGCCTTCCTCCTCGGAGGCATCGTCGTCAGAGGAGGAATCCACGCCCATCTTTATCACCTTTGAGGGAACAGATCTGGAGGGGAACACAGTTTCTCAGGATATTTTTTCTCAGTCCAAGCTCACCATGGTCAACGTGTGGGCCACCTACTGCAACCCCTGCTTGAACGAGATGCCTGGCCTGGGTGAGCTGGCATCGGAATACGACAGGTCGGAGTTTCAGCTCATTGGCATCGTCAGTGATGTGAGCGAAGGGGAGGACCAGACCCTTGTAAAGAGCCTGGTCCAGGAGACGGGGGCGGCTTACCCCCATCTGCTGGCCAACGACTCAATTGGCCAGGCAATTCTGAGCAGTGTAAGCGGCGTCCCCACGACCTTCTTTTTTGACGGGGAGGGGGCATACCTTGGCGGTGTTGTCGGTTCCGCCGAAAAGTCAACCTGGGAGGAAATCGTCCATGGACTTTTGGAAGAACAGTAAACCCCGCCTCTGGATGCTGGGCGTCCTGACCGGAACAATTTTCCTTGGAATCGGAGCCTTTCAGGGACAGTTTGCAGTGATTTGGAAAAAGGCAGTGATGATCTGCCTGGAGTGCATCGGGATTGGATAAGGGATGAAACGACTTCGATTGACAGTACAGCTGCTGTTTACCATCGTGACAAACGGGTATCTGTACGGCTTTTTAAGCGGAAAAATTTACCGAGGCGGTCTGAAATATGCCTGCGTCCCCGGGCTGAACTGTTACTCCTGCCCGGGAGCCGTCGCCTCGTGCCCCATTGGGGCGCTCCAGGCGCTGCTGAATCAACGGGGGTTTTCTATTCCCTTCGCCGCCCTGGGCTTCTTTTTCCTGTTCGGCAGCCTGCTGGGACGCTTTGTATGCGGCTGGCTGTGCCCCTTTGGGCTGGTGCAGGATCTCCTGCACAAAATCCCCGTCTTCAAGAAGAAAAAACGCCTGCCCGGTCACAACATCCTGAAATATGGGAAGTACGCGGTGCTGATCCTGCTGGTGTGCGTGGGCTCCATGTTTCTGTGGGGGGGCTTTGCCAAGGTCCCGGCCTTCTGCAAATACCTGTGTCCCTCCGGGACCCTGCTGGGCGCGCTTCCCCTACTCAGCGTCAACGGGGCCTTGCGGAGTCAGGCCGGCGGGCTGTTCCTGTGGAAGCTGGGTATCCTGGTTGCTATTGTCCTGCTCTCGGTAAAGATCTACCGGCCCTTCTGCCAGTACCTGTGCCCCCTGGGGGCCATTTATGGCTGGTTCAACCGGTTCAGCCTGGTGCAGATTCATTGGGAGCAGGAGCGGTGTACCTCCTGCATGGCCTGTGAAGCGGCCTGTCCGGTGGCCCTTTCCCGCCAGGAGATTTCCCGCTCTCCGGAGTGCATCCGCTGCGGAAGATGTGTGGACGCCTGCCCGGAGAAATGCCTGCACCTTTCCGGGCATAATTTCACAGGGCAATAGCCATCCTAACCCCAACGAGGTGATAGGATGGACTCCATATGGACCCAAACAGTACAGCTTCCTGAATTTGAATCCCTTCGGTCAGACCTGAAAACCGATGTGCTCGTCATCGGCGGCGGTTTGGCCGGAGTTTTGTGCGCCCTCAGGCTGGCCCAGTCGGGGGTGAACTATGCCCTGGTGGAGGCCAACCGCATCGGCGGCGGCATCACCAAAAACACCACGGCGAAGATCACCTCCCAGCACGGGCTGATTTATGACAAGCTGATCCGGGAGTTCGGCGTGGAGCGGGCCCGGCTCTACCTGGAGGCCAACCAGAAGGCGCTGGAGGACTACCGCGCTCTGTGCCAAGGCATCAGCTGCGGCTTTGAGGAGAAGGATGCCTTCGTCTACTCCCTGGACGGCCGGAAGAAGCTGGACCGGGAGCTGAACGCCCTGAACAAATTGGGCTTTGATGCGGAATTTGCCAGGGATATCCCCCTGCCGTTCCCCACGGCGGGCGCGGTAAAATTTCCCCGTCAGGCCCAGTTCCACCCCCTGAGATTTATCGCCGCCGCCGCCAAGGGCCTGCGGATTTTTGAGCACACCAAGGTTTTGGAACTGGGCCCCGGCAAAGCGGTCACCAGCGGCGGGACCGTCTCAGCGGATAAAATAATTGTTGCCACTCACTTTCCGCTGCTCAACAAACACGGCGGTTATTTTCTGAAGCTGTACCAGCACCGATCCTATGTTCTGGCCTTGAAAGACGCCGCAGATGTAAACGGGATGTATATCGATGAGAGCGGAAAGGGGCTGTCCTTCCGAAATTACGGCGGCCTGCTCCTCTTGGGCGGCGGCAGTCACCGGACAGGCAGGGAGGGCGGCTGCTGGCAGGAGCTGGAGCGGTTTGCCGCCCGACACTATCCCAACGCCCAAATCACCGCCCGCTGGGCCACCCAGGACTGCATGACTTTGGACGGCGCGCCCTATATCGGGCCCTACTCCAGGGGTACAGCCGGGCTCTATGTGGCCACCGGTTTCAACAAGTGGGGGATGACCTCCTCCATGGCGGCAGCGGCGCTTTTGGCGGACCTGGTGCTGGGGCGAAGAAATCCCTATCAGGAGCTGTTTTCCCCCTCCCGGACAGTCCTCCGCCCCCAGCTGGCGGCAAACGGGCTGGAGTCCGCTCTGGGACTGTTGACCCCCACTGCGCCCCGCTGTCCCCATATGGGCTGTGCCCTGAAATACAATGCCGCCGAGCACAGCTGGGACTGCCCCTGCCACGGCTCCCGCTTCGGGGAGGACGGGGCCCTCATCGACAACCCGGCCACCGATGACAACCGGCGGATAAAGAACGCGGCAAATGCCAGACGGATTTGATCCATCTGGCATTTTTTATTTGCAAAATCATATCCATGAACTGAGGTGATAACATTGAAAAGCGCACAGCGAGAACTGGTCAGCATATTGCTGGAGGCAATCTACACCCGTGGCCTCTTGTCGAAAACCACCTATTTGAACGCGGTAGATTTGGTATATTCCGCCGTGGATATTCCCCCATTTTTCCGGGATCCTGTGTGCTTGACAGAGGAGGCGAGCGAACTTGAATGTGCTCAGGATACGCAATGAAATGCGCAATGGAAAAACCATCTTCGACCTGCCCCTGCGAGTGACCTTCTACGCCAGAGTTTCCACCGACAAGGACGAGCAGATCAACAGCCTGGAAAATCAGGTGCAGTATTACACAGAGCTGATTCAGTCAAAACTAAACTGGACCTTTGTACCGGGGTACATCGACGAGGGAATCTCTGGCACCAGCACAAAAAAGCGGGATAGCTTCTTGCGGATGATAACCGATGCCAAAGCGGGGCGGTTTGACTTTATCATCACGAAGGAGATATCCCGCTTTTCCCGTTCCACTCTGGACAGCATCAAGTACACCCAGGAGCTGCTGGAGCACGATGTGGGGGTGCTGTTCCAGAACGACAACATCAATACCCTGGACAGCGACAGCGAGTTCCGCCTGGTGGTCATGGCCGGGGTGGCCCAGGACGAGGTGCGCAAGCTGTCTGAGCGGCTGAAATTCGGCTTCCGGCAGGCCATCAAAAACGGCCACGTGCTGGGCAACGACAAGCTGTGGGGATACGACAAAAAGGACTGCGTCCTCACGATCAACGAAGCGGAGGCCCAGGTGGTGCGCCGCATCTTCGACCTCTACGCCAACCAGCAGATGGGTATACGCCGCATTTCCCAAAAGCTGCTGGACGAGGGCTTTACCAGCCGGAAGGGCAACGCCTTTAACGTCCTGACCATCCGGCACATCCTCTGCAACCCCAAGTACAAGGGCTGGTACTGCGCCAACAAGAGCCAGACGGTGGACTACCGCAGCAAGCGGAAGATTTTCCTGGCGGAGAGCGAGTGGGTGATGTATCCCGACCCGTCCGTCCCGGCCATCGTGTCAGAGGAGCTGTGGGACCGGGCCAATGCCCTTTACAAGCGAAGGAGTGAACAGATGATGTCCCACCAGAGCAGGGCCGAGTTCCATAACCGCTACCCCTACAGCGGCAAAATCATCTGTGAAGAGCATGGCGCCAGCTTTCACCGGCATGTGCTGAAGAACGCCAAAGGGGACAAGGAGGCTTGGCAGTGCCGGGTGTACCGGAATCGAGGCCGGGCGGCCTGCTCGGCCCCCCAGCTCCTCACCGCTGAGCTGGACCGGATTATGGCCGATATCTTTAATCAGCTCGCCCAGAATAAGCAGGCAATCATCGACGCGGTTGTGACCCTTCTCCAGACCGTCCCAGACGAACATGACTACATGCAGGATATCTGTCGGATTGAGGCGGATTTGTCCGTTCTCCAGGCTAAAAAGGACCGCCTGCTGGAGATGAGCGTTGAAAAAGTCATCACCATGGCGGAGTTCAAGGGGCGCAACGACGGGTTCAATCAGCAGGTCAAGGCGTTGGAGGAAAAGCGAAAACTGCTCCGGGCGGAGGCGGAGAAGGGGAGACAGACCACCGTACAGCTGGAGGAAATTCGATCGGTGCTGGAACAAGAATTGACCTTCCAAAACGGTGTGAACTCCGCACTGGTCGCCACTATTGTAGACCACGTTGTGGTAAAAAAAGGAAGCACAAAAGAAAAAATACACCTGGACATCCATTTGAAGTTCGGCGGCCCCTGGGAGGCCGTTTTTGAACGGGAGAATTCTTCCCTTTGCTTTACCCGTCTAAGAAATACTACGCCCAAACAGGAGACCAGGACGACTTAATCTCCATCGGCACGATTGGATTAATAAAAGGAATTTCCACGTTCAAGGCGGACAAGAATGTGCGGCTGGCCACTTATGCAAGCCGGTGTATTGAAAATGAAATTTTAATGCATTTTCGTTCTCAACGCAAGCTGCAGGGGGAGGTCTCCCTCACTGACACGTTGGAGGCGGCGGGGGACGGCGGGACATTGTCCCTGATGGATGTGATCGCGGTGGATGACAATATGCTGGAGGATTTGGATACTCGGGATGCCTGTGTCAAGGTGCGGCGCTGTGTCCAGACCTGCCTGACTCCCCGGGAACGGATGATTATTACAATGCGCTATGGCCTGGATGACAAGCCCCCGCGAACGCAGAGAGAGATTGCAGCTCGGTGTGGAATCAGCCGCTCCTATGTATCCCGCCGCGCTTAATGTAAACGATGCCCGGAAAGCCTTGCAGTGTAAGGGCTTGTTCGGGCATCGGATGTTTTTGGTAGCACCGTGGTTATTGTAAGTGGTGAGAGAGTTTTTAGAATAAGCGGCCATTCATCAACACTGACAATAGCAAACTTACAAACTTATTCTCCATGGAGAAGCTGAAGCATTTTTTCATACAATCTCATAGTTGCTTTCGCATCGCCTAATGCAGTATGCCTACCTTCTACAGTGATACCAAAATATTTGAATGCTTGGGCAGAACTAGATATTGTGTCTATTATTATGCCAGCATCTTGCAAAAACTTCAATATGGAATAAGTATCCACAATCCTATGAAGAAAAATGTTGTCAAAACTTCTGTGGTTGTCCTTAAACATCTTTTTGATAAATTGTACATCAAACTGTGTGTTGTGTCCAGCTAAAGGAATGGCTACATAGTCGGTGAAATATACTTCTTTAATCTCCTCAAATTTTTTTATCAAGGTTTGAGGGGCAATGGAATCATTAAAATCAGAATCTGTCAATTTGTTGATCCTCTGTGCCGTTTTGGTAATCCGGTAGTTTTCGTTTTTTAGGTAGTATTCTGCACTGTAGCATTCGTCTAGAATAGAGTCCCACACAACAAAACCGACTGAGAGGAGAGAATGCTTTTCGGGATCTAATCCCCCGGTTTCAGTATCAATAAAGAGCAATCGAGCCATAATTCAGTCCTCCTTTTTAATAACCTTTTTTCCATTTGCGTCAGTAGTAACAGACACGCTTACCGAGGCGTCTAAAATGGCATTTTTTTCTGATATGACATAATCATAAAAACTACCGATCGATTCAGCTCTTATGTAAGGGACCGTTGATCTTCCTGGGGAGTGCTTAAAAAAGGCCATTAGTGCAACGTTATCCATCACATAATAAGAGGCTTGCAAGCTTTTGTTGAAAAGATAAACTTTTGCACCTAGTCCCAAATAATCTATGATCGACTCCTCAATTAACTCTTTTGTTTTTCCGGGGGCATAATTAAATCTCCGATCAAATTCTGCCATAATATCGTCGTTCTCATAATCAGGCATAATGACTGTAAACTCGTTTCTTCTCTTTTTGGTAAAATTTTGTATTGCAACTCTATTCGAATTTCTCCATGTCCGTGCGTATGTGAAAATCGCTGTAAAATGATGTGTCTTTTCCAATTCAGCCTTCCAGTTAATACTGGAAAAGTCGGTATCAATATGGTCAACACCACTCTGCTCAATATTCTTAGAAATTTGTGCTACTTGGAATATCGATTCAGCAAATCTTTTTTTGGCAAATATCTCCCACAAGAAATTAACGAGAAATGCGGCACCAATAGTAGACACAATTGTAGTAAGGAAAAGTTTAGCTTGTGCATTACAGTTAATTTTTGGAATAAGATAAATTGCACACAAGAATGAAATAAATGCCGCAATGAGACTGATAATAATGGTGATTAAATTTGCTTTTGTTAGGTCTTTATACATTGCCTTTTCTCTCCTTTGTTGATTCATGAAATAGAATTACACAGAAGGAACTCTAATGCTTTCACTACTCTAATCCCATCCTGCGTCTGCGTCAAGTCACAATCCAACGCAATCACCATTTTTTCGTAATTATCCCTGATTTTTCGCAACGGAGCCAGTTCCCGCTTCCGTGTCTCCGGAGCATTCATATTCTCCGTGACTTGGATATACTTCTTTTCATCCGCCTTGGTAGCGATAAAGTCCACTTCCTGGTTGTCGATTTTCCCGATAGCCACATCGTATCCCTGCCGCAGCAATTCAAAATAGATGATGTTCTCCAGAATGTGGCCGCTATCTCCGTCTCGGTAGCCTAGCAAGTAGTTCCGTAAACCCATATCTACAATATAATACTTGCCCAGTGTCCGCAGATACTCCCGGCCTTTGATGTCGAACCGCTTGATTTCATAAAAGATATAAGCCTCTAAAAGCGCCTCAATATAGCTCTGAATGGTGTGTACCGCAGGTTTCCTGCGGCCTTTTTCTTCTAGCAGGCCTTCATTGACAAGCGTATTGCCGATAGAGGTCGCGGACACATTATTGCCAATATTATCCGCCAAAAACATGATAATCTTGCGGAGTAAGATTGGATCAGTGATGGTGCGGCGGCCTTTCCGCTTTTCCCGCTCCAGAATATCGTTGACGACAGCGGCCGAGTACACACCATCCAAAGCGGCGGTCACGCGGTCGATTTCCAGCCCCACATCTGCCAGCATGGGCATCCCGCCAAACCGAGCATATTCGTTGAACAGTTCCCGCTCATCGTAAATATCGCCGTCCTGGTCAGTAATCCGCCGTTTCAGCGCTCCAGTGGGCGATTTCTTTTCCGTTACAGTGTAACCATGGAAATCCAAAAACTCTTTGAAAGAAAGGGGGAGTACTTTGATCTCAACATATCGGCCAGAAAGGCAGGTGGACAATTCAGAAGAAAGCAGGTATGCATTAGAGCCGGTGATGTAAATATCACAATCAAAATCTACGCGGAAGGAGTTGGCAGCATTTTCCCAGCCCGAGATTTTCTGCACTTCGTCAAAAAACAAGTACATCCGTTGGTCGGGCAGGATACGAGCCTTTACATATTCATAAAAACCCCTGACGTCCATATCAGGAAAGCTCATGGACTCAAAGTTCATTTCAAGAATCTGCTCTTGGTCAATACCAGTTTCCCGCAAATGCTGGGCCATCAGCTTCATGAGGCTGGACTTGCCACAGCGCCGGATACCAGTTATGACTTTTATCATCTCGGTGTCCTGAAACGCAATCATCCGATTCAGATAGAGGTCACGCTTTTTGAGAATTGGCTTCTGCACAATTATCCCCCTTCCTTTTCGTGTCAAGCATATCATATTTATGCCCAGAAATCAAGTTTACTACATCAAAATAACAAAAAATAATTTTGGCGAGATTTTTTACATTCAAATAGGATGGATTTGCTGAGGATAGGAGGGAAATGTCGCGTGCATAACTCTCGTTGAACAGGTGCTGTTGGGGAAGGGTACGAAAAGTTTTGAAAAAGCCAGGATTTATGCGGGATTGCGGCGGATTGGCTCCTGACTGTTCCCACCCTGGAATAGAAAACGGCAAAAGCCGACAACTGCATACTGTTTTTTGCGGGAGAATGTAGCATAGCTATGTTCTCCCTTTTTTCATCCCCATTTTGCGATGGGGTATTTTTATTTGTAGTAGGGAGTTGAGAACACATGAACGCCCAAGTGATCGCCGTAGTCAATCAAAAAGGCGGTACGGGCAAGAGTACAACTTGCGCAAACCTCGGCGTCGGGCTGGCCCAATCCGGGAAAAAGGTGTTAGTGGTGGACGTAGACCCCCAGGCCAGTCTTTCCATCAGCCTGGGCCATTCCCAGCCGGACGATCTGCCCGTCACCCTCTCGGACCTGATGGGCAAGGTGCTGAACGATCAGCCCATCGCCCCCGGCGAGGGCATCCTGCATCATGCGGAGGGCGTAGACCTCATGCCATCAAACATCCAGCTCTCCGGCATGGAGGTGTCGCTGGTGAACGCCATGAGCCGTGAGACCATCCTGCGGCAGTATCTGGACACAGTTCGGAAACAGTACACCCACATCCTGCTGGACTGCCAGCCCTCCCTGGGTATGCTCACCGTCAACGCCCTGGCCGCAGCCAATCGTCTGATCGTCCCCGTCCAGGCAGAGTACCTCCCGGCGAAAGGGCTTGAACAGCTCTTACAGACCGTGGGCAAGGTGCGGCGGCAGATCAATCCCAAGCTGCTCATTGACGGCATCCTGCTGACGATGGTGGACAGCCGGACCAACTTTGCCAGGGAGATCAGCGCCCTGCTCTGGGAGACCTACGGCGGGGACATCAAGGTATTCGATTCCGAGATACCCCACTCTGTCCGGGCCAAGGAGACCAGCGCCGAGGGCAAGAGCATCTTTGCCCATGACCCAGGCGGGAAGGTGGCCGAAGCCTATGGAAATCTGACGCGGGAGGTGTTACGGCTTGAAAAGCAGCGCGCGAAAAGTAGAGCTGGCATCAGCCTCTGATCTGTTCACCACGGAACAGGAGCGTCAGGACGCCAAGCTGGAAAAGGTGCAGAATATCCCGCTGTCCGAGCTGTACCCGTTCCCTGACCATCCGTTTTCCGTAAAGGACGATGATTCCATGAAGGAGACTGTTGAAAGCGTCAAGGAGTATGGTGTCCTTATACCGGCGATTGCCCGTCCCCGCGAGGATGGCGGTTATGAGCTGGTGGCCGGACACCGGCGCAAACACGCCTGTGAACTGGCTGGACTGGACACCATGCCTGTAATTGTCCGGGATTTGGACCGGGACACCGCTATTATTTTCATGGTGGACACAGGGCTTCCCTTTAGAGAGGGAGGGCTTTTTTGACAGCAAACTATAAGAAAAGGACATAGCGATACCTCCAGGATACCGCCGTGTCCTTAAAAATGGGCGACTTTAACACACCCTCCGTTTTCCATTTTTTCAAAAGAAAGCGGCGGCTTTGAAATTTGTTATTTCAAAACCGCCGCAAGGCTATTTATATTTTGTTTGGGCGTGGTGATACCATCCGCCGTAAAAACGGTTTTTTATTTTCCGTTGCAGGCCGCTTTGTTTTTGGGGGTTAATCAAACATGGAGGATGCTTGAAATATATAATAATTCTTTACAATCGAAAGCTGTACAGCGTTTGTGCTATTGTTATCTGCGATTGCATTTAGTTTGGAAAACACCTCGTCCGACGACATTTCAGCAAGAGTTTCGAGATTAGTATCATACCAAAAAGATTGAATATCATTGATTGCGTTTGCAAGTGCCGTGTCCCGTTCTCCGACTGTGACTACTTGAGGATCAAGGTGATAAGAAACGCCATACATCAAACTTACCCATGTGGGCGGGTCAGTTTCCTGGCTTTCTCTTGCAAGTTCAAAACTCAAATCAGGATCAATCACTGGACTGCCATAAGAGTTCTTTACTAATATTGCGTTTTCAATATTTGACGCTCTTATGGTTAAAGCTAAAAAGTTCTTCTCCTCCGTTGTGAGGTGTGCGGGGAAGCTATATGTTGCGATATCGTTTTGGATAATATCCTCGTGTTCCTCTGAATGTTGATTTCCCCAATCCAAAAGGGCTTTGTCAAAATCGGCAACAGTCTGGTTAAGATAGTCTGCTGATTTTAACGCTAACAATGATTGATAACCGTCTTCGGCCCCCAAAGAAGATTTAGACGTTTTGTTTGTAGCGTCATCTCTGTGAATGATTGAGGGGACGGAAATCGAATTGTTATTTTTTGTCGCCGCCGAAGTTGCAAAGGCTGTTGTCACACAGACAACCAATGCTAGGGCTAGGGCGAGAGAGAGAATAGACGATTTTTTGATTTTCATAATTGCTGTAATCCTTTCTTCTATTGCGTTTTTACTGAAATTGTTGCTCAATGGGTTCAAGCCACTCCATGTTTCTTCCATACTGATCAGCACCCTCGCATAGGCCGCCTTTGTTGTTTCTCCGAAAAGGCGGACAACCGCCTCGTCACAGGACAACTCAATGTCCCGGTTGGCAAGAATATACATCACCCAAACCAAGGGATTAAACCAATGCACACACGGTGCCGCAATCAACACCAATTTTGTGATACTGTCAAAGCGCCGGATATGAACATATTCATGCGCCAAAACATATTGCAGCGCCTTTGTGTTTTCCCAATCGGTGGATGTTGGCATTAAAATCACGGGGCGAAATACGCCGTAAGTCAGCGGGGCGGAAAATCGGCTGGACTGTCGAATGGAAATCGGACGTTTCAGTTGGTGGGCGTTCAGCCAGCTTTTGATGAAGTCGTTTTTCACTGGCAGGGAAGTTTGAAATTCCTGTCGGCACTTCCAATACGCTACTACAAAAACCATAGCGCAGATCAGTGTACCAGCGGCCCAAACAGCTCCCCAAATAGAAACGGTACTTGTGGTATTGCCAATATCACCGGGCATAGTAGCCATTTGCCCTATCGTATCAATCGGCAATACCTTGTCAATCTGTGGGACTTTTGTTGCGGCAATCCCGGAAGTTTGATTGCCTATCAGCGAATACACGCTGAACGTGGAGGGAAGGGAGAACGGGAGCAACAGCCGCGCAACCGCTAT
>CAJTSQ010000034.1:0-18804 GCA_910578735.1 uncultured Oscillospiraceae bacterium
CCTCATGCGCGGCGGCCAGGCCCGAGGCGTCCGGAGGCGTAAGGGCAGCCCACAGGGGGTCGTCCGGGTCCGTCTTGGGCTGGATGATCTCCACACAGCCCTGGTGCTGGAGCAGCCGGAGCAGCTCCTCCCGGTCACTGACCATGGCCACCATGCGCAGCTGTTTCATTTTTACAATGGCCATTACCGTTCCACGACCCTTCCAACAATGAGCTGTGCGGCCTTTTCCAGCCGCCCTCGGGCAATCTGCTTCAGCGTATCACAGTCCGCCCGGGCCCGCTCCAGCTCCTCCTGGGTCAGCTGGGCGGCTTTTTCTTCCGCCTGAGCCATCATCTGGCGAGCCTCCGCCTGGGCACGCTGACGGGTCTGTTCCACCGCCTGCCTGGCCTCCCGCTGGGCCTCAGCCAGCCTCTGCTTGGCCTGAGCCGCTGCGGCCTCCCGGTCTGCCTTGGACTTGGCTTCAGCCTGGGTAACCGTCTGGATTGCTTCCAATGCCATGTTTTCACCACCTTTTGCATTGCTTAATTGGAAAAATTCGCTCCTATTCATTGTAGTAAATTTCCCCCAAAAATTCAAGTCCTTTTTCTTCATTTTTAATCAGACAATTCTTCTTCTTTGTTGGAAATTTCCACACTTTTCTTTCCTCGCGAAAAAACGGCGCCCGCCGGGAGAGCCGGCCGGGCGCCATCTTTTCCATTATTCGGGAAATACCGCCTGGGTAACGGGACTGTCTGGTTTCTGGGCGCCGGTGATGGACACCAGCCGGTCCGCGCCGCCTGTAATGCCCACCTGGCCCAGCAGGTCCAGAGGGGCGGGCAGCTGTCCGTCGTCCTCCACCCAGACCCGGCTGGCGTACCGCTCCAGCAGCTGGGGGGTCACACCGCTGGAGTCCTCCGCCCCGGCCAGCGTGTCCCGTCCCACCCGGAGGGACAGCTTGGTCCCATAGGGCTCCAGCTCCCGCTCCACCTGGGAGAGAAAGTCCTCCAGCACCGCCGTAAACCGGCCGGCGTCGTAGCTGTCTCCCCTGTTGATCCGGTTCAGCTTGCCCTGAACAGGGAAGCTGAAGTGCTCCAGCACGATCTCATCAAAGCCCAGCGCGGCCAGCTCGCCGCACAGCCCGGCGATATAGGCCTGGGCATCCGCCTGAGCTGGGCTCAGCCACCGCAGGCCCAGCTCGTCCCGCCAGTTGTTGCTCCCCTGGCGCAGGGCCATCCTGTTGTAGTAATAGGGGGCACTGTTGTCCCGGAAGCAGCACACCCGGGCGATGGTGTAGACCTCCCCTTCGTTCCATTGTCGAAGGGCCTCGCCGGCGGCCTGGGTGCCGTTGACCTGGGCCCGGGCGGCCACAGCCAGAGCAGAGGTCCAGGCCAGCTTGCCCTCTTGGTCCTTCACCTCCAGGATCAGCGCGTCGGCGCCCGCCTCCTCCAGCCTGGCGGCGGCGGTGCCGCCGGTCACATCGCTCACCGGCAGGGCCAGGGCCAAGCCGGCGGTCTCCTCCGGGTCAGGCTCCACCGGTTCCGACTGGCTGCCTGTGGGGTCCTCTACCACGTTGAGGTCTCCAGGATCCGGGAGGGAAGCGGAGCCGTCAGGTTCCTTGGGCTCCCGGTTCTGGCGCAGGCTCTGGAGGAAGGGGGGCAGCTCCAGCCGGGTCCCCTCATCGGTATACACAATATACCGCTGGAGATACACCATCACTCCGATGGCCAGCACCACCAGCACGGCCAAAACAATGGCGATCAGCCGCAAAATATCTGTAATTGTCCGGCGGCCGCGATACCCGCCGACATCACGCTTGGAACGGCTCATAGCTCCCCTCCAAACACATAGAAATTCTCAGCCTCTGTTGTCACTTCTGCGAGTCAGTTTATTATAACAAGTTTTCTATCGGTTTACAACCGCTAAACAGCGCAAAAATCTTTAATTTTTTTCTAATTTTCCAGCCGGCGGACTCAGACCACCATGCCGCCGTCCACGGACAGCACCTGTCCGGTAACAAAGGAAGCGCGTTCGGAGGCCAGAAAGAGGATAGCCTGAGCCACCTCCTCTGGCCGGCCGGTGCGGCCCAGGGGGGCTTCCTCCCCCAGGACGGCCAGCTCTTCAGGGGAGAGATGGTCATTCATCGACGTGTCAATGACCCCAGGGGCTACGCAGTTCACCCGGATGTTGGACGGCCCCAGCTCCTTGGCCAGGGCTTTGGTCAGCCCGATCACCCCCGCCTTGGCGGCGGAGTAGGGAGCCTCACAGGAGCCGCCGGTGACCCCCCACATGGAGGACACCGTCACGATGGCCCCCCGCTTTTGGCGGACCAGGCCGGGAATGGCAGCCCGGAGGGTGTAAAACATCCCGTCCAGGTCAATGTCCATCAGGTTTCGCCACTGGCGGACCGTAGTGTCTGTGAACAGCTGGGGGACCAGGGCCGTCCCCGCGTTGCACACCACGGCGTCCAGCGGGCCCAGGGCGGCCTCCGCCTCTCGAACCAGCCGCTCCGCCCGCTCCGGAACGGAGATATCCGCCTGCATGGGAACGGCCTTCACGCCCAGCCCGGACAGCTCAGCCGCCAGGGCCTCGGCCTCCGCCCGGCTTTGGTTGTAGTTGAGGGCCACGTCCCAGCCCTCTTGGGCGAACAGACGGGCTGTGGCCGCGCCAATGCCCTGGGAGGCGCCGGTGATTAAAACGCGGTGGGACATTCAGGCAAACACCCCCTGGACCAGTATCATATAGAGGACAGTGGCCCCAAAGATGGAGATCAGGTCGTTGCCCTTCCACAGGTGGAGGAGGACGGCGGCCAGGCCGGCGAGGAGTGGCGGGACCCAGCCCCCCAGGGCGGTGAAGGTGACCCCCTTCAGGCAGTAGACGATAAGCATGGCAATCACCGCCGGGGGCAGGACGCGGCCCAGGTAGAGGACAATCTTCGGGGGGTGGTCCCCCCGGTCGAAAAGAAGGAAGGGCAGGGCCCGGGTCAGAAAGGTGACGGCCGCCATCACGGCGATGGAGGCCAGGGTCTGCATCGGTGTCAGGGGCATGTTTTTTCCTCCTCTCTCTCACGTCTGTCCTCCAGCCGGGGCCGGAGCAGGGTCAGCGCAATCACAATAATGGCCAGGGCGGGGAGGAGCATGTCCTCCGCCCCCACCAGCAGCAGACTCGCCACCGTGGCCGCGCCCCCCAGCAGGGCGGGCAGGTGGCTGCCGGCGGCCTTCCACTGGCCCACCGCAATAACCAGGAACAGGGCTGTCATGGCAAAGTCCACCCCTGTGGTGTCAAAGCCCAGGGCGGAGCCCAGCAGAGAGCCGATCACCGACCCCAGCACCCAGTAGCTCTGGTCCAGCAGGGCCACGGTGAAGAAAAAGTCGTGCTCGTCCACCCCCTCGGGAGCCTGGGCCGAGGAGAGCAGGGCATAGGTTTCGTCGGTAAGGGAAAAGATCATATAGAACTTGCGCAGGCCCATCCCCCGGAATTTCTCCAGCATGGACAGGCCGTAGACCAGGTGGCGGAAGTTGACCATCAGGGTGAGGAAGGCCACCTGGGGCAGGGAGGCCCCCGCCGCCAGCAGGGATACCCCCAAATACTGGCCGGAGCCGGCATAGATCACCACGCTCATCAGCAGGGCCCAGAGCACGCCATAGCCGATGGACTGGAGCATCAGGCCAAAGGCCATCCCAATGGCCAGATAGCCCATCAGAACAGGGACCGTCACCGGAAAGGCGGCGGCCAGGGTTATTCGGTTCATCGTAAAAACACACCTCGACAATTGGAATTTCGGTTCTATTGTACTCGATTTTCCTTCAGAGTGCAAGTTCCTGCGGAACATATTAAGAACGGGTAAAGAATTTGATTTGTCTCTTGATTTTTCTCTTCCGCTCACTATAATGGAATTTAAAACTAATAATACCAATACACGGAGCGCACGGCTATGAACAGGCTTCTCTTTATCTACAACCCAACCTCGGGCACCGCTCAGGCAGCCAAGGGGGCCCTGTCCCCTGTCCTCGACGTATTCACCAAATCGGGCTGGCTGACCACGGTCTACCCCACCCAGTGCAAGGGTGACGCTCTGCGCACGGCCCGGGAGCTGGCCGGCCAGTTCGACCGGGTAATCTGCGCCGGCGGAGACGGCACCCTAAGCGAGGTGACCGCCGGGCTGATGGCGCTTGAGTCCCCTCCGCCCCTGGGGTACATCCCCTTTGGTTCCACCAACGACTGCGCCACCACCCTGCGCCTGCCCCGCAAGCCCCGGGAGGCCGCCCTGGTGGCCGCCGGTACCGGCGTGCCCGTCCCCATCGACGTGGGCCGGCTCAACGACAGACCCTTTATCTATGTGGCCGCCTTCGGCGCTTTCACCAAGGTGGCCTACGACACCCCCCAGGATTTGAAAAACACCTTCGGCCACCTGGCCTATATCTTCGCGGGCATCGCCTCCCTGCCCACTATCGCCCCCTACCACATACGGGTGGAGTACGACGGCCAGGTCCTGGAGGACGACTTCTTCTTCGGCATGGTGAGCAACTCCCAGTCCATCGGCGGGATCAAGCCGCCCAAAGTGGAGCAGGTTGTGCTGGATGACGGGCTGTTCGAGGTTACCCTGGTGAAAAAGCCTCTCAATCTCACCGACCTCACCGACGGGCTCCAGGCCCTGGTGAACCTGTCCCCGGCGGACCGCTCCGGAGCGCTGGTTCAGTTCCAGGCCAGCAGGCTCACCTTCACCTGTGAGCAGTCCATCCCCTGGACGCTGGACGGCGAGTTCGGCGGCAGCCAGACCGTCAGCCGGGTGGAAAACTGCAAAAAAGCCCTGAATATGATCCGAGGAGCGTAAAAAGTCCCCCCTTGACAAGGGGGGACTTTTTCTTCACATCAGGGCCTTGCTCATGTCCATCTCCTCTGCGTCGCTCCACAGCCGCTCCAGGTCGTAGAACTTCCGGGCCTCATCGGTAAAGACATGGACTACCACGCTGGAGAAGTCCATCAGCAGCCAGGTGCCTCCCCGGTGGCCCTCGATGTGGTGGGCACGCTCGCCGTTCTTCTCCGCCGCCTCCTCACAGGCGTCGGACATGGCCTTGACCTGAGTATTGGAGGTGGCGGTGCAGATTACAAAGTAGTCCGCCAAGGTGGTCAGCCCCTCCGTCTTCAGCACCTTGAGGTCGCCCCCCTTTTTGCTGTCCAGCGCTCTGGCCAGCAGGGTCGCCAGTTCATAGGATTCCATCTGTCTCGCTCCTTTCTTATCACTCCATCAGGCCACGGCCTGGGTCGTGTCCTCCAGATCCGGCTCTATCTGCCCACCGCCCTGAAGATCGGGGGAGGGGTCGGGGAAGATGTCGCCGGGGTCGATGGCCCCGATCTGGCCGGGATCGACAGCCTCACCGGGCTGGGAAACATCGCCGTTTTGAGAGGTGTCGCCAGGGTCGTCCGGGTCTGGGTCTCCCGTATCGGGCACATCGGGGACATCGGGTTCGTCCGGCTCCTCCGGCTTGGGCTTAGGGGTGGAGACCTGGGCCACCGCCGGGTCGGCCAGGGTGCCGTTGGTCACCCCGAAGCCGCCTCCCGACTTCTTATACATCAGCTGTAAGTCGCTGGATTTGATTTCGTCCTGATAGGGGTTGATCCCGCTGTTCAGCATTTCCAGCAGCTCCTCCTCCTGGGCGCACACCAGTGACGCCCCCCGGTAGGACACCAGGTAGCAGGGCATGGGGACAAAATTTACTCCGTTCTCCACATCCATCCCCACCGCCAGCTGGGCAAAGGCCAGGATATTGCCCACCGTCAGATCAGTGTCCACATTCTCGGTAAAGATCTGAACCAGGGAGGGCAGTTTGAGCAGAATCTCTGGGGTGAGGCACTTCTTCAGCACGGCGGTCAGGAAGTCCCGCTGGATCTGGGTGCGGCCCACATCGCCCAGCCTGACGCTCTCGTCGTTGTTCTTCCGGAAACGGATGACCTCCATGGCGTCCTGGCCGTTCAAAAGGCGGTAGCCCGGCTCCTGATGGATATGCAGGTCCTGATAGGGGTCGTCGTAGTCCATGCCGGGCGGGACGTCAAAGTAGACCCCGCCGATCGCTTCCACCAGCCGGCCGATGGCCTCCCACTCCACCATAACGTAGAAGTCAGGGTAAATGCCGGTGAGGCGGCTGACCTCTTGTTTCAGGCCGTTCATGCCGTTTTCAATCCGCTCCTTCTCCGGCAGCTTCCGGTCTCCCATGCTCCGGGCAAACACCGTGTTCAGCCGCTTCTGGCCGCCGGTCTTTCCGCTGCTGTTCACCATGGTATCCCGCAGCAGGCTGATGGCGTTGACGGTCTTGTCCTTTGTGTTGTAGGTGACCAGCATCATGGTGTCGGTGGCCCCGCTGACCACGTCCCGGCCGCAGAGGAGGAAGGTGTAATACCCCTCCTTCCTGCCGCTCCGGGCCACGTCGGGCAGCTCGGCCCCCTCAAAAGAGATGTCACCCGTCTGCCCCGGCTGGGTCTGGGAGTTGTCCCCGGGCCGGTTCAGGCTGGCTCCGGGCGCCTTGGGTATATCGGGCAGCCGGATCCAGGAGCGCAGAAACAGCACCAGGACAGCTGCCAGCACCGCGATTACCGCCAGCACCTGGCACAGCCGGTAGCGGACCCGCTGCCCCCGGTCCAGCCCGGCCACCCAGGCCCGGTGCCCAGCCCACCACTGGACGATGGGCGAAGGCCTCTCCCGTTTTCCCCGTCGATTGTTTGTCTCGCTCATACCTTATCCCTCTGTTGTTGCGCCGTGTTTCCGCAGCCACGCCTGGGCCCGAAGGGTGCTTGAATGAACGGGCAGATTCCGGTCCTTCATCTCTTGGATGGTGGTCTCTACCCCCAGGAGCAGGGCGCTGTCCAGATTTCGGTAGGCCAGCTCCCGCAGCCGCTCCACCCCGTCAAAGTCCCGGTTGGGCTCCATGTAGTCGGCCACATAGAGAATCTTCTCCAGAGTGGTCATGTTCTCCTTGGCCGTGGTGTGCCAGAAGATGGCGTCAAATACCTCATCAGGTTCCCCAAAAACGTGCCGGGCAATACATGCCCCTGTCTTGGAGTGGAGCAGCTTTACCGCCCGGTGCTCCAGCTCATCCAGCTCCACACCGTATTTCTCACACAGCTCCAACTGCTCCTCCAGCTCCAGATACTTGGTGCAGTCGTGGAGGATACCCGCCCGGCGGGCGTACTCCTCGTCCGCCCCCCAGCGCCGGGCCAGACGGACCGCCTCCTCCTCGGTGCCCCGGATGTGGCGCACCCGCTTCTGCATCACCATGGAGTAGGAACAGGCCCGCAGCTCGGGGATGTCCAGGTGCTTCAGGTCGGCATGGGTGCCGTAGAGACCGTTCATCAGAATATACCCGTATACCGAGGGGTGGAGGTACTCCGCTCCCCCGCCTTGCTCCAGCAGCTCCCGCAGCCGGGTGGAGGAGATGTCCACCAGGTCTGGGATTTGGGTGGTAACAATCTTCGCCTCGGGGAAGGTCTCCTTCAGATACTCCGCCTGACCGGCAAAGCTTGCCTTGTTATCCTGTTCGCTCCGGCCGAAGGCGCAGATTCCCGCCTGGGCTAAGATCGATGATGGGTCATGCCACTGGTGGAGGGTAAAAAACATATCCGTCCCCATAAGCAGCCACAGCTCCGCGCCGGGGTAGGTCTCTTTCAGCTGGGCCAGGGTGTGGGAGGTGTAGCTCTTGCCCGTCCGGTCCAGCTCTATGGTGGAGACCTCCACCTTGTCCGGCAGCAGCAGGGCGTCGGCCAGCTTGGCCGCCATGTTTAGCCGGTGCTCCGGGGCCGGGGTGCCCTCCGGCAGCTCCTTGTGGGGGGGGATGGCCGCCGGGATGATAAGCAGCTTATCCAGCTCCAGCGCGTCGATGGCCGCCCTGGCCGCCGCCAGATGCCCCAGGTGGGGCGGGTTGAAGGTTCCGCCAAAAACGCCGATTTTCAACGCGAACACCTCTTTCAGTCCGTTATTTTCTTCTGTCGCTCACCAAGACAATTTTATCCTTTTTATCCTTCTTATGGCTTGGACGATACAAAACGAATTTTGTTCCGATCACCTGGACAATTTCGCTCCGGGTCAGAGGGACCAGCGCCTCCGCCGCCTCCCGGGCCGACATCAGGGAGTTTTCCAGCACCTTCCCCTTAATCAGCTCCCGGGCCTCCAGGGCGTCGTTGGCCTGCTTGACCAGGTTGTCCCCGATGCCGTCCTTGCCCACGATCAGGATGGTATCGATGCTGTTGGCCAGGCCCCGCAGCTGGGCACGCTGTTTGCTTGTTAAATCCATTTATTGATCCTCTCCATGAATAATTCCTGTTACGCCGACACTCTTCACCGGGCAGCTCTCATTACCCGATAAATATCGCTCCAGCTGTTCCTTGAACAGCTTTAAAGCGGTCCCCCGGTGGGAGATGGCGTTTTTCTCCCCGGCGGTGAGCTGGGCGAAGGTCTTTTTCAGCTCCGGGACGAAGAATACCGGATCGTAGCCGAAGCCGCCCTCCCCCATGGGAGCGTAGGCGATGGTGCCAGGGCACTCCCCCCGGGCGGTGAGTACGTCCCCGTTGGGGAAGCAGCAGGTGATGACGCTGACAAACTTGGCTGTTCGGGTCATCTGACCCCGCATGTTCTCCAGCAGCAGACGGTAGCGGGCCGCGTCGTCCAGCCCCTCGCCGCCGTACCGGGCGGAGTACACCCCTGGAGCCCCATTGAGGCAGTCCACGCACAGCCCCGAGTCGTCGGCGATGGCGGGCAGGCCGCTGGCCTCCATCACCGCCTTGGCCTTCAGCAGGGAGTTCTCCTCAAAGGTGGTTCCGGTCTCCTCCACCTCCAGGTCCACCCCGGCCTCCGCCTCCGAGCAGACCTCCACCCCCAGGTGGGACAGGATATCGTTCATCTCCACCAGCTTCTTCTGGTTCTTGCTGGCCAGTACCAGCTTCATACAAGCTTCCCCCTTATTCTACCATATTTTCTCTTTCTGTCTATTGATATTCTATTAAATTTTCACCCCGGCACAGGGAGAAAAAACGAAGTTTTTCCAGAAAGTTCTTTTTGGATACTTTTTCTTTCAAGAAAAAGTATCAAATCAGCGCCTGGGCAAACTCCTGGGCGTCAAAGGGCTTCAAATCGTCGATGCTCTCGCCCACGCCGGCGTACTTCACCGGCACCCCCAGCTCCTTGGCAATGGCGATGGCGATGCCGCCCTTGGCGGTGCCGTCCAGCTTGGTGAGGACGATGCCGGTGATTCCGGCGGCCTCCTTGAACTGCTTAGCCTGGATCAGGCCGTTCTGGCCGGTGGTGGCGTCCAGGACAAGGAGGGTCTCCCGGGCGCAGCCGGGCAGCTCCCGGTCAATCACCCGGGAAATTTTGTTCAGCTCGTTCATGAGATTCTGCTTGTTGTGGAGCCGGCCGGCGGTGTCCACCAGCACCACGTCGGCATTCCTCGCCTTGGCGGCAGACATGGCGTCGAAGACCACGGCGGCGGGGTCGGCCCCCTCCTGCTGCTTGATGATGTCCACCCCCGCCCGGTCAGCCCAGATGGTGAGCTGGTCGGCGGCGGCGGCCCGGAAGGTGTCGGCGGCGCAGAAGATTACCTTTTTCCGCTGGGCCCGGAGCTGATGGCCGATCTTGCCGATGGTGGTGGTTTTGCCCACCCCGTTCACCCCGATAAACAGCACCACCGAGGGCTTGGTGGACAGGTCCAGGGACAGCTCCCCTGCGCTGAGGGCATCGGCGATGACCCGGACCATCACCTCCCGGGCCCCCTCCATGGTCTTGACCCCCTCCGACTTCACCCGGCGGCGCAGCTCCTCCACCAGCTCCAGGGTGACGTCCATGCCGGTGTCCGCCAGAATCAGAGACTCCTCCAGCTCGTCATAGAAGTCGTCCGTCAGCTCCGAGCCGAAGCCGGCGAAAATGTTGATCTTTTTCAGCTTGTCAAAAAAGCCCATGGTTTGCTCCCTCTCTTACCAGTTCTCATTTTTTGCCCCGCATCGGGGGCACTTGGGGTAGTCCATCTCGTACAGGGTCCCGCAGCCGGGGCAGCGGGTCCGGGCAATGTTTCCGGACTCCTCTCCCTCATCGTCAAAGAAGTCCCTACGGAAAAACTCCAGTTTTCCACATCTGGGGCAGGTAAAGATGTCCGTCTCCAGCGCCCCGGCCACCAGATTGGGCAGGTCACCCAGCAGCCAGCCGGTCTGGCCCAGCTGTATTTTTTCCCGTGCGACAAATTCCATCTCTACGCCGCAGCGCAGACACTTCAATTTTTCCATCACTCAGCCCTCTCCTTCCATTTTCTCCCCGCACCAGGGGCAGAACTGCCCCCATTCAAAGCTCTCGGGCAGCCCCTTGCCGCAGTGGACACAGAAATCGGGGGCGTCCTCCTCGCCGTCCCCGCCGGCGGGTACGCTCTGACTGCTCTGGGCGCTCTGCGACAGGTCCGCCGGGGGCTTGGGGATGACCTGACCCAAGCCCCAGAATACAAACTTGATGCCGATGAACAGCACAACGATCAGGGCAATTCCCCCGACAATCATTTTCCAGTCACCGGATTTTTTCTTGTTTTCGTTCACGGTTTTCCCTCCTGCGTATAAACGGAATCCCCCCGCCACTTCGTGGCCCTCCCCCCTTTAGCAAGGGGGGCTTTTTTATGTGGAACGTTGCTGGTCTCCTCCAAAGGCCCCCTTGCCAAAGGGGGCTGGCACGGCGAAGCCGTGACTGGGGGATTCCATTCAACGAAACGCCTTCCCTTCCCCGTCCAGCACCTCTTAGCAGGGGACCTTTCTATGTAAAAGGCTGTTGTTCTCCCCCAAAGGCCCCCTTGCCAAAGGGGGCTGGCACGGCGAAGCCGTGACTGGGGGATTCCATTCAACGAAACGCCTTCCCCTCCCCGTCCAGCACCTCTTAGCAGGGGACCTTTCTATGCAAAAGGCTGTTGTTCTCCTCCAAAGGAATCCCCCCGCCACTTCGTGGCCCTCCCCCCTTTAGCAAGGGGGGCTTTTTTTGCGTAAGGTTGTTGTTCTCCTCTAAAGGCCCCTTTTAGCAGGGGGGCTTTGTATGCGTAAGGCTGTTGTTCTCCTCCAAAGGCCCCCTTGCCAAAGGGGGCTGGCACGGCGAAGCCGTGACTGGGGGATTCCGCCTCAGCGGATGTTCAGCTCCTTCTCCACGTCATTCAAATTGATGGTGAGCATCCGGCTCACCCCCTGCTCCTGCATGGTGACGCCGTAGAGAACGTCGGCCTCCTCCATGGTGCCTCGGCGGTGGGTGATGACGATAAACTGTGTCCTGGCTGACATGTTGCGCATATAGTGGGCGAAGCGCACCACGTTGCTGTCGTCCAGAGCGGCCTCGATCTCGTCCATCACCACGAAGGGGGTGGGCCGCACCTTTAAAATGGCAAAGTACAGGGCAATGGCCACAAAGGCCTTCTCCCCGCCGGACAGCAGAGTGATGATTTTCAGCGCCTTGCCCGGCGGCTGGACCTTGATCTCGATACCGCAGTTGAGGATGTCCTCCGGGTCCTCCAGCTCCAGGGTGGCCTTGCCGCCGCCGAACAGCTCCAAAAAGGTCTGTCCGAAGGCCTCGTTGATGGTGGTAAACTCCCGCTGGAAGATGGTCTTCATCTCGTTGGTGATGCCGGCGATGATCTCCTCCAGCTCCTTTTTGGCCTTGTCCACGTCGTCCCGCTGGTCGGTGAGGTAGGTATATCGCTCGTTGACCCGCTGGAACTCCTCGATGGCCCCCACGTTCACATTGCCCAGTCCGGAGATGGACCGTTTTAGCTCGGCAATGCGGCGGCTGGCCTTCTGGACCGACTCGATCTCCACCCGCTGCTGGCGGGCGGCCTCGTGGCTCAGCTCGTAGGTCTCCCACAATTTGTCCAGCAGCTGCTTTTCCTCCATGGAGGCGGACACCCGCCGCTGGTCCAGCCGGGAGACCTCCCCCTCGGTGCGCAGCAGCTCCTCATTCAGGGACTGGCTCTCCTTGGTGGCCTTGATCCGCTGGCCCTCCAGGTCGAGCTTCTCCTGGTTCAGCCGGGCGATGGCTTCGTTCTGCCGTTCGTTCTCCCCCTTCAGGGCGGACAGGGCCTCCTCCTTTTGGGCAATTTCCTGGGTGAGACCGGCGTTTTTCTCCTCATAATCGGCCATGAGGGCCCGGCTCTGGTCCCGGTCGCCGGCCATGCTGGCCTTGAGGTGTTCCAGCTCAGACAGGCCGGAGCGGGTGGCCTCCCGCTCCGCCTCCAGGGCGGCCTGGGCGGCGGTGAGGGCGGCAACCTCCTGGGCGATGCGGGCGGACCGGTCCTGAACCTCGCTCTGGCCCCGGGCCTTGCCCTCGGCCTCGCTGCGCAGGGCGGCGGTCTCCCCCTCCAGGGTCTGGATGCGGGCCCGGGCCGCCTGGGTGTCGGCCTCGATCTGGGCGGAACGGCTTTTCAGCTGCTCCAGCTCCTCCCGATGGCTCTCCCCCTGACGCTCCAGCTCAGCGGCCACGGTGCGCCGCTGGGACAGCTCGCCCTCCGCCTTGAGGATGGCGTCCTCCCACTGGCGCAGCTGAGCCTGGGCAGTCTCCAGCTCGTAGGCGGCGGCGGTGGACTCCCGCTCCGCCTCGGCCAGGGCCTTTGTCCCCTCGGCCACCCGTGTGCGAATATCCCCCAGCTGGCTGTTCAGCCGCTCCAGCTCGTTGGCCCGGCTCAAAATTCCGGCGCTGCGGCTGGCCGAGCCGCCGGTCATGGAGCCGCCGGGGTTGAGCACCTGGCCGTCCAGGGTGACGATGCGGAACTTATAGCCATACTTCCGGGCGGCGGCGATGGCGGCGTCCAGATTCTCCATAACGGCCACCCGGCCCAGCAGGTTGGAAAAGACGTTTTGATATCTGGGGTCGAAGGAGATGAGCCTGTTGGCCACCCCCACGAAGCCGGGCTCCTTTTCCAGGGCGTCCCCCTCCTTGAGAAAGCCCGGGCGGATGGAGCTGAGGGGCAGGATGGTGGCCCGGCCCCCGTCCCGGCGCTTCAGGTACTGGATGACCGCCTTGCCGTCCTCCTCCCGGTCCACCACCAGGTTCTGCATGGCCCCGCCCAGAGCGGTCTCGATGGCCACGGTGTACCGGTCGGGCACCTTTAACAGGTCGGCCACCGGGCCGTGGATACCGTGGAGCGCTCCCCGCTGGGCCTCGCCCATCACCAGCTTGACTGCCCTGGTGTAGCCCTCGTGCTCCTTCTCCATCTCGGTGAGGAGCTTTATTCTGGAGGTGAGGGCGTTCTCCTCCATTTGCAGCTTCATGTGGGCATCCCTGGTCTGGTCCCACTTCTTCTTTCGGGCGTCCATCCGCAGCTGGTAGCCCTGGATCACGTTTTTAACCGCGTCCCGCTCCTCCACGGCGTCGTCATATTTCCGTTGGGCGGCACGGGACTCTTTCTTAGCCTCCTCCAGCCGGTCCTCCAGCTCGTTGGCCTCCCTGCGGACCGCGCCGTCCCGGTCCATAACCTCCTGGGCGGCGGCGGCCAGGGCGGACAGCAGGGCCTTGGCCTCAGCGGCCCCGGCGGTGCCCAGGTCGGCCTGACTGCGCAGCTCCTCCAGCTCCTTGGCCAGGGTCCCCGCCGAGCGGGCGGCCTCCTCCGCCTCCCGGCCCTTGGCGGTGAGGGCGGCGCGCCCCTCCTCCAGCTGGGCCTCGATCTCGGCCAGGCGCGCTTTCCGCTGGTCAATCTGCTCCGACAGGGAGCCCTCCCGGCCCTCCTGCTGCTCCAGGTCGGCCCGGATGCGCTGGGCCGACTCCAGGTTGTGCTGGATGCTGCTCTTTAACACGGCGATGGCCGACTCCAGCTCGTTGGTCTTGGCCTGACGGCCCTGCATCTCGAAGCGGAGGCGGTCGGCCTCCACGTCCTTGCTCCGCATCTCCTCGGAAAACTGCTCGGCGGCGGCGTAGGCCTTCTCCTGGGCCACCTTGACCTCCTCCCGGCGGCGGACGGCCTCCTGATAGTCGGCCTCCAGCTTAATATTGTTGGCCCGGATGCGCTCCAGGGTGTCCAGCCAGACGGAAATCTCCAGCCCCCGCAGCTCGTCCCGGAGGACCAGGAACTTTTTCGCCTTCTCGCTCTGCTCCCGGAGGGGCTCTACCTGGAGCTCCAGCTCTGAAATTTTGTCATTGATGCGGACCAGGTTCTCGTCGGTGCGCTCCAGCTTGCGCTCCGCCTCCTCCTTCCGGTGGCGAAAGCGTGAAATGCCGGCGGCCTCCTCAAAGACCTCCCGGCGGTCGGCGGACTTCACCGACAGGATCTCGTCGATGCGGCCCTGGCCGATGATGGAGTAGCCCTCCCGGCCCAGACCGGTGTCCATAAACAGCTCATTCACGTCCTTGAGCCGGACGGAACGGCGGTTGATGTAGTACTCGCTCTCACCCGAGCGGTAGTACCGCCGGGTGACCATCACCTCCGACTCCTCCATGTCGAAGAGGTGGGTGGTGTTGTCCAGCACCAGGGAGACCTCGGCGTAGCCCGTCTGCTTGCGCTTGGCGGTGCCGCCGAAGATGACGTCCTCCATCTTGCCCCCCCGCAGGGCCCGGGTGGACTGCTCCCCCATCACCCAGCGGATGGCGTCGGAGATGTTGGACTTGCCCGACCCGTTGGGGCCCACGATGGCAGTGATGTCCTCACCAAAGGTGAGCACCGTCTTGTCCGGGAAGGACTTGAAGCCCTGGATTTCCAATGCTTTTAAATACAATCAGGCCACCTCTTTCTTCTCAAAACCTCTCAAACCCCTGTATCGCAACGGTTCCCAGGTTTTTCCTCTTCCTGCATCTTCTCATATCCCGACATATTTTCTCGCTCAAGCGGTTCTCTGCTCGCGGGGTTCAATTCCGCCGTCTTTTGGAAATTTTGGAACGCATTTGAGGAAGGGTTGATACGGATGATATTATCCATCACCGCGTTCTCAACTAGAAAAGAAAAGGAATCTGGCATAGCGTTTTATTTTACCACATCAGATTCCCTTTTGCAAGTTTCAAGTCACACGGATTACGGAGGCCCGGGTGTTGATGGTCCCTTGCCTTTTTGCTCCATTTGAAATATAATCAGGGCTGTCACATAAATTTGCGGGGACGCAGGGGGTACTATGGCAAACGTTCTGATTGTCGAAGATGAAACAGCCATGCAGGACATCATCACGGACTATATGCGGAAGGGCGGGCATACCTGCTATACCGCTGACGACGGCATAGACGCGCTTGTCGCGCTGAAAAACCATCCTGTGGACCTGATGATCCTGGATGTGATGATGCCCCATCTGGACGGCTTCTCTGTCTGCAAGATGGCGCGGGAAATGAGCAGCATACCCATCATCATGCTAACCGCCATGGGTGAAGAGGACGACAAGCTGCGAGGCTACGACTACGGCGCGGACGACTACATGACAAAGCCATTCAGCCCCAAGGTGCTGCTGGCCAAGGTGAACGCCCTCCTGCGCCGTTCCTCCCCCGCTTCTGCCGGAGCGATCACCGCCGGGAAAATCATGCTCCACCCCAACGCACATAAGGTCTATCTGGACGGCCGGGAGATCGCCTTGACCCACAAGGAGTATGAGCTGCTGTCCTTTCTCATGGCAAACCCCGGACAGATATTCAGCCGGGAACAGCTTCTCAGCCGTGTCTGGGGCTATGATTTTGAGGGAACGACCCGCACCGTGGACACCCACATCAAGACCCTGCGGCAAAAGCTGGGGGACGAGGGCAGACATATCGTCACACTGATCCGCTCCGGCTATAAATTCGAGGTAACAATATGAAAGAGGCTTTTTCCCTCCGCACAGTGCGGAAAAAGATTGTAATGCTCTCCAAGCTGGCGGGAATTGTGCTGATTTTCTCCTATATTCTGTCTACCCGTCTGCCTGTCAGCGAGGATGCTTCTTTCTTGCTTTGGCTGGGTTTTCTTATGCTGCTGGTTTTAGGGATAGACTTTTTAATGGGCCGCTTCATCACAAAGCCGATTTCAGAGTTAAACACTTCGGCAAAGCGCATGGCGGGGCTGGATTTCTCTGCCCCCTGCCATATTACTTCAACAGATGAATTTGGCGAGTTATCCGCCAGTTTGAACACAATGGCTGAAAATCTGCAACAGGCCCTTTCCCGCTTGGAAAGCTCTTTGGAAGATCGCAAGGAACTGGTGGACAGTCTGTCTCACGAAATGAAAACTCCGTTGGGTATCATCCGGGCCTATGCGGAGGCCTTGCAGGACGAGGCGGACGAGGCAAAAAAGCAGAAATACGCCCAAGTCATTGTTTCCGAAGTAGAGCGCATGAACGACCTCATCGTGACCCTGCTGGATTTGTCTGCCCTGGAGAGCGGGGCCGCCCAGCTGAACACCACCCGTTTTGACTTTGTGGAACTGGTGGAAACCGTGGCCGGGCGGCTCTTGGTGGACACGCCCGACGCGGACTTTGAACTGCAATATGTGCTGCCGGAGCAAAAATGCTTTGTAGAGACCGACCGGCGGCGGATGGAGCAGGTTTTGGAGAATTTCATGGTCAACGCCAGGAAAAATGTATCCCCCGGCGGCGTTCTGCGGCTGGAATTGACAGCAGACGATGGGACGCTGCATTTCTCCATCTTCAACCAAGGCAGGACCATTCCAGAAAACGACCTGCCCAAAATCTGGACAAAGTTCTATCGGGATAGCAGCGCGGAGTACAGTGGCTCCGGGCTGGGGCTGTCTATTGTGGCACAGATCCTGTCCATGCAGAATCTGCCCTACGGTGCGGAAAACCGGGTGGACGGGGTGCTGTTCTGGTTCTCCATCCCTGTCACAGAATAATTTCACACGGATTTCACAGCGGCCTCACACGAATTTCACACCCGGCCTCTAAACTCTCCTTATCACAAGTAAGGAGGGTTTTTTATGTTCTTAGGATTGCAGTGGTACTGGTGGCTGGTGATTGGGGCGGTGTTGGTTATCTCCATCCCCTTCAAGATCAAGTTCATGAAGGGGTGGACCAAGCGCCAGCAGGGAAAAGATCAGCGTGGAAAGTGGGGTGACGACGAGTGATCGAGGTTAAAAACCTGACGTTCTCCTACGGCAAAGACAAGCAGGCCCTCCACGGCCTGGACTTCACCGTGGAGGATGGAGAAATCTTCGGTTTCCTGGGGCCCAACGGGTCCGGGAAGTCCACAACACAAAAGATACTCACTGGGATATTAAAAGGCCACGGCGGCAAGGTTTCCCTGTTCGGGCAGGATATCTCCGCCGCTCACGGCCAGGAATTTTTTCAGAAGATCGGCGTGCTGTTTGAGTTTCCTTACCTATACGCCAATTTAAGCGCCGTGGACAACCTGAACTACTTCGCCTCCTTCTACCCCAGGGAACAGCGGCGGGATGTGGGGGAGCTGCTGGACACGCTGGAATTTAAGCCGGATTTTTTGAAAAAGCCGGTGTCCTCCTACTCTAAGGGGATGCGCCAGCGGGTGAGTATGGCCCGGGCGCTGGTGAGCAATCCCCGGCTGCTGTTCCTGGACGAGCCCACCAGCGGCCTGGACCCCTCCGGGGCGGTGCTGTTTCGGAAGATCATTGAGCAGGAGCGAAAAAAGGGGACGACGGTGTTCGTCACCACCCATAACATGGTGGATGCCGATTTGCTGTGCGACCGGGTGGCGTTCATTTCCAACGGAAATTTGGTAGCCCTGGATACGCCCAAGCGTCTGAAGGAGAAAAACAGCAACCACCGGGTGGTCATCGACTACCTGTACCGGGGACAGCGGGAGACAAAAACCATTGAGGCACCGGAGCTGGAGGCGGGCATTCCCTTTGCCCACGACGAGATCATCAGCATCCACTCCCAGGAGCCGACCCTGGAGGATATGTTCATCCAGTACACAGGGAGGGGGCTGTCCTGATGGGAAAAGGCTTTTGCGCCCTGTTCAAAAAGGATTGCCGGATGCTGGCGTCTGGGAAGTTTTTTCTGATGGCGATCGGTTTTCTGGCCCTCTATACGGCGTATGTGAACCTGGGCTATATCCGCTTTATGCAGATGCCGCCCTACAATGTGTATCTGTATGACCCGGCGGGGATACAGACGGAAAAATCGCCCCTGGTGCAGATCGTTTCCTCTATGGCGGCTATGGACGCCGTCCTGCTCTCCGACGCCAACGGCGTGGGTTTGGACGCCAGCGCCGGGGAGGTGCGGGTGGTACTCTATAAGGGAGCGGAACACGTTGACCGCCACCGGGCCGACTACGCCCTGTCCCTGCTGCGGCCTTCGGACAGCCACGCTCCGGCGGTACTGGGTACAAACACGCCGGAGCAAAAGGCAAGGAAAGAGATCACCTGTGAGCTGCTGTTTTTTGAGCTGGCCGCTGTGGGATTTTTGGGCATCGCCGCCGTACTGTTCAAGGAAAAGGGCATGGGGGTCATTCGTGTCCACGCCATTCTCCCGGTGCGAAAAGACTTGTTCCTCCTGTCCAAGCTGGCGGTGTTCCTGCTCTCTGATCTGGCCTTTGCGGTGCTGCTTACCCTGCTGAACGCAGGGCTGGCCGACGGAGTGGCGGTGCTGCCTGCGGTCCTGCTCCAGACGGCCATCCTGTCCCTGATGATGGCCTTGGTGGGTTTGCTCTGCGCCCTGCTGCTGAAAGATTTCCGGCAATTTACGCTGGCCTATCTGGTCATCGCTATTTTCGCTGCTACCCCGGTGTTCCTGTCGGCCAACACCTCCATCAAACTTGACTGGATCGGCTATCATCCGTTCTATCACGTCTATATGGGCCTGAAAAATGCCTATTTCGGAACGGACATTTCCCCTGCCTATTATGCCGGCGCCGCCGGTATAATCGTGCTGTTGTTCCTAATGGTGCGGCTTGCG
>CAJTSQ010000034.1:18814-26909 GCA_910578735.1 uncultured Oscillospiraceae bacterium
ATAAATTCTGCCTGATGACGTTCCTGCTGCCCATCCTGGTCGCCGTGGCATTGAATTTTATGGGTTCCATCGACCTGTCCAGTCTGGGAGAACTGCACTTCGGCGTACTGGAAAACGACCTGCCCCCACAGACAATCACTTGGCTGGAGCGGTATGGCCCGGTGACGGCCTACAGGACCCAGGAGGAGCTGACCGCCGCCATCAACGAACCGTCTACCAATGTGATTGGCGTAAAAGCAGACGGAGACAGCCTCAAAACCGCAATCAGCGGGGACGAGCTGGAGATTTTCCGGCAGGCGGCGGCTACCCTCCCGGTTCTCTATGAACAGCGGGAATGGGCCGAAAAAGTAGAGATCCAAACGTTGGATCGGCCTGACATTCTGGAAAGTTTTCAAAACATTTTCATCCCCGCCGTGCTGATTGTGGCTATGTTTATGGGCTGTACGTTCAACGCCATGAACATCATTTCCGAAAAGGAGGACGGCGTAGCTTTCATCAACGAAATCCTTCCTATGACGCCAAGCCAATACATTTTGCAGAAAGTCGTGGTGGGATTTCTCTTTGGAAGTCTATCGTCTATCGTAACGGCGTGTATTTGCTTTCACCTGTCCTGGCAAAATTTCGGGATGATGCTGGTGCTGATTGTTCTGTCGTCCTTTGTGGCTGCGCTGATCGGGCTGTTTATCGGCAGATTCTCCGAGGGCCTGATGATCGGTGTGGTCTATATCAAGATCATCATGCTGGTGTTTATTGCGGTGCCCATTTTATGCGCTCTGATTGGGGTCAGCGGGCCGCTGGCGGTCCTCTGCAATCTCGTCCCATCCCAGCCCGCTTTTGATGGCATTATGGCTCTGTCCGCAGGGAACACAGGCACAGCAATCAAAGATGCCGGCATACTGTCTATTCATTGTGCCGTGATGTATGCATCTATGTTTGTTCAATAAATATACGATAGATATTGCCAGGTCTTCCGGCCGTCCCCGTTGCGGTCTGCCCTGACAGAATCGCAAGGCCGCTTTCCTCCAAGGCTGCAAGCAGGCGGCTGGCGCTTCTCAGGGAGATGTGAAGATGTTCCGCCAATTCAGCGGCAGTAAACAGCGACTTCTCTGTCTGTTCCATAATCAGAGCAAGCTGCCGCAGTTTTATGGCCGAGATTCCTGTTCTTTCAACAAGCTGGTGAAGCTGTACCTGCTCCTCCTTTGCCTTTTTGTGCTGTGGACGAACAAAATTGATTGGTCCGGTAATCGAGCTTATATTATGCACAATATATGCGCAGCTTTCCTCCCGCAGCCCGGCCTTTTTCAGCCCGAGCCCGGCATTTGCCCGGGCCTCTCCCGGCGAGTAGCCAAATCCGATTCCCAGACTTATGTTGCACGCGCTGTTGTCCTGGATTAATTGGAGAACGGGCAGGCTCTCCAGGGAATTGCTGTAGGTCATCAGATCCTTCCGGTTCATCAGTATAATAAACAATTCATCGGACTGCTGTATTACAGTGGCTCGGGCATCCTTGGCAAAGTGATACAGCTCCTCCGCGGCTTTCAGCTTTTCGTGGCTCTCCAGATATTCCCGCTGGGCCTGGTAAAAAATTTCCTCCTTTGGCGTGATCCGCAGCGCCAGCACCGCCAGATTGCCCATCTCCATTTGAGCGCGCTCCATACATTCCTGCTTCATTCTGGACACAGTCCGGATGATATTGTCCGTGGTCGGCCTGGAATAAGTGACGGGGATGCCGTCCGCCGCCAAACGGTCAAATACTTGAATGTCCGTAGCAATACAACCGGATGCGGCGCCGTCCAAAAAAAGCTTTCGATGTCCCTGATACAGGGCTTCAAAATAATTATCCTCCAAACGCTTCGGATAGCGCCGCTTCAGAATATGGACATGGACATCCGGTATCCCGGCATCGGCAAAAACCTTCCGCACAGTGGAGGGAGCGTAATTATCAATACTGACCCGGGTGATATCGGCCTTCTGCCAGGACAGCGAGACAAGGGAGTTGAGAAGGGACACGCTGTCCTTTTCAATAAAGCCGCAGGGGATGTCCGGATCAAACAGCTTTTGAAACTGCTTAAATTGAAGCTCTCCGCCGAATATCACCCCGTCGATCTGTTTTTTCATCTCCATCAGGGCTTTGGCCATCTCTTCGTGATAGTCATAGCGATCATTCTCAAAAATCTCAATCTGGATCTCTGGAAACTGCTTGGGTACAATGCCTCGGATCAAATCCATCCGTACATGGGTCCCAATAAAGCCCAGCTTCACTTTTTCTTTCAAAGCCCACTCCCCCTGTTTTTTAATTTTGGTCAAATTATGGTTGTTTTTTGGTCTGCAGATTTTTGACTATAATAAAACACAAGATAGAGCCGTTTTCTGACTGTAATTTTATCATACTTCCCAAATCTTGAACAGAAGAAAACCGGATTCTATTCTGCAAATTTTATGGAGGTGGAGTTCTATGGCAGATCACGCAGTAAAAATCGGCCAGTATGTCGATCATTGCCAGGCGGAAATGGTTGACTTCTGGCGGGACCTGGTCAACTTCCAGGGGTGCGCAAAAGAAGTCCCCCGGATGAAAGCCTTGCTCCAAATGGTAAAGGATCGCCTGGAGCAGGAGGGTTTCCTGTGCCGCATGATACCTTCCGGAGGAGGGATTCCTGTCCTCTCCGCGGTGGACGGGCCTGAACGGACCGGCAAGCCTATCCTGCTCTGCGGACACCTGGACACCGTATTCCCCCGGGACGCCTACCCGGAGAATCCCTTTGTGATCCGGGACGGCATCGCCTACGGCCCCGGCACAGCGGATATGAAGGGCGGGGCGGTGATGATGCTGTACATTGTCAAGGCCCTGCGGAGCATGGGTTTTGACCGCAGCCCTATCAAGCTCCTCCTCTGCGGAGACGAGGAAATCGGGCATGTGGGCTCCCGGGCCCCTGAGATTATCCGACAGGAAGCGGCGGGCTGTCTCTGCGCTTTTAACCTGGAGACAGGGCGGATGGACGACTGCATCGCCGTTGGCCGCAAGGGAAATCTGGATTGCCACATCACCGTCCGGGGCGTCGGCGGCCACGTGGGCAACGACTTTCTCACCGGGCGCAACGCCATTGAGGAGATGGCCCATAAGATTTTAGCTCTGCAAGCCCTCACACGTTATGAGGACGGAATCATTGTCAGTGTGGACGTAATTCAGGGCGGTACTGTGTCCAACGCCATTCCGGATTTCTGCAAAATTGAGGTGGACGCCCGGTTTGACCACGCCTCAGACCTGGACGAATTGAAAAAGCAAATCTCACAGGCCTGTGAGGCTACCCACGTTCCGGATACCCAGACCACAGTGGACTTTATGAACGATATGCCCGTTTTTGAGAAGACCCAGGCAAATCTGGATCTGCTGGACCGGCTGAATCAGGCTGCGGCAGAGTATGGACACCCTCCCTTCGGCACCGCCTTCCCCGGCGGCAACTCCGACGTCTCCTACATTTCACAGGCCGGTATCCCCGCAATCTGCTCCTGCGGTGTGAAGGGGAGCGGCGCCCACACCATGGAGGAGTGCGCCATAGTAGACACCCTCTTTCTGCGGACAAAAATGATTGCCTGTGTCATCTACGAGCTGGAATCCATCTGACAAAATTTTATTGGGAGGATATTTGCTATGAGTAACCAAAAACCAGGCGCACCTGATCCAACCTTAACAAAGAGAAAAGGCGCGCCCAATCCTATTGTGATTATTATCGGCATAATCCTTGTCAGCGCACTGGCCAGTTACATTGTTCCCTCCGGCGTATTCGAGCGGGTGCTGGACCCCAACACCGACCGAATGGTGGTAGACCCCTCCAGCTTCCACTACACCGAACAGAATCCCACCGGATTCTTTGACCTGTTTAAGTCCCTGACCCGCGGACTTCAGTCCGCCAGCGATATTATCGCTTTCCTCTTTATCATCGGCGGCGCCTTTGGTGTGATGGAGGCCACGGGGGCCATCAAATCCGGCATGGGGACCCTGGTGCTGAAAATGCGGGGGCGGGAACTGCTGCTGGTCCCCGTCTGTATGGCGATTTTCACCTGCGGCTCTGCCTTTGCCGCCAATGAGGAGGAATATCTGGCCTTTCTCCCGCTGATTCTGTCCATCTGCCTGGCTATGGGCTTTGATTCTCTCACCGCTCTGGGTATCGTGTTCGGCTCCACCGGCGCGGGCATCGCCTCCGGATGTACCAACCCCTTCACGGTCGGCGTGGCCCAGGGAATTGCGGGCCTGCCCCTGTTTTCGGGCATCGAGCTGCGCCTGGTCTCTCTGGTGGTGCTGTATGTTATCAACGCCACCTTTGTCACCCTCTACGCCAGGAAGGTAAAAGCCAACCCCCGAGCCAGCTCCATGTACGAGCTGGACCGCGCCCGCACAGATACCTTTGCGGTCAACGAGGAGGAGCGCATGACAGGCCGGCATAAGCTGGTGCTGCTGATTTTCGTGGCCACCATCGCCATTCTGGTGTACGGCGTCATTCAATACGGTTTCTACATTGACGAGCTGGCCGCCCTGTTTCTGATTATGGGCATCGCCGCCGGTCTGGTGGGCGGCCTGCGTCCCGGTGAGATTGCCGACAGCTTTATCAAGGGTTGTCACAATATGCTCTTCCCCTGCGTCATGGTTGGCTTCTGCAAGGCGACCACCATCATTCTTACAGACGCCCTCATCATGGACACCATCATCCACTTCCTGGCCGGTCTGCTGACCGGTATCCCCGCCACGCTGACCGCCTGCGGCATGTTCCTGATTCAGGCGCTGTTCAACTTCCTGGTGCCCTCCGGTTCCGGGCAGGCAGCCATCACCATGCCCATCATGGCCCCGCTGGCAGATTTGGTGGGAATTACCCGGCAGACCGCCGTCCTGGCCTTCCAGTTCGGCGATGCCTCCACCAACTGCATCACCCCTGCCAGCGGCATGACCATGTCCGCTCTGGCCATTGCGGGCGTGCCCCTGAACAAGTGGTGGAAATTCTTTGTTCCCTTGGTGCTGATCTGGTGGGGGATAGCCATTTTGTTCCTGATTTACGCTACTCTGACCGGCTATGGTCCCTTCTAAGGAGGTTCCTGTGATGAAAAATTTCTTGTCCATGAACCAATCTGAGCTGGCGGAAGCGAAAGAGGAGCTTCAAAGGAAATTCCAGAAGTTTAAGGACTGCGAGCTGTCTTTGAACATGGCCCGTGGCAAGCCGGGGGCCGATCAGCTGGAGCTGTCCCTCCCCCTGCTGGATGTGCTCAATTCCAGGAGTGACTGCCACGACGCCAGCGGTCTGGACTGCCGCAACTACGGCGAGCTCCTGGGCATCCCGGAGGCCCGGAAGCTCTTTGCCGATTATATGGGCATAACGCCCGAGGAGACCATCGTGGTGGGCTCCGCCTCTCTCACATTTATGTACGACTGTATGGCCCGGGCCATGCTGCTGGGGGTGCTTGGGGGCGACAAGCCCTGGGGCAAGCACGAGAAGGTCAAATTTCTCTGCCCTGTGCCCGGCTACGACCGGCACTTTACCATCTGCGAGACTTTGGGCATTGAGATGATCAACATCCCTCTTACCGAGTTGGGCCCGGACATGGACCTGGTGGAGAAGCTGGTGGCGGAGGACGAGACTGTCAAGGGCATCTGGTGCGTACCCAAGTACACCAACCCCCTGGGCGGCTCCTACTCCGACGAAGCGGTGCGCCGCCTGGCCGCCCTGAAGCCCGCCGCCAGGGACTTCCGCATCTTCTGGGACAACGCCTACGCCCTGCACTACGTCTATGAGGATACGCCCGTACTCAACATCCTGAAGGAATGTAAAAAGGCGGGCAATCCCGACATGGTCTATCTGTTCGGCTCCACCTCCAAAATCACCTTCCCTGGGGCGGGGGTGGCCTTCTTCGGGGCCTCCAGGGACAATGTGGACTTTATTGCCAGACAGCTCAACGCCCAGTCCATCAGCTGGGACAAGATAAACATGCTGCGCCATGTGCGTTTCTTCAGGGACGCCGCCGGTATCCGGGCGCAGATGGACAAACACGCCGCCATCCTCCGGCCCAAGTTCGACGCGGTGCTGTCCGCCCTGGAACGTGAGATCGCTTCCACTGGGGCCGGTTCCTGGGTAAAGCCCAAGGGAGGGTACTTCGTCACCTATATGGCACTGCCCGGCTGTGCCAAGCGGATTGTCCAGCTGTGCAAGGAGGCCGGAGTGGTCCTCACTGACGCCGGGGCCACCCACCCCTACCACCAGGACCCGGAGGACAGCTATATCCGGCTGGCTCCCTCCTTCCCTTCTCCCGCCGAATTGGCCCAGGCCATGGAGGTGTTCTGCGCTGCCGCCAAGCTGGCCGCTGTAGAGAAGCTTTTGGCCTAAAAATATTTGTAAGATAATTTGCTATGATTATGAATCCTTCCGCTATCAAAGAACCTCTGATTTTTTCGTGTGTCTCCCGCCTCCGGCGGGGGACACACTTGATAATTCAGGGTTTAGCGCAGTGAGAACCGATTAAATCAGAGGTTCCTCAAGAATGTGGCTGGAGGGCCATAGCCTGACTCTGGAGCGCTTCGCCGCCGGGGCCCGGTACAACGTCACCGTGGAGCTGGCCGATCCTGGCGCAAAACAACTGTCCGCAAACATGGGGTCACAAAAAATTCCTCATTTGCTACTTGACAAAAATATCTGTCTGTGCTAACGTTTGCTTTACAGTTAGTAATATCTAACCAAAGCGGCGTATGACCTCCCTACTTTCTTTTCCCCAAGGCCCTCTCCCCTTGGGGCTTCTCTGGCCGCAAAAGTTAGCTATCACTAACTACAACCAAACATATTTCATGAAGGAGTGTTCAACGATGAACAAGATCGCAATCGTATTCTGGAGCGGGACCGGCAACACGGAGGCCATGGCGGGCTTCATTGCCGAGGGCGTCCGGGCCGCTGGCGGCGAGGCGGAGCTGCTGGGGCCCGGGGAGTTCTCTGCCGGTCAGTTCTCCGCTTACAGCGCTGTGGCCTTCGGCTGTCCCGCCATGGGCAGCGAGGTGCTGGAGGAAATGGAGTTCGAGCCGATGTTCACCTCCCTGGAGGGCAGTCTCAGCGGCAAGCGGATCGCCCTGTTCGGTTCCTATGGCTGGGGAGACGGCCAGTGGATGCGGGACTGGTGCACCCGGTGCGACAACGCCGGGGCCAATCTCCTGGACGAAACCGGCCTGACGGTCAACGAGGCTCCGGACCCAGAGGGGGAGGAAGCCTGCAGGGAGCTGGGCCGGAAGCTGGCCGCCCAAGCACGGAGATGAGTCTGCACGCATCCGGTGAGGATTACCTGAATCTTGTAAGCAAACAAGCGCCAGGAAGCGGGCCGGTGAACAGGGCCGCTTCACTGGACAGACACACACTCATACCGCCTTCGCCGGAAATCACAGGCTCAGCCAGGGTCAAGTCCCAGCCGGTCAGGTCAGCGATGCCCTGTATCAGCAGCTCCGGGGTCAGTTCCCCCTCGTAGGTTATTGGGCACTCCGCAAAGGCCCCGGCGTTCCATTCTGTGAACGCCGGGGCTTGCTTTTACAGCGCCTGGAGCATGACCGGGCCGCGCTTGGAGAGGACAGCGGCGCACACCGCCGTCAGCAGGGCGAACAGCAGGATCGGGAGGGCCAACGCGGCCCAGCCCGCCGTCTGACTGCCCAGCCAGTACAGCCCGCCCGCCGCGGCCAGCGCCGCCATAGGGACGAACATGGCCAAAGTGGTGGCCAGAGACTGCTTGATGACCACGGTCTCATTGACCGCGTCCAGCTTGGGGAAGGTCAGCCCCATCAGCATCCCAAACAGTGCGTGCCCTACCGCAAAGAGCAGCGTGGCAATCAGAAGCGCGGCACCCTGCCACAGCTGGAATCTCAGCGCAATGGAGATGCACACCCCGGCAATTACGGTGCAGGGGAGGGTGAGCAGCAGCTGGAACCCTGCCTTGACCCACAGCAGCGTGCTGCCCGACATGGGAGCCTCCCGCAGAATCCAGAGGTATTTCCCCTCCAGGCTGACGGAAGGGGCGGCGATGGGACAGGTACACAGGCAGAAGCAGATCACAGCCGCCGCCATAGGCAGCAGGGGGAAAC
>CAJTSQ010000035.1 GCA_910578735.1 uncultured Oscillospiraceae bacterium
CTGCCGGCCCTGTCGGCGCTACAGGCGCGACGGGTGCTGCCGGCGCTCAGGGCCCCGCCGGTCCTACCGGCCCTGCCGGCCCTGTCGGCGCTACAGGCGCGACGGGTGCTGCCGGCGCTCAGGGCCCTGCCGGTCCTACCGGCCCTGCCGGCCCTGTCGGCGCTACAGGCGCGACGGGTGCTGCCGGCGCTCAGGGCCCCGCCGGTCCTACCGGTCCTACCGGCCCTGCCGGCGCTACAGGCGCGACGGGTGCTGCCGGCGCTCAGGGCCCCGCCGGTCCTGCCGGTCCCACCGGCCCTGTCGGCGCTACAGGCGCGACAGGTGCTGCCGGCGCTCAGGGTCCCGCCGGTCCTACCGGTCCCACCGGCCCTGCCGGCCCTGCCATCACCCCTGGCCCTGCGGTAGCGGATGAGGACCCGGGTGCTGGAACCCCGGAGCTCGTGGCCAAAATCAATGAGCTGCTGGCCTCTCTGAGAACGGCCGGCGTAATTGCCACCTGATTTCTGCCCCCGTTCAAAATCAGCCGGCGCTCCCGTTTTGGGAGTGCCGGCACTTTTCAAGGAGGTCTTTATGGGAAACTACAAGGTATGCGTCTACGCAATCTGCAAGAATGAGGAGCAGTTCGTGGACCGGTGGATGGACTCCATGTCCGAGGCCGACCAGGTGGTGGTGCTGGACACCGGCTCGGAGGACGGCACGGTGGAGCGGCTGCGGGCCCGGGGGGCGGAGGTAACGGTGGAGGCGGTTTCCCCTTGGCGCTTTGACACCGCCCGGAACCGCTCCCTGGAAATAGTCCCGGAGGATACGGATATCTGCGTCTGTACCGACCTGGACGAGGTACTCCGCCCCGGCTGGCGGGAGGCGCTGGAGAAAGCCTGGGTCCCCGGCGCGGGACAGGCTGCCTACCGGTATACCTGGTCCTTCAACGCCGACGGCTCAGAGGGAGTGGTGTTCTGGTATGAGAAAATCCACGCCCGCCGTGGCTACCGGTGGGTCCACCCGGTCCATGAGGTGCTGAAGTGGATAGGGGAGGGGAGCCCTGGTCCTACAGTGACGGCGGAGGGAGTCCAGCTGGATCACCATCCGGACCCGGAGAAGTCCCGCGCTCAGTATCTGTCCCTGCTGGAGCTGTCCGTCCGAGAAGAGCCGGAGGACGACCGCAACGTCCACTATCTGGGCCGGGAGTACATGTATAGGGGCCGCTGGGACGACTGCATCCGGACCCTGAAGCACCATCTTACCATGCCCGCCGCCGTCTGGCGGGACGAGCGGGCGGCATCCATGCGGTATATCGCAAGGTCCTTCTGGGAGAAGGGGGAACCCGCTCAGGCCCGGGACTGGTATTTCCGGGCCATCATCGAAGCCCCGCACCTGCGGGAGCCCTACATGGACCTGGCCCTCATGCTCTACCAGCAGGAGGAGTGGGAGGGTGTGCTCTATTTCACCTCCTGCGCCCTGGCCATCACGGCCCGGCCCAGGAGCTACATCTGTGAGGCCGCCGCCTGGGGCAGTCTGCCTTACGATCTGCGCTCCATGGCCTTTTACAACGCCGGGGCCTGCCGGCAGGCCGTGGAGCAGGTGGAAAAGGCCCTGGAGCTGGAGCCGGAGAATGACCGTCTGCGGAACAACCTGATCATAATGAGGCGGGCGGCCGGGCTGGAACCAGAGGCCTGACATACAGCGGCCAGCAGCTTCTGCTGCTGGCCGAAAAAAATTTATTTCAGGTCTGCCGCCTGTTTGAGTCCCTCCAGGTCTCCGGACTGGATGGCGTCGATGCTGGCGGCAATCTTCTCCGGGGGCCAGTCCCACCAGCTCAGCGCCAGAAGCTGGGCGATTTCCCCGTCGGAGAACCGCTTGCGAATGGGCTTGGCGGGTACGCCGCCCACGATGGTGTAGGGCGGAACGTCATGGGTGACCACAGCTCGGGTGCCGATCACAGCCCCGTCGCCAACGGTAACGCCGGCCAGAATGACCGCCTCATAGCCGATCCACACGTCGTTTCCAATCACGATGTCGCCCCGGTTGTCCCAGGCCTCCGGGATGCGGGCCACATCCAGCCCCCACTCCTCAAAGAGGACGGGGAAGATGTAGGTGGACAGGGAGCGCAGGGTGTGGTTGGCGCTGTTAAACAGGAACTTGGCTCCACAGGCGATGGAGCAGAATTTGCCGATAACAAGCCGCTCGTGGTTAATGGGGTAGTGGTAGAGGACATTGTTGCGCTGAAAGTCTTTGGGGTCGTGGACAAAGTCGTCGTAAATTGTATAGTCTCCCACCGAGATAGAGGGGTCAGTCACCACATTTTGCAGGTAGACCGTGCTGGGCCCCTGGGAACGGGGATATTGCTTCCATTGCGGGATCATAGTGAAACCTCCTGAATTAATTTTTGTTGTCCATGATCCCGCTGAGGACAATGCAACGCTTCACCGCATACCACCTCCTACCGCTTTACGCCCCGGTAATTGCCCCGCCCGCGGACGCGGCGGCCACCGGTTCCGGCTGGACGGCGGCGCTTGCGAAACACCAGCAGCCGCAGCAGCACGGCGGCGGCCAGGATGCCGGCGGCGGCCAGGATTAGCTTGACGCCGGTGTTTTGAAAAAAGTTAAAAAACTGTTCTTTTTTATAGAGCAGCTCAGACCGCTCCACCGAGGTAACCGCCACCAGGTCCAGCTCGCCGTATACTTCGCCGTTGTAGGACAGGGTCATAAGCCCCAGAACATCGCCCGCTTTCACTGGGGCCTCCACCTCGTCGGCGAAGCGGGTGATCCGGGTCTCGATGTCGTCCAGGTTCATGGACTTGGGCAGGGTGCGGGTGATGGAGCCCTGGGGCTTCAGGTTGACCTCGTCGGCCTGGCGGGACATGGTGACCTTAACCGTGGTCACCGGCTCGCTGTCCCGGGTGATGGTCACCCGATGGAAGTTGTCAAAGCCATACTCCAGCAGCCGCCTGCTCTCCCGGAACTGGCCCTGACGCAGCTCACTGTCGCCGGGGACGGGCATGGGTCCGGAGCCCAGCACCACCGAGATGAGCAGCTGCTCCCCGTCCTCGGCGGCGGCCACCAGACAGCGGCCCGCGTCATCGGTGGTGCCCGTCTTGCCGCCGATGCACTTGTCATAGACGTAGCCGGAGTAGTACATATTGGAGATGAGGGCGTTTTTATTGTAGAAAAACCGTTCCTTGGTCAGATTGGTGGCGGGGACAGTGTAGCTGGCCGTCTTGATGATGGTGCGGAACAGGTCATACTCCAGGGCGGCCTGCATCATGAGGGCCAGGTCGTAGGCGGTGGAGTAGTGGTTTTCGTTGTGCAGGCCATAGGTGTTGGTAAAGTGGGTGCCCTGGCAGTCCAGCTCTCCCGCCCGGCGGTTCATGTGGGCCACAAAATCTTCCACAGTGCCGTCCACCGCCTCGCCCAGAATGTTGCTGGCGTCGCAGTCCGACTCCAGCAGCATACAGTAGAGGAGCTGCTCAATGGTGATCTCCTCCCCGGGCTTGAAGCTGCCGATCACATAGGCAGGGGGGATGTTCTCCACCGCCGTCTGGCTGACCGTGACCACAGTGCCGGGGGAGAGCCGGCCGTATGCAATGGCCTCCATCACCAGCAGGGCGGTCATCACCTTGGTGAGGCTGGCAGGGTAGGCCCGCTCGTTGGCCTTCATGTCGTAGAGCAGCTCGTTGTGGCTGGCGTCCAGCAGCACCGCGTTGGTACAGAATAGGTTCAAGTCCTCGTGGCCGATTGCGGCGGAGGCGGGGAGCAGCAGGGACAGGGCCATGGGGATCAAAAGAAGAACCGAGAGAAAGCGATATTTTTTCATAGGAAAATCTCCATATGTATGTTATAATAGGAACGGCTGTAAAGCCGGCCTGTATTTAGTGTAGCGCAAGAGAGAAAAAAACACAAGAAAGAACTTCTTAAATTTTTCTTGTGATTGTCTCAAGCTGCCCTGTGAGGGGATACGCTCTATTATAACAGGGGGCGGGCCGAGGCGCAAGGGAGGAGAAGAATATGGAAGGAAACTCAAGATATGCGGCGGTGATTCTGGCTCTGCTGGCCGGGTTTGTCCTGTTCTGCGGGGGATGGTTTCTGGCCCGGGCCAATTCGCCCCAGCCCTATCAGGTGACGGCGGCCCGGCGCCCGGCGGAGGAGGCTGCCTCCGGGGAGAACGCGGGGCCGGAGGAGAACCGTCCGGACAGCCTTCTGCCCGGCGAGACCATCAACATCAACACAGCGGATGTCTACGACCTCCAGCGCCTGCCCGGCATCGGGGAGAAGCGGGCCCTGGACATCATCGCCTGGCGGGAGGAACACGGCCTTTTTCAGTCCGTGGACGAGCTGACCAATGTCTCCGGGATCGGTCCGGGGATTTTAGAGGGCCTGAGAGAATATGCGGCCACAGGAAATGAGGTTTAATATGGCAAAGATTTTAGTAGTAGACGACGAGCAGGTGCTGGTAAAGGGCATCAAGTTCAACCTGGAACACGAGGGCTACCATGTGGAGGTGGGCTATGACGGGGAGCAGGCGGTGGAGCTGGCCCGGGAGGGGGGCTTCGACCTGATCCTGCTGGATCTGATGATGCCCAAGATCGACGGGCTCCAGGCCTGTATGCGCATCCGGGAGTTCTCCAATGTGCCGGTCATCATGCTCACGGCCAAGGGGGAGGACACCGACAAGATCATGGGATTTGAGTGCGGGGCCGACGACTACATCACCAAGCCCTTTAACCTGCTGGAGCTGAAGGCCCGGGTGCGGGCCCTGCTGCGCCGCTCCGGCGCGGCGGAGCAGAACAAGGCTGAGGCCATCCTGGAGGCCGGACACATCAGGCTGGATACCGGGGGCCGGTCCGCCTGGCGGGACGGGGTGCCGGTGGAGCTCACCGCCAAAGAGTTTGACCTGATGGAGCTGCTGCTGCGCAATCCAGGCCGGGTATACAGCCGGGAGAACCTGCTCAACGTGGTGTGGGGCTATGAGTATATCGGCGACTACCGCACGGTGGACGTCCACGTCCGCCGTCTGCGGGAGAAGCTGGAGCTGGACCCCGCCAACCCGGAGTATATCCGCACCAAGTGGGGCGTGGGCTACTATCTGGCAAAGCTATGAGCAAGAAGAACAAGGTCCCCTTTTTCGCTTCCCTCCAGGTGAAGTACGCCATGAGCTATCTGGTGATCTTCGCCGTGGTGCTGATTCTGCTGAACACCTACCCGGTGCTGGCCTCCCAGGACCTGCTGTTTAAATCCAAGCGGGACTCGCTGAAAAGTCAGGCGGCGGTGGTGGCCTCCGCCCTGATGGAGCTGGAATCCCTGTCCGCCGACCAGGTGGCCCGGGTGATGAATATGCTGGACAGTATGGGGCTTACCCGCATTCTGGTCACTGACCCGGCGGGGCTGATCCTCTATGACAGCACAGAGCAGCCCCAGGAGGGGGAGACGCCCGAGCCGGAGGACCAGGGCCCCCCGGAGTATCGCTACGCCCTGTATCAGGAGGTGGTGTCCGCCCTGCGGGGCAGCGACGTGTTTTACTCCCGCTACTCCGGGCGCGTCTTCACCTCCACCGCCGCCATGCCCATCGTCTACCGGGGGATGGTCATCGGCTCCATCTACATTTTAGAGGTGGACCAGGCCCAGGGAGAGCTGCTGTACAGCCTGCAGCAGAATCTGCGCACCATATCTCTGGTGATTGCTGTAGTGACGCTGGTAATGAGTACCCTGTTCTCCAAGGTGCTTACCGCCCGCATCGCCGCCCTGCTGCGGGCCATCCGCATTGTGGGGGAGGGGGAGTATGGCCACCGGCTCCAGCCTGTGGGCCGGGACGAGATGGCCCAGCTGGCCGAGGAGTTTAACCAGCTCACCGACCGCCTCCAGACCACCGAGGAGGTCCGCCGCCGCTTCGTCTCTGACGCCAGCCACGAGCTGAAGACCCCCCTGGCCTCCATCCGTCTGCTGGCCGACTCCATTTTGCAGACCGAGGAGATGGATCCGGCCGTGACCCGGGACTTTGTCTCCGACATCGGCTCTGAGGCCGAGCGCCTCACCCGCATCACCGAACACCTGCTGGCCCTCACCCGGCTGGACAGCCTGCCTGCCGGAGAACAGCGGTCGGTGGACGTGTCTCAGGTGACGGAGCGGGTGATTGGGCGGCTCCAGCCGGTGGCCGACGCCGCCGGGGTGACGGTGGAACGGAATCTGAAGCCGGGCTGCTCCATTCTCTGTACCGAGGACGACCTGTCTCAGGTCTGCTTCAACCTGGTGGAGAACGCGGTAAAATACAATTACAGCGGCGGCAAGGTCTTTGTCTCGGTGTACCGGGACGGGGACCAGGTGCTGCTGGAGGTGGGCGATACCGGCGTGGGCATCCCGGAGAAGGACCTGCCCAAGGTGTTCAACCGGTTCTACCGGGTGGACAAGGCCCGGTCGCGGGCCGCCGGAGGCACCGGGCTGGGGCTGTCCATTGTCCGGGATACGGTGCGCCGGCATAACGGCTGGGTCACCGCCCGGCCCAGAAACCCGGAGGGCAGCCTGTTTACCGCCGGCTTCCCCCTATATCAGGAGGAGGAACAATCATGAGATACCGCCGGCTGATTCTGCCGCTGTTGGTCCTGCTGGCGCTGTGCTGTGCCTGCGCAGGGCAGGAGACAGCTCTGCAGGCGGATTATGTGCTCTATTTTCTGACCGATGAACAGACCGCCCACGGCTCCGCCCTGAGTACGGAGCCCTATGCCCTGCCGGGGGAGGAAGCGGCCCCTGATCCCGGCGCGCTGCTGGAGGCGCTGACAGCGGGGCCTCAGACAGAGGGGCTCCGGTCTCCCTTTCCCACCCGAACCGCCTTTCAGTGGTGGGAATGGGACCCGGAGCGGCCCGGACATCTGCGGGTGGGGATGTCGGAGCAGTACGGCGGCCTCACCGATATCTCCCTCACCCTGGCCGACTACTGCATCGTGCTTACCCTGTCCCAGGTGGAGGGGGTGGAGTCGGTAGAGATCACAGCCCAGGGCCACTGGGCCAGCTACCGCAGTCATCAGCAGATGGCGGCCGGAGAGGCGGTGCTGCGGGACGAGCTGGCGGATGTGGGCTCCGCCGCCCTCGGCGGGCCGCATTCGGGGTGACCCGGCAGGCGTGCGGGGCCTGCATGATCTTGCAAAACACTTGACAAATTTGCCGATTCCGGCTAATCTAAACAATGATTTTAACGAAAGAAGGCGTTCTCCATGAGCGATTACAAAATCAACACCAAGTGCGTCCAGGGGGGCTACACCCCTGGCAACGGCGAGCCCAGGCAGATCCCCATTATCCAGTCCACCACCTTTAAGTACGCCACCAGTGAGGACATGGGCAAGCTATTCGACCTGGAGGCCAGCGGCTATTTCTATACCCGTCTCCAGAACCCCACCAACGATATGGTAGCCGCAAAAATTTGCGATATGGAGGGCGGCGCCGCCGCCATGCTCACTTCCTCTGGCCAGGCGGCCAATTTCTATGCCGTCTTCAACATCGCCAACTGCGGGGACCATGTGGTGGCCTCCTCCACCATCTACGGCGGCACCTACAACCTCTTTCATGTCACCATGCGGAAGATGGGCATCGACTTCACCTTCGTCTCCCCCGATTGCACCGAGGAGGAGCTGAACGCCGCGTTCAAGCCCAATACCAAGGCGGTATTCGGTGAGACCATCGCCAATCCCGCCCTCACTGTGCTGGATATCGAGAAGTTTGCCAAGGCCGCCCACGCCCACGGGGTGCCCCTCATCGTGGACAACACCTTCGCTACCCCGGTGAATTGCCGGCCCATCGAGTGGGGCTGCGACATTGTCACCCACTCCACCACCAAGTATATGGACGGCCACGGGGCCGGGGTGGGAGGCTGCATCGTGGACAGCGGCAAGTTCGACTGGCTGGCCCACGCCGATAAATTCCCGGGCCTGACCACCCCGGACGACAGTTACCACGGCATCACCTATGCGGAGAAGTTTGGCCTGGCGGGCGCGTTCATCACCAAATGTACCGCCCAGCTTATGCGGGACTTCGGCTCTATCCAGTCCCCCCAGAACGCCTTTCTGCTGAACCTGGGGCTGGAGAGCCTCCACGTCCGTATGCCCCGGCACTGCGAGAACGGCCTGGCGGTGGCCAAATATCTGAAGTCCCACCCCAAGATCAGCTTTGTCACCTACCCCGGCCTGGAGGGGGACAGGTACTACGACCTGGCCCAGAAGTATATGCCCAACGGCACCTGCGGTGTGGTGTCCTTCGGCTTTAAGGGCGGACGCTCCGCCGCCGAGACCTTTATGAAGCACCTGAAGCTGGCCGCCATTGAGACCCACGTGGCCGACGCCCGCACCTGTACCCTCCATCCCGCCTCCGCCACCCACCGGCAGATGAACGACGAGGAGCTGGCCGCCGCCGGCATCACCCCCGATCTGGTCCGCTTCTCCTGCGGCATCGAGGACGTCGCCGACCTGATTGCCGACCTGGAACAGGCCCTGGCCCAGGTGTAATGAGGTGCCGCGATGAAAAATGCTGGAACTGTGCTGATGTACAACTGCTCCGGGGAGCAGTTCTCCAAGCTGAAGCAGATTTTCGCCATGCTCCGCCTGCGTATGCGGGTGGTGGAGCCCGACCGCTATCACATCCCCCTGGAGGAGCTGTCCCGGGGGAAGGGAGAGCCCGGGGAGGCGGCAGAGCCCCTGCCCGAGGCCATGCTGGTCTTCTGCGGGCTGGGACAGGCCCTGCTGAATCAGGTGCTGGAGGTCATCCGGGTGGCCAATCTGCCCCCCATCCCGCTGAAGGCGGTGCTCACTGAGACCAACCGGGAGTGGGACACCAGGCAGCTCTACGCAGAGCTGTGCAGAGAGCGGGAGGCCGTCGCCGGCCAACAGGAATAAGACAACCGCGGAGGCTGTGTCCCAACTGGGCACAGCCTCCGTCTTTTAGGCAAATCAGAAAAAATGTCTATTGTCTTTCTTCATCCGCCGGCGTATAATGAAAGGAAACGGTTTGAAAGAGGGGGCGCCATCTTGAGTAACGCAAAGCGGGAGAGCGGCGAAAAGCAAAATCCGATCCAGCAGCTTTCTGCGTTTATTGTGGACAAACGGAAGGTCTTTTACCTGCTGTACATCGGACTGTGTATTTTCTGCGTCTTTTCCTCCGGCTGGGTGGCGGTCAACGACGATTTGACCAGCTATCTGCCGGCGGAGACGGAGACCCGGCGAGGTTTGACGGTGATGGAGGAGGAATTTGTCACCTTCGGCACCAACCGGGTCCTGGTGGACAACATCTCTCTGGTCCAGGCCCGGGAGCTGGAGGAGCGCCTGGAAAAGCTGGAGGGGGTCAAAAGCGTGGAGTTTGACGGGACGGAGGACCATTACCGGGCAGGCGCGGCCCTCTTTTCCATTACCTACGCCGGCACGGCCACCGACGCCGTCAGTCTGGAGGCCCTGGCCCGTGTGGAGGAGACGCTGGCTGGCTATGACCTGTATGTCACCGGAGACACCGGCGACTCCGCCTCCGCCAGCCTGGATGCGGAGATGCGGATGGTGATGGTCATCGCCGTGGTCATCATTCTGCTGGTGCTGCTGTTCACCTCCCACACCTACATGGAGATACCTGTGCTGATCCTCACCTTTGGCATGGCCGCACTGCTGAACAAGGGCACCAACTTTATCTTTGGAGAAATCTCCTTTGTGTCCAACTCGGTGGCCGTGGTACTCCAGCTGGCCCTGGCCATCGACTACGCCATCATTCTGTGCCACCGCTACACCGAGGAGCGGGAGCATCTGGAGGCCCGGGAGGCCGTGATTACCGCCCTGAGCAAGGCCATCCCGGAAATTTCCGGCAGCTCGATGACAACCCTGTCCGGCCTGGGGGCCATGTGCTTTATGCGCTTTGGAATCGGCAAGGACCTGGGCCTGGTGCTGATGAAGGCCATTGTACTCAGCCTGGTCAGCGTGTTCACCCTGATGCCCGGCCTGCTGATGAGCTTCTCCGGGCTGATCGACCGCACCCATCACCGCAGCTTTGTCCCAAAGATTTCCGCCTGGGGCCGGCTGGCGGTGAAAACCCGATTCGTTATGCCCCCCATCTTTGCGCTGCTCCTGGTGGGAGGCTTTATCTTCTCCAACCGCTGCCCCTATGTCTATGGGCAGACCACCCTGACCACCTTTACCCAAAATGAGTCCCAGTTGGCCCGGCAGAAGGTGGACGGCGCCTTTGGCAGTGTCAACACCATGGCGGTGCTGGTGCCTGCGGGGGACTATGAGCAGGAGGGACGCCTTCTCCGGCGGCTGGACGGGATGCCCCAGGTCGACTCCGTGCTGGGCCTGGCCAATGTGGAGGCCATGGACGGCTATGTGCTAACCGACCGGCTCACCCCCCGGCAATTTGCCGAGATGACCGACCTGGACATCGAGGCGGCCCGCCTGCTCTACTCCGCCTACGCGGTGGATGATGAGTCCTACGGTCAGCTGGTGTCCGGAGTGGACAGCTATGGGGTGCCCCTCATCGATATGTTCATGTTCGTCTACGAACAGATGCGGGAGGGGTATGTCACCCTGGACCAGGACATGACCGAGACCATTGAGGACCTCCACGCCCAGCTCCACGATGCCCAGCTCCAGCTGAAGGGGGAGAACTACAGCCGCATGGTCCTCCAGCTGAACCTGCCGGAGGAGAGCCAGGAGACCTTCGACTTTTTAGACACCCTCCACACTGTTGTGGGCCGGTACTATCCGGAGGGAGCCCTGATCGTGGGCAACACCACCAGCGACGCCGACCTGTCCAGCTCCTTTAACAACGACAACCTGCTCATCAGCATCCTGACCATCGTCTTCGTTATCCTGGTGCTGATCTTTACCTTCAAGTCCTCCGGCCTGCCGGTGCTGCTGATTCTGGTGATTCAGGGCAGCGTGTGGATCAACTTCTCCTTCCCCTACCTGATGCAGGAAAACCTGTTCTTCCTCAGCTATCTGGTGGTCAGCTCCATCCAGATGGGGGCCAATATCGACTATGCCATCGTCATTGCCAACCGCTACACCGACCTGCGCAAGGTCATGCCCCTGAAGGACGCGGTGGTGGAGTCCCTCAACGAGGCCTTCCCCACCATCGTCACCTCTGGTACCATCCTGGCCTCCGCCGGCGTGCTGATCGGATTTTTGTCCTCCACGCCCTCGGTGGCCTCCATCGGCGTGTGCCTGGGCCGGGGCACCATCATTTCTATCTTCCTGGTCATGGGCATCCTGCCCCAGATTCTGCTGCTGGGGGATATCATCATCGACAAGACCGCCGTCACCCTGAAGGCCCACCTGCCCATTCAGGCCCACACCGGGGTCATGCGGGTGGAGGGCCATGTGCGGGGCTATCTGTCCGGCATGGTGGATGCCGATTTCAGCGGCACTGTCCACGGCACCATCAACGCGGCGGTGGAGGCGGGGGCGATCCAGCCCATAGGGGAGGAATCCCCGGCCATCCGGCCGCCGGAATCCAAGAGAGAGGAGGGCGCGCCATGCTGAACCGAGGATGGAAACGCTCCGGGGCGCTGCTGCTGTGCGCCCTGCTGCTGCTGAACCTGGCCCCCCGGGGCCTGGCTGCGGCGGAAAACCCCGACGTGGTCCTGTCCAGCCCGGAGGACCTGGTACGCTTTGGAAAGGACTGCGCCCTGGACAGCTGGTCCCGGAGGCGCACAGTGTGGCTGGCCGCCGATTTGGACCTTACCGGCCAGGACTTTGTCCCCATCCCCACCTTCGGCGGTACCTTTGAGGGGCAGGGGCACACCATCTCCGGCATAAGCTTGACCGGCAGCGGCTCCTCTGTAGGGTTCTTCCGCTTTTTACAGCCGGGGGCCGTGGTGCGGGACCTGACGGTGTCCGGCGTGATCTGTCCCTCGGGCAGTGCCTCCCAGGTGGGCGGCGTGGCCGGCACCAACAGCGGCTCGATCCAGAACTGCGCCTTTAAGGGCAGTGTGAAGGGAGAGTGCGACGTGGGCGGCCTGGTAGGGCTGAACCGGGAGACGGGAGAGGTGTCCGGCTGTTCCGTCTCCGGCCAGATTGTGGGGGCCAGCGCCACCGGCGGCGTCGCCGGGCAGAACCTGGGGGTGCTGTTGAAGTGCGGCAGCTCCGCCGAGGTGAACACCCACAGCCCGGATGTCACCACCAGCCTTCAGGACCTGGCGGCCTCCTCCGCGGGCCAGCTGGCCGGAGGCCCGGAGGACCAGGAGCTGGACGATATGCTGGCCAGCCACAGCGATACCGGCGGCATTGTGGGCCTGTCCTCCGGCGTGGTGCAGAGCTGTACCAACACCGGGGAGGTGGGCTATCCCCATGTGGGCTATAACATAGGCGGCGTGGCCGGGCGGCAGAACGGATATCTGGCCGGCTGCACCAACAACGGCACGGTCAACGGCCGCAAGGACGTGGGCGGCATCGTGGGCCAGGCGGAGCCGGATGTGGTGATACGCCCCGGCTCCGACACGCTGGACACCCTGCGCCAGGAGCTGGACACCCTGGATGGCCTGATCGAACGGGCCCTGGACAACGCCGATGCCCAGAGCAGCCGTATCTCCCGGCGCCTCACTGCCATGGGAGGCTACACCGGCCAGGCCAGGGAACACTCCCGCACCCTGCTGGACCGGATGTCTGACTTTGTAGACGGCAATGTGGCCGAGATCAACTCCCTCAGCGCCTCGGTCACTGCAGCCCTGGACCGGGTCTCTCCGGCCCTGGACGACCTGTCCGGTGCGGCGGGCCTGACCGGCCAGCTGCGGGACAGCCTGGACGACGCCCTGGACAGCCTCAGCCAGGCAGGAGACATTGGCCAGGACGCGGCCATCAAGGCCAGCGGCGCCCTGGACCGCCTGAACCGGGCGGGCCGGCAGCTGGAGCAGGCAGTGCAGGCCCTGCGGGAGGCGTTAGACCGGCTTCAGGACGCCGTCATACACAAGGACCCGGAGGGGGAGAAGGAGGCGATGAAGGACCTGTCCGCCGGGTTGACCAGTCTGTCTGAAGCCTTCGCCCAGGCCAGCACGGCGGCTTCCGCGGTGCTGGAGGCCCTGCGGGCCGGGGGCCTGCCCCTGCCCGACGAGGAGGTCCAGGCGCTGACGGCCGCCCTGTCCGCCATGGGGAGTGCCGCACAGAAGGTGGGGGACAGCCTGAACACCCTGTCAGAGAGTCTGGAGCTGGACTGGGATACCCTGCGGGGGACACTGGACCGGCTGTCCGGCTCCTTCGGCAGCCTGAGCGATGCCGCCGGAAGCTTTTCCTCCGCCATGGCTGCGCTGGGGCGGGCGGTGGACCGGATAAAGGACTTGGACCGGCCGATGAAGGATGCAGCAGAGTCGCTTCGGGGCGCGGGGGATGCCGCTTCCCACATGGGAGACCTGCTGGAGCGGGCCTTTGAGGCCATGGGCAGGGCAGTGGACATCCTGCGGGAGAACGGCCCCGCCACCCTGCTCCCCCTGGGTGAGGAGTTCCGGGCGGCGGGGGACGGCCTATACGCGGCGGTCAGCGGTCTGAGCGATGAGATGGAGGCTCTGCACAGTGATGCAGACAGCGCCCGGAGTACCCTGACCCGGGACCTGCGGGCCGTCAGCCGCCAGCTCAGTGCGGTATCCAGCCTGATGCTGGACGCTATGACCGATCTGCGGGAGGGCGTGCAGGACCCGGAGATTGTGGTGGACAGCTCTGACCTGGACTTTCAGGGGGTGAGGCCGGGCAAGATTGCCCAGTGCGTCAACCTGGGCGAAACGGCCGGAGACCGCAATGTGGGCGGCATCGCGGGGGCTATGTCCATCGAGTATGACCTGGACCCGGAGGAGGACACGGAGCGGTTCTCCCTGGGCAGCACCTACGAGACCCGGGCGGTCCTGCTGGAGAACGTCAACCGGGGGACTGTCACCGCCAAAAAGGACTGTGTGGGCGGCGTCACCGGCCGCATGGACCTGGGCGCCGCTGTGGACTGCGAAAACTATGGCGGTGTGGAGAGCACCGGCGGGAGCTATGTGGGCGGCGTGGCCGGCTGGTCCGACGCCGTGATCCGCTCCAGCTTTTCCAAGTGTACCCTGTCCGGCCAGGAGGATGTAGGTGGCATCGCCGGCTGGGCGGCGCGGTTGTATGACTGCCGGGCTATCGCCGTCGTGTCCGGCGGCGACGAGCGGGTGGGCGCCATTGCCGGCAGCGCGGACCTGGAGGGGGGACAGATTGCCGGAAACCGCTTTGTGAACACCGGCTGGGCCGGTATCGACGGCGTGAGCTATGAGGGGATGGCCCAGCCCGTCAGCTACGCCGAGCTGCGGGAAGAACCGGGGGTGCCCCAGTCCTTCCTTGCCTTTACCCTGACCCTCCGGGCGGGGGAGGACGTGGTGGCCAGCATCCCGCTGGAGTACGGTCAATCCCTCAGCGGCCTCGCCCTGCCCCAGGTTCCGGAGCGGGAAGGCTGCTACGGCCGGTGGCCGGACTTTGACGGCGGCACCGTGTGTTCCGATATCACGCTGGAGGCGGTCTACGCCCCCTGGGCCACCCTGGTGGCCAGCGAGGAGAAGACGGACGGCGGCCTGGCCCTGGCCCTGGCCGAGGGCCGGTTCACTGAGGACACCCGGCTCCATGTCCGGTCCGGCGCCCAGGCCGCACCCCGGGAGGGGCAGGGCGGGGAGGTGTGGGAGATATCCCTCACCGGCGCCCAGCTGCCCGACTCCGGACAGGTTCCCATCCGCCTGCTGGACCCGTCTCGAAACGGGCGTGTCCTGTGCCTCCAGAACGGTCAGTGGCGGGAGGTGAAGTCCATCCGCAACGGACAGTATCTCATGCTGGACATGGAGGGCCTGTCCGCCGCCTTCTGCGTGGTCCCCGGACGTAACGGGATGATCCCGCTCCTGGCCGGAACGGCGGCGGCGCTGCTTGCGGCCGCAGTGCTGGCGGCTCGGGGGGTAAAGCGGAAAAAGCCCCGAAAAGGCAGGACCAAAACGGCTGTATAAGAGAACCGGGCCAGGCGTGCATAAATGCGTCTGGTCCGGTTTTTGCAGAGATGGAAATGTCAGGCCTCAGAGTCCTTGCAGCGCAGCACATCCTCGTAAAAAGTGTCCAGCTTCTTCTGGGTGGGGAAGACAGCCACGTACATCTGGTTGCCCATGGCGTCGGCCAGAGTGTCAGGAATGCGCTCCACCATGCGCAGGTTTTTGCCGTACTTTTTCAAAATGGCTTCGTGGTCCATGACAAAGTTTTTGCCGTCCCGCCGCCCGGCGAAGGCGCAGAAGGCGTGTTCCCCCAAAGGGACGGTGGACTGGTCGAAGGCGATCATGTCCGCCCAGATCTTATACACGTTGGTGGAGTGGGCAAAGTTCATCATGTCGGGGGTAAAGCCGCCGCAGGGCCGCATGTTCACCTCCAGAGCCACGATGTCGCCCTTTTTCCCCATTCCTGCCTGGTCCCGGTCCAGCCGGAAGAACTCAAAGTGGACGAAGCGGCTCTTTACGCCAAAGCTCTTAACCACCGCCCGGCCGGCCTTGCGGGTGTCGGCGGGGAGGGTTTTAAGGATGTAGTAGATGGAGTTGTCCTCGTTGTTGACGATGTCCATGATGGACATGGGGGTGATGTTGCCCGTTTCGAACAGGGGATTGCCCTGGGAGTCGATGATGGCATCATAGGAGTTGACGGTGGCGTAAATGAACTCCTCCATGATAAAGGAGATCTGGGGGTCACGCCGGGCCAGGAAGGCCCGCAGCTCCTCCTGACTGTTCAGCTTGTAGGTGTGGGAGGCGCCCACGCCGTTGTCCGGTTTGACAATCACCGGCCAGCCCACCTTTTTGATGAACCTCATGCACCCTGCCTCGTCATCCACCATGTGGTAACGGGCGGTGGGGATCCCCGCCTTTTCGTAGTAATCCTTCATTTGAGACTTATACTTCACCCGGGGCATGTCCTCAATCTGGAAGCCGCTGGTGATGTTGAAGTCGGTGCGCAGCCGGGCATTCTCCTCCAGCCAGTACTCGTTGTTGGACTCCAGCCAGTGGATCCGGCCGTATTTGAAGGCGAAAAAGGCCACCGCCCGGTAGACCTCGTCGTAGTTCTCCAGGCTGTCTACCTTGTAGTATTCGGTGAGGCTGCCCTTCAGCTCCTGACTCAACTCGTCGTAGGGCTGATCGCCCACACCCAGCACGTTGAGCCCGTTGTTTTTCAGCTCGTGACAGAACTTCCAGTAGTTGGTGGGGAAATTGGGGGAGATAAACACACAGTTTTTCATAATACACACTCCTGTTCTCTCTTACTGTATTGCTTTAACGCGTTGATGCAGATGAAAGTAAAAAATGGGCCGCCGCCCGGGGGTGGCCCATGCTGGGACAGGGAGACGCGGACGGCTGGGTCAGCCCAGCAGATAGGGCAGGAAATAGGTGGTCTGTTTGTACCACCAGGGCCAGTCGTGATTTACGTCCCAGCCCCACAGGTCCACCCAGATGTGGATATCCTTTTCCTCAAAAATCTCTTTCAGGCGGCGGGTGGTCTCAGGCCGCTCCCAGGCCCCCTGGCCCACGCAGATGACGCCCTTCTTCTGGTTGAACAGCGGGATATAGGGGTGGTCGGCGGGCATATTGGCCATGCAGTCCACCAAGGAGTTGAGGTAGACCAGCTCGTCGGAGTAGTCGCCAAAGCCATAGGTGCCGGTATACAGCCCGCTGAGGGCCAGCATTCGGTCAAAGAGGTCGGGGCGGCGGAAGAACAGGTTGGCCGCGTGGGTGGCGCCCAGACTGCACCCGAAGGTCATCACCCCCGGCTCCCCGGTCCAGCCGTTGCGGCGGTTGGCCATGCCCCGCATAAAGGGGACCAGCTCGTCGGTGATATATGCCATCCACTGCTCGTGGCGGCGGATCCGCCGGTAGGGGTCGCCTTGGGCGGACCAGGTCTCCTGGTCCATGGTGTCGATGCTGAAGACCATGGCCTGGCCGGACTCGATCCAGGGGGCCCACACGTCGGTCATCTTAAAGTTCTCAAAGTCCACAAACCTGCCGTCCTGGCAGGGGATATACAGCACCGGCCGGCCGGCGTGGCCATAGACCTTGCACTCCATGTCCCGGTCCAGGGCGGGACTGTACTGCTTAAAGTACTGGGTTTCCATCAAAATTCCTCCGTTCACTCCCGCCCATAGAGCAGGGTATTGATAAAGAAGGGGACCTGCCGTTCCCAGCTGGCTTCGCTGTGGTCGCCGCCGGGGACGATGCGGAAATCCAGGTAGATATCCTTCTCCAGCAGCAGCTGGGCCGCCTTGCCCAGGTCACGGAGCATGTGCGGGTGATTGGCCAGCTCCTGAGAGCCATAATCCATGTAGAGGACCGAGCCGGGGGCCGGGTGGGCGGAGCGGATCAGGGCCGTCAGCTTGCCCGGGGTCACCCACAGGGAGGGGGACAGGGCCGCCGCCCGGGAGAAAATGTGGTTATACTCCAGCAGGGCATACAGGCTCATGAGCCCGCCCATAGAGCTGCCGGCAATAAAGGTGTCCTCCCGGCCTGGCCGGGTGGGGAAGTTTTGGTCTATCTCCGGCTTGAAGACCTGGGTAAACCAGTCCATGGTAATCTTCCCCAGGCCGGGGACCCTGGCGTGGTTATAGCGGAAGGGGTAGGGGGAGTACTCGGCCAGGCGCCCATTGTTGGGGTTGTGATTGCACTCCACCGCTGCCACGATGAGGGGCGTGTCCGTGTAGGTCAGGTATTCGCTAAGTCCCCAGGATTTTCCATAGGTGGCGTCGTCGTCAAAGAAGACATTGTGCCCGTCAAACATATAGAGTACGGGGAAGCGCTCCTCCGAACCCTCCTCCCACCAGTCGGGCAGGTAGACGTAGGCCCGGCGGTTTTTGTCGCCGGTGAGTTCCGGGATGGTAAGCTCCCACTTATCGATCAAGGAAAAAGCCTCCTTCCAACCTTGGGGCCGCGTCCGGGCGTGCAGAGAGCCGGAAGGCAACGCGGTTTTTTTCTATTATAGCATAGCGGCAAGCCGTAAAATACTGTCAATTTGCGGTATATTAATTTTTTTTGCCGAAAAAAACTGTATTTTATTCCTAACAGATAAACCTGTGAACAGACACTGTACTTTTTGGAAGAAGCGTGATAAAATACAAGCAGCATTTCGTTTTAAGGGGGAGGCTGACTTAATGCGTGCGGAGAAAAAGACTTGGCAAAATGTGTTGTACATATTGATTCTGCTGGCCGCAGTGTGCCTGCTGTTTCGGTGGTACGCGGCCGCAAACAGCAAGCGGATTGAAAATCAGAACCTGACCTACGCCATGGATTCCGCCAGGCAGACGGCTTCGAGGATTGAGAGCGAATTTAACAACGCCCTTTTAAGGCTGCACAATTATGCATATCTGATCGGAATTGGCGAAAACGGCGCGAATGTTACCGCAGAAATGCTGAAGGGAATGGAGGAACACGCCTCGTTTGACGCCATCCGCTTTACCAACGCCGAGGGGGTCAATCTGGCCTCCGACGGGCGGACCAGCGACAGCAGAGACCGGCACTATTTTACCGGCGGCATAACGGGAGAGAGCGGCATGGATGTGATCCGCTCCCGGCTGAACGGCCAGATGATCACCACCTTTTATGCCCCGGTAGAACATAATGGCGAGATCGTAGGTGTGCTGCTGGGAATATATCAGGCGGAGGACTATCTGCAGAATATGCTGGCCACGTCCTACTTTGGCGAAGAAGCCGGGACCTATCTGTGCGCGCAGAACGGAGACGTCATTGCCGCCTCCGACGGCTCCGGCTACGAGCAGCCGCTGCTGGACGCATTCCATGAGGAGGGCGTTATCGATTCCGCAAGCGCGGCGAAAGCCTGGCAGGTGTTCCGCGGCGACACGGAGGAGTATGGCCTGATCTGCTCCGGAAGCAGCAAAACCGACAACCTGTGTGTGATAAACATACCCAACCGGGACTATGTGCTGGTCCAGACCTTCCCTAAGGATGTGACACAGGCCATGCTCCGCAGCGCCAACCACACCGGCATGGTTCTCCAGGCGGTTCTGGCAGGACTGTTCGCCGTCTATCTGCTGATCCTGCTCCTCCGGGCCCGCCGGAAACGCCTGCAGCTGGTGCGGGAGAGTCAGGAACATATCAGCGGCCTGCAGGAGAACGCCCTGCGCGACCGGATGGAGATTGCCCGGGCCAACCGCAAAGAGCGGCAGTACCGGATCGCTATCACCTCCTCTGCCTTCTGTACCTTTGAGTTCAACCTCAACCAAGATCTGCTTGAGCAGGACATTGTGCGCACGGCGGAGGGGCAGTCGGTCTCCCTGCTGGAAAAGGTGGGCTTGAAGGCGCCCTGCGCGGCCTCCGAGTGCTTTGAGAAGTGGAAGCGCTTTGTTCTGGAGGAGTCTTTGGAGGAATACAGCACGGTGGTGAACCTGGAGTATTTGACAGAGCGGTTCGAGCAGGGCGAGGCGGAGGTCACTGTAGATTATTGGGAGATGGCCGAGCAGGAGCAGGCCATTTGCGTGCGCCAATCCTTTATCATGACCCGGGACAACGACACAGAGGATATTATGGTCATGGTGGTGTCTAAAGATATCACCGCCCAGGTGCAGAAGCAGCGGGAGCAGACCCAGGCCCTCCAGGAGGCCCTGATGCAGGCCCAGCACGCCAACAGCGCCAAAACCACCTTCCTCAGCAACATGTCCCACGACATCCGCACCCCCATGAACGCGATTATCGGCTTTACCACCATCGCGGTCAGCCACATCGACAACAAGGAGCAGGTGAGGGACTGCCTGCAGAAGGTGCTGTCCTCCAGCAACCACCTGCTGAGCCTCATCAACGATATTCTGGATATGAGCCGGATTGAGAGCGGCAAGGTGCAGATCAAGGAACAGGAGTGCAATATCTCTGAGCTGACCCACAACCTGGTAAACATTATCCAGCCCCAGGTGAAGGCCAAGCAGCTGGAGCTGTTTATCGACACCTTCGATGTGGCCAATGAGGATGTCATCGCTGACGCGCTGAAGCTGAGTCAGATTTTTGTCAATCTGCTGTCCAACGCCGTAAAATACACCCCGGCCGGGGGAACGGTCTTCTTCCGCATTCAGCAGCAGACCACCTTCCGCCACGGCTATGGCGACTATGTGTTTACCGTGAAGGACAACGGCATCGGTATGGCGCCGGAGTTTATAGATTACATCTTCGAGCCCTTTGAGCGGGAGGCCAGTACCACCAAGACGGGCATTCAGGGCACTGGCCTGGGCATGGCCATCACCAAAAATATTGTGGAGATGATGGGAGGCACCATCTCGGTCCGGAGCGAGAAGAACCGGGGCAGCGAATTTCGGGTGGAGCTGAGTCTGAAGCTCCAGGATGTGGAGAAGAACGCCGCCCAGATCAAGGAGCTGGAGGGGATGCGGGCCCTGGTGGTGGACGACGACTGCGACAGCTGCGAGAGCGTGACCCGTATGCTCAAGCAGATCGGTATGCGGGCGGAGTGGACCACCTCCGGGAAGGAGGCGGTCTACCGGGCCAAGAGTGCCTGCAAGGACGGGGACTCCTACCACACCTACATCATCGATTGGCAGATGCCCGAACTCAGCGGCATTGAGACCTGCCGCCGTATCCGCACCGCCATCGGCCACGAGGCCTCTATCATCATCCTAACTGCCTACGACTGGACGGATGTGGAGGAGGACGCCAAGGAGGCGGGGGTCACCGCCTTCTGCGCCAAGCCCCTGTTTATGTCCGACCTGAAATCCGCCCTGCTGGTGGCCAACAACCTGCTGGAGAAGGAGGAGGCGGCCTCCTGGACTCAGGCCGATTTCAGCGGCAAGCGCATTTTGCTGGTGGAGGACAACGAGCTCAACCGGGAGATTGCGGAGGCCATTTTGGAGGAGACCGGCTTTATTGTGGACTCCGTCCCGGACGGCACCGACGCGGTGGATATCATGCGCCGGGTGGAGGAGCATTACTACGACGCTGTTTTGATGGACGTGCAAATGCCAGTCATGGACGGCTATGAGGCCACCCGCACCATCCGGGCCCTGCCCCGGAAGGATGTGAAGAACCTGCCCATCATCGCCATGACGGCCAACGCTATGGAGGAGGATAAGGAGGCCGCCTTGAAAAACGGCATGAACGCTCACATCGCCAAGCCCCTGGACATCGAGCTGTTTTTGAAAATTTTGGGGAAATTTCTAAACTGAACCTCTTATGTTTTCCTGCCGGATGTCGATAATCATAAAAGCAGAGATAAAGCGGCACGGCCGCGGGAAGGGGAAAAGTATATGGCATTGTCCTTCAGTTTGATTCCCAAGAACTACCGGCTCAACCAGGGAAAGGCGAGCGCCGGCCTGTCCTCCAGGCGGGAGGAATCGGACCTGTCCGCCCTGGGGGCCTGGAAGAGTGAACGGACAAGTAAATCCCAGTCAGGCAGTCTGTCCGGCCTCACGTCTGTGCTGGGCTTTGACCTGAACAGCTCTGTGCTGTCCCACCTGGTCCGGGATGACACCTCAAAGGTGAGCGCCGTGGACAAAAAGGTCAGCAGCAGTCTGACCAAGGAGTTTGTGAGCGCCCTGGAGGCCCAGGCTAAGGAGGACGCCAAGGCCGGCGTCTACGGAAAGGACGGCAAGGCGGAGGCACTGCGGGCGGAGCAGATGAAGCAGTATATCTCCCCAGACCGGGATTCGGCCATAGCTCAGGTGACCAAGCTCCTGGCCAACGGCTCCACCATGGAGAAGGTAAGCCTGCGCGGCCTGCCCTACACCGCCAGCATATCCGGAACCACAGCGGAGATTTACGACGCGTCCGGCGAAACCATCGCCCGCTGTGACAGAAAAAGCGGCAAGTGGGAGTCGGTAGCCACCAAGGCGGAGTCCCAGTTCCGGACCGCCTCCAGCTCCATCTATGACGAGGCCTACCGGGCGGAGGAGTACAGGGCGAGCCACGCCGGCGGCGGCCTGTCTCTGAATATCCGGACATAAAAGAACAAAAACACCTCGCTGCGGTCAGCGAGGTGTTTTGATTTCCCGGTTAAAACTGATACAAAAGCAAATACTGTGTCTTATTGTCCAGCGTGCTGGCGCGGATACTCACGGTGCTGTCGTCATCCCAGCCGATACCGCCCTCGTGGAGATTCTCATAGCCCTCCCGGTCGAAGGCGAAGAAGACGCCTTTCTCCAGGTCGGCCACGCCGATTTGGGAGATACCCAGGCCCTCGGACTGGGTGTCTCTGGCGAAGTACAGCAGCTTGGTTCCCGAGGGATTCAACATAAAGTCGTCCCCCTTCTGAAAGGTGAAGCCGCCCAGCAGGGTCCGGCCTCCGGTTTTCAGGTCCACCACCTGGACCTGTCCCGTCTCCGAGATGTGGACACAGCGGCTGCCGTAGGTCATCACGCCGCTGGGGTGTTCATCCTGGTCCCGGTAATAGGGGGCCTTTTCCAGCGTCTTTGTCATGCGGCCGGTGGGAATATCGTAGGCATAGAAGGACACGTCTTGAAGCATCCCCTCCTCGTCCCGGCTGGTGCTGTAGAGAATCAGGGTGTCGTCGTCCGCGAAGGCGGCGGTGTAGACGTCGATATCCGCCAGCTCGTCCACCCTGACCAGGGTTTTGGTATCCAGGTCGCAGAACCAGGTCAGCTGGCCGTCCAGCTGGTTGCCGGTGAGGATGATGGCCCGGCGCATATTTTCCGACCACTCGCAGCCGTAGGCGTACTCCAGCCGGTCTGCGCCTGTGCCCGCCAGAATGTCCTCCGCCTCGCCGGTGTCCAGGTGGTAGAGGAAGGGGTACTCGGTGTACTCTATCTGCCGCCCGGTGGACAGGCGGAGGAGCAGGGCGTCGTTTCGGCCCGGGATGGGGGAGAGGTTCCAGTCCCATTCGCGCTCCCCGTCCTCGTCCCAGGTGCGGTGGTCCCCGGAGAAGTAGTCCAGCTGCCCGTCCCGGACATACCAGTAAAACTCCCCCTGATAGTGGAGGTCTCTGAATGTTATGTCAACCTTGCTGGTGTGCATGTCCACCTCCACCGGGACCAGCTCCCCGTCCCTGGGCTCCCAGAATTTGGCGTCTTGGAGGGTCTTCCAGTCGTCGCTCCAGGTCAGGTCGGTGAGCAGGCCGTTGGAGAAGCCGTAGCGGTAGCTGTCCATTTTGATGTACTGGGCCTTGACCAGCGCCCCGATCTCCGCCTGGCTGATGTCCGGCTGACTGGAGGCCCCGCTGCCGCTGGGCACCTGTTCCCGCTCCTCCATCCGGAAGAAAGACAGCACCGCCGCACGCAGCTCCGGGCTGGCGGCGAAAGCGGCAGCGGTCAGGCAGGTGACGGACAGGACTGCCGCCAGGGCGACAGTAAATACCCGACGAGTCGGAATGTGCTTCTTTTTTGTATTTTGCTGGTTCATAATACGCTCCTTTAATGCGGTGTCGGGGACGATGCGGTCCATCGCCCGACGGTAATCGTTAATCTTCAATGTGATCCCTCCAGTTCGATCTTCAGCAGCTCCCGGCCCCGCTTCAGCCGCATTTTTACCGCGGACTGCCCCAGCTTCAGTATCTCCGCGATCTCCGCCACCGAGTAGCCCTCATAATAATAGAGGTGGATGGGGAGCTTGTACTGTTCCGGCAGGGCCATGACCGCATCCAGGGCCTCCCGCTCCTCTGCCGGGGCGGCGGGGAGGGTATCCTCCAGAACGGAGACCTGTTTCCGCCAGAGCCCCCGGAGCTGATCCCGGCAGAGATTGGCCGCCACCCGGAGGAGCCATCGTTTTTTGTGTTCCTCCCCGGTGAAGGCGGGGGCGCGGCAGAGCAGGCGGACGAAGACCTCCTGGGTCACGTCCTCCGCATCGGCGCGCTGGCCCAGATAGACCAGGGCCAGCCGGTAGACCGCTGCACTGTAAGTATCGTAAGCTGTTTCAAACTCGTCAGCGCTGACTGATTGTTTCATCGTTTGACCTCCTTTCATCCATAAAACGGTTCTGAGGGAGGAATGGTCACGGAAGACAAATAATTTTGGGAAATAATTTTGAACGGCATCCTGTCATAGTTTCCCACAAAAACGGAGAGAGGGAAAGGGGAACAGAGCAGAATGGAGGACAGAATGACGAAAAGGACCTGCTTTCTGTCAAATGCTGTTTTTTTAAGAAAAAGAGGGGAGAATCTTAAAATATTGCTGCTTTCGTACACTTGGGAAGGAAAATAGCGCAAAATTCGAAATTACAGCCGTAAATTTCAGTAAAAATTGCGGTAATATTTGTGCAAATATCCATTGACGAAACTGGGATAAATCTGCTATGCTAAATACACATCCTAATGAATAGGGCGGAGGTACGTGATATGTATAGTCAGGAAGCCGTCGTAAACAACCAGGTTGGTCTGCATGCCAGGCCCGCAACCTTCTTTATCCAGAAAGCCAATGAATTTAAGAGTTCTATCTGGGTGGAAAAAGAGGAACGCAAGGTCAATGCGAAGAGCCTGTTGGGCGTTCTCTCTCTGGGCATTGTAAAGGGCACTCCCATTAAGCTGAGTGCCGATGGTGTCGATGAGAAGGAAGCGGTCGAAGCTCTGTACAAGATGATCTCTTCCGATTTTTCTGAGTAAGCACCGCAAATCATCGTAAAAGGCGCCGCAACGCGGCGCCTTTTTTGATGTTTCCTTGGAGAGGAGGGATGGCATGACTTTTGAAGAACTCAAAGAAAAGGCCCACAGCCTGCCCCTGAAGCCGGGGGTCTACATCATGCAGGACGCCCAGAGTACTGTCATCTACGTGGGCAAGGCCAAGGCGCTGAAAAACCGGGTGAGCCAGTATTTTCAAGACTCCGCCTCCCACACGGAGAAGACCCGGGCCATGGTGTCTCAGATCGACCACTTCGACGTGATCATCGCCGACAGCGAGTTTGAGGCCCTGGTGCTGGAGTGTTCTCTCATCAAGCGGCACCAGCCCCGGTACAACATCCTGCTCAAGGACAGCAAAGGCTATCCCTACGTCCGCCTGTCCAACGAGGCCTACCCCAAATTTTCGCTGGCCTCCAAGGCGGCGGAGGACGGCGCCCGATACTTCGGCCCCTACGCCGGCCGCCACAGCACCCAGGGGATCATCGACGCCCTGCGCACCGCCCTGCGCCTGCCCTCCTGCAACAAGAAATTCCCCCGGGACATCGGCAAGGAGCGGCCCTGCCTCAACTTCCACATGGGCAAGTGCGACGGCTACTGCCGGGGGGACGAGCTGCACGAGCAGCACGCCCAGGCCATCGCCCAGGCGGTGTCCCTGCTGGAGGGCCGGTTTAAGGACGTACAGAAGGACCTGACCCAGGAGATGGAGCGGGCGGCGGAGGAGCTGCGCTTCGAGCGGGCCGCCCAGCTCCGGGACCGCCTCCGGGCCATCGAGCTGCTGGGCAAGCGGCAGAAGGTGATTGCCGCCTCCCTGGCGGACACCGACGTGGCCGGCTTCTTCCGGGGTACGGCCAAGAGCTGCTTTGTGGTCCTCCACTTTGTGGAGGGGGAGCTGGCCGCCAAGGACTTTGACCTGCTGGAGACCCCCATAGAGGAGGAGGAGGGGGCGGTGCTGTCCTCCCTGATGCGGGAGTACTACGTGGGCCGTACCCGTCTGCCCAAGCAAATTCTCATTCCCTGCGAGCTGCCCGATCAGGTCCCCCTCACCCGGATGCTGTCTGAACAGGTGGGGTATCGGGTGGAGCTCATTACCCCCCAGCGGGGGGCCAAGATGGACCTGATTAAAATGGCCAATCAGAACGCCCGGGAGGAGGTGGAGCGGGCCACCACCCACGAGGAGCGCCGGAACAAGCTCCTGGAGGCCCTGGGGAAGATGCTCAGCCTGGAGGCGCCCCCCAAGCGGATGGAGTCCTACGACATCTCCAACCAGGGGGCCAGCGACATTGTGGCCTCCATGGTGGTCTATGTAGACGGCAAACCCCTGAAGCGGGACTACCGCCGGTTTAAATTGAAGGACATGGAGGGCCCGGACGACTACGCCTCTATGGAGCAGGTACTCACCCGGCGGTTCCGCCGGTATCTGGACGGAGACGAGAAGTTTTCTGACAAGCCCGACCTGCTCCTCATTGACGGCGGGCATGAGCATGTGAAGGTGGCCCGGCGGGTGCTGGAGACCTTAAATCTGGATATTCCCGCCTACGGCATGGTGAAGGACGACCGCCACCGCACCCGGGCCCTGGTCCACCCGGACGGCCGGGAGATCGGGATCCAGTCCATCCCAGCGGTGTTCGCCCTCATCGGACAGATCCAGGAGGAGACCCACCGCTTCGCCATCGAGTACCACCGCCAGCTCCAGGCGGGGCATGTAAAAACCTCGGTTCTGGACAAAATACCCGGGGTGGGGGAGAAGCGCCGCCAGCAGCTGCTGAAGCACTTTAAAACGGTGAAGGCCATCAAGGCCGCCTCCCTGGAGCAGCTCCAGGAGGTTGTACCGAAAAATACCGCCCAGGCGGTGTATGAGTATTTTCACGGGGAAGAAGATAAAAGCCCCCCTTGCTAAAGGGGGGAGGGCCACGAAGTGGCGGGGGGATTCCGTCTGCCGGAAACGCTCCAAAAATATGGAATCCCTCCACCACCGCCTTCGGCGGCGGTCCCCCTCCCTTTGGCAAGGGAG
>CAJTSQ010000036.1 GCA_910578735.1 uncultured Oscillospiraceae bacterium
GGGCGGGTGGTCTCATCCCGGAACTCCACCGTATGCAGGGCGTGGAAGGCATCGCAGATGGACAGCATCGGCTGGATGGCGGGACAGCGGTAACTCACATTACCCACGTCGGAAGAACCGTTTGGCGGCTCGGGGGGCATGTGGGGCAGTCCCAGCTCGTCCATCAGGGCGTAGACCTCGTCCTCCAGGGCGGGGACTCGCACCATGTCGTCAAAGCCGTCAAAGCCCAAGGTGAAATTCACCGTGCAGTCCAGGGCCATGGCCGCGCCATTGGCACATTTCTTGATGACCTCGTCCATGTTTTTCAGCTTGGCCCGGGAGTCGGTGCGGAATTCCAGACGGACCTCTGCCCGCTCAGGCAGGATATTGGGGTAGGTGCCGCCGTCTGTGATGACACCGTTCACATGGATATCCGGGGTAAAGCACTCCCGGCGGGCATCAATCAGGTCCAGGAATTTCCGGGCGGCGGCCAAGGCGTTGTGCCCCTTCCAGGGGCCGGCCACCGCGTGGGCGGACTGGCCCTTGAACTCTACCAGATAGCAGCACAGGCTGAGTACGTCCATGCACGCCGTGCTGCGTCCTCCGCTGTAGCTGTGGATCATCATGGCCATGGACATATCGTCAAAGGCGCCCTTGTCCGCCATGCCTACCTTTGCGCCGTCCTCCTCCTCGGCCGGGGTGCCGAAGACGTATAGCTTGCCCGGGAACTGGTCTTTGATCTCTGCCAGGGCCAGTGCCGCCAGCACCGACATGGAGCCATGGACATTGTGCCCGCAGGCGTGCCCCAGGCCGGGCAGCGCATCGTACTCCACCAGAATGGCGGCGGAGGGACCTTCACCGTTGTCCAGTACAGCACGGAAGCCGGTGGGATAGCCCAGGTAGGGATATTCCACTTCAAAGCCGGCTTGGCGCAGAATGTCTACAATCTTCTGGCTGGAGCGGAATTCCTGGTCCGGAAGTTCCGGATGGGCGGCCAGATCATCACTGAGGGCGATGGCTAAATCGTGATGCTTCGCCACCGCCTCCGCAAGGGATGGGGAGATGCGGTGTTTATCCATCATTGATTCCTCCTTCTCCATTCAAACTGGAAATATTATACCACGAACCTGAAGTTTTGACAAGATTTGGTTGGGCAGTTTCCATAATTAATTCTAGACAATAATGCGCTGTTGCACTACTTCGCTAATGTGAAAAGTGACAAACATTTAGGCGTTTGTCTCATCTCCCAGCCAGTCCATAGCCGTCTGGGCCATCAGGCCGCACCCGCGCCAGAACACCGATTCATCCAGGCAGAAGCGGGGATGGTGGGCGCCATAGAGTACTCCGTCCAGGGGACAGGGCAACAGCCCGGGGAGGAAAAAGTAGCAGCCGGGCACCTCACGAAAGAAGAAGGCCGCGTCCTCACCCCCCAGTATCCCGTGGGGCAGGATGTGGATGTCTTCCGGGGGCAGCAGCTTTCGGGCGGAACGCAGGAACGCGTCCACCATGGCCCGGTCAGTGACCAGGGCGGGGTAGCCGTCCAGGAACTCCACCGTGCATTCGGCCCGCATCATCCGGGCGGTGGACTGGGCGATCTCCCGGATGCGCCCGAGGACGTAGTCACGGGTGTCCGGCGAGGCGTTGCGGATGGTTCCGCGGATACAGGCGCTCTCCGGGATAACATTGTAGGTCTGCCGGCCGGCCTCGATCCCGGCCGCCGTGACGACCACCGCCTCGTGGGGAGACATCTCCCGGCTGACGATATACTGCAGGTTGTTGACGATAAGAGCGGCAATGGCGGTGGGGTCGATGCACTTGTCCGGCGTGGAGCCGTGCCCGCCCAGCCCTTTTACCTGGATCAAAAACTGGTCGTCGGCGGCAAAGGTGTTTCCATAGCACACCGCCACGCTGCCGGGCTGGAAGTGGCCGGCCAGGTCGCCGATGTGAAGGGCAAAGATGCCGTCCACCCCCTCCAGCACGCCGTCGCGCACCATGGGCTCGGCGCCGCCGGGCCCCTCCTCGCCGGGCTGAAAAATCAGCTGGACCGTCCCGTTCCACTCGCCGGCGTGGGCCAGGAGCAGCTTGGCCGCGCCCAGCAGCATGGCCGTGTGGGCGTCGTGCCCGCAGGCGTGCATGTTGCCGTTGGAGGAGGCGAAGGGCAGCTGGGTCTCCTCTTGGATGGCCAGGCCGTCCATGTCGGCCCGCAGGGCCACCGTCCGGCCCTTTCCGTTGCCGAAGCGGACTGTCAGCCCAGAGTGGCCGGGGTACTCCCGCCAGGACAGGCCCATCTCGGTGAGCCAGCCCTTCACCAGCCCCGCGGTCTCCGGCAGGACCAGTCCCGTCTCCGGGACCTGGTGCAGCCTCCGCCGCCAGGCTACCAGCTGTTCCTGCAGCGCCTGTGCCTCTTGAAAAATTGATTCCATGTTCTCACACTCCCTCTGAAAGGATGTAAATCACCCGAAAATTTCAGTGCCCCTCCTCTTCCAAAGGGGACAAGGCGAGGAGGGGCATTTCACTGGGGATGCTTCTCTGTGGGCTTTCTGAAGGCGGATACGGCGTCGCGCCCGGATCAGAGGATCATCGCGCCGATGAAGCCGGCCACCGCCAGGGGGATGTTATAGAACAGGAAGGTGGGCACACAGGTGTCCCAGATGTGGTCGTGCTGTCCGTCTGCATTCAGGCCGGCCGTGGGGCCCAGGGTGGAGTCGGAGGCGGGGGAGCCGGCGTCGCCCAGAACGGCGGCACAGGCGATGAGACAGGTGGTGGCGCCCACGCTGATTCCCAGGCGCGTGCACATGGGAACGTACAGCAGGGCAATCACAGGGATGGTGCCGAAGGAGGTTCCGATGCCCATGGTAATCAGCAGGCCGATCAGGATCAGGACGATCATCACAATAGCCTTGCTGTCGCCCAGGATGGCCAGGGTGGCGTCCACCAGGGTATCCACCGCGCCGGTGCTCTTCACCACGTTGGCGTAGCCGCCGGCAATCAGCATGACGAAAGAGACCATGCCCATCAGCTTGATGCCCTCGGCGATGGTGCCGTCGCTGTTCTTCAGCTTGATGGCGCCGCCAAGGATCATGATGAGGATGCCGATCAGAGCGCCCATGGGCATGGAGTCGAAGTAGAGCTGCCCAAACAGAACGCCGCAAATGGCGATGATGGCCACGGTGTGGTCCTTATTCCAGTGCAGTTCCTGTTCCGCAATCTGGTGGTCGGCCAGCTCCACGTCCTTATACTCGCGGGGCTTGCGGAAGTACCACCAGGAGGCCGCCAGGCCAACCAGCATGCCGGCGCCCAGAATGATGGTGTAGGGCCAAACTTCCATCAGCTCGATGGGCATGCCGTTGGCGGTCATGTTGTCGGCGATGAGGCCCTGGAAGATGCTGCCGTAGGCGATGGGGATGGTGACGTACATGGCGACCAGGCCAAACTCGGTGGCGCAGGCGGCCTGCCGGCGGTCCATCTTCATCTTGTTCATCATGATGAGCAGGGGGGGATAGAGGATGGGGATGTAAGCGATGTGGATGGGGATCAGGGTGCCGGAGATGCAGGCGCAAAGAATGAAGGTGACCAGCAGAACCCACTTGCGCTCCTTAACGACAGAGGCGATGGCTCTGCCCAGGATGGTCGCCAGGCCGGTGTTGGACAGGGCCGCGGCGAAAGTTCCCAAGAGCAGGTAGGCCAGGGCGTTGGTGCCGTTGCCGTTCAGGCCCTCAATGATGCCCTTCATGATGTCGCCGGGGCCCATCCCCGCGGTGAGGCCAGCCACCATGGCGGCCACCAGCAGAGACAGGATCACGTTCAGTTTGAGCAGACACAGCACACACATGACTATAACAGATAGTGTTACTGGGTTGCTTAGGATTTCAAACATTGACATATTCTCCTTTCTTCTACATGCTCAGAAATAAATTGCGCGGGCCCAACACCCCTTGGTCCGGCGTCATAGCCCTTGGACGGATGCGGTATCCTCCTTTCCTCTGTTTTTGATAATTCAACAAAACGAATTACCAAATGGCAGGTTAAACTATACATTTTGATCAACGAAAAAGTGTCGAATGACCTGTCGAAACAAAAAAATCGGTTTTTTACGGCCTGTCTACCCCAAAGACGGGACAGTCGACGGTTTATCGACCGAAAAAGGATATATTATAGACATATAGAAGCTCTGCGGAGCGGGAGATCACCAATTATTAAGGTTAACAAAAAAGAGGAGGCTATTACCATGGAGCAACTAATTTACCTGGACGGCAACAGTCTGACAGTGGAGCAGGTTGTACAGATTGCGCGGCACGGCGCGAAGACCGCCCTGACGGAGGAGGCCAAGAAAGCCATCCAGATATCCAGGGACATTGTAGATAAAAATGTGGCGGAGCACAAAGTGGTCTACGGGCTCAGCACCGGCTTTGGCAAGTTTGTCAACGTGGCCATCCCGGAGAAGGACCTGGACCAGCTGCAGTACAACCTGATCGTGTCCGATGCCTGCGGCGTGGGCGACCCCTTCCCGGAGGATGTGACCCGGGCGATTATGCTTCTGCGGGTCAACGCCCTGGCCAAGGGCTTCTCCGGCATCCGGCTGTCCACCGTGGAGACGATGATTGAGATGCTGAACAAGGGCGTACATCCGGTAATTCCCGAAAAGGGCTCGGTGGGTTCCAGCGGCGACCTGTGCCCCCTGGCCCACATGGTGATGCCCATGATCGGCGAGGGTGAGGCCGTCTACCAGGGCAAGGTCATGCCCGGCAGAGAGGCTATGGAGGCCGCCGGCATCCCGGTGGTGCAGTTGAAGGCCAAGGAGGGCCTGGCCCTGATCAACGGCACCTGCGCCATGATGGGCGTGGCCAGCCTGGCCATCCACGACGCGGAGGTGGTGGTCAAGACCGCCGACATTGCCGCCGCGCTCACCGTTGACGCCCTGGAGGGCATTGTCGATCCCTACGACCCCCGTATTCAGGCCATTCGCCCCCACAAGGGACAGATCGACGTGGCAGCCAACTTCCGGCAGATCCTGGAGGGCAGCGGGCTGACGGTCCACCAGGGCGAGACTAGGGTGCAGGATGCCTACACCCTGCGCTGCCTGCCCCAGATCCACGGGGCCAGCCGCATGGCCTACGACTATGTCCGCCAGGTGATTGAGACGGAGATCAATTCCGTCACCGACAACCCGCTGATTTTCCCGGACAACGGGGACATCTTCTCCGGCGGCAACTTCCACGGCCAGCCGGTGGCCATCGCCATGGACACTCTGGGCATCGCCATGGCCGAGTACGCCAACGTGTCGGAGCGGCGCATTGAGCGCATGGTCAATCCCCAACTCAGCGGCCTGCCCGGCTTCCTCACCCCGGTGGAGGGCATCAACGACGGCTTTATGGTGGCCCAGTACGCCGCCGCCGCCCTGGTGTCGGAAAACAAGGTGCTGGCCCACCCCGCCAGCGTGGACTCCATCCCCACCTCCGCCAACCAGGAGGACCACGTGAGCATGGGTACCATCGCCTCCCGCAAGGCGGCGACCATTATCCGCCATGTGCAGAGTGTGCTGGCGGTGGAGCTGATCTGTGCGGCCCAGGCGGTGGACTTCAAGGATGCCGGCAAGCTGTCCAAGGGGGCCCGGGCCGCCTACGACCTGCTGCGCAGCCAGGTCTCTTTTATGGACAAGGATCGCGCCATTTATCTGGATATGAACAAGGTGGCGGAGCAGATTCAACAGGGTCAGTACGTGGAGGCCGTGGAAAAGGCGGTCGGCCAGCTGAAATAAGCATATCCCCTCTTTCTCCTCTTCCCAGCCCTTCTCTGGAGCCCTCTCCAGAGAAGGGCACTATTTTTCCGGTATTTTGTTTATCGACAATTTATCGACGGAAAAGAGCTAAAATAAACCTGCACATCAACACCTGATTTTGTGCATTATCACATCTGTATAGGAGGTAAGTATCTATGAAAAAACTGTTGTCCCTTGCCTTGAGTATGTCAATGCTGTTTGCTCTTGTGTCCTGCGGCGGAACACCCGCGAACTCCAATCCCGGCGGCGCGGGTGCTGATGTTAGCTCCAGTGCAGGTTCCGGCGCTCCATCCTCCGGCGGTGAACCCATCAAAATAGGCTTTTTCGCTCCGATTACCTCCGCCGCAGCTTCAGCGGATGGCGAGAGTACCAAAAACTCCGTTGAGCTGGCGATCAAGATTCTCAACGACGCCGGCGGCATCGACGGCCGGAAGGTAGAACTGGTTTGGTACGACGACGGCCTGGATACCTCCCAGGCGGTGAGCATCGCCGAAAAACTGACTACGAAGGACGGCGTGTGCGCCGTAGTGTCCGGCTCCTACAGTGGCCCCACCCGCGTAGCCGCCCCCATCTTCCAGGCTGCCGGCATCCCCATGATGTCCGCCTACGCCGTCCACCCCGACGTGGTGAACGCGGGCGACTATGTGTTCTCTCAGTCCTTCCCTGGCAAGGTGCAGGCCACTGCCGCCGCCTACTTTGCCGTGAATGAGCTCAAAGCCAAGAACATCGCCATCATCGCGGTGGACCTGGACTTTGGCACCGAGCAGGCCAGCGCATTCAAGGCTTATGCAGAGGCCAACGGCGCCACCATCATTTCTGAGGACTTTGTGGCCATGGCCGACAACGAGTTCTCCTCCATCGTGACCAAGGTGAAGAGCCTCAACCCCGACCTGATCTACCTTCCCAACTACTACGGTCACGCCGCCGAGGTGCTGAAGCAGTGCAAGGTCCAGGGCGTGGAGTGCGCCATTCTGGGCTGCGAGGGCGCCGATTCCTGGCAGTTCTTTGAGACCGCCGGCGAGTACGCCGAGGGCTTCTACATTACCACCAACCTGGACCGCGACTCCCAGGACCCCGCAGTGCAGGAGTATATCCAGCTGTATTCCGAGACCTACAGCAAGATGCCCGACATGACTGGCGCCTCCGCCTATGACGCCATGCAGATCCTCTTTGAGGCCATCAAGACGGCCGGTACCGACCCCGCGGCCATCCGAGACGCCATCACTGGCATGACCAACATCGATACGGTGACCGGCACGCTCTATCGCTATACTGCCGCCGGCTCCGCCGTAAAGCCGGTCCAGATTCAGGTGGTGAAGGACGGCGCGTTCCATCACTATGGCGTGATTGAAGACGAGTCTATTATTGTGCCCGAGAACTGATCTTTTTCCCGGAGCGTCCCCGTTGAACGCGGCGGGGGCGCTCCCATTTTAAAATGTGTATGAGGTGGTGAATCCATGTTATTGCAGCAGCTCCTGAACGGCCTGGTGATCGGGTGCGTCTATGCACTGACCGCTATGGGGGCCACTTTGATCTATGGCATACTCCGCATTCTGGATATCGCCAACGCCGCCGCCTATGTGATTGGCGCCTACATTGGCTGGTACATCTTCGATTTGACTCACAACATTGTTCTGGCCTTTGTTGTGTCCATGCTGCTCACCGGCTTGCTGGGCGTTGTAATCCACCGTACAATTTACGCCCCGATTTTAAGCAAGCCCAGGCTGATGCCCATCATTCCCCTGGTGGCGGCGGTGGGCCTGTTCACCCTGACCAGCGATATCGTCCGCCTGATTGCCGGAGGCGGCACGAAGGCCTATAACCTGAAATTCGATACAGATGTCTACCACCTGGGCGGCCTGACCATCACGCCCCAATGGATCCTGATTTTGGTTCTGACCTGCATGTTGTTTCTGGTGCTCTGGTTTATCCTGAACAAGACCAAGATGGGTCTGGCCTGGCGCGCCACGGCGGAAGACGCGGAGATTGCCCAGGCCATGGGTATCAACACCAAGTCCGCCATGGCCCTGAGCTACATCATTGGCTACGGCTTTGCAGCGGCTGCCGGTATTATGGTGGGCGTACTTTACAACTCCATTACACCCGCGCTGGGTGATGTACCCTCCTATAAAATGCTGGCGGTCATTGTCCTGGGCGGCCTGGGTAACCCGGTGGGCACCGTCCTGGCCGGCATCCTGGTGGGCCTGGCGGAGACTTTGATTTCGGTCTACCTGCCCATCGGCCTGCCTAAAGACTCGATTGCGTTCATCGCGCTGATTATTATCCTCCTGGTAAAGCCGGACGGCCTGATTACCAGAAAGAACAAGGCGTAAGGGGGCGGAGTATGTTTAGTTATGTTGTTTCTGTTGTGGTCACCATTGAAATTTATGCGCTGCTCGCACTGAGCCTGAATGTTATCACCGGCTACGCCGGGCAGTCTATGATGGGCCACGCGGCGTTTTTTGGGATTGGCGCCTACACGGGAGCGCTCCTGACCAATGCAGGGGTCAATTTCTGGCTGGCCATGCCCCTGTCACTTCTGGTTACTGGCGTGTGCGGCGCGCTGGTGGGCGTTGTCAGCCTGCGCGTGCGGGATGACTTCCTGGCGATCACCACCATCGGCATCAACTTTGTGGTGGTTGCCCTGTTCAACAGCATGAAGGTGTTCGGGGCCTCCCTGGGCCTGTCCACCAAGGGCGCCTTCTTCTTCGGAACCCGGATGAACAATACCCACTATATGATCCTGCTGACGTTTCTCATCGTGGTGGTCTGCCTGCTGATGCGGAAGATGAACCACTCCTGGTTCGGCCTGGCCCTGGCCACCATGAACAACGATGAGGGGGCGGCCAAGTCTTTTGGCATCAATGTCAGCCAATACAAAATTCTGGCGTTTATTATCGGCACGGCCCTGGCCGGCCTGACCGGCTGCATCTATGCCCACCGTATGGGCATCATCTTCTCCAGCAACTTTGCCTTCACCTTCTCCATCACCATCCTGTCTATGGTGGTAATCGGCGGCATCGGTACGATACGGGGCCCGCTGCTGGGCGCCCTCCTGCTGGGGGCCGCCCCCGAGGTGTTGCGCTTTGCGGATGACTATCGGATGCTGGTATACGGTGCTCTTTTGGTCATCATGGTCCGGTTCCAGCCCCAGGGGCTGCTGGGCGAGAACAGTGTTATCCTCCGCTTTCTGAAGCGCTTGACCAAGGGACAGAAGGGAGGCGCCGTCCATGAGTGAACGAAACGAGATCCTGCGCATCGAAAACCTGAAGATGTACTTCGGCGGCCTGAAGGCAGTGGACGAGCTCAGCCTCTCCGTCTACGGGGGCGAGACCCTGGGGATCATTGGCCCCAACGGCGCCGGCAAAACCACCTTTTTCAATGCCATCTGCGGTGTATATAAGCCCACTGGCGGCAAGGTCATCCTGAACGGGGAGGAGGTCCAGGGCACGCCCGCCCACGAGATGGCCCGCAAGGGCGTGGCCAGGACCTTCCAGATCAGCAAGCCCCTGTACGACCTGACCATTCTGGACAACGTGGTGGCCGCCGCCGGTATCCATGAGTACACCGGCATCCGCTCCTACTTCAAAAAGAGCCACACCCCTGAAGTGGTGGAAAAGGCGCTGTCTGTGCTGGAGCGGGTCAACCTGATCGACATGAAGGACAAAAAGGCCCGGGATGTCAGCTTGGGCTACCTGCGCCGGCTGGAGATCGCCCGTGTTCTGGTCTCAGACCCCGCCCTCATCATGCTGGACGAGCCCTGTGCCGGCCTGTCCAACTTTGCCATCAATGAGATTACCCAGCTGATCCTGAGCCTGAAGGAGCAGAAACAGACCATCGTCCTGATTGAGCACAACCTGCCCATCACAATGAAGGTATGCGACCGGATTGCCGTATTGAGCTATGGGCAGAAGATTGCGGAGGGCACGCCTGCCCAGGTACAGCAGGATCCCAAGGTGATTGAGGCCTATCTTGGAGAGGAGGATGCGGAATGATGCTCCAAATCAAGGACCTTAAGGTGTCCTTTGGCCAGATGGATGTCCTTCACGGCATCTCCCTGGATGTCAACGAGGGGGAGCTCATCAGCGTGATTGGCCCCAACGGCGCCGGCAAAACCACCCTGATCCGCTCCATTATGGGTTTGAAGGAGGCGAACGGCGGATCGATTGTGTACAACGGCACCGACATCACCCACCTGCCCGCCTGGCACCGGGCCCAGCTGGGCATCGGCTACGTGCCAGAGGGCCGCCGAGTATTTGGCAATCTGTCAGTAGAGGAAAATCTCCGTTTGGGCGGCTATCAGCTGAAGGATGAGGCGCAGAAGCAAAAGAACATCAGCCAGGTCTATGAGATGTTCCCCCGGCTGAAGGAGCGCAGTGGCCAGCTGGCCCGGACTATGAGCGGCGGCGAACAGCAGATGCTGGCAATCGGCCGGGCCCTGGTACTCACCCCCAAGCTCCTGCTGATCGACGAGGTGTCCATGGGGCTGATGCCCCTGATGGTGACCACTTGCTTTAAAATTATCAAAGACTTGAATAAGCAGGGCATCACGGTCCTGGTGGTGGAGCAGAACGCCAATAAGGCACTGAAGATTGCCCACCGGGGTTATGTACTAGAGACCGGAAACATCGTTTTGAGCGACACGGCGGAAAATCTCCGCACAAACGATGTGGTCCAGAAGGCCTATCTGGGCAGTTGAGCCTGTGTCCATGAAAAAACCGAATGGCATGCGTCTGCATGCCATTCGGTTAGCTGTGTGTCTGTCTGGCAGTTGCCCTTACTCACTGGGCTGGACCTGTCCGCCGCGCACCACGATGCTGCCGTCCTTTATGACCAGCTCTACGTGGTTCCGGCCATACTGATAGACCACCTTTTCGTAGGTGTCCACGTCAAAAAGCAGAAGGTCGGCGGTCTTGCCGGTATCGAGCACCCCCCGGTCGTCCAGAGTCAGCGCCTTGGCGGAGCCGTAGGTGGCGGCCCGGAAGGCCTCCGCGGGGGAGAAGCCGTGCTGGCGGCAGGCCAGAATCAGGACCATCTGCATGGACTCCAGCCAGCAGCCGGGGCAGCAGTTGGTGGCCAGGGCCAGCGTCATGCCGGCGTCCAGCATGGGACGGGGATTGAAGGGGCGATCGTGCTTGACCGAGAAGTCGATTCCGGGCAGCACCACGCCCACCACGCCGGCGTCCCGCAGTTTGGGGAACACATGCTCCGGAGTGTAGTTCAGATGGACCGCCGAGGCCATCTTCATCTCTGCGGCCAGATCGGAACCGCCGATATAGGAATAGGCATCGGTGTGGATGGTGGGGATCAGGCCGTGGTCCCGGCCACAGGAGAGGATGCGCTCACTCTCGGCAGCGGTAAAGTGCCCCTCGTCGCACCAGACGTCGTTAAACGCGGCCATGTGGAAGGAGGCCACCTGGGGGATCATGTCCTGACACAGGTGATCAATATACCAGTCCTTGGGCTTGCCCTCCTCCCAGCCGTGGGCGCCCAGGAAGGTGGAGACGATATCCATGGGCAGCGTGGCGCTGAGAAGCCGATTGACCTCCAGCATTTTCATCTCCGACGGGAGCGTCAGCCCATAGCCGCTCTTGCTCTCAATGGTGGTTGTGCCGTGGATCAGCATGCCCCGCATCCGCTGTTCCGTCTGGGCGGCCAGCTCCTCCACCGGCACGTCGCGGGTCATGTTGACCGAGGCGTAGATTCCCGTCTGAATGCCCCGCTGGGCCAGAGCCTCGGGGCGGCTGTCGGTCAGCTTGACGGTGTACTCCTCTACCCGGGAGCCGCCGAAGACCACGTGGGTATGGCAGTCGATCAGCCCGGGGGTGACCACCTTGCCGGAGGCGTCCACCCGGACAACGTCCTCCCCGTCCGGAACTGCGGGCAGGACCTCCTCTTTTGTGCCGATGGCCTGGATTTTGCCGTCCTGCACATAGAGCCAGCCGTGTTCCAGCAGTCCAACCTGTCCGCTGCCCTCGCCCCGCATGGTCAGAATCTGGGCCGCGTCTTCGATCAGCAGTTTGTTCTTTTTTGTCTTCATCCACATTGCCTCTTTTCTGAAATGGATCAAATGGAACAAAACGGGCGATGGAAATCGCCCGTTTTGCCCAGGGGGAAAATATCGAGTATGAGTGAGGTAATCCAGAATTACCGGACGTAGCGGCCTTCGGGACCGAAGGTGACCTTGTCGGCGGGCTCCCACCACAGGGGGATCTTGATGCTGTCGCCGCCGGCGATCTTGCCCTTGCCGTTGCAGACGTCCTTGGCGGCCTGATAGCCGGCCTGGGCGTGACGGACCACACCGATACCGGAGTCGGTCACCATGCAGCGGGACAGGCGGAGGTCGGCCTCTTCAGAGCCGTCGGCGATCATGGTCACGCCGGTGTGAACGGCCTCGCCCATGGAGTAGTTGGCCTGGATGGCGATCAGGTCGCACATGGCGGCGCAGTCCAGCAGACCGTTGAGCATGGGCCAGTCGGAGACGTAGTCGCCGCCGTCGGGCATGTTCTCGGACTCGAAGGTGGGGTTCACGATGGAGCCGGAGTCCAGGTTGTCGCGGGAGAAGGCCACGGGGCCCTTGATTTCGCCCTTCTTGATCAGGTCGTTGACGGCCAGACCGAAGCGGACGCGCTCGCCGAAGCCCATGTAGCAGATACGGGCGGGCAGAGCCTCGATGGGCAGATGCTTGCGGGCCAGGTTGATCCAGCGCTCTACCAGGTGGTCGCCCTTGCAGACTTCCAGAGCCAGGTCGTCCAGACGGGCCAGGTCGGCAGGGTCACCGGAGGTGCAGGTCCAGCGGAAGGGACCGCGGCCCTCACAGAACAGGGGACGGATATAGGCGGCCACAAAGCCCTCGATCTGCTTGGCCTCGGCCTCGGGCATACCGGCGTCCATGCACTCCTTGCGGATGCTGGTGCCGTACTCAAAGGCCTCAACGCCCCGCTTCTTGAACTCGATCATGGCGCGCAGCTGGCGCTTCATGGTCTCGCGGGCGTCCTGCAGATACTTCTCGCGGTCCTTGCCGCGGTATTCGTCAGCCTGTTCGCCGGTGTAGCCGGAGGGGATATAGGAGATGGGGTCGTGGCAGGGGCACATCTCGGTGACCACGTCGGGCAGATAGTTCTTGGACAGAGCCTCCTCGAAGATGTCGGCGGCGTTGCCGATAACGCCGATGGAGATGGGATCGTCGGCGGCCAGATGCTTCTGGGCCAGCTCCCAGGCCTCGTCCAGGGTCTTCACCTTCACGTCCATATAGTTCTTGGAGATACGGCGGTCGATGACGCGCTCGTCGGCGTCGGCCAGGATGACCACGGCGCCGTGCATTTTGCCGGCCCAGGTCTGGTTGCCGCCCATGCCGCCGGCACCGGCGGTGAGGAACAGCTTGCCGTGCATGTCGTTCTCCCAGCCCTTCTTCAGCGCGATGGCGGTCAGGGTTTCAAAGGTGCCCTCGATAACGCCCTGAGTGCCGATATACTCCCAGGGAGCGGCGGTGTACTGGGCAAAGATGGTCAGGTTCTTGTCCTGCATCTCATAGAAGCGCTCCCAGGTGGCCTTCATGATGTTGGTGGTGGCCATGACGACGCGGGGGGCCAGGTCGTGGGTCTTGAAAATCGCCACGGGCATGCCGGACTGGATGACCAGAGTCTCGTCATTCTCCAGAGTCTTGAGAGACTCTACGATGGCATAGTAGGACTCCCAGTTGCGGGCGCACTTGCCGTTGCCGCCGTAGATGACCAGCATCTCGGGAATCTCGGCGTTCTCCATATTGTTTTCCAGCATACGCAGGATGGTCTCCTGCTTCCAGCCCTTGCAGCGCAGGGAACCGGGATCGTTGAAGCCACCGCGATGGGCCTTCACCGAATAGAGAACTTCGGGCTTCTCGGCCTTGGGCGCAAACAGGTTGCCTCCGTTTTGGGACATAATACATTCCTCCGTTTCACAATTTTGTAGTCCGATATGACCGGCCGCAGCCTTCACTCCGCCTGGCCCCGGCCCGCATGACGGCTCATCAGGCGGACACGGATGGGGACCGGGGCGGAATATCGGGGCGGCTGGCCAGCGGTTCACAAGTACAAGCACACTATAACAAACTTCTGTCGATAGAGTGTCGATGAAGTACAAGATGGACCGAAAATTTTTGAAATATTTCGTCGATAATTCTAAAATACATAAAAAATTTTGCTCCTCCCGCCGAAGCGGCGAGAAAGAGCTGGACAAATCCAAAACTGACGCTAAAATAAAAGGGAAGATTCTTTCCTCCAGGCGTGGAGCGTCCAGGGTACTTTACACACAGCGAAAGAGGTGATTCGATGTACATTACCGTAACATTGATGGGAACACCAAAGGTTGTCATGGATGGACAGGAGATCGTCTTCCCCTATCGCAAAGCCGAGGGGCTGTTCTACTACCTATGTGTACGACAATCGGTTTCCCGGGATGAGGTGATCGGGGTTTTTTGGGCGGACTGTACAGAATCCACCGCCCGTAAAAACCTGAGAGACGCCATTTATCATCTGAAAAAACTGCTGGGTGAAGATATTATCCGGGTGGAGGGAAACAATCATATCAGCCTGAGCTGTGGCCGCATTGCCTCTATTGACTATCAGGAGCTGACGCAGGAGAATATTTTCGAGTGCTACACCGGGAATTTCTTGGGCTATTTCTACATTAAAAATTGTGTGGAGTTTGAAGAATGGTCCACCGGCCTGCGGGAGGCCCTGTTCAGCCAGTATCAGCGGGCCGCGGAGGACCAGGTCGCCAAGCTGATCCGCCTGGGGGACGCCCGGGCGCTGATGGACTTTGGAACCGGGCTGCTGCGCAAATGGATTCTGGACGAGACCATCTACCAGGAGGTTTTAAAGGGCCTGATGGACCTGGGCCATTTCTCTGACGCCCAGCGCCTGTACCAGCGGCTTCAGGCCGCCTTGATGGAGGAGCTGGGGGTGGAGCCCGAGGAGAAGACCGCCCAGCTGATGCGAGAGGCCTCCCAGTTCGAGCTTGAGCGGCCGCAGCCCGAGACGGCGGAGCAGGAGGAATATTTCTTCGGGCGGGAGCAGGAGATGGTGGCGCTGCTGCGCAACCTGCGCCAGCTGGAGAAAAAGGTGCCCTCCGTCTCCATACTCCTCACCGGGGAGGCGGGGGTGGGCAAATCCACCATCCTGCGCAAGCTGAAGCATCTGCTGCCCCAGGACCGGTATATAATCCTGTCCTACCAGTGTGTAGAGACCGAGGCGGAGCTGTATCTCAAGCCCTGGCAGGATATCCTGGCCCAGGCGGAGGAGTGCGGCCGCAGCTCCCACATTACCCTGCATCCCACCCTGAATCTCAGCGCCCAGGACATGAATACAGCCCTGTTCGCTACCCAGTATGAGCTGTTTGCCCAAAGTGTTTTCCAGGCCCTGATCCAGGAGATGAAGGATCACAGCGTTGTGCTGATAATCGACGATGTGCAGTGGATGGACAAGGACAGCCGCCGGCTGCTGTGCAACCTGATTTTCTGGGCGAAAAACGAGCGGCTGATGGTCCTCCTGGCGGGCCGGAACGACTTGACCGGAGAGCTGATGAAGCTGAAGGCCCCTCTGGCCGCCAAGGGGCTCCTTCAGGAGATTTCCGTTCCCCGGTTTACCCTGGAGGAGACCAAGAATATTTTGAATGAGCGCAGTCCAAAGCTGCTGAAGCAGAAGGGATTGCTGGAGCAGATTTACAGCGATACGGGCGGAAATGCCCTGTTCCTCATGGAATTCCTCAGGGAACTGGAGTATGGAGGCACGCCCAACACGCTGTCGGCCAAGACCACCGGCATGATTCAGAGCCGGCTAATGGATCTGACCCAGGAGGAGCGAGGGCTGCTGGAGGATATCTCCCTCTACCCCCGTCTAGCCACCCTGGACGAGCTGCAGATTCTCTCCGCCCGGTCCCGGATGGAAATCTTGCAGAGCCTGGAGCGCCTGCTGTCCCGCCAGCTGATCTGCCTGAACAGCACCTATAATAAACAGGGCTACAGCTTTCTCCATCAGCTGATCCGGGAGTATATCTACAATGGGCTGCTGGAGGACAAGCGCCGGATGCTCCACAAGCAGGTGGCCGACGCCTATGAGGAGGAATTTTTAGCCACCGGAGACGTGGGACTGTGCCCGATGCTGATCTACCATTTCCGTCGCTGTCAGGATGTGTATAAGACTTATACCTACCGGCTGGAGTATATGCGGGCCTTCTACGCGGTACAGCACGAAATCTACCCCACCGTTCTGGCCGGCCCGGCGGAGCCGAACCTCTCCCTTCCGCGCCTGGGCAGTGAGGACCAGCTGGTGGCCCTGGCCGAGGAGATCCGCGCCCTGGACCAAAACGCCGCCCAGGCCGACCCCCTGCGCATGAAGGTGGAGTTCCTGATCGGCCGGTATGACCTGTTTTCCGGCTCCTTTGACAAGGGCTTGAAAAATATCGCCAAGAGCATTGAGCTGGCGAAAAAGCTGGATGACGGCAAGTACCTGATGGAAAATTATCTGCAAATGATTTTCCATGCCATCCAGATTCACAATCTGTCCATGATGGACCAATATATCACCGCCTGTGAAAAACTTTTGGAGCTCTACTCCTACTCCCGGGGGGACGAGTACACCGTCCACCGGCTGCGGGGCGTATATTATATGCAGACGCTGGAGTATGACAAGGCGGAGGAGACCTTTCAGAGCATTATCCGATCGGTGGAACCGCTGTGCCAGCACGCCCCAACCTACCGTGTTGGGCTGGCTGCCTGCTACAACTACCTGGGCGAGGGCAAGCAGGCTGTGGGGCAGATCGACGAGGCGTTGGAGTATTACCGGAAAGCCCTGCAGTGCTGCGAGGGGGAGGATATCGTCAGCGGCATGGGGGTGTTCTACTCCAACATCGGGTATATCCTGTATCTCCAGGGCGAACCGGCCCAGGCCCAGGTCTATATCGACAAGGCGAACCAGTGTTTTTCTGAGCTGGGAACCTTTTGGGGCCAGTCAAAGGCCCGGTCCTACGCGGCCCTGCTGGCCATTCAGCGGGGCAACCGGGCGGAGGCGGAGGAACATCTCCAGGTGGCCAAAGGCCTGGCCCTGCGGGGAGGCAATCCGGCGATCCTCTCCCTGGTGGAGCGGGTGGAGGAACAGCTGCATCCCCGGGAACAGTCATAAGAGAACGCGCGGAGAGAAGGGTATGGTTCTCTCCGCGCGTTCTCTCTTTTGCCGGTTTGGTTTGTTAAGAGATTTTGCCAAAGCAGCTAAAATTTTTAAAATACCCCTCCTGCTTCTTGCGTAATGCACCGGAGTTTGATATTCTAAACACAGGGTTCACAAGTACACAGTGCAAATACAGATTCCGCCGGAGAAGCGGCGGGCTTTCGTGCAAATCGAAGGCAATTTTTACACAAAAGGAGATGCACTGGATGAACCTGAAAATTACAAATGTTTTGGATAAGATTATAGACTCTGACGACACAACGGTAGGCGGCGGCTCCGCCTCCGCGCTGTCGGGTGCCATGGCGGCCGGAATGATCGCCATGGTGGCAAAGCTTTCAAAGAAGAAACCGGTTAATTTTACTGTGGAGCAGTATGACGCCATCGCCGCCGAATGCGATGCCCTGTCTGCGCAGCTGCAGCAGGGCTGTATTGACGACACCGCCGCCTACTGCATGATCGTGGACGCCTTCCGGCTGCCCAAGGGCACCGAGGAGGAGAAGGCCGCCCGTTCGGCCGCCGTGCAGAAGGCCGCGATCCGGGCCGCTGAGGTCCCGCTGGCCAACGCCCGCCTGAACGCCCGTGTCCGTGAGCTGGGCGCCATGCTCCGCGGCAATTCCAACCCCGCCTGCCTCTCCGACCTGACCAGCGCGCTGTATCTGGCGGAAGGCGGCGTGAAGGACTGCGTGCTGAATATTCAGGCCAACCTGGGGATGATTAAGGACCCCGCAGAGCAGGCGAAAATGAAGGACGCTATGCTGGAGCTGCTGCTGCAGGTAATCTGTTATTAACCGGAGGTCCTCCGTTCCAGAAATTGAATTTGATAGAACAGGAGATTATAAGTTATGAAATGTTTAATGGCTGAGGTAAACTTCAGCGAGGGCAAGGACCAGAGTCTGATCGGCCAGGTGCGGGACGCCATGCTGGATGGCGAACCCATCGAGCTGATGGAAATTTCCTCCGATGCGGACCACAACCGAACGGTGTTCACCTTTAAGGGGGAGCCCAGGGCGGTCCTGGAGGCCACCAAGCGCCTGTCCGCCAAGGCGGTGGAGCTGATTGACATGGCCAAACATACCGGAGCCCACCCCAGGATCGGCGCTGTGGACGTGGTGCCCTTTATCCCGGTCAAGGATGTGACCATTGATGAGGCACTGGAAATTTGCCGGGAATACGGCAAGTTCATGGGCCAGCTGGGCGTGTCTGTCTACTACTACGAGGATGCCGCCACCCGGGAGGAGCGCAAGAGCTTGCCGAAAATCCGCAAGGGCCAGTATGAGGGGCTGGAGGAGAAGCTGAAGGACCCTGACTGGGTGCCGGACGAAGGCCCCGCCACCTTCAACGCCAAGAGCGGCGCCACTGTGACCGGCGTGCGTTTCCCCCTGGTGGCTTTTAATGTCAACCTTCAGACCAAGGACCTGGAGATCGGCAAGAAAATCGTCAAGGCGGTCCGGGCCGCCACGGGCGGCTATCAGCACGTCCGCGCGATTGCGCTGACGCTGGAGGACCGGGGCGGCATTGTCCAGGTATCCATGAATCTGACGAACTATGAGAAGACGCCGATTCACCGGGTCTTCGAGACGATTAAGAGTGAGGCCTCCCAGTACGGCGTATCCGTTTTGGACTGCGACCTGGTGGGACCTGTTCCGGTTTACGCCCTGCAGGATGTGCTGAAATTCTATCTGCGGGTCCACAATTTCAAGCTGGATCAGCTGTATCTGTAAGGAAATAGCGCGGTATCATATTTTGAACATAGGTCCCCAGCCTTGACAGCTTTAGACGTATGGCTGTCAGGGCTGGGGACATTTTATGACTGCGGTGCTTCGGAACGTTTCATTTGGCACGGAACGGCAGAATTAGTAAATAAAGGCATGACAGCGAACGGGTATATCTCCAACATTCAAGGCAAAGCTATGTGTGGATGTTCCATCCGACCCAATCGGGAAAACAAAAACACAACCGGAAAAGGAGAGATAAATTATGTCTAACAACAACAGCAATAAGATTATGGTCCCCAATGCCCGTGAGGCCATGAACAAGTTTAAGATGGAGGCCGCCAACGACCTTGCTGTAGCTGTACCATCTTAAAACAGCGAAAGTGAATCACAGCGAACTATGACGAAATATTACTTATTTAGGTAAATCGGCCCATAAAACAGGGGCATTGCAGATGAAAATGTCTGTAATGCTCCTGCTTAACTTTGAGGGGGAAGGGCCCGGTTTTTAAGGGGCCTTTATGGCTTCCAGATTTTTGAAAAACGGGTTTGTGGTAATTTTGATAACTTTTTTGGCGTTTTTGTATGCTGTGCTTTGAGGCGAGCATATTTTGAATCGCCCAATTCACTCTGATTTTTGCAATGCATAGTAAAAGTTCGCTTATATTTTTGTGTGCAGAAGAAAATATTCGCCCATTTTTTGTGAAGCGGTTGTAATTCTTTCTTTGCTGGAGTATACTATGATCAATGATACCGATGGAGGGAATTGTCCATGTGCTATCTGAAACGCAAAATCGACAGCTTCTTAACGGAGTGGAAGGCTGCGCCTCGGCACAAGCCGCTGATCGTTAAAGGCCCCCGGCAGGTGGGCAAGACGGAGTCGGTCCGGCGCTTTGCTGAGAGCAGCTACGAAAATGTGATCTATATCAATTTCGTGGAGGAGCCGAAGTACAAGCTCATCACCGCCGATGGCTATAAGACTGACGATATTGTCAAAAACATCTCCCGCCTGGACCCAGGCAAGCGGTTCCTGCCCGGAAAGACGCTGTTCTTCTTTGACGAGCTTCAGGAGTTTCCCGATATCGCTACCGCACTAAAATTCTTTTCCATTGACGGTCGCTTTGATGTAATCTGCAGCGGTTCCATGCTGGGGATCAATTACCGGAAAATCGAGAGCAACAGCGTGGGCTACAAAACAGACTACGAAATGTATTCCATGGATTTTGAGGAATTTCTCTGGGCAAGGGGCTACGATGACGGGTTCATTGCGGATTTGCTGAGCCATATGAGGGCGCTGACGCCCTTCAGCGAATTGGAGCTGTCCGTCTGTAACTCCCTTTTTCTGGATTACTGTATCCTGGGCGGGATGCCGGCGGTGGTGCGGGAGTATGTGGAGCGGGGCACCTTTGAGGGCTCTCTGGATATTCAGCGGCAGCTCATTGCCGACTACAAGGAGGATATCCGAAAATACGCCGAGGGGCTGGATCAGGGGCGCATCCTCAACGTATTTAATCAGATCCCGCCTCAGCTGGCCAAGGACAACAAAAAATTTCAGATTTCCAAGGTGGCCTCCGGGGCCAGGTTCAAGGACTACCGGGGATGTATTGAATGGCTCAGCGATGCCGGGATGGTGAATATTTGCTACTGCCTGAATTTCCCGGAGCTGCCGCTGAAAGGCAACTACGAGGAGACCAAGTACAAGCTGTATTTTGCCGACAGCGGCCTGCTGGTGGCTATGCTGGACGAGGAGGCCCAGGAGGATCTGCGGGCCAATAAAAACCTGGGGGTGTACAAGGGTGCGCTCTACGAGAATATTGTTGGGGAGGCGCTGGTAAAAAGCGGCTGCGGGCTGTACTACTATAAGCGGGAGGACTCTACGCTGGAGGAGGACTTTTTCGTCCGCACTGCCTCAGAACTGATCCCGGTGGAGGTCAAAGCCACCAACGGCAGGGCCAAGTCCCTGCGCACGCTGATCTCCAGCGAAAAATACAGCGATATTTCCTACGGGATCAAGCTCACTGGGGGGAATATCGGGTATAGTGATGATATTTATACGTTTCCGTACTTTTGCGCGTTCTTGCTGAAGAGGTACTTGAAGTCGGGAAACGGAATGATCTCATAGGAAAACGGAGCTGGAGACGATGCAAATAGAATCCTGGAAGAACTGGTTTCAGCCCCACATTCTGGAACGGGGCAGGGCTTATTTTGAAGAGGACCGGGTCTCAGATCTGGAGCGCACGGAGGACGGCTGCACCGCCACGGTGGAAGGCACGGAGGAATACGAGGTGGAGATCCTGTTGGATGGAGACTCCATTGAGGATATGCTCTGTGACTGTCCCTATGCGGAGGATGGAAATGCCTGTAAGCACATGGCGGCGGTCTTGTTCGCAATGGCCGCCGAACCGTCCGAGAAGAGAGCTCCCGCAAAAGAGGAGCGTCTGACTCCCACTGGTCTTGTGGAAAAAATTCCTGATAGCCAACTCCGCCCGCTGCTGACAGAATTGGTATCCGCAGATGAGAAACTTTACAGGGCGCTGCTCCTTCGATATGGGGAGACATCTCTGGATGAATGTATGAAGACGCTGAAAAAAGAACTGGCCTCCATCGGGAGGCAATACGCAGGCAGAGATGGCACCATAGACTATTACCATGCGGGAGGGTTCTCAGAGGCGATCGCAGATCATATTCAGCGGCAGACGGAAACGCTGCTGGCCCGAAACGCACCTGTGTTGGCGTTCCAGGCCGGGATAGATGCGTTGCGGAAATATTCCGATTACAGCATAGACGATTCCGATGGCGAATACGGGTTGATTATGGAGACAATGCGCGATATGTGCATGGATGTCCTGGCTGCCGCAGACGAAATTGTTGCCGAAAAGATATTTGACCTCCTGTCTGACTGTGTCAAATCAGACCGAGAGGACTGGTTTGTCCAGGATTTTGCGTCACAAATGGTGTTTTCACATTTTGTTGGAAAGCGTTTTGATGAAAAGAAATTGGCATTGACAGATGAGCAGATTGCCTTGCTTACCTTAGCAGGCAGGAAAGATTACTCCAGTGAATATAAGATGAAAGAACTGCTGACGCGCCGTTTTGATCTGATGAAAAAGCTGTCCTCGCCAAAGGAGGAGCTGGACGCCTTTTTAGACCGGTACACAAGCTATTCCGATATCCGCAAGCTGCGTATCCAGCAGGCGCTTGATGATGGAAAGACGGACGAGGCCATTCGTCTGCTGGAGGAGGGCAAGTCCGCCGACCGTGACAAACCGGGGCTGGTGGCGGAGTACAGCAGATGGCTGATGTACCTGTACGAGCGACAGGGACGGCGGGACAAGCTGATCGCGGAGCTGGAGTATCATGTCTTTGACCTGTCCTCCGGCGGTATGGAGATGCTGAACCGCCTGAAGAAAGCGTGTACGCCGGCGCAGTGGATCGAGTACAGAGAGCGGTATCTTTCCGGGCGAGCTTATCACAAGCTGGAGCTTATGGAATCCGAGGGGCTTTGGGAACGCCTGATGAAAGTGGTTACCACGGCTGGGCGTCTTTCCATTCTGGACCGCTATGAAGCGGCTCTGAAAAAGCGGTATCCGAATGAGATACTGGAGGCATACGCTTGTATCCTGACGAAAGAAACCGCCGCCGCATCTAACCGAAAGGAGTATCAGGAGTTGGCCCGCTATCTGAAAAAACTCAGGAGCTACCCGGGCGGGGCAGAGCGGGCGGCACAGCTGGCGGAGGACTGGCGCGCTCGGTATACCCGCCGCCGGGCCATGATGGAGGAGCTGCGGAACGCGGGATTTTAACTGCATCATTGTCATAAGGTGCTTTTTGCGCTATAATAGAGAAAAAATTCGATCGCTTTTGTGAGGGACTTATGAAGAATCCACCCTTTGAATTAACAAATCAGATCGTTTCCCTTGTGGCGGAGATTGCGGAACTGGTAGGACAGGTATCGTCTGCGGACCGGCTTTCCACTGATCCATCCCTGCGCCGAAGCAATCGAATCAGAACGGTCTATGGCTCCCTGGCCATCGAGCAGAACACGCTGACATTAGATCAGGTCACAGCAGTCCTGAACGGCAAGCGGGTACTGGCTCCGTCCAAGGATATCACAGAGGTGCGCAACGCCTTTGAAATCTACGAGCGGCTGGAGACACTGAATCCCTATTCTATAGACGACCTTCTGACAGCCCATGGAGTTATGATGCGGGGCTTGGAACAGGAGGCCGGGGAGTTCCGCTCCAGGCCCGTGGGGGTAGTCAACCATGCGGGAGAGATTGTCCATTTCGGGATGCTGCCTCAGTATGTGCCGGATGCAGTCACAAATCTATTGGAATGGGTCAAAATCAGCGAGCTCCCCATGCTGATCCGCAGCTGCGTGTTTCACTACGAGTTTGAATTGATCCATCCCTTTGCCGACGGGAACGGCAGGACAGGCCGGCTGTGGCACACACTGCTGTTGTCCAAATGGAACCCCATATTTGCCTGGCTTCCGGTGGAGTCCATCGTCCACGACCATCAGCAGGAGTATTATGAAGCGATCAATCATTCCAACGCTGCTGCATCCTCCACGGCTTTCATCGAATTTATGCTTTCAGCAATCAAAGCATCGCTCATGGAAGCGGTCAATATGAGTGATGAAATGAGCGATGACCCGAAAGATAAAGTAGCAGAACGCTGGAAGCAGATTGAGCGGTTCCTGGAGAACCACGATGTTATCCAAAATGCTGATGTACGTCAGATCTGTGGTGTTTCAGCGGCGACAGCCAATCGCATCCTTTCGAAACTTGCGGCAGAGGGAAAACTGGTGAAATGCCGGGAAGGCGGCCATTGGGCGTACCGGCGAGGTAGATTCTGATTTAGAAGCTGTACCAATAGGCTAAAACCGCTTGAGTAAAGTGCTGAAGGCAGC
>CAJTSQ010000037.1 GCA_910578735.1 uncultured Oscillospiraceae bacterium
CACCACCGTCCTGGCCGCTGTGCTGGAGGGGTACACCGCCACCGGCATCGAGGTCACGGACGAGTACGCCCGCCTCGCCAGGGAGCGGATCGCCCAGGAACTGGCCCAGGCGGCGTGACCGATAACTGTCTGCCGATTTATGTGGATATTGCCGCGAAGGTGCGGTATGATGTGGGCTACCAAATAACAGGAGGTGTCGCAAAATGAAAGTAAGATTTTCTTTTGACAAAGCCGCAGTGGAGCGGCGGGGCCGCACACTGGAGGATGTGCATCGGACAATAAAAAGCCTGTTCGCCGCCCATGATCTTCCCTGCACTGCTGACGGCGATGCCCTGTCCTTCCAGGACAAGGGCCACGGCGATGACTTCGCCTGTATGTGGGACATCATCCTGTCCTTGCTGCGCTCGGACTGGTTCATGGCCTGCGCCGCCGCCTGCGTCTGGCAGGATGAGGACGGCGAGGAGGATGTGCTGGCCCAGGCCGGAAAGGCACGGGGTGCTGTGTAACATGGGGATGAGCCGGAAAGAAATCACCTTCGATCTGAGCCAGGAGGCGCTGAGACAGCACTATCCCCGCAAGGAGACGGGCCGGGACCCGCAGTTTTTCAAGCGGGCCTACAAGGATATCCAGCGGTTCATGGAGACCAACGGCTTTGAGCGGCGACAGTATTCCGTGTATGTCTCCACGGAGAAGCTAACTGCACTGGACGTTGCCCTCCTGACCCAGAAGATGGCGGAACAGCTTCCCTGGCTGCGGCACTGCGTCAGGGAAATCACGGCAACAAACATCGGGGCGCGGCACAGCCTCCTGGGCCTGCTGCGCGACCATACGCCGCCCGCTGAACTCCTGCCGCCGCCTGTTCGGCGGGGACGGCAGAAAAACAGAAAAGCAATGCAGGAACGATAGACGGCAGGGTGAATACAATTCACCTTGCTTCTCTTTTTTACAGAAATCTGGGTGAATCTATTACACCCAACAGGAGGTGGGAAGTTGCCAAAATCTACGATCTGCGGCTGTTTCTTCTTCAAAGCCAGCCACGCCCAGGAGCTGGTGGAGGTTAAGACCGCCCAGCTCATCCTGGTGGAGGTGGTCAAGATCCTCCAGTTGACCGGCCAGCAGTTTCAGAATTTTTCCGCCAATTTGCTGCGGGATATGCCCTTCCTCATCCCCAATAAGCACCTTACTGGCTACGACAAAGGAGTGACCCGCTGCCTGCTGGTGACCACCAGGGGCCGCAGGGACGGTATCCTGGTGGACTGCCAAGGCTACAACTACGCCCGGTATTCGTGCTATGTCCCCGAAAAGCGGAGCCTGGATCTGCGTGATGTGCCGGTAGACCACTACGATCTGAAGCTCCGGCAGCCCCGGCGCCAGCGGGAGCGGTGATGATTTTCTCTTCGAGAGAGCGGGCGCCGCCCGCCCGTTCCAATCAACCTACCGCTTGGAGCGAAGCCCCGCCGCTGGCGGGGCCGAGGCCGACACCGCCCCCTGGGCGGTGTCGGCGCAAGCATAGCGCAAATGTACATTTTGCGCGCTTGCAGGGGGAAATCCCCTGACCCCAATGCCGCCTGCGGGCGGAAGATTGGCGGCGCTGCCGCAGAGAGGAGCGTGACGTGCGCAGGGTAGCCTCAGTAAGTTTTGGCAAGGACTCCCTTGCTATGCTGTTGCTATTACTGGAACAAAATAAACCATTGGACGAAGTCATTTTTTACAACTCGACTATGGAATTTCAAGCCATCTATGATATCCGGGATCGCGTCAGACCCATCCTGGAGCAGCGGGGCATCCGGTTCACTGAGGTGAAGTCGGATGTCCCGTTTTTGTACGATATGCTGGAGAGGCCGGTGAACTCCAAAAAGAACGGTTTCCACCTGGGCTACGGCTGGTGCGGCGGCCCTTGCCGCTGGGGGACCAGACGGAAGATCGATGCCCTGGATGGCCTGGGGCTGGATGCGGACACCCACTACGTGGGCATCGCGGTGGATGAGCCGGAGCGGCTGAAGAAACTGGAGCTGCCCAAGTGTTCCCCGCTGGAGGAGGCCAAGATGACCGAGGCGGACTGCCTGTCGTTCTGCTATGAGCGGGGATATTTCTGGGAGGAAAATGGCATCAGGCTGTATGACATCCTGGACAGGGTATCCTGCTGGTGCTGCAAAAACAAGAACCGGAAGGAACTGAAAGCGATTTATCAATTTCTCCCACAGTATTGGGAGAAGCTGAAGGAGCTGCAGGCCCAGATCCCCATGCCCATGAAACCCTACAGCCGGAAGGGCGTTCCCTATGGCAACGTGTTCGATTTGGAAAAGACGTTTGAGCAGGAGATTCGGGAGACGCAGTCCGGCGGCGCTCCAAAAAAGAAAAGGAGGCGGCGTGAGCAAAGCAGATAAGCACGGCAGGCATCACCTGCACATTGAACTGACGCCAGCGCAGTACCAATCACTGACGGCCCAGGCCAAGCGGTGCGGCCTCACCAAACGGGCCTACCTCGTGCGAATTATTGAGGGGAATCCCGTCCGCGCCCGCCCCGCCAAGGAGATCAAGGAGCTGCGGACGGAGATCCATCACATCGGCAACAACATCAACCAGATTGCTCGCAGCGTCAACGCCGGGATCGCCCGTGCCGAGGACGCCAAGCGGGGGCTGTTCCTGCTGGATCAGGTCTATGAGCTGATGTATCAGATCGCTAAAAAATAAAGCAGTTTTTATACAACCATCAACAGCGTTCCAATGCCAATCAGGATACAGCCTAAAATGGATTTCGGCGTGAACTGTTCATGCAGGACTACAGCGGCAAGCACCATCGTGATCATAACGCTCAGTTTATCGATGGGGACAACTTTGGACGCCTCTCCAATTTGCAGGGCCTTGTAGTAACAGAGCCAGGAGGCACCTGTAGCGATGCCTGAGAGGATCAGGAAAATCCAACTCCTCCGGCTGATTTCTCCGACACCGCCTTGGGTATTGGTGATAAACACCATCCCCCAGGACATCAACAAGACTACACAAGTACGGATGGCGGTTGCGAGGTTTGAATTTACACCGTCAATACCAATCTTGGCCAAGATGGAAGTCAGAGCGGCAAAGATGGATGAGGCCAGAGCAAATAAAAGCCACATATCATTATCTCCTAAATGTTCTCTGAACCCCATTATACCATGGGAGGCACAGAAATGGCCATCACAAAAATCCTCGCCCGGAAAGGCCGTCTGGACGTGGGCATCAACTACATCCTCAACGGCGACAAAACCCAGGAGCGCGTCCTCACCGCCCACCTGAACTGCGACCCTGGCCGGGAGTGCCGCCAGATGCTGGACACCAAACGGGCCATGGGCAAAACGGACGGTGTGCAGTATTACCATGTGATCCAGTCCTTCAAGCCCGGAGAGATCACCCCGGAACTGGCGCTGGAGATCGCCACGGAGTTTGCGGAAGAACACCTCCCAGGTTTTGAAACCGTGATTGGAGTCCATGTGGACAAGGAGCATATCCACGCCCATCTGATCTTCAACTCTGTAAACACGGAGACCGGCGAGAAGTACCACAGCAATGCCCAGAGCTACTACCAGCAGATCCGGGCTATCTCGGACAGGCTGTGCCGGGAGCATGGGCTGTCGGTCATCATGCAGGGGGCTTCCGCCAAGGCGGTCAGCTACATCGAATGGCTGCGCCAGTCAAAAGGCCAGCCCACCTTCCGCTCCATGCTGGAGGAGGACCTGCGTACCGCCATCCAGGACGCCAACGACCTGGGCCACTTTTTCCTGCTCATGGAGCATAAGGGCTGGGAGATCAGTCACGGCAACCGGCTGGGCTTCCGGCTGCGAGGCCAGGAACGGTTCATGATCCCAGGGCGAAAAAATCCGCTGTTTACCGAGGACGGCATCCGAGCTGCCATCCAGGGCAACCTGGAGGACATTGAGGCCGGACGCAGGCCAGCGGTGATCTATCACCCCAGCTACCAGCCCTGCAAAAAGCACCCGAAATATACCGGATTTATGGCTCTATATGTTCACTATTTATACGTTCTCGGCAAGATCGGACAGCGGAGGTACCCGCCCCGGATGACGCCCCAGCTCCGGCAGGAGATCATGCGCTTTGAACGCTGCCGGGAGCAATTTGCGTTCCTCCGGGACAACGCCATTGCTACCCAAGCGGACATGGCGGCATTCCAGACACGCACAGAGAAAACGCTGGCCAACCTGACCAAGCAGCGGACGATCCTCAACGTGCGGAAGAAGAAACGCCGCCGGCTGTACGCCGCCCTGGCGGACGTGGAAGCCCTGGCCCCCGCCAAGCAGTGCTATGAGGAGGGGCTGTCCGGCATGGAAGCGGAGTACACCCGGTACATGGAGGCGGTGGCCGCGCTGGAGAAGTGCGGCGTTCCAAGGGACAGGCTTATGGCAGAAAAGGCGGAAATTTATGAGCAGCTTGCGGAGATCAACCGTCAGATCCGGGCGGAGCGGAAAAAGCTGGCCCTGTGCCGGGAAATCCAGAGCAGGCTGCCCCAGATGGAAAAAGAGATCAATAAAATTGAAGAAAACACCAAGGAGGTGGAGCGAGATGAACGTAGGAGGCGGTGAAGCCGCTGATCAGATGGTGCGGATGATGTTGTCCGGCTCGGAGGTCATGATCCGGCTGTCCGGTTCGGCCCTGAAGAATCTGCTGGCCCTGACCATGGCGCTGGCCCACAACCGCAAGACCCTCTCCGGCAAGGTGAACATGGGCAAGATGCTGCGGGAGACGCGGGACTTGCGCCGGTTCCCCATGACGCCCCAGCAGTATAAAAAATTCAAGAAACTGGCGAAAAAGCACAAGCTGTTATATTCCGTCATCAAGGACAAGGACGACCGGGGCAAGCTGATGGACATGATCCTGCCCGTGACCGAGCTGGACCGGGCCAACGCCATCTTCGAGCGCATTCTGTACCAGACGCCCCCGGAGCCGGAACGGCGACCCGCGCGGGAGCTGCAGCAGGGGCGGGAGGTATTCCAGCCGGAGCGTTCGGCCCCGGAGAGGGAGCGCCAGCCCCAGGAGAAGGGCAGGCAGGCTCAAAAAAAGGCCAGACAGCCGCAGGAGCGGCAGACGCCCCCAAAGGAAAAGGCCGTGTCCGGGCCTGTGAGGGGCCGTCAGGGGCAGGTGAAGCTCCAGCGGTCGGTGTCCCAACGGTCAGACGCCCAGGGCCGCCAGGAGGCCCCTGTGACCCGCAGTCAGGAGAACACGCCAAAAAAAGGTTCTCGGTCGGAACGAGACTCGCCCGCTATAAAAATCAACTCCTCTATACCCAAAGAGAGCGGCGCTATGAGGGGGACGAGTGAGCGGCCCTCCATAGAGGGGCGGCTCAAGGCGTATCGGGCGCAGAGCAGGAAACCGTCCGCTCCGGCCAAGGTCAAGGCGAAAACGCAGAACAAAGCAAGATCAAGGTAGCAATCAGGAAAGCGGTAAATTTGAGGTTGTAAATTGGATGGGAAGTGCTATAATTGTCTGCTGGTGATGAAAATGATTTTTGCCTGCGATAAATGCCGCTTTATTTTCAGCCGTGCCGTTGAGCCGGAGCAGTGTCCCGACTGCGGCAAGTACGCCGTCCGTCCGGCCAATGAATCAGAGAAACAGGAGTATGAGGAACGGCTGAAAAATCCATCCGAACTGTGACAGGAGGGAAATGGAACCATGCAGCGTGACCGCATCATACAGCATATTCAAGAAACCTATTCAGTCGAGGCGGAGTACCTTTGGGCCGATCTTCCGGATTGTGCCGTGTTCCGCCACCCCGGCAGTAAAAAATGGTTTGGCATCATCATGAATGTGCAGTCCGGCAAGCTGGGGCTGGATGGCAATGAGCCAGTTGATATCCTGAATGTGAAATGCGGCCCCATCCTGGTCGGCTCTTTGCTTACAGAACACGGTTTTCTCCCATCCTATCACATGAACAAAACCAACTGGATCACGATTCTGCTCAACGATACGGTCCCTGATGAGCAGATCATTCCGCTATTGGAACTGAGCTATGATAATGTGGCTCCCAAGCGAAAAAGCAGGAAACAACCGCAGAAATAACAAATTAACCGCCCTGTGCCGTTTGGCATGGGGCGGTTTTTGTGAGGTGATTCTTATTTGAAGCAAACCAATCGGTCAGGAAAGCTGACCGTTTACTTGTTCCTCTACATCCCCGTGGTCTGGGCGGCGCTGCTCATCGCTCAGTCTCTGGGCGGCGGCCTGCCGGAGATCATCAGCAACCTGACGGCGGCTATGGAACACCCCTTCCGCATCCAGTGGACGGACCACAGCCTTGTGACCATCCTGGCCTGCACCGGGGCCTACGTCATGGGCATCTGCCTCTACGCAGATCAGCAGGGCCGGACGCGGGACGGCGAGGAGCATGGCTCCGCCACCTGGGCCTCGCCCCAGCAGGTCAACGCCATGTTCGCGCAGAAGCAGAACAAGCTGCTCACCCGCAACGTCCGCCTGGGGCTGGACACCCACAAGCACAGGCGCTCCCTCAACGTGCTGGTCATTGGCGGTTCAGGCGCTGGCAAATCGAGATCGTATGTTAAGCCCAACATCTTGGAGGCCAACACCAATTATGTCATTACGGACCCCAAGTCCGAAGTCCTGCTGGCCACGGGCGGCTACCTCAAGAGCCAGGGCTATGACATCCGGGTACTGAACCTCGTCAATCTGGAGCAGAGCGATGGCTATAATCCCTTCCGCTACATCCGGGATGAAAAGGACGCCCTGCGGCTGGTGAACAATCTCATCCAGGCCACCACACCAAAGGGCAGCCATGAGTCCGATCCGTTTTGGACGAGTGCGACACGTTCGCATACAAACACTATTCCACAGGGAGCAAAGCTCTGTGGGCGCTAAGACCAAGTAGTGCTAAAAAATGCGGTGGTTCCGAGTTAATCGGAAGCAACAACTGATACTGCGATAGGTGGAATGAAGGGGTAACGCCCTGAAACGCCTACCCTGAAAACTACGGCTGGCGTTGGCTGGAAACGGCCAGGGTCAGAGAGCCCGTTAAAGACGGCTGACTGCGTTCGCTCTGCACGTGGTAAACAATGGAAACAGCGGCAGGTGCAAAGCAAGCCAGAGGTGGCTGTGAGCGTTAGGCCGGGGGTCTATAAAATGCCTATGGCGAGAATGTCCGAAAGGGCAGGCCAATCTGCGATAGTAAGGGTCTAAAAGAAGCATGGGGCTAATCCCCCTATCCCGAAAGGGAGTCAGTGTGGACGAGTAAGAATTTGTCCTATGAAACTCCATACGCCGTTACAGGCGGCGGCAAGCTGGCAGGCCCATAGTAGAAACCTAAGGGCATATGGAAAGATAGCAGTATCGGAACGTGGTGAAAGCCTATCGCGTATATCATGGGCCAACGTGATATATAAGCTGTCGAATCATATAAGCAGTCGAAGCGGTGGGTAAAGTAGTGGCGATAGCGATGATGTTCCCTGTAATGGGGAACGGAGTGACAGCCACAAGTCAACAGCAATACAAAACACTAATCACAGGTGAACAGTAGGATTTCGGGTACGACCAAAAGGTCAATCTTCCCAAAGAGGAGTTGATGCCTATATGGTTACCGGGAACAAGAAAACCAAGCAAACAAAGAAACCGAAAAAAGTAAATAATCTCAGGTATGCCGAGTATTACGATATGCAGGGAACTTTTGATGAACTGTTCGCAAAGTCCAAAAACGGTGAAGTATTTGGTAATCTGTCTGAGTTGATTTTCAGCAGAGACAACATTTTACTCGCCTATCGGAACATCAAGGGCAACGGCGGAAGCGTGACGCCCGGCACAGATGGGCTGACCATCCGGGCGGTTGAAAAATATACCCCGGAAGCGTTGGTTCAGAAGGTGCGCAATATTGTCAGGAACTACAACCCGAGGGCCGTGCGGAGAAAAGAAATTCCCAAACAGAGCGACCCGAGCAAGATCCGTCCGCTGGGGATTCCCTGTATCTGGGACAGGCTGATACAGCAATGTATTTTACAAGTGCTGGAGCCAATTTGTGAAGCAAAATTCAGCGAAAACAGCTATGGGTTTCGACCAAACCGAAGCTGTGAACACGCAGTCGCGGCGGCTTGTAAGCATATGCAGCTATCCCATATGCAGTATGTCGTTGAGTTTGACATCAAGGGATTCTTCGACAATGTGGACCATTCCAAACTCATCAAGCAAATGTGGGCGTTGGGAATACAGGATAAGCGTTTGATTTACATGATTAAACGCATTTTGAAAGCCCCGGTTCAGTTAGAAAACGGCGCTGTCGTGACCCCTGATAAGGGTACGCCGCAGGGCGGCATTATTTCACCGCTGCTGGCGAACATCGTGCTGAACGAACTGGACTGGTGGGTGGACAGCCAGTGGCAGAATCATCCGGTGGCCGTGGCCAGAGGGAAAAACAGGCAGATAAAGGAGCGCATTGTATTTGACAAAAGTCATGGATATACCACAATGCGGCGAACCAACCTGAAAGAAATGCACATTGTACGCTACGCCGATGATTTCCGCATATTCTGCCCTACAAAGGACTGTGCGGAGCGGACGCTGATTGCTGTTACCCAATGGCTGAAAGAGCGGCTTCGTCTGGACGTATCGCCGGAAAAGACGCGGGTGGTCAATCTCAACAAGCATTATTCTGAATTTCTCGGCATTAAAATGCGCCTGTGGCAGAAGAAAAATAAGCAAATTGTCCAATCGCGCGTCAGTGAAAAGGCGGTCAAACGGATTACGGCGGAAGCAAAGCGAAAAATCAAGGATATTGCGCGGCCACCCAAGGGCATGACAGAAGCAAGGGCGATTCTCAACTATAATGCTTTTGTCATGGGTGAGCATGAGTATTACCAGATGGCGACAGGTGTCAGCGTGGACTTTCGAGACATTAGTTATCAGGTCAGCCGAACCATGAAGCGTCTGGGCGACAGGCTGAAAAAGGAGCCAAAGGAAAAAATCGGCGGAGCTGTTGTAGACCGATACGGTTCCTCTAAGCTGATTCGGTATATCAAAAATCTCCCGATTGCGCCCATCAGTTACGTGCGAACACGCGGCCCCAAATACAAAAATCCTCTGATTCAAAAGTACACGCCGGAGGGCAGAGCGAGAATCCACGAAAACCTTGCTTTCGATACCCGAATGCTCCACGCCCTTTTGCGTCAGGAGGTTCATAGCCAAAGTGCCGCTTATGCCGACAACCGGCTGTCACTGTTCTGCGCACAGTACGGAAAATGCGCCGTTACCGGGCAGGTATTTGAAACGCTGGGTGATATTCATTGCCACCACAAACTTCCCTTAGCTATGGGCGGTAAGAATAATTACCAGAATTTGATTCTTGTCCGGGAAAGCATACACATCCTGATTCATGCTACATCTGAGCCGGCCATTACAAAGTATCTTTCTCAGTTAGCCCTAAACAAAAAACAGCTTGCAAAACTCAATAAACTCCGCAAAGAAGCGGGAAATCCGCCGATTTCTGCTTAATCGGTTTCAGTGGGAAACAGCGGAACAAGCAAAAATGTTCAAGGTAATAACTTGTGATAATGTGTGCGAATTATTGTTGATGGAGCGCCGTGTGACGGGAAAGCCGTCATGCACGGTGCGGAGCGGGGGAAAAGCCGGAAACGTCAGATACTGTAGGCTTACCTATCGCTATAGGCCGAAACCGCTCTGCTGCAGGCGATCATCCTCATGCTGTGGCAGGAGGCCCCGGAGTATGAACAGAACTTCTCCATGGTCATGCGGGTGCTGGAGTACGCCGAGGTGAAGGAGGAGGACGAGGAGTACGTCTCGCCCCTGGATCTGCTGTTTCAGGCCATGGAGCGCGAGGACCCCACCAGCGTGGCGGTGAGGCAATACAAAGTGTTTAAATTAGCCGCCGGCAAGACCTCAAAGTCGATCCTCGTGTCCACTGCCGTCCGGCTGGCCCCGTTCAATCTGCCCCAGATCAAGGCCATCACAGACCAGGACGATATGGATTTGTACACTTTGGGGGAGCAAAAGTGCGCACTGTATGCCGTCATCCCGGACAACGATAACTCATTTAATTTTTTAGTGAGTCTGCTGTATGCCCAAGCGTTCCAGGCCCTCTACTACAGCGCCGATCAGATCCACCACGGGGCATTGCCCTGCCACGTCCACTTCCTTCTGGACGAGTTCGCCGCCATGCCCCTCCCAGGCTTTACCCGTGAACTGGCCACCATGCGCTCCCGCAACATTTCCTCCAGTGTCATTATACAGAATATGGCGCAGATCAAGGAGATGTTTAAGGATTCGTGGGAGACGATTCCGGGAAACTGCGATACCATATTATACCTTGGCGGAAACGAAGCGGCAACCCATAAGTACATTTCCGAGGCCCTGGGGAAAGCCACGATTGATACCAAGACGCACGGTCAGACCAAGGGAAAATCCGGCTCCTATTCCACCAATTTTCAAATGAGTGGCCGCGAATTACTTACTCCAGATGAGGTACGGGGGCTGGACAACCGCTACGCCATCCTCTTCATCCGGGGGGCGAAGCCGGTCATGGATCTGAAGTACGAGCTGACCCAGCACCCGGCCATCCGCCATACCATCGATGGCGGCGGGCCGCCCTACATCCACCATCAGGAGAAGCCTGAAGTGAAATTCCCCGGCGAATCGCTGTTCGCTGAAATAACGGACGATACGTCCGATGATGAAGAAAAGGAGACTGAAGTCTATGAAGAACCCCAAGAACCTGAAGAAGAATCCTCCGAAGAACACCCTGGAGAGCCAGAGGAAGATTGAGCGCCGCGCCAAGCGGGCCTACGCCGTGTTCGCCTGTCTGGTGCTGTCCATGGCCGTGATGATCGTCCCCGCCTTCGCCGCCGATGATCCCCTCCAGATTGTGGAAAATTTGTCTGACTTCATCTTTTCCCTGATCCGTGCCATCGGTCTGATCCTGCTGGGCTTCGGCATCCTCCAGCTGGGCCTGTCCCTCAAAAGCCACGACCCCTCCCAGCGGGCCAACGGTATGCTCACCATCGCCGGCGGCATCGTCATCACCTTCACCCGTGAGATCCTCACCCTCATCACCGGCTGATGAGGACAGCAGCAGGGGGAGGGCGCGTCCGCGCTCTCCCCACTCGTTTCCCGCAGGAGGTGATTTGATTGGGAAGCGGAAACTGGATCGTGGACAACCTGAATTCCGCCCTGGGGACCTGGAACGGCAAGCTGGCGGAGATCTGGACGCTGGTCAGCACTACGCCGGAAAACTTCAAGGGCGGCGCGGTCTGGACGGTGATCACCGGCATCAACGGTGCGCTCCAGGCCATCGGCTGCGCCCTGCTGGTGCTGTTTTTCGTGATGGGCGTTGTGAAAACCTGCGGCAGTTTTACGGAATTGAAGAAACCAGAGATGGTATTCAAATGCTTCATCCGTTTTGTGCTGGCCCAGGCGGCGGTGACCCACGGCATGGAGCTGATGTCGGCGCTGTTCCAGGTGGCTCAGGGGATGATTGTCACTATCATGGATTCCTCCGGGCTGGCAGGGCTGACTGACACTACCCTGCCCGCCGAGATGGTGACCATCATTGAGGACGTGAGTTTTCTGGACAGTATTCCCCTGTGGGCCGTCACCCTGCTGGGCTCGCTGGTGATTTGGGTGCTGTCGCTGGTGATGATTTTGACGGTTTATAGTCGATTTTTTAAGTTATACATGGCGACCGCTATCGCGCCCATCCCCATGGCCAGCTTTGCGGGACAGCCCTCCAGCAGCATCGGCGTGGCCTTTCTGAAAAGCTATGCCGCCATCTGCCTGGAGGGCTGTGTGATCGTACTGGCCTGTGTGATTTTCTCGGCGTTTGCGTCCGCCCCGCCTGCCATTGCGGACGATACCCTGGCGGCGGCCACCATCGTGTGGAACTATGTGGGGGAACTCATTTTCAATTTTTTGGTGCTGGTGGGCGCTATTAAAATGAGCGACCGGCTCATCCGGGAGCTGATGGGCTTAGGTTAAAACAGCCCCTCGGTGTTGATGGCATACTCGCCGTTGGCCCTGGCCTGCCGGACGCGGTAGGCCAGCAGCTCCGCCATGGCCCGCTCCTCCCGCCAACCGTCCAGCAGCCCCCAGAGGCGGCGGAGCAGCGTCACCACCCAGGACAGGGCCGCCAGCCCGACCATGGCGAAGAAGATGCCGTCCGCCAGGGCGGTGTGGGCCTGATACCAGCCGTGAAACGCGGTGAGCATCAGGACTGCGTACAGCATGGGGATGCCCAGCCGGAGCTTGATTGCCAAGCGGAGCAGGATGGGCAGAAGAAACAGACCGATCCCTAAAATCATAAACATCATTGCGACAGACCTCCCTTTTTCTGGTTTGTCGCATAGTACCATAGGCAGGCAGGCTTTACAACAGTCTGTCTGCCGATTCCTACATTCAGCTTGAATGCAGCCATTTTATAATGTATAATAGGGGAAATTCCATCAGCGGGAGGCAGCTATGAAAAGAATTGTCATCATCCAGGGTGGCGGACGGCCCAAAGGAAATACGGCGCAGTTAATAGACCATTTCAGGCGAGGCGCGGAGGAAGTCGGTCACAGCGTGGAAGTGATCTCTCTGCTGCGGAATGAGGTAAAGGGCTGCCTGGGCTGTAATGCCTGCCGGTACGGAAAACCCTGCGTACAGAAAGACAGCTTCAATGACCTTGTTCCTAAAATTAAGGAAGCGGATCTGTTGGTCTTCGCATCCCCGCTGTATTTCTGGACAATTTCCGCCAAACTTAAAGCATTCATTGAACGATTCTACTGTATCGCGGAGGAGGATTCCAACCCGCCTCTGGGCCGGTATGAAAAATATCCAGAAAAGGACTGCGCCCTGCTGATGACGGCAGCAGATAACTTTTTCTGGACTTTTGAACAGGCGGTGTCCTATTACCGCTTTGCGCTGGTCAACTACATCGGTTTTCACGACAAGGGAATGCTGCTGGCAGGTGGCTGCGGCGACACCAACGGAAAACCTCAAATTGGCAAGACGGATTATCTGGAAAAAGCATATCAATTCGGGAAAACTATTTACAACAAATCATAAAAATCCGAGAGGATGGGCCGGTGGCCTGTCCTCTCATTTTTGTAGGAGGTGATACCCATAGAAGTCCGCATCAACAAAGAAGTTCGGGACTATCAGGAAAGCCTGTTCTTCGGGCTGTCCCTGCGGCAGTTCCTGTTCGCCTTGCTGGCCGTGGTCGTGGCGGTGGGGCTGTATTTTGGTCTGCGAAATGTGGTGGGCAGCGGCGAGATCGGCTGGATCTGCGTCCTGGCGGCGTTCCCCTTCGCCCTGGGCGGCTTTTTTACCTACAACGGCATGACCTTTGAAAAGTTTCTGCTGGCCGTCATCCGCTCGGAGCTGCTGTACCCCAGAAAACTGGTGTTTCGGGCGGAGAACCTATACGCCAAAGCGCTGGAACACTCCACCGTAAAGGAGGCATTATACCTTGATTAAAACCCTGCAAAATACGCTGAAGCAGGACCGGGAGGGCTTTGTCCTCCCCAAGTCCGTGCAGGACGCCATCCCCATCCGCCGCCTGTGGCCGGATGGGATTTTTCAATTCGGGAGCAAATTCTCCAAGACCATCCGCTTCTCGGACATCAACTACGCCATCGCGTCCAAAGAGAACAAAACGTCCATGTTCCTGGGCTACTCCGAACTTTTGAACGCCCTGGACACCGGCTCCACCACCAAGCTGACCATCAACAACAAACGGCTCAACCGCCAGGACTTCGAGCAGAAGATCCTGCTGCCCAGGCAGGACGATTTTCTGGACGGCTACCGGGCCGAGTACAACGCCATGCTCATGGATAAGGTGACGGACAGCTCCAACAGCGTAGTCCAGGAGCGGTACGTCACCCTCTCCGTCCACCGCAAGAGCATTGAGGAGGCCCGCACCTTCTTCGACCGGGTGACGGCGGACGTGACCACCCGCCTCAGCCACCTGGACGCCCGCAGTGAGGAGCTGGATGCGGTGGAGCGGCTGCGCATTCTCCATGACTTCTACCGCACCGGGGAGGAAACCGAGTTCCATGTGGACCTGCGGGACCTCATGCGGAAGGGCCATTCCTTCAAAGACTCCATCTGCCCGGACAGCCTGGAGTTCAAGAAAGATCACTTCGTCATGGGCGATAAATTTGGCCGGGTGCTGTTCCTGAAGGAGTACGCCAGCTACATCAAGGACTCCATGATCAGTGAGTTGACCGCTCTGAACCGCACCATGATGCTGTCCATTGACGTGATCCCCGTCCCCACGGACGAGGCGGTGCGAGAGATGCAGAGCCGTCTGCTGGGTGTCGAGACGAATGTCACCAACTGGCAGCGGCGGCAGAACAGCAACAACAACTTCTCCGCCGTTGTCCCCTACGACCTGGAACAGCAGCGGAAGGAGACCCGTGAAATGCTGGACGATCTCACCACCCGTGACCAGCGGATGATGTTTGCCGTGGTGACGCTGGTGCATCTGGCGGACAGCAAGGAGGAGCTGGACAGCGACACGGACGCCCTCCAGTCCGCCGCCCGGAAGCACCTGTGCCAGCTGGCCACCTTGAACTGGCAGCAGGCGGACGGGCTGGTGACGGCCCTGCCCCTGGGCCTGCGGCGGATCGACGCCCTGCGCACCCTGACCACTGAGGCCCTGGCCGTCCTCATGCCCTTCAAGGCTCAGGAGGTGCGGGATCAGGGCGGCGTGTACTACGGGCAAAACGTCATCAGTAAGAATCTCATCATCGCCAATCGGAAGGAGCTGCTGAACGGAAACGGCTTCGTACTGGGGGTGTCCGGCTCCGGTAAGTCCTTCACCGCCAAGCGGGAGATGGTCAACTTGGCGCTCTCTACGGGCGATGACATCATCGTCATAGATCCTGAGTCGGAGTACCGCCCCCTCATTGAAGGGCTGGGCGGCGAAGTGGTCAGCATTTCCGCCACCTCCCCCAATCACATCAACGCCATGGACATGGAGCAGGGCTACGGGGACGGCGAGAACCCGGTGGTGCTGAAGTCCGAGTTCCTGCTGTCCCTGTGTGAGCAGCTCATGGGGGACCGCCTGCTCTCCGCCAAGGAAAAATCCATCATCGACCGCTGCACCGCCAACGTCTACCACGGTTACATCAAGAGCGGCTACCAGGGCAACGCGCCCACCCTCCAGGACTTCCACGCAGAACTGCTCCGCCAGTCCGAGCCGGAGGCCCGTGACGTGGCCCTGGCAATCGAGCTGTTCACCGAGGGCAGCCTCAACACCTTCGCCAAACCCACCAACGTGGACACGGACGCCCGAATTTTGTGCTACGACATCCGGGATCTGGGCAAGCAGCTCCTCCCCGTTGGTATGCTGGTGGTGCTGGACAGCGTGTTCAACCGCATCATCCGAAACCGCTCTGTGGGCCGGAACACCTGGGTCTATATTGACGAAATTTATTTGCTGTTTCAGCACGAATACAGCGCAAATTTCCTCTTTACCCTCTGGAAACGCGTCAGAAAGTACGGGGCCTGCTGCACCGGATTGACTCAGAATGTAGATGATCTGCTCCAGTCCCACACCGCCCGGACGATGCTGGCCAACAGCGAATTCCTGGTCATGCTCAACCAGGCGGCCACGGACCGGGCGGAGCTGGCGCGGCTGCTGAACATTTCGGACAATCAGCTCTCCTACATCACCAACGTGGATTTCGGGCGCGGCCTCATCAAATGCGGCAGCGCCATCGTGCCGTTTATGGACAATTTCCCCAAGAATCGGCTCTACCGCTTGATGACTACAAAATTAAGTGAGACAGCATGAGGATAACTGGAACGGGGCCGCGCCTGCGGCCCTGTTCTTCGTTCTGGGAGGTGATAAATCATCGCAAAAATTAAGGAAAAGCGCATCGTAAAAGGCACATTAAAGGAAAAAGTCAAGGCTGCGCCGAAAGAGCTTGTCCGCCGTGGGCTGGATGATGGCACGGAACGCCTGCGGGGCCAGCTCCGGGAGACCGCCCAGCGGGGGCAGGCCAGCGACTATGGCGGCGACCGGATCGAGGACACCGCTGTCGGCGGGGTGCGGCGGGCTGAGCGTGAAATTGAGTATCTTCTGAAGAAGAAAAAAGCTGCCAGGGAACGAAAAGCGGACGGAGCGCCGCACACTACTCCAGACCTGCCTATGGAGCAGGAGTCACCCCCGGAAGCCCCGGTGGAGCGGCCCTCGCCCTATGAGCCGCCGCCACGGGAGCAGCCGAAGATCAAGACACGGGAGACTGTGGCAACCAGGGAGGGTAGTGCATCGCCTGGAAGCAACAGGGCGACCTCATCCTCTGCCGCTGGCCCAGATCGGCAGAGGATTAAAACGCGGGAATCCGCTGTTCGCGGTGGTCGTGTGTCCTCTGATGGTACGGAGCCGGTCGCGCTGGGTGAGCCGGAGCATCCGCAGATCAGTACGAAGGAGATCTCTGTCCACAGCGTTCATACAGAGGACGCTCCTGCTCCGCAGGGCAGGTCGGAGCGCCCGCAGATCAAAACCAGAGAGGCCGTCACCACTCCCCCTGGCCATGCGGCTACCTCGGCTGACGGGAGCAAGTCCCCGAAACAGTTATCCATCAAAACAAAGGATGCCTACATCCAGCGACAGCCCACGCCGCGCCCGGAACAGCCGCCCCAGGCGTTTGCCCAGGGCAAGCAGGAATTTGTGCGGGAACATGGCCGGACGGCGGTAATGAAACGGACGGAAGTCCGCCACACAGGCAACGGCGCTGTTCCCCAGGCCAAGGGCAGGGATGCGACACCTCCCACTCCGATGCGGCAGAGGTATGCCTCCGCTCACACTGCCCACAGGCCGATGAGTCCGGGGACCCCTGGCGCCCAGGCTGTGCGGGATAGCGGCAGGGCCATCGTAAAAACAGAACATTCTGCGAAAAAAATCCCGGAACGCACTGCCCGCCATGCCATCAAAACGGCAGATCGCTCCGCCAGAAAGACCATCAAGGCCACGCAGCGGACAGCTAAAACCGCCGCCCGGACCACCAAGACCGCAGCACAGAGCGCCAAAGCCGCCCAGCAGACCGCCCAGGCCACCGTAAAGGCCACCCAGAGGGCCGTGCAGGCCGCACGGGCCACGGCAAAGGCGGCGGCGACCACCGCCAAGGCCGCGGCCAAAGCCACCGTGGCGGCGGTAAAAGCGGCCATTGCGGCCATCCAAGCCCTGGCAGCGGCCATCGCCGCTGGCGGTTGGGTGGCCATTGTGATCGTGCTGGTGATCTGCATGGTGGGCCTGCTCATCGCCTCGCCCTTCGGCATCTTCTTCTCGGACGGCGGCGGCCCGGATACAGTCTCACCCTCGGCAGCCGTGGCCCAGATCAACCGGGAGTACGCCGATACCCTGTCTGGTCTCCAAGCTGGGGGCAGCTATGACAGCGTGGAGATCGTGGGGCGGCCTCCGTCCTGGGCGGACGTGTTTGCTGTGTTCTCGGTGAAAACTGTGTCTGGGGACGGCGTGGATGTGATCACTTTAGATGCGGATCGTGTGGAACGCCTGCGGACGGTTTTCTGGGATATGACCAAGATCACCACGGCGACCAGAACGGTAGATCACCCCGCCACCGAGGATGCGGAAGCATGGACGGAAACCATCTTGACCGTTACCGTCACGCCCCGAACGGTCGATGATATGCGGGTGTTTTACCAATTCACAGACGAGCAGAACGCGGCATTGGACAGCCTGCTGACATCTGAGAGCCGCGACCTGTGGAACAACCTCCTCTATGGCAGCAGTGGCGAGATCGTGGCCGTGGCGCTGTCCCAGGTGGGCAACGTGGGCGGCCAGCCCTACTGGAGCTGGTATGGCTTCAACAGCCGGGTGGAGTGGTGCGCCTGTTTTGTGAGCTGGTGCGCCAACGAGTGCGGCTACATTGACGCTGGGGTGATCCCCAAGTTCGCTGGATGCACAGGCGGCTCCAACTGGTTCAAGGATCGGGGGCTGTGGCAGGACAACAGCTACGAGCCGCATCCCGGTGACTTGATATTTTTTGACTGGGACAACAAGGGTTCCTCCGGGCCGCAGGATGATCTCCCCGACCATGTGGGCATCGTGGAACGGGTGGAGAATGGCATCGTCTACACCGTGGAGGGCAACAGCGGCGATAGCTGCCGTCAGCGCAGCTACAGCGTAGGACATTACGAAATCTGGGGCTACGCGACCCCTATCTTTTGAAAAATGGGCTTGGGAGTAGGTTTGACCTGTTCCCAAGCCCTCTTATTTTTATAAACGAGGAGTGTTCAATATGGCAGTTTTTCGCGTGGAGCGCACCCAGAATTATACCGTCATGAGCAACTACCACCTGCGGGACAAGGGCCTTTCTTTGAAAGCAAAAGGGCTTCTCTCCCTTATGCTGTCCCTCCCGGAAACTTGGGATTACACCCTCTCCGGCCTCGCCAAGATCAGCCTGGAGGGCAAAGACGCTATCCGGGCCACCGTGGTGGAATTGGAGAAAGCCGGGTACATCCAGCGGCATCAGACCACCGGCAAGGATGGCAAGTTCGGCAGCAACGAGTACATCATCCGGGAGTATCCCGCCTCTCATGAGCCGCCGCCGGAAGGGCCGTCTTCGGCCCAACCGTTGTCGGAAAACCCGTCAACGGTTTCTCCGTCAGCGGGGGCCACGTTGACGGAAAATCCAACGCAAATAAAGAAAGACCCAGTAAAAAAAGACCAAAAAATTACTGACTCAGTAAGTACGGAATCTTTTCCTTTCCTTTCCTCCCCTCCCGTAGCGGCACAGCCGTCTGAAACGAAAGGAAAGAAACGAACAAGGCGCAGCAGAGTGAGCAAAGGCGAGATGGACGCCTACCGGGAACTGATCCGGGAGAACATCGGCTACGATGGCTTTGTGCGGGAGCGCCCCTACGATGCCGGTCAGCTGGACGAGATGGTGGAGATCATGGTGGAGGCCGTTTGCTCCAGCAAGGAAACCCTCCGGGTAGCGGGGAACAATTTCCCCCAGGCGGTGGTGAAATCCCGGCTGCTGAAGCTGGATCGGGAACACATCGTGTTTGTGTTCGACTGCCTGAAAGAGAACACCACCCAGGTACGGAACATGAAGCAGTACCTGCTCACGGTGCTGTACAACGCCCCGGCGACCATTGAGAACCACTACGCCGCCCAGGTCAATCACGATCTCTACGGCGAGGGGGCAGCGTAGGCAGTCAGCCCTCGAAACGGATCACCGGGCAGTGTTTCACTTTCTTCCCAACCTTCCTTCGCTGTAGGGCAAATACCATATCACCAGAGCGTCCCAAAAAGCTCTCGCCCTTTTTCCAGCTTATGCCGCATTTGCGATGCTGTAGGCCAATAAACTGCTGTATTTTACACGCTATTCATTGCGAAGAAAAGGGATTCAATAGGGCAACTTTCGGTTCTCTGAGATGTTTAGCTGCTATTTTTCTGTAAAATATAGAGATACCATATTTACAGAAGGGGACCGAAGTATGACAGAGACAACTTACGGCTATGTTCGGGTATCCACCCAAGAACAAAACGAGGCCCGTCAGCTTGCCGCTATGCAGGAATTTGGCGTGGCAGAAAAAAACATTATCATAGAAAAACTGTCAGGAAAAGACTTCAACCGTCCATGCTATCAGCGATTGGTGCGAGTGTTGCAGCCAGGGGATGTGCTGGTGGTCAAAAGCATTGACCGATTGGGCCGGAATTATGATGAAATTTTAGAGCAATGGAGCGTAATCACAAAAAAGCGAAAAGCCGCCATTGTAGTATTGGACATGCCCTTGCTGGATACCCGGCAAGGGCGCGATTTGACCGGAACGCTGATTGCGGACATTGTCCTTCAGCTCCTCAGCTATGTGGCGCAGACGGAACGGGAAAATATCCGTCAACGACAGGCGGAGGGCATTGCGGAAGCAAAAGCCAAGGGGGTGCGTTTTGGTCCGCCATGCCACACACTGCCAGATAGCTTTGAAGAATTGCGGCAGGCGTGGAGAGACAGACGAATGACGCTGCGGGCAGCGGCGGAAGCCTGTGGCATTCCTAAATCCACATTCCGTGACGCTGCTCTTCGTGCTGAGATGGCTGTAACCCGCACAGGGACAAAATAAATCTGGACGGAATTGTATACTTAGCCGTCCAGGGAATCTCGAAGATTTTTACCTTTGTTCTGTATTACATATCGACATGAGACGCAGAGAAATAAGACTTTTTGAAAAAAATTTTTTTGGACGGGGTTTTATACTACCTCGTCCAAATTTTGATATTTCGGATAAACGGAGGCGGAGCCGCGATGCCTGGAAAGTCAAAAGTGTCACGCAAAAATGACAAGGCCATTCAGTTCACCACCATCAAGGTCCGGCTCTATCCCGATGCGGCCCAGGCCGAGCTGTTTGAAAAGACCTTCGGTTGCTGCCGCTACATCTGGAACAACATGCTGGCCGACCAGCAGAGGTTTTATCTGGAAACCGGGGCGCACTTCATTCCCACCCCTGCCAAGTACAAAAACGAGGCTCCCTTTCTACGGGAAGTGGATAATCAGGCATTGATTCAGGAACACAACAAGCTCTCTCAGGCGTTTCGCGTGTTTTTCAAGAACCCGGATTCTTTCGGCTATCCCAACTTCAAGCGGAAAAAGGATGACCGGGATTCCTTCACCGCCTGCAACCACGTTTTTGAATCCGGCCCCACCATCTACACCACCAAAGACGGCATCCGCATGACCAAGGCGGGGATTGTCCGGGCCAAATTTCACCGCCGCCCCCAGGCGTGGTGGAAGCTCAAGCGGATCACCGTGGAAAAGACCCGCAGCGGAAAATATTACTGCTACATTCTGTACGAATATGCGGCGAAACAGCCGGAGCCGGTCGCGCCAACGCTGGAGACAACAATAGGGCTGAAATACTCCCTCTCCCATTTTTATGTGTCGGATGACGGCGGCATGGCGGACCCGCCCCGCTGGCTGAAGCAGGCCCGGGAAAAGCTGGCAAAAATCCAGCGGCGGCTGTGCCGGATGCAGTCCGGGTCCAAAAATTATCAGGAGGCGGTGCGGCAATACCGCCTGCTCCACGAACACATCGCCAATCAGCGGCGCGACTTCATCCACAAGGAATCCCGGCGGATAGCCAACGCCTGGGACGCTGTGTGCGTGAGGGCCGACGCCTTTGAGGACCTTACCAAAGCCATGACCCACGGAACAATGATGGAGTCCGGGTATGGCATGTTCCGGGAGTGCCTGCGCTACAAGCTGGAGCGGCAGGGAAAGGCGCTCATTGTAGTTGACCGCTATACGCCCACCACTCGGACCTGCTCCGCCTGCGGGCTGGTCCTGGACCGCGAGGTCAGCTATAAAAAGGTCCGTTGGACTTGTTCCAAATGCGGCGCGGTACATAACCGGGAGGTCAACGCCGCCAAGAACATCAAAGCGGAAGGTTTGGCGCGGCTCTGCGCCTGACTGATAGGCCGGTCGGAACGCCGGTGAATGCCCATGAACGCGGCGCGGGGAGCGTTGAGCGAAGGATAATCGAAACCGCTTTTTTCTTCGCTCAGCGTTTTCCAAGCCGCCAAGTGGGAAACGAGAGGGCGTGTGCGCACGTCCGAAGCCCGAAAGGGTGTTCACAACATTGTGACGATGAGAAATCGTCTGCGCCGTAAGATGCGGCTTTTCGGTGGACGGAAGGAATGCTGTTCCGCCAAATTGAAAAAGGAGTTGACAACATGCTCTGCTTGAATCTGAACCAGGGGGAGTACATGACCATCGGCGAGGACATTGTGGTCCAGCTGTACCACATCTCCGGCGACCGCTGCAAGCTGATGGTTGACGCGCCCAAAGAGATCACCATTTTACGCGGAGAGGTTCTGGAGCGCGGCGGCGGACAGCGTCCCGGCTGTGTGTTTGACGGCCCCCGCTGGCACCGGAAGGAGATCATCTGGAATCAGAGCCGCGCCCAGGCGCTGTCCGCCATGCGGCGGCTGCTGTCCCAAATGGACGGCGGGGACAGCAATGTCCAAACCCTGCGGCGGCAGCTCAACCACATGTTCCCGGTTGAACCGGAGCAGACCAACCAGGTTTCAAACGGCTAGGCCGGCCGGTTGAAATATAGCGCCGCGCACGTTTCACGCTCTAAAGGCCACGGGGCCTGGACCGGGCGGCGCACCATCCGCTGTGTGGGAGCAGGGAAGATTAGCGAAAGCACAGAGGATCGCAAAACACCAAATTTATTATGAAGGGAATCTGAATTATGAGAATCCAACACAACATCCCCGCCATGAGTTCCTACCGGAACTACACCAAC
>CAJTSQ010000038.1 GCA_910578735.1 uncultured Oscillospiraceae bacterium
CACCGCCTTCGGCGGCGGTCCCCCTCCCTTTGGCAAGGGAGGCTTTGGAGAAAGGAAGATCGTCTATGCGTATTATATCCGGCTCCGCCCGGGGCCGTAAGCTGAAGGAGCCCCAGGGGATGGACACCCGGCCCACCACCGACAAGGTGAAGGAGTCCCTGTTCAACATCATTCAGTTCGAACTGGAGGGCCGGCGGGTGCTGGACCTCTTTGCCGGCACCGGCCAGCTGGGGCTGGAGGCCCTGTCCCGGGGGGCGGAGTACTGCACTTTTGTGGATCAGCGCCGGGAGGCGGCCGCCCTGGTGAAGGAGAATGTGAAGCTGTGCCGGTTTGAGGACCGGTCCCGTGTGGCCCGGGAAGATGCACTGTCGTTCCTGTCCGTCTGCCGGGAAAAATTCGATGTGGTGTTCCTGGACCCGCCCTATCAGAGCGGTTTGTTGGAGAAATCCTTAAAATTGCTGACACAGTTTGACATTTTGCAGGAACATGGTATAATAGTCTGCGAAAGCGGGACGGAGTGGTCCGTGCCCGCGCTGGAGTCCCCCTATGAGACGGGGCGGGAGTACCGGTATGGACAGATTAAGCTCACCATCTGCCGCCGGTCCGGGAGCGTGAAGCGATGAGCACAGCTATCTATCCGGGCAGCTTCGACCCGGTGACCTTGGGGCACCTGAACATCATCAAGCGGGCCGCCGCCTGCTTCGACAAGGTAATCGTGTGCGTCATGGTAAACTCGAATAAAACGGGGATGTTCACCCCGGAGGAACGGGTGGAGCTGCTGAAAAAGTCCACCGCCCGGTTCCCCAATGTGGAGGTAGACTTTTCCAGCGAGCTGCTGGCGGCCTACGCCAAGCGGCGGAAGGCCCGCGTGGTGGTGAAGGGGCTGCGGGCGGTATCTGATTTTGAGCAGGAGGTCCAAATGGCTGTCATCAACCGGCATCTGAATCCCAAACTGGAGACCATGTTCCTGGCCTCCAGTGAAAAGTATACTTACCTCAGCTCGACGATTGTCAAAGAGATGGCCCGGTATGGGGCCAACCTGGCGGATTTTGTCCCCAGGGAAATCGTGGATGATGTAAACCGGCGCATGAGTGAGATGGAAGGAAAGGAAGGCTGACAGATGGCAAGCGGTGTGGAAGAACTTTTGGATATGCTCTTTGATATGATCGATGAGGCCAAAAATGCCCCTTTGGCCAGCGACAAGTGTGTGATCGAGCGGGACAGGGCCCTGGACCTGATTGATGACATCCGCAGCCAGTTCCCCATGGAGCTGACCGAGGCCCGGAAGATGATGGCCCGCCGGGCCGAGATGGAGGCGGAGGCCAAGCGCAAGGCGGAGGCCATTGTCCGTTCTGCAGAGGAGCGGGCCAAACAGCTGCTGGCTGCGGACAGCATTGCCCTCCAGGCCCGGCAGCGGGCCAACGACATGATGCGCCAGGCGGAGGAGCGCAGCCGGGAGCTGAAGCGTTCAGCCAACGAGTACTGTGAGGATGCCCTGCGCCGCACTGAGGAGGCTGTGGCCGAGGCATATAACGAGATCAAACAGTCCCGCTCCCGCTTCCGGGCCGCCGCCGCTGCAATCTCCACCGCGCCTCCCGGCGGCCAGACTCCGGGAGGAAGGGCCGTCTATGATGCGGCATCAGAGCAGGATTAAGAGAATATCAGATGAAGACCGGTCTCTTGAGGAGTGGACAGCTCCGCGAGGGCCGGTTAAATTTTTTCAGGCGATGAAAAAAAGAGTCCCTGTGAATCGTGTTAAAGGTGAAGGGAGTTGAGGAACGTGGTCTCAACCGGTACCGAAGAGACTGTATGCCGCCTTGTGCGGGAGTACAGCGACATGCTGCTCCATCTGGCCTGTACCCGGCTGTCCTGCGTGAGTGACGCAGAGGACGCGGTGCAGGAGGTGTTTCTGCGGCTGTTGACCGCTCCCGTCTCATTCCGGGACGCCGGACATGAGAAAGCATGGCTGATCCGCGCGACCCTTCACCGAGCCAGCGATATCCGCCGCCAGGCGGAGAAGCGGAATGTCCCGCTGGAGGAGGCGGCCTGGCGGGAAGCTCCGGAGCCGGAGAGCAGTTTGCTCCGGGCCGTGCAGGCCTTGCCAGAGAAGTACAGCACAGTGATTCACCTGTACTACTACGAGGGGTATTCCATCAAGGAGATCGGGAAGCTACTGGGCCTGCCCGCCGCCACAGTGGGCACTCGGCTGGCCCGCAGCCGGGAGCGGCTGCGGAGTATGCTGAAGGAGGAGATCGTATGAACTGGGAGGAGTACCGAAAAGCAATGGACGCGCTTCCCTTTTCCGCCAGCTTTCAGGAGCGGACGGAGGAGCTGGTGCGTCAACAGGCACAATCAGAAAAGGAGTGTATGATGATGAAGAAGAAAGGTTTTGTCCGGGCTGTATCGATTGCCGCGGCGGTAGCCCTGCTTACCGTGTCCGCCTACGCCGCCTCCCGGTGGCTCAGTCCCGCCCAGGTGGCGGAACTGCATGAAGACCCCGTGCTGGCCCAGGCCTTTGAGAGCGAGGACGCCATCAAGGTTAACCAGACAGCCCAGACTGGCGATCTAGCCGTCACCCTGGCGGGACTGGTGTCGGGGGAGAATCTGTCCCGCTGGACCAGCGAGGCCGACCAGGCGCGCACTTACGCGGTAATGATTTTAGAGAGCCTGGACGGTACGCCGCTGGACCGGGAGGATTTTCCGCTTACCGAGTACACGGTTACCCCTCTGGTGGCCGGCTTTACGCCTTGGTCGGTGAACAGCTGGACCCTGAACGCGGGAGTTTCCCTCCTGGAGCGAGACGGGGTGCTCTACTACCTGCTGGATGTTCAGAGCATCGAGATGTTTGCGGACCACAGGGTGTACCTGGCCTTCTACCAGGGGTCCGCGCCCAACCGGGACACCTTCACCATGGCGGAGGACGGGACCATTCAATTTGCGGAAGACTTTGAAGGCCCCTGCGCTCTGTTCACCCTGCCCCTGAATGCAAGCAAAGCCGACCCCGCAGCTGTGGAGCAATTCATAGCTGGCAGCGGCCTGGATCGGGAGCAGTTTACCACCGTCGGGCCTGACGACGGTACAACGTATACCACCCATGAGACCGAGGACGAGAACGGCAAGCATATTGAGATCGTGCCCCAGGAGCCGTCCGCCAGTGAACTGGCCCGGTAGCTGGAGGCGGCATATCCGTTATCCTGTTCTCAAACGCCAAGGCCCTAGAGGACGCCGGTGATGCTGCGGCCCGGGCGACCGAGAATGGAATTGGTATGAGCGTTAATTGATGATAACCAGCCCCCGCCGTTTCGGCGGAGGGCTGATTTATTGTTTCTTCCTGCTATTGAGTTTTTAGATGATGCAATGGGAACTTGTCACATCTTCACCGACTCCGCATAGGATAAAACAGCCGTCAACGGCAAATCCAACAGGGAGGGGAGGCGTTTTCATGGGTATCGTGGTGGTACGTTCCCCCAAGTGCCTGCGGGGACTGCTGCGCAAGATTTTTAAGGTGAAGTAGGGGTCATACTTACAGGTTCCCGGGCATATAGTGTCAACAAAGCCAGCTGACATTATGACAAGGGAGAGGACAACATGGAATTTGACCGTGATACGATCATCAGCTATGAGACGGTGGCACAGACGACCCTGTGTCAGGAGGAGACTCAGGAGAGCATTGTGCCCGACGCCTGCCCGGACATCCTGCGCATCGTGGATGTCTGCGGTCAGGCGACCCTCAGCGGCAAGCAGGCCCGAGAGGGGGCAGCTCAGGTAACCGGTATGGTGCGGGCCTGCATCCTCTACCAGCCGGAGGGGGGCGGAGGCCTGAGGCGGGTGGAGGTAAGCCTGCCCTTTACCTGCCAGGCGGAGGCCCCCGGCCTGACCGAGCGGGGGACTGTGCTGGCCAGCCCCCGGCTGCGGCGGGCGGAGGCCCGGGCCCTCAACCCCCGCAAGGTGCTGCTGCGGGTGGACCTGGCGGTGGACGTTACCGCCTGTCAGCCGGTGGAACGCCCCATCTGCTGCGGTGTGGACAACCCGGAGGAGGAGGGCGTGTGTCAGCGCCAGTACCAGGGGGAAGATTACCAGCTGTGCGCCGTCCAGGAGAAGCCCTTCGCCTTCTCCGACCAGGTGCGGCTCCAATCCGGCTCCGGGGAGGCCCCCGTCCTGCTGGCCAGCCGGGTCCAGCCGGTGTGTACCGAGAGCAAGCTGATTGGAACCAAGCTGATATTCAAGGGGATGGTGGAACTATTCCTCCTGCTCCAGGAGCCGGGAGGCACGATCACCTCCGGCCATGAGTCCATGCCCTTCTCCCAGATCATTGAGGCGCCCTCGGCAGGGGAGGAGGGGGACTGCCAGGTGGAGGTAGAGGTGGCCTCCTTCCACTGTGAACCCGCCCCCGGAGACAGCCGGGAGCTGGAGGTCTCGCTGGAGCTGCTGGCCCAGGCGATGGTGTACAGCCACCGGCCGGTGACCCTCTTGCAGGACCTGTACAGCACCAGCCATTTGATGGAGGTAGAGCGGGAAAACCAGATATTGTGCCGGCTGGGGGAGCAGTCGGTCCGGCCCCAGGCAGTCCGGGAGCTGCTGGAGACGGGGGAGATGGTCCGTTCCATTGTGGACGCCAGGCTGGCCCTGGGTCAGGTGACCCAGAATCGGGAGGGCAGTGAGCTGGTCCTCACGGTGGACGCCTGGATCAGCGTGCTGTACCTGGACGAGAACGAGCTGGTGCAGTGCGTGCAGCGGTCCATCCCCGTGTCCTGCCGCCTGGACAGCCCGGAAAACGCCCGGTGTTCCTGTTTCTGCGCCTGTCCGGGAGAGGTGTTCGCCGCCCCCGCCGCCGGCGGGGTGGAGGTGCGCTTCACGGTGGAATTTCACTGTCTGACCACTGAGACAACGGCCGTCCCATCGGTGACCAGCGCCAAATTGGGGGAGGCCAGGGGGGCCGGGGAGGGCCAGCGGCCCTCTGTGGTGCTGCGGATGCCCTCCCCCGGGGAGGAGCTGTGGGACATCGCCAAGGCCCACGGCACCACCATGGAGCAGATTCTCCAGGCCAACGAGCTGGAGGAGGAAGCCCTGCCCTATGGGCGGATGCTCCTGATCCCCAGCATCAGGTAAAATCAAGAGGCAGACCCAAACGGGTCTGCCTCTGTTTGCTGTCAGATATCAGGTTTCCTGATCCTTTGCCTCTGCAATGGTGTCGATCAGATCGCACAATTCCTGGTTTGTGTAATCCTTTCCGCTCTTTTTAATCAGCCGGCGCAGTTCATAAAGAACAGCTTGTTGTGTGTCCTTACGGTCCTTTTCGGTTCCCATGAATTTCACCTCCGCTGTTGTTCAGTTTCATCTAACTGTCTCTATATTATTATAGCATGGTTTTTGCAGTGGCGCAAGGGGGAAATGAAAAACGGCGGGGCGCGCAATGTTTTTTTGTTTTTGGACATTTTTTAGCTTTTGTTATATTCCACAGCTTATCCTCATACATTGTAAGGAATTACCGGCTGACAGTGAGGCCGAAGGAGGAATTGCAGTGGAAGATCGCAAAATCTATGAGGATATTGCGCTCCGTACCGAGGGCGATATCTACATCGGCGTCGTGGGGCCGGTCCGGACAGGAAAATCCACCTTTATCAAGCGTTTTATGGAGACGCTGGTGATCCCCAACATCGAGAACGTCTACCGCCGGGAGCGGGCCCGGGACGAGCTGCCCCAGAGCGGCTCCGGCCGGACCATCATGACGGCGGAGCCCAAATTTGTCCCCGAGGAGGCGGTGGCGGTCCAGGTGGACGGCGGCGCGGCCTTTCAGATGCGGATGATCGACTGCGTGGGCTATCTGGTGCCCGGCGCGGTGGGCCAGCTGGAGGGGGAGACCGAGCGGATGGTGACCACCCCTTGGTTTGAGCACGAAATCCCAATGGCGGAGGCCGCTGAGGTGGGCACCCGGAAGGTGATCTCGGAACACTCCACCATCGGCGTGGTGGTCACCACCGACGGCACCATCACCGACATCCCCCGGGAGGACTACTTAGAGGCGGAGGAGCGGGTGATCTCCGAGCTGAAGGAATTGGGAAAACCCTTTGTGGTGCTGCTCAACTCCGCCAGCCCCAACTCTGACCGGGCCCGGGCCATCCGGGCGGACATCGCCCAGCGGTACGATGTGACCTGTGTGGCGGCCAACTGCCTGGAGCTGGACCAGGAGGAGATTAACGGCATTTTGAAGTGTGTCCTCTACGAGTTCCCGGTGAAGGAGCTGGACCTGTTCCTGCCCCCCTGGGTGGACGCCCTGCCCCAGGAACACCCCATCAAGGCGGCGCTCTACGGGGCCATCCGGGAGGGGACCGCCCAGCTGCGGCGCATCCGGGATGTGGACAGTGCCGTGTCCTCTTTCCGGGACTGCGAGGTGGTCAGTGATGCCCGCATCTCTAACATCGATCTGGGAACCGGAGTGTCTGCAGCGCTGTTGGAGCTGCCCAGATCGCTGTTCTACAACACCCTGTCCCAGCAGTCGGGCTTTGAGATCGGTGACGACGGCGACCTGATGGCCCTGCTCACGGAGCTGGCCAGCGTCAAGAAGGCCTACGACAAGGTGGCCGACGCCCTCCAGCAGGTGGAGGAGACGGGCTACGGCATCGTGGTGCCCCCCATCGACTCCCTGGTGCTGGAGGAGCCGGAGATCATGAAGCAGGGGGGCCGGTACGGCGTGCGGCTGAAGGCCAGCGCCCCCTCCATCCACATGATTCGGGCGGATATCGAGACGGAGGTCTCCCCCATTGTAGGCGGGGAGAAGCAGAGCGAGGACATGATACACTACCTCCTCCAGGAGTACGAGGGGGACTCCAGCCGCATCTGGGAGGCCAACATCTTTGGAAAATCCCTCCACGAGCTGGTGAACGAGGACCTGAACTCCAAAATCAACCGTATGCCCGAGGATGCCCGCACCAAGCTGCGGGAGACCCTCCAGCGGATTATCAACGAGGGCTCCGGCGGATTGATCTGTATTATTCTGTAAAGGAATGTCCCCTGCCTGCGGGCAGGGGACAGCTTTGTTTAATAAATAGGATGCTGCAGGAACCGGATGGCCTCCGGGAAGAAGGGGAGCATCCAGAGGGCAAAGGCGGCACAGGCTGCGGCGAGCAGGAAAAATACCACGGTTTGAATGTTGTGTCCCTGTTTTCGCATCCGCCAGCTCTCCCGGAAAAAGACGAAGGCCAGCACCGCGCTGACGCAGGGAGTCAGCAGAATGATAGCAATACCAAGCGCCACAGGCACACCTCCTTTTTGAAGCTGCTTCCATTATACCACATACCTCGGGATATTTCCACAGGGACGGCTTATGTCCGTCTCATAAATTTATTTAGACAAACGTGAAAGGCCGCGGCGTCCCTGTTGATTTTTTTGCGGGAGCACATTATAATGTAAAAGACAAAAACCGCCCTGAGGCGGCGAGAGCGGGTGAACGTAATATGGCCATCATCGGTATCGACCTGGGCACCACCAACAGTTTGGCGGCTGTGTGGCGCAACGGAAAAAGCGAGCTGATTCCCAACGGGCTGGGGGAGTATCTCACCCCCAGCGTGGTCAGCGTGGACGAGGACGGGTCCATCCTGGTGGGGGCTGCGGCCCGGGACCGGCTGATCTCCCACCCGGAGCGCACCGCCGCCGGCTTCAAGCGGAGCATGGGCACCGGCCGCCGGTATGAGCTGGGGGGCCGGGTGTTTACGGCGGAGGACCTGTCCTCCTTTGTCCTGCGCCGCCTGCGGGAGGACGCCGAGGCCTACCTGGGCGAGGTGGTGGACGAGGCGGTGGTCAGCGTCCCGGCCTATTTCGCCGAAGCCCAGCGCGCCGCCACCAAGCGGGCGGGCGCCCTGGCCGGCCTGACGGTGGAGCGGCTGGTGAACGAGCCCTCCGCCGCCGCAGTGGCCGGCCGCATCGGCGAGGGGGAGGAGGACAAGATGTGCCTGGTCTTCGACTTTGGCGGCGGCACCCTGGACGTCTCCCTGGTGGAGCGGTTTGAAAACGTGGTCAGCGTCACCGCCGTCAGCGGGGACAACTACCTGGGGGGCCGGGATTTTGACGAGCTCATCGCCCGGGGGTTCTGCCAGGACTGTAATCTCAACTTCGACAGCCTGTCCCGCCAGCGGCAGGAGACCCTCATCCGCCAGGCCGAAACCTGCAAAATGGCCCTCACCGGCCAGGAGCCGGTGATTATGGCGGTGTCTGACGAGGAGATATCTGCCTCCCTGGCCCTCACCCACGAGTGGGTCATCCGCAAGAGCAGCGCCCTGTTCCAGCGGATGCTGGTCCCGGTGCGCAAGGTGTTTATGGACGCCGGCGTGAGGGCCGAGGAGCTGGACGAGCTGGTGATGGTGGGGGGCTCCAGCCACATGCCGGCGGTGCGCCGGTACATCGCCAAGGCCCTGGGCCGGGAGCCCGCCGCCGGGGCCCGGCCGGACACCGCCATCGCCGTGGGGGCGGGCATCTGCTCCGGCATGAAGGCCCGGGCCGGCGATCTGCGGGAGCTGGTCCTCACCGACGTGTGCCCCTTTACCCTGGGGATCAACGTGCTGAACGAGGCCGAGCCGGAACGGTCTCTGATGTCCCCCATTATCGAGCGCAACAGTGTTCTGCCCACCAGCAAGGAGGGCATCTACTACACCGCCCGGGACAACCAGCGGGCCATCGATGTAAAGGTGTATCAGGGGGAGCAGCGGTACTGTGACGACAACACCTGCCTGGGCCACCTGGAGATCGCCGTGCCCCCCGGGCCCCGGGGGGAGCAGTATGTCCGGGTGCGCTTTACCTACGATATCAACGGCCTTCTTGAGGTGGACGTGGTGGCCAAGGACGGCCAGACCGGCCGGCTGGTGCTTCAGGGCTCGGGCATGAGCGAGGAGGAGGTGGAGCGGCGGCTGAAGGAGCTGGAGGCCCTGAAGCTCAACCCCAGAGACCAGGAGGGCCCCCGCACCCTCATCGCCCGGGGGGAGCGGCTGTACGCCATGACGGTGGGCCAGATGCGGGAGCAGGTGGCCCAGATTTTGGACTGGTATCAGCTCCAGCTGTCCACCCAGGAGAGCCTGCGCATCGCCAAGGCCAGCCGCCGGACGGCCGCCTTCTTCGACCAGGCGGAGGCCTACGTGGGCCTGGACGACCTGCCGCCCCTGGACCTGGACCCCCTGGCCGGGGATGAGGAGGACGTATGAGCTGGCCCTGGAGCCAGCTGGGCCTGTCCGGCCCCTCAGACCTGCCGGAGATTCGCCATGCCTATGCTGAAAAGCTGAAAACCACTCACCCGGAGGACGACCCGGAGGGGTTCCAGCGCCTCCACGCCGCCTACCAGGCGGCCAGCCGGATTGCCCGCCAGCGGAAAAAGCGGGAAAAGCCGTTCCCCCAGGCGGAGGATACGCCTCCCTCCCGTTATGCCATGCGGGAGGACGACATCCAGGAAATTGAAATACCGGAAGAAAAAGCGGAATCGGAGAAGCTAGACTTCAACTATGAGGAGCTGCTCCAGGAGGAGGGGGAGCGGCCTCAGTTCTCCCACCGGGATGATGAGCGGGATTTCGACTTCGATGAGCTGCTGGATGAGGGCGGCGGGCTGCCCCGCCCCCCGAAAGAGGACGAGCAGGACTTTGATTTTGAACGCCTCTTTGCCGAGGGGGAGGCGGAGCGGGCGGAGGCCCGCCGCCGCCGGGCCGAACAGCGCCGCCGGGCTCAGGCACAGGTCCGCGCCTGGGCCCGGGAGCGCCAGAGGGCCCGGGAGTGGACACAGAAGCGGGAGCACTGGCAGCGGCAGGAGCAGCAAAATAACTACGACCGGGAGCGCCGGGAGCAATTCTCCCAGGAGGAGGCGCGCTGGCAGAGCACCGAGACCATTCTTCACACCCTGGAGATGCTCCACAACGCTCAGGCCCCCCTGGGGGAGTGGGAAAAGTTCTTCGCCAGCCCCCTGTTCCGGCGGTCCAAGGGGGAGCTGGACCTGATTTTCGGCCTGGAGGACTTCGTCAGCGCCAGCGACCTGCCCCGGGAGGTCAAGCTGGCCCTGTTTCTGGCCTACGGCTTTGACAAGGGGGTGGCCATGCCCCAACTGCATCCCCTGTATCAGATGCTCCTGCCCGCCTGGGGGGCGGAGAAACAGGAGAAGGGGCAGCAGAGGCTGTATAAGCTGGGAGTGTGCATCGCCGGCGTCCTTCTAGCCCCTCTGGTCCTGGTGCTTTTTGGGGCTGGCGGTTTGTTGGGGATTGCGCTGCTGGTGGCCGCCTCCTCCGTTGCGCTGATTGGGATGGCCTTCAGGCGGGGCCCCAACGGAAAACGGAATCTGTTGCTGCTCTGGCTGCTGCTCTTTTTCATCTTCACCTATGTATGTTACGACCGGGGGCTGGGGCTGACCATCCCGCTGGGCGTTCTGGCCGCAGGGGTTGTGTGCTGGGTACTCTGGCAGGTGGTGAAGTTGGGTGCCATGGAAAAGCGGGCCCGCGGCGGAACAGTCACCAGAAAAGAGGAGCTGCGGGCCATGCTGGGCTTTGTGCTGGCGGCGGCACTGCTTCTTGTGCTGGGCTGGCTGCGGACCGGGCCGGATCTGGAACAGCTCCTGCCCGCCAAGGACCCCCGGGAGCAGGTCTGCGCCTATATGGAGGAGGATTTTGGCATCCCCTTCCAGTCCATCTACAACAAGACCAAGCTGGAGCGCCACGACAACGTGTTTGCCCCGGAGGACAGCGTGGGCGATATGTTCCTGGCCGGGCCGGACGGGGAACGGGACGTGGAGGCCGGCCGGCGGGGCTACACCACCAACTATCCGGATATGATGGTACTCTGGGCCCTGGAGGACTTTGCCCAAGAGCAGGGGCTGGATGAGCTGGACCTGATGAACCGCAACCAGAACCTGGAGAGCTGGAACACGGCGGGGGTGTATCTGATTGTCCTGCCCTGTTACGGGGCGGGGGACACCATCACGGCCCTGGGAGATCTGCTGGAGAAGCTGGCCGGAGAGGATTGGTACCGGCTCCAACCCCCTGACTTCAAGGTGGTCCTGTGCAGCAAACAGATGGAGGAAGGACGGCTGATCCTCCGGGAGTATGAGTCAGACAGCGGGACCTTTGACGCCGCCGGAGTCCGCAGTCTTTATGAGGCATCCTTTGCCCACGCCTGCTGTGCCCAGCTGCTTCAGGAGTGTGAGCTGGACCGGGACTTTACCGCCGATGCTCCGGCGGAGCCCTACACCCTGGCCAACAGCGGCATGGTGAATCTGAAGGGGAAGCTCTGCTGCCGGATCGACGGCCTGGACGAGAACGGCAAGACCGCCATGGAGTATTACGTGGATGTGGACGGTGCGGCCGTCACCAACGTCTACTGCGTCCCGGGAGGCTACTTTGAAGGGGGCGGAGAGGAGGAACAGCTCCATTTCTACCGCGTGGTCCACCGGGATGCGGGGCTGGTCTATCTCCACTACCCCTGGCTCGCTTCAACGGATATGTAACAGCAGGCCCCGCCGGTTTGAAAACCGGCGGGGCCTGTCTGCCGCTGAAGACTGGCCGGAGGTGTACACGTCAAAACGCCGAAAGTCTCTCTCTAGCGGACTGTTGCTTTAGCGCAATAAACAAACTTTGTTTTTGCAAGGCTGAAAACGTTGACTTGCAAAAATATTTTTGGTAAAGTGATAATACTCCAAGCAGGGGAGGAGACGGAGCAAGTTTCGACAAAACAACTTTCGGGAGGAATTGTAGTATGAGTATTCAGAATGAGTATTTGAACAGACTGATGGAGTGTGTCATTCAGCGCGACCCCGGCCAGCCGGAGTTTCACCAGGCGGTGCGGGAGGTGCTCACCTCGCTGGCCCCGGTGGCCAACGCCCGGCCGGAGCTGATTCGGGAGGGCGTGATGGACTGCCTGGTGGAGCCGGAGCGGATTATCAAGTTCCGGGTGCCCTGGGAGGACGACAAGGGCGGCATCCACGTAAACCGGGGCTACCGCGTCCAGTTCAACAGCGCCATCGGCCCCTACAAGGGAGGCCTGCGGTTCCACCCCTCCGTCAATGAGAGTATCATCAAATTCCTGGGCTTTGAGCAGGTGTTCAAAAACAGCCTCACCGGCCTGCCCATCGGCGGCGGCAAGGGCGGCTCCGACTTTGACCCCAAGGGCAAGTCAGACGCCGAGGTGATGCGGTTCTGCCAGAGCTTTATGAACGAGCTGTTTAAATATATCGGCCCCGACACCGATGTGCCCGCCGGCGATATCGGCGTCGGCGCGCGGGAGATCGGCTATTTGTTCGGCCAGTACAAGCGGCTGCGCAACGAGTTTACCGGCGTGCTCACCGGCAAGGGACTGACCTACGGCGGCTCCCTGGCCCGGAAGGAGGCCACCGGCTATGGCCTGTGCTATTTCACCGACAACATGATAAGGGCCGCCGGCAAGAGCTTTGAGGGGGCCAATGTGGTTATCTCCGGCTCGGGCAACGTGGCCATCTACGCCTGTGAGAAGGCCACCCAGCTGGGGGGCAAGGTGGTGGCCATGTCCGACTCCAACGGCTATATCTATGACAAGGACGGCATCGACCTGGACCTGGTCAAGCAGATTAAAGAGGTGGAGCGGGCCCGCATCAAGGTGTATGCAGACCGCAAGCCGGGCGCGGAGTACCATGAGGGCTGCGTGAATATCTGGAACATCCCCTGCGGCATCGCCCTGCCCTGCGCCACCCAGAACGAGCTGCCCCTGGAGGGGGCCAAGGCCCTTATCAAGAACGGCTGCTTCGCCGTGGCGGAGGGGGCCAACATGCCCTCCACCCCCGAGGCCATGGATGCCTTCCTGGAGGCTGGCGTGCTTTTCGCCCCCGCCAAGGCCTCCAATGCCGGCGGCGTGGCGGTGTCCGCCCTGGAGATGAGCCAGAACTCCATGCGCTTCTCCTGGACCTTCCAGGAGGTGGACGACCGCCTGAAGCAGATCATGACCGACCTGTATCACAACGCCGCCGGAGCCGCTGCCCAGTACGGACTGGCGGGCAACCTGGTGGCGGGCGCCAATATCGCAGGCTTCCTGAAGGTGGCCGACTCCATGCTGGCCTACGGCCTGGTGTAAGGAGGGGAGACTATGAACAACTACGCGGCTCGCGTATTGGAGCGGCTCCGGCAGAAGTACCCCAACGAGCTGGAGTACCTCCAGTCGGTACAGACCTGGCTGGAAATGATCGACCCCGCCCTGGACGACCCCTGCTATGAGAGGTTGGACCTGCTCACCCGCATGGTGGAGCCCGAGCGGATGGTCACCTTCCTGGTGCCCTGGACGGACGACCAGGGCAGCGCTCACACCAACCACGGCTATCGGGTGCAGTTCAACAGCGCCATCGGCCCCTACAAGGGGGGCCTGCGATTCCACCCCTCGGTGAATGAGAGCGTGGTCAAGTTCCTGGGCTTTGAGCAGACCTACAAAAATGCCCTCACCGGGCTCCCCATCGGCGGAGCCTCCGGCGGCTCTGACTTCGACCCCCGGGGCAAGAGCGACCGGGAAATTATGCGGTTCTGCCAGTCCTTCATGAACGCTCTTTACCGCTACATTGGCGCTGACACCGACATCCCCGCCGGAGACATCGGGGTGGGGGCCAAGGAGATCGGCTACCTGTACGGCCAGTACAAGCGTCTGCTGGGCAAGGCGGAGAGCTCCGCCCTCACCGGCAAGGGTCTCACCTATGGCGGAAGCAAGGTCCGCCTGGAGGCCGCCGGCTCAGGCACCGTCTACTTCCTGGACCGGATGGTGGCCAGCCGCGGGGACAGCCTGGAGGGCAAGACCATCGCCGTGTCCGGCTTTGGCAACATGAGCTGGGGCGTGTGCCGCAAGGCGGCGGAGCTGGGGGCCAAGGTGGTCACCCTGTCCGGGCCGGATGGCTACGTTTATGACCCGGAGGGGATTACCACCCAGGATAAGCTGGACTGCCTGCTGGAGATGCGCAATGAGGGCAGAGACCGGGTGTCCGCCTATGCCCGCAAATTCGGGGTGGAGTTCTTCCCCGGCAAGAAGCCCTGGGAGGTCAAGACCGATATCGTGATTCCCTGTGCCACTCAGAACGAGCTGGACGTGGAGGATGCCATCTGCATCCTGGCTAACGATGTGCGCTACTACGTGGAGGGAGCCAACATGCCCGCCACCAGCGAGGCCATGAAGCTGCTCCGCCTCAGCCCCAAGATTTTGACGGCGGGGGCCAAGGCCTCCGGGTCCGGCGGCGTGGCGGTGTCCGCCCTGGAGATGGCCCAGAACTCCATTCGCTACAACTGGAAACGGTCCGAGGTGGACGAGAAGCTGCGGGTCATCATGGGTTCCATCTACGACGCCTCCGCCGCTGCGGCCAAGGAGTACGGCCTGGGGGACGACCTCATCGCCGGCAACGATATCGCCGCGTTCAAGAAGATCTCTGAGGCTATGATTGCCCAGGGACTGTAACAAATCAAGGCCTGACCCCCTGTCAGTTTTGGCAGGCGGTCAGGCTTCTGTGGTATTTCAGCAGAGCGGTTTTGAGGGAATCTCCCCAAAATGTTTTACACAAAAAGACCACTGGATTTACAGACTCTGGTCAAACAGAAAAACGTTAGCCGTCGGAGTTGAAAAAGCCGGAAAACTATGCTATGCTGAAAACGGTATAATTCTATTGAAAATTAGAAAAAGGAGTGTTCCTTATGCCCCAGTACGACCCCCACAGGTATACATACTCCTCCCGGCGGAATGTTGTCTACGCCAAAAACGGCATGGCCTGCACGTCAGTTCCCTTGGGGGCCCAGGTGGGGCTGGAGGTGCTGAAAGCCGGTGGCAACGCCATGGACGCCGCTGTGGCCATGGCGGCAGGGATGCCCCTCTTTGAGCCCACAGGCAACGGCCTGGGCTCCGACGCCTTCGCCCTTGTCTGGGTATGTAAAGAGAAAAAGCTTTACGGTCTAAACGCCAGCGGCGTGGCTCCCATATCCCTCGACGCAGAGCATGTAAGGGGATTAGGCTTTACAGAAATGCCGCGGGCGGGCTGGCTTCCTGTCATGGTCCCCGGCGCTCCCGCCGGCTGGGCAGAGCTGAACCGCCGGTTTGGGACCAAGCCCCTGACCGAGCTCTTTGCCCCGGCCATTGCCTACGCCCGGCAGGGCGTCCCCGTTCCGGTGAACGTGGCCCTCCAGTGGGACAAGGACGCCCGACGCATCAAGGAGGCCATGGAGGCCAATCCCGCCCCCCACGACTACTGGTGGAAATCCTTCATGAAGGAGGACGGCTCCCCCTACAGGGCCGGCGACCTGTTCCGGTGGGAGGAGTACGCCGGTACCTTGGAGGAACTGGCAGAAACCAGTTGTGAGAGCTGCTACCGGGGGCCGCTGATGGAGAAGATCGTGGCCTTCAGCCGGGCGACAGGCGGGTACTTTACGGAGGACGATTTCCGAAGCTACCATCCGGAATGGGTAGCGCCCATCACTGCCGGCTATCGGGGTTACACCGTCTGTGAGATTCCCCCCAACGGCCATGGAATCACGGTCCTTATGGCACTGAACATCCTCAACGGCCTGGAGCTTTCCCCGGACCGGGAGAGTGCCGACACCTATCACAAGATCATGGAGGCCATCAAGCTGGCCTTTGCCGATACGAAAACCTATGTGGCTGACCCCCGGTACATGAAAACAAAGGTGGAAGACATGCTGTCTGAGGCCTACGCCGCCCGCCGCCGGGCCCTCATCACCGGCAAGGCCCTCACACCGCAGGCGGGGGATCCCTCCTGTGGCGGCACCGTCTACCTGTGTACTGCTGACAGGGAGGGCAACATGGTGTCTTGGATTCAGAGCAATTATACCACCTTCGGCGCGGGGGTGGCCGTGCCAGGCACGGGCATCTCATTCCAGAACCGGGGGGCCAATTTTTCCCTGGACCCCGCCAGCGACAACTGCCTGGCCGGGGGGAAGAAGTCCTACCACACCATTATTCCCGGCTTCCTCATGAAGGACGGGGAGGCCGTGGGGCCCTTTGGGGTGATGGGGGCTTTCATGCAGCCCCAGGGACATGTGGAGGTGCTGGTGAACACCATCGACTACCACATGAACCCCCAGGAGGCCCTGGATGCCCCCCGGGTCCAGTGGATCGGGGGAAAACACATCCAGCTGGAACGGGAGGCGTCCCCCGAGATTGCCAGACAGCTGTCCGCCATGGGCCACCATGTGGAGGTCATCGATGACCCGATCGATATGGGCCGGGGCCAGATCATCTGGCGGACGGACAACGGATTGCTGATCGGCGGCACGGAACCCCGGTGCGACGGAACGATTGCGGCTTGGTAATGAAGAAAACCCCTCCGGCCACAGCCGGAGGGGTTGATTTTGATCCAGTTTCAGCGCGTGACGCTCATGCCGGGGTGGGGGTGTCATTCCTCGGCTGTGAGGTGCGGGTCCAGGCGGACGGGGGAGAAGAAGGGGGTCTGGGATAGGAGGTCTGGGTGGGATTGTCGGTGGTGCCGCCCTCAAGGGCGGGACCCGTCTGCATTTGGCTAACGCCGCCCAGGGGGGAGTTTTCGCTCCGCCAGATTACCTCTCCGTTTTCGATCATCAGCCACGGTCCGGCGTAACTGGCTTTGGAGGAGCCGGGTGCGGTCTGTTGGGTAGGATTTTCCGCCAACTGGGACTCGTAGGCCTGCCGGGCCAGCGACCCGCGGTAGGCACTGATGCCGATAAACAGCATAAGCGCAATCTCACCCAGTCCCACAAGAACCCAGAGAATGGTCAGTACTGTGAGCAACGGATTGCTCTCCTTGGGCACCTTAACCTGAGCCTTTTGGCCTTCGGCCTGCTCCTCATTATCCTTCTTCTTCTTTTTCTCTTTTTTTTCTTTGGCCATCTTGTTCACCACTCTTTTCCAGCGGGACGTTCTTCTTTTTCCTATCATAGCATGGCCGGCGAATTTTGACAACCATTATTTTGCGGGAATAAGCCATTGTGTCCATTAATTTGGCCGTCTTAAAGCGGCCAGCAGCCAGATGGCCGCCATCAGCAGGGTGAAATTCCCAATTCCTGCCAATATTAGCCCGGCTCCCAGCAGGGCCGCGGTACAAATCCGGTCCAGCCACCGCCCGGCCCAGCCGGCCAGGCCCGGACCGAACAGCAGGGCCAACACGCAGTACAATACCCGCCCTCCGTCCAGCCGGCCCATCGGCGCCAGGTTAAACAGCGCCAGCGCCAGATTCAGCCCGGCAAAGACCAGACCGCCCTCCCATCCGCACGCCAGCAGGGCCAGCAGCAGGTTCACCCCTGGACCGGCCAGGGCGGACAGCCCTTCCTGCCAGTAACCCAGGGGCCGGTCCAGCACCATCTCTGCTCCGATTGCTGTTAGGCGGATTATCTTTACATCCCCTCCCAGCAGACGGATTGCAAGGTAGTGGCCCAGCTCATGGAGGGCACAGGCCAGCATGGCCTCGGGCACCAGGAAAGAGCGGTCCAAATAGTTCAGCCATGCCGCCAGAAGAAGAAATCCTCCGGTGATCTCCACCCTGCCCAGCCGGATCACTCGCCTAAAAAGTCCACATAGTAAGCGGGGTTCAGGTGGGTCTTGTTGAATTTCAGCTCCAGATGGAGGTGAGGTCCGGTGGAGGTCCCGGTGGAGCCGATCCTGGCCACCGTATCCCCCATGGCCACGGCCTGGCCCTTGACCACCTCGATCTTACTGCAATGGGCATAGAAGGACTTGACCCCGTTTCCGTGGTCCACCTGCAAATACAGGCCGTAGGAGTCGTTTTCTCCGGTGTACTCCACCGTTCCCGCTGCGAAAGCCGCAATAGGGTCGCCCATCTGGCCGCCGATGTCTACCCCGCCGTGAAAGATATTCTGGCCGAGGATGGGGTGAACCCGGTAGCCGTATTCCGAGTTGAGCCTCCCCTGTACCGGTGTCATGGTCTCCAGCTCCCCCAAGGAAACTTGATCCATAGTATAGTTTTCGGGCAGGGGCTGGCCGTTGTAGTCCGATATGACCGTCACCGTTCCCGCTGCAGGGACGGCGGGAGGCTCCTCCGGCTCTGTTGCCTCCTCAGCCGGCGGGGAAACCTCCGGCTGGGCCGGTTCTTCCGGGAACGCAGCCTCCAGTCCAAAGGGGGAGAAATCCGCGTAATGGGCGGCGCGTGCCGCCAGGCTTGGCCCGCCGCTGAGGAATTGCAGCTCCGCAGCCAGCATATCGCCGGGCTGCGGAGGCTGAAAGGATACCGTTTCCGCCGGCTCCGCCTGCGGGGCCTGCGGGGCCGTACCGAAAACCTCTATACAAAATTCTCCCAGGTCAGACAGCACCGTTTCGCTCCCGGCCAGGGATTCCCCCAGATTGGACAGCGCCTCCTGAAAATTGAAATCGGTGGAGATTAAATTTAAGACGTCGTCCCGGACCTGGACCAGCTTTTGGGGGAAGATGCCTTTCCAGAGAAAAATCGTGAGGAACAGCACAAAACAGACCACCAGCTGGGCCAGCCTTACCTGCTCCTGACTGTGACCGGTTCTCCGCCCGCTCCGCCCTGACGGGTAAGTCCTGACGCTCCTCCGCCTGCTTACAGCCTGTGTGCCCTGGTCATACATAGACATCCCTCCTCGGTATCGTTTTTAGAATTTTATTCCGGAAGGATTGGAAATATTACTCTTGACAGATGGGCCGGAACATATTATGATAGTAAGCGGTCTATCCGGGCGTGGCGAAGCTTGGTATCGCGCTTGGTTCGGGTCCAAGAGACCGTGGGTTCAAATCCCGCCGCTCGGACCACCCTTGATAATCCGAACACAATTCCCTGAGTCAAGCAGAGATGTGTTCGGATTTATCATGTTAATAGACAGTAGTCTGGCAGCAAATGCGGCGGAGCATCCGATGAGGATCCTCTGCCGTATTTTGATATAAATCACGAATGGGCGGGACAATTAGGAAATAGGACTTGTCAGCGGGGCGGGAAACAGGTACAATAAAAGATACACGTCAAATGGGAGGAATAGGATGAACCGTATCTTAGAACATATCCTGCCGAATGTACAAAAACCGGCCCGGTACACAGGAGGAGAATATAACGCAGTAATCAAGGACAAGGGTCAGGTGGATGTCCGCTATGCCCTGTGCTTTCCCGACACCTATGAGATTGGCATGTCCAACCTGGGCTGCCGTATCCTCTACGGGGTGATGAATCAGCGGCCTGAAATCTGGTGTGAGCGCTGTTTTGCCCCCTGGGGGGATATGGAGGAACAGCTGCGCCGTGAGGGCCTGCTCCTCTATGGGCTGGAAAGCGGCGACCCTATTGCTGAGTTTGATATCATTGGCTTCTCTCTGGGCTACGAGATGGCCTATACCAACGTGCTCAACATGCTGGACCTGGCCGGGCTGGCCCTGCGCAGCGCTGACCGGACCGACTTCTCCCCGCTGATTGTGGCGGGAGGGACCTGCTGCTACAATCCCGAGCCCCTGGCCCCCTTTGTGGACTTCTTCGTCCTGGGGGAGGGGGAGGAGGTCACCCTGGAATACATCGACCTCTACCGTCAGGCCCGGGACGAGGGCTGGTCCAAGGAGGAGTTCCTGCTGGAGGCGGCCAAAATCGAGGGAATCTATGTGCCCTCCCTCTATGAACCGGTGTACTGCCCGGACGGCACGCTGGAGTCGGTTGACATAAAGCCGGGGAGCGGCGCCATGGAGACCGTGACCAAGCGGATCGTCCAGGATATGGACAAGGCCTATTTCCCGGTAAAAACCATCATCCCTTCCACCGAGATTGTCCACGACCGGGTGATGCTGGAGCTGTTTCGGGGGTGTATCCGGGGGTGCCGGTTCTGTCAGGCGGGGTACGCCTACCGGCCGGTGCGCTCCCGCAGTCCGGAGCTGCTGGCGAAATACGGCAAGGAAGCCATCGAGGATTCGGGCTACCAGGAGATGACCCTGTCCAGCCTGTCCTCCACCGATTACCCCGACCTTCTCCCCCTGTGCGACGACCTTCTGGACTACTGCGCCCCCCGGGATATCGGGCTGTCTCTGCCCTCCCTGCGGGCGGACACCTTCTCCATGAGCCTGATGGAGCGGCTCCAGCGGGTGCGCCGGGGCGGACTCACCTTTGCCCCCGAGGCGGGCACCCAGCGGCTCCGGGACGCCATCAACAAGAATCTCCGGGAGGAGGACCTGCTCACATCCTGCCGCACCGCCTTCGCCGGGGGGTGGAGCGGGGTGAAGCTCTACTTCATGCTGGGTCTGCCCACCGAGACCGACGAGGACGTGCTGGGCATCGCCGATCTGGCCCGAAAGGTCTACTTCACCTGGCGGGAGTACAGCCCCAATAGAGCCCGGGGGGTGCGGATCACCGTGTCCACCTCCTGGTTTGTCCCCAAGCCCCACACCGCCTTCCAGTGGGAGGCACAAATTCCTGTAGAGGAGTACCAGCGGCGGGTGAACCTGCTCCGGGACGCCCTGAAGCGGGACAAGTCCATCACCTACAACTGGCACGACCCCCAGACCAGCTATCTGGAGGCCATTTTATCCCGGGGAGACCGCCGCCTGGCCGACGTGCTGGAGTGGGTGTGGGCCCACGGGGGGAAGATGGATTCCTGGACGGAGTATTTTGACTACCAGCGCTGGCTGGACGGCCTGGCCGCCTGCGGGCTGGACGGGGGCTTCTACGCCCACCGGGAGCGGGGGAGAGACGAGGTCTTCCCCTGGTGCCGGCTGTCCACCGGCGTGAGTACCGATTTTCTGTGGCGGGAGCGGGAGGCGTGTTACCAGTCGGTCACCACTCCCGATTGCCGCACTCGCTGCTCCGGCTGCGGAGCCAATAAGCTGTTGGAAGGGGGGAGGACCTGTGGCTGACCGGCTGTTGTTCACCAAAACGGGACGAGCCCGGTATATCTCTCACCTGGACCTGATGCGCACCTTTCAGCGGGCTTTTTCCCGGGCGAAGATACCCATTAAGCACACCGAGGGCTTCAATCCCCACCCCTTTGTGTCCATCGCCCTGCCCCTGTCGGTGGGGTTCTCCAGCCAGTGCGAGATTCTGGAGTTCGGCCTGCTGGAGGGGACAAGCTATGAGGAGGTGCCGGAGCGGCTCACCGCCGCCATGCCTGAGGGAATCGTGGTCCACCAGTGCTATCCGGCGGAGCGGAAGCTGAAGGAATTGCGTTATGTCAACTACATCATGACCTTCGACTACCCCGAGGGCCGGCCCCAGGAGACCGAGCCCGCTATGGCCGCCCTGCTGGGCCGGGAGAGCCTGGTGGTAAAGAAGAAGTCCAACAAGGCCAAGGCAGGCTTTACAGAGGTCGACATAATTCCGCTGGTCCGCAGCTGGCGCATGGAGTGCCAGAGCGACACCATGATGGTGGACCTGGTCACCTCCGCCCAGAACCCCGGCCTCAATCCTGACCTGATCCGGGCCGCTTTCTGCGCCGAATACCCGGAATATACCCCCGATTTCGTCACCTTCCACCGCCGGGACGTGCTGGACGGGGAGGGGAAGGTGTTTCGTTGAATGGAATCCCCCAGTCACGGCTTCGCCGTGCCAGC
>CAJTSQ010000039.1:0-16617 GCA_910578735.1 uncultured Oscillospiraceae bacterium
GCAGTCTTCTCGGTCAGGGAGGTGTTGGTCACGTCGTCCACAATGCCGATGGTGAAGTGGTCCTTGGGCTGGGCCTGGGCCAGGTTCTCATACACGGCAAAGACGGAGCGGGGCGGGGTGTCCTTGGAGCCCAGGCCGTAACGGCCGGCCACTACGGTCCTGTCGGTGATACCGGCGCCGGCCAGAGCGGCCACCACGTCCATATACAGGGGATCGCCCAGCGCGCCGGGCTCCTTGGTGCGGTCCAGCACGGCAATCTTCTTGGCGGTGGCGGGGATGGCGGCAATCAGCTTGTCGGCCCGGAAGGGGCGGTACAGGCGGACCTTGACCATACCCACCTTCTCGCCGTGGGCGTTCATATAGTCGATGACCTCCTCGGCCACGTCGCAGAAGGAGCCCATGCAGATGATGACCCGGTCGGCGTCGGGAGCGCCGTAGTAGTTGAACAGCTGATAGTCGGTGCCCAGCTTGGCGTTGATCTTGCCCATATACTCCTCAACGATCTCGGGCAGAGCGTCGTAGTAGCTGTTGCAGGACTCGCGGTGCTGGAAGAAGATATCGCCGTTCTCATGGGAGCCGCGCATGGTGGGGTGCTCGGGGTTCAGGGCGCGGGCGCGGAAGGCGGCCACGGCGTCCATATCCACCATCTCGGCCAGATCCTTGTAGTCCCAGATGGCCACCTTCTGGATCTCGTGGGAGGTGCGGAAGCCGTCGAAGAAGTTGATGAAGGGAACACGGCCCTTGATGGCGGCCAGATGGGCCACGGGAGCCAGGTCCATAACCTCCTGCACGTTGCCCTCGGCCAGCATGGCAAAGCCGGTCTGGCGGCAGGCCATCACGTCGGAGTGGTCACCGAAGATGTTCAGAGACTGGGCGGCCACGGTACGGGCGGAGACGTGGAACACGCCGGGCAGCAGCTCGCCGGCGATCTTGTACATATTGGGGATCATCAGCAGCAGGCCCTGGGAGGCGGTGTAGGTGGTAGTGAGCGCGCCGGCGTTGAGCGAGCCGTGAACGGTGCCGGCGGCGCCGGCCTCAGACTGCATCTCAATGACCTTGACGGTGTTGCCGAAGATGTTCTTCTGGCCCTGGGCGGCCCACTGGTCCACGTAGTCGGCCATGGGGCTGGACGGCGTGATGGGATAGATGCCCGCCACTTCTGTAAATGCGTAGCTGACATACGCAGCGGCGTTGTTGCCGTCCATGGTTTTGAATTTTCTTGCCATAGAGGTTCCCTACTTTCTTCCTAAATTTGCTGGAGTAACGCGAAGATGTTTCTCTGCTCTATTTTACAAGCCTGTCCCCATGGGACCAATGCTGAAAATGCTTATAGTTTTCATAGCTAAATGGTTATATCGGGACAGGCCAGCGGCACCCCGGCAGGCAGGGTATCCATAAACGTTTACACAGGTGTAGTGTATCACTTTTTGGGCAGTTTGTAAACTTTTAGAGAAAAATATTCCCTGCAAAAATTGCGGGCTTCAGCGGGAAAAATCCGCATGGTTTGCACAAAAAACAGGCATGCGCCGCCTCCGCCTTTAGCCGGAGGTGCTCCCCCCCTCTGCGCCTGAACCGGATGTCATTCCACCTCTATTTCAGGCGCACCGCTGAAAACGGCGGCAAATTCAACCGTTCCTCGTAAATGGGTTCTGACGGCCAGCCGCAGCCTGGTTCCGCTTTTATATTGTAAGCTTCTTCCCTGTTCCAGACAAATCAAAACCTCGCCAAGGGCGAGGTTTTGGTCTGTCCAAGCTGGCCTCGGGCGGGCCGGACACGTTTATACTAATTTTTTTGAGGAATAAAATGGGATAGGCCTTGACAGCCCACCCCATATATGGTAAAATAAAATGCTTTTATGCCTCCGGTTAAAATTGAACACATTCCTATCAATCCTCGCCTAGTTTACCACACCCCTGGCAGAAAAGCAAGAGCGCCTTCGAGAAAATTGTCCACGCGCTCGTGCGCGCAGCCTTTTTTCTCCCCCTGAACTTGTGCATTTTGACAGCAAATTCTCCCTATTTTCCCAAAATCCAGCCGAGTAAAGTGAAGACCAACCGTGAATTCAGAAGAAAGCGAGTTGATTTTTTAGCATGGTCAAAGAAAGCATGGAGGAACTCCGAGAGCGGGTAGAACGCCGGGCCCCGGCCGTCCAATACGGCAAAATCCAGCGCAGAAGCTTTGCCCGTTACCAAGAGATCCTCGAGATGCCCAACCTGCTGGAGGTTCAGAAGACCTCCTACCAGTGGTTCCTGGACGTGGGACTGCGGGAAGTATTCCGGGATGTGGGCTCCATCGTGGACTACGGCGGCAACCTGGAATTGTCCTTTGTGGACTTCTCCATGGACGAAAAGCCCAAGTACAACGTGGAGGAGTGCAAGGCCCGGGACGCCACCTACGCCGCCCCCATCAAGGTGAAGGTGCAGCTGCGCAACACCCAGAACAACCAGATCAACGAGCAGGAGATTTTCATGGGGGACTTCCCCATCATGACCAACTCGGGCACCTTTGTCATCAACGGGGCCGAGCGCGTCATCGTCTCTCAGATTGTCCGCTCCCCCGGCATGTACTACACCCGGGAGGTGGACAAGGCGGACAACAAGACCTATGCCACCACTGTCATCCCCGGCCGGGGCGCCTGGCTGGAGTATGAGACTGACCTGAGCGATGTGTTCTATGTCCGCATTGACAAAAACCGCAAGCTGCCCGTCACCTGCCTGATCCGGGCCATGGGGCCCCGCTTCGACGAGGATATCCTCAAAATGTTCGGCAATGACGAGCGCATTCTGGCCACCCTGGAGAAGGACGCCTGCAAGACCTATGAGGAGGCCATGCTGGAAATCTACCGCAAGCTGCGCCCCGGCGAGCCCCCAACGCTGGATTCCGCCGAGACCCTCATCAACGCCACCTTCTTCGACCACCGGCGGTACGACCTGTCCACCGTGGGCCGCTACAAGTTCAACAAGAAGATGGCTCTCTGGACCCGGCTGTCTCACCAGAAGCTGGCCCAGCCCGTGACCGACCCCCGCACCGGGGAGATCATCGCCGAGGCCGGCAAGGTCCTCACCCGGGAGGAGGCCCAGGAGCTGGACCGCAAGGGGGTAAACCGGGCCGTGGTGGATGTGGACGGCAAGCAGGTTGTGGTCTTCTCCAACAACATGGTCCGGCTGGAGGACTTTGTGGACTTTGACCCCGCCGAGGTGGGGATTGACGAGATGGTCTCCTTCCCGGTCCTGTGCCAGCTGCTGGACCAGTACCAGGGCGACGAGCTGAAGCAGGCCATCCGCCGGAACACAGAGGCGCTGGTCCCCAACCACATCACCGTGGAAGACATTATGGCCTCCATCAACTATCTCAACTGCTTGGCCAGCAACATCGGCACCCCCGACGACATCGACCACCTGGGCAACCGCCGCCTGCGCTGTGTGGGCGAGCTGATCCAGAACCAGTTCCGCATTGGCTTCAGCCGCATGGAGCGCGTCATCCGGGAGCGGATGACCACCCAGGACCTGGACGTGGTCACCCCCCAGAGCCTCATCAACATCCGGCCCGTCACCGCCGCCATCAAGGAGTTCTTCGGGTCCTCCCCCCTGTCCCAGTTCATGGACCAGACCAACCCCCTGGCCGAGCTGACCCACAAGCGCCGCCTGTCCGCCCTGGGCCCCGGCGGCCTGAGCCGGGACCGGGCCTCCTTCGACGTCCGAGACGTACACTACTCCCACTATGGCCGGCTGTGTCCCATTGAGACCCCCGAAGGTCCCAACATCGGCCTGATCTCCTACCTGGCCTCCTACGCCCGGATCAACAAATATGGCTTTATCGAATCCCCCTACCGCAAGGTGGACAAGGAGACGGGCAAGCTCACTGACGAGATTGTCTATATGACCGCCGATATGGAGGATGAGTATATCATCGGCCAGGCCACTGAGCCGGTGGACGAGAGCGGCTGCCTGACCAACGAGCGCGTCACCTGCCGCCACCGCAATGAGACCATCTCGGTGGATAAGCACCGGGTGGACTTTGTGGACGTGTCCCCCAAGATGATGGTGTCGGTGGCCACCGCCATGATCCCCTTCCTCCAGAACGATGACGCCAACCGCGCCCTGATGGGCGCCAACATGCAGCGCCAGGCCGTTCCCCTGCTCCGCCCCGAGGCCCCCATCGTGGCCACCGGCCAGGAGCACAAGAACTGCATGGACTCCGAAATCGCCATCCTGGCTGAAGGCGACGGCGAAGTTACCCGGGTGGACGCCCGGCACATCACGGTGCATTACGACACCCTGGGCGAAAAGACCTACGACCTGACCAAATACCTGCGCTCCAACCACACCACCTGTATCAACCAGCGGCCCATCGTCGATGTGGGCCAGCGGGTCCACGGCGTAGTCCGGGACGGGGACGGCAACAAGCTGGACGACCCCACCGTGCTGGCCGACGGCCCCTCCACCGATCAGGGAGAGATTGCCCTGGGCCGGAACATCCTTATGGGCTTTATGACCTGGGAGGGCTACAACTACGAGGACGCCATCCTCCTCAACGAACGGATGGTAAAGGACGACGTGTTCACCTCCATCCACATCGAGGAGTATGAGACTGAGGCCCGGGACACCAAGCTGGGCCCCGAAACCATCACCCGGGACATCCCCAACGTGGGCGAGGACGCTTTGAAGGACCTGGACGAGCATGGCATCATCCGGATAGGCGCGGAGATCCGCGCCGGCGACTACCTGGTGGGCAAGGTCACCCCCAAGGGCGAGGCCGAGGCCACCGCCGAGGAGAAGCTGCTTCGGGCCATCTTTGGCGAGAAGGCCCGGGAGGTCCGGGATACCTCCCTGAAGGTGCCCCACGGCGAGGCCGGCATCGTGGTGGACGTGAATGTCTTCACCCGGGAGGCCGGCGACGAGCTGGGCCCCGGCGTCAACCAGGTGGTCCGGGTCTACATCGCCCAGAAGCGGAAGATTTCTGTGGGCGACAAGATGGCCGGCCGCCACGGCAACAAGGGCGTTGTCTCCCGCATCCTGCCCCAGGAGGATATGCCCTTCCTGCCCGACGGCACCCCCCTGGACATCGTGCTGAACCCCCTGGGCGTGCCCTCCCGTATGAACATCGGGCAGGTACTGGAGGTCCATCTGGGCTACGCCGCCAAGACCCTGGGCTGGAAGGTGGCCACCCCCATCTTCAACGGCGCCACCGAGGGCGACATCCAGGACTGCCTGAAGCTGGCCGGCCTGGCCCGGGAAGTGGGCGTGGATGAGCCCCTTATCGGCAAGCCCCTCTACCTGGTGGGCAGCGAGGGCGAGGAGCTGCGGCCCCTCACCCCCGAGGAGATGGCCGACGCCGGTCAGATATCTCAGTGGCAGCGCCAGGGTCAGCTGCGCATTATCGACGGCAAGAATTGGCTCTACGACGGCCGCACCGGCCGCCGGTTCGACAACCCCGTCACCGTGGGCTATGTCTACTTCCTCAAGCTCCACCACCTGGTGGACGACAAGATTCACGCCCGTGCCACCGGCCCCTACTCCCTGGTCACCCAGCAGCCCCTGGGCGGCAAGGCCCAGTTCGGCGGCCAGCGCTTCGGCGAGATGGAGGTTTGGGCCCTGGAGGCCTACGGCGCGGCCTATACCCTCCAGGAGATTCTGACGGTGAAGTCCGACGACGTGACGGGACGTGTGAAGACCTATGAGGCCATTGTCAAAGGCCTGAACGTACCCAAGCCCGGCGTGCCCGAGTCCTTCAAGGTGCTCATCAAGGAGCTGCAGTCCCTGTGCCTGGACATGAAGGTGCTGGACAACCAGGGCAACGAGATCGAGCTGAAGGACGACGAGGACGACGGTTACCAGCCCGTCCGGGACGACTACTACGACCGGGAGGACGACTTCGGCTATCAGGCGGGCGACGACTTCGCCTCTGCCGGCGGCTTCACCTTTAAGGGCGACAGCGATGAGGACGACCTGACCCTGGACGCGGCGAGCGAGGAAACGGAAGACTCCATGTTCGCTGAAGACGACTATAACTGAGAACGGGAGGAGATCAAGACATGAGCTATGCTGAGTTTGACGCGATCCGCATTGGAATCGCCTCCCCGGAGCAAATCCGCGAGTGGTCCTTCGGCGAGGTCAAGCGCCCGGAGACCATCAACTACCGCACCCTGAAGCCGGAGCGGGACGGCCTGTTCTGCGAGAAGATTTTTGGCCCCACCAAGGACTGGGAGTGCAACTGCGGCAAGTATAAGAAGATCCGGTACAAGGGCAAGGTGTGCGACCGCTGCGGCGTGGAGATCACCAAGGCCAAGGTCCGCCGGGAGCGGATGGGCCACATCGAGCTGGCCGCCCCGGTGAGCCACATCTGGTACTTCAAGGGCATCCCCTCCCGGATGGGCCTGCTGCTGGACATCAGCCCCCGAATTCTGGAGAAGGTGCTGTACTTCGCCGCCTATATCGTCATCGACCCCGGCTTCTCTCCCCTGTCTAAAAACCAGATTCTCTCCGAGAAGGAATACCGGGACATGCGGGAGAAATATGAGGACGACTTCGATGCCGGCATGGGCGCCGAGGCGGTGAAGAAGCTGCTCCAGCAAATCGACCTTGAGGAGCTTTCCGAGCAGCTGCGAAAGGAGCTGAGGGACGCCTCCGGCCAGAAGAAGGTTAAGATCATCAAGCGGCTGGAGGTGGTGGACGCCTTCCGCCTGTCGGGCAACAAGCCCGAGTGGATGATTATCGATGTCCTGCCCGTCATCCCCCCCGAAATTCGCCCCATGGTCCCCCTGGACGGCGGGCGGTATGCCTCCTCTGACTTAAACGACCTCTACCGCCGGGTGATTAACCGAAACAACCGGCTCAAGCGGCTGATTCAGCTCAACGCCCCTGACATCATCGTCCGCAACGAGAAGCGGATGCTCCAGGAGGCGGTGGACGCCCTCATCGACAACGGCCGCCGGGGCCGGGCGGTCACCGGCGCCAATAACCGGGCGCTGAAGTCCCTGAGCGACATGCTGAAGGGCAAGCAGGGCCGCTTCCGCCAGAATCTGCTGGGCAAGCGGGTGGACTACTCCGGCCGTTCCGTCATCGTGGTGGGCCCCTCGCTGAAAATCTATCAGTGCGGCCTGCCCAAGGAGATGGCCATTGAGCTGTTCCGGCCCTTCGTCATGAAGAAGCTGGTGGACGACGGCCTGGCCAACAACATCAAGGCCGCCAAGAAGATGGTGGAAAAGGGCGAAGCCGCCGTGTGGGACGCCTTGGAATTCGTCATCAAGGACCACCCCGTCATGCTCAACCGCGCCCCCACCCTCCACCGCCTGGGCATCCAGGCCTTCGAGCCGGTGCTGGTAGAGGGCCGGGCCATCAAGCTCCACCCCCTGGTGTGTACCGCCTTCAACGCCGACTTCGACGGCGACCAGATGGCCGTCCACGTCCCCCTGTCCGCTGAGGCCCAGACCGAGGCCCGGGTGCTGATGCTTTCCGCCAACAACCTGCTCCGTCCTCAGGACGGCGGCCCGGTTACCATCCCCTCTCAGGACATGATCCTGGGCGCCTACTACCTCACCTACACCCGGGACGAGGGGGATGTGGACCACGCCTTTTCCGACAAGGACGAGGCCATGCTGGCCTACGACGCGGGTATTATCACCCTCCACACCCCCATCCGGGTCCGGATGTTCCGGGAGGTGGACGGCGAGATGAAGCACAAGCTGGTCACCACCACCGTGGGCCGCATGATATACAACGAAGCCATTCCCCAGGATTTGGGCCTTGTGGACCGCACCAACCCGGAAACCATGTTTGACCTGGAGGTCAACGAGGTGGTGGGGAAAAAGATGCTGGGGAAGATTATCGACAAGTGCATCACCAAACATGGTTTCACCACCTCCGCCGGTATGCTGGACGCCATCAAGGATCTGGGCTACCACTACTCCACTGTGGGCTCCCTCACCGTGGCCATCGCCGATATGACCGTTCCCTCCAAGAAGTATGAGCTCATCGGCGAGACAGAAAAAGAGATTGTCCGCATCGACAAACAGTACCGCCGGGGCCTGATTACCAACGATGAGCGCTACCGCCTCACCGTGTCCGCCTGGGAGAAGACCACCAAGGACGTCACCGACGCCCTCCAGGAGTCCATGGACCAGTACAACCCCATCTTCATGATGGCCGACTCGGGCGCCCGCGGCTCTATGGCTCAGATCCGTCAGCTGGCCGGTATGCGCGGCCTGATGGCCGATACCGCCGGCCGTACCATCGAGATTCCCATCAAGGCCAACTTCCGTGAGGGCCTGTCTGTGCTGGAGTACTTCATCTCCTCCAGGGGCGCTCGGAAGGGCATGGCAGACACCGCCCTGCGTACCGCCGACTCGGGCTATCTGACCCGCCGTCTGGTGGACGTTTCTCAGCAGGTCATCATCCGGGAGGACGACTGCGGCACCAGTGACGGCATTGAAGTCAGCGAAATCGAGGAACACGGCCAGATTATCGAGACCTTTGCCGAGCGCATCCACGGCCGCTATCCCACCGACGATATTGTCGATCCTACCTCCGGAGAGGTGCTCTTTACCCGGGACACTATGCTCCGGAAGGACGACGCCAAGACCCTGGAGGGCCACAACATCCACCAGATCAAGATTCGCTCCGTCCTCACCTGCCGGGCCCGCAGCGGTGTGTGCGCCAAGTGCTACGGCATCAACCTGGCCATCGGCGAGCCTGTGGGCGCCGGTGAGGCTGTGGGCATCATCGCCGCCCAGTCCATCGGCGAGCCGGGTACCCAGCTGACCATGCGTACCTTCCACACCGGCGGCGTGGCCGGCGGCGACATCACCCAGGGCCTTCCCCGTGTTGAGGAGCTGTTTGAGGCCCGCAAGCCCAAGAAGATGGCTCAGCTGGCCGAGATCAGTGGTCGGGTGACTATGGAGGAGATCAAGCGCAACGTGATGTGCAAGCTGACCATCACCGCCGACGACGGCGAGGTGGTGGCCTACGACCTGCCCTACTCCGCCGGCATCAAGGTGAAGGAGGGCGCGATGGTGAAGAAGGGTGAGCAGCTCACTGAGGGCGCCCTGTCCCCCCACGACGTGCTGCGGATTCGCGGCCTGTCCGACTGCCACAACTACCTGATCCGCGAGGTGCAGAAGGTATACCGCCAGCAGGGCGTGGACACCAACGACAAGCACATCGAGGTAATTGTCAGCCAGATGATGCGCAAGGTCCGGGTGGAGGAGTCCGGCGACTCCGACCTGCTCTCCGGCTCCACCATTGACCTGGTGGACTTCCTGGACGCCCAGGACGCCGTCCAGGCCCGCATCGACGCCGGGGAGAAGAACGAGATGGGCGAGGACCTGGTGGTCCCCACCTGCACCCGGCTGCTTATGGGCATTACCAAGGCCTCTCTGGCCACTGAATCCTTCCTGTCCGCCGCCTCCTTCCAGGAGACCACCAAGGTGCTCACCGAGGCGGCCATCAAGGGCAAGGTGGATCACCTGCTGGGCCTGAAGGAGAACGTCATCATCGGTAAGCTGATTCCCGCCGGCTCCGGCCTGGCCCAGTACCGCAAGGAGGACGTCATCGACGACGAGGGCAATCTGGTCTCCCAGCGCCGCCCTGAGCGGGAAGTGCCTCTGGACTTCAGCGTGGACGACGATGAAGACGAGGGCGAGGAGCTTTTTGCCGATGCCGAATTCGGCTCCCTGGAGCTGGAATCCGCCGCAGGGAAGCAGACGCAGGAAGCTGAGGTCTAATCCCTATTGTGTTGAACGGGCTTGCTGTCTGTGAATCGCAGACGGCAAGCCCTTCCGTTGTTCATAATACGATTGTGTGTAGGAGGGAAATTATGGTATATACATCACATTATGATTCCCCCGTCGGCACTCTGCTGCTGGCCGGGCAGGACGGAACACTGGCAGGGGTATGGATGGAGGGGCAGAAATACTTCCTCGGCTCTGTGCGGGAGGAGACTCAGGAGTGCAAGAGCTTGCCGATCCTCCAGCAAGCCGGCCGGTGGCTGGACCGATATTTTGCCGGGGAGCGGCCCGCTGTCAATGAATTGCCCCTTGCGCCTGTTGGCAGCGATTTTCGTCAGGAAGTCTGGAAGATACTCTGTGAAATTCCCTATGGCCAAACGACCACCTATGGAGAAATCGCACAGAAGCTTTCCGCCCGCCTTGGACGGGAACGGATGTCGGCCCGGGCCGTGGGTGGAGCTGTAGGGCATAATCCCATTTCGATTATCATCCCCTGTCACCGAGTCGTCGGCTCCAACGGGCGTTTGACCGGCTACGCCGGCGGTCTGGAAAGGAAGATCAAGCTGCTCACCCATGAGGGAGTGGATTTAACCCGCCTGCATTCCGGAGCGCCGGGGACATAGGGAGGATTCTCCCTCCCAAAAACCGTAGCTTCCGGAACACGCAAAAAAATCACCGCAGCGAAAACTGCGGTGATTTTTTTACCATTCAGGTTATTTGCCTTTGATATACTCGTCAATGGACTTGGCGGCGGACTTGCCGGCGCCCATGGCCAGAATAACGGTGGCCGCTCCGGTGGCGGCGTCCCCTCCGGCGAAGATATTGGGGCAGGAGGTGCAGCCGTGGTCATCCGCCTGGACACAGCCCTTCCGGGTCTTCTCCAGGCCGGGGGTGCCGTCGTAGCTCATGGGGTTGGGCTGGGTGCCCAGAGACATGACCACAGCATCCACCTCCATCTTGAACTCACTGCCCTCAATTACCACAGGGCGGCGGCGGCCGGAGGCGTCGGGCTCGCCCAGCTCCATCTTCACGCAGGTGATGGACTGGACATGGCCGGTCTCGTCCCCCTCAATGGATACGGGGTTGGTGAGCAGATCGAAGACGATGCCCTCCTCCTTGGCGTGGTGGACCTCCTCCGCCCGGGCGGGGAGCTCCGCCTCAGAGCGGCGGTAGACGATGTGGACATCGGCCCCCAGGCGCTTGGCACACCGGGCGGCGTCCATGGCCACGTTGCCGCCGCCCACCACGGCCACCTTCTTATTGTGGAGGACGGGGGTAGGTGCGTCGTCCTTATAGGCCTTCATCAGGTTGATACGGGTGAGGTACTCGTTGGCGGAGTAGACCCCCACCAGAGACTCGCCGGGAATCTTCATAAACATGGGCAGGCCGGCGCCGGAGCCGATGAACACCGCCTCGTAGCCCTGTTCAAACAGCTCAGTGATGGTCAGGACTTTACCTATAACCATGTTCAGCTCGATATCCACCCCCATCTTCTCCAGGTTGGCCACCTCCCGCTTGACGATGGCCTTGGGGAGACGGAACTCAGGAATGCCGTAGCTCAGCACGCCGCCGGGGGTATGGAAGGCCTCAAACACAGAGACGGAGTAGCCCATCCGGGCCAGCTCGCCGGCGCAGGTCAGTCCGGCGGGGCCGGAGCCGATGACGGCGACCTTATGTCCGTTCTTAGGAGCGGTGGCCACGTTGGCGATGCCGTTCTCAGCGGCCCAGTCGGCCACGAAGCGCTCAATGCGGCCGATGGACACGGGCTCGCCCTTGATGCCACGGACGCACTTGCCCTCGCACTGGCTCTCCTGGGGACAGACCCGGCCCGAGATAGCGGGCAGGGCGTTGGCGTCGGACAGCAGCTGATAGGCGGCGGCCAGGTCTCCCTCGGCCACCTTGGCCACAAACTCGGGGATGGGTATCCCCACGGGGCAGCCGCTGACACAGGGCTTGTTCTTGCAGTTCAGGCACCGCTGTGCCTCGTTCTGGGCCTGCTCCAGGGTGTAGCCCAGGGCCACCTCTTTAAAGTTGGCGTTGCGTACGTTGGCCTCCTGCTCCGGCATGGGGGTCTTTTCCATCTGCATATTAGCCATTCATGGCACCTCCTCCCAGGCGGCAGAGGTGCTTCTCTTTCGCCTTGGCTTCATGCTCCTTATAGGTCGCGTTACGGGCAATCACTTCGTCAAAGTCCACCTTGTGGCCGTCGAAGTCGGGGCCGTCCACGCAGGCGAACTTCACCTCGCCGTCCACGGTGAGGCGGCAGCAGCCGCACATGCCCGTGCCGTCAATCATGATGGGGTTCATGCTCACGGTGGTGGGGATGTTGTACTTCTCAGTGAGCTTGCAGGCAAACTTCATCATCAGCAGGGGGCCGATGGCAAACACCCGGTCAAACTTCACACCGCTGTTGATCAGCTCCTCCAGCTTGCCGGTGACAAAGCCGTGGTAGCCGTAGGTACCGTCGTCGGTGCAGATGTGCAGGTCGGTGCAGGCCTGGCCCATCTCCTCCTCCAGAATGACAATATCCTTGGTCTTAAAGCCGCCGATCAGGTCCACCTGGTTCCCCGCCTGGTGCAGGGCCCGGGCCACCGGCAGGGCGATGGCGCAGCCCAGGCCGCCCCCCAGGACGGCTACCCGGCCGATGTTCTCCACCTCGGTGGGCAGGCCCAGGGGGCCTACAAAATCCTGAAGGCAGTCGCCCTCGTTCAGCTGGTCCAGGGCCAGGGTAGTGCCGCCGATCTTCTGATAGATGACGGTGACCAGGCCCTCTGCGTCCGTGCTGGAGACAGTCAGAGGAATCCGCTCTCCCTCCTCATCCACACGCAGAATGATGAACTGGCCCGCCTTGGCCTTAGCGGCTACCAGCGGCGCGTACACTGAGATCTGGCTGATCTCCGGTGTCAGCACTTTCTTTTTTGCGATTTCGTACTTCTTCACTGTTTCTCCTCCTGTCAGCGTTATTCCTTTTTCCATCAAAATATATTGCCAGCGGCTCATGCCGCACAGATCACGTTGTTACCATTTGGTTCCCTTGCCGTAGCGCCGGCGCTTCCGGGCAAAGTGCAGCCAGCGGATCAGGAAAACCGCCAGGGCCACCACCAGCACCAGGACCAGCAGGGCCACCCAGCCAATCCAGTTCAGCGCCCCCAGCAGCTCAAGGGGGTTCCAGCTTCGGCTCACATCCTTCCGGCCGTCGCCGTTGGGGTAGGAATAGCGGAAGGGAAGTCCCTCCTCCCCGAAACTCTGGAGGTAGGCAGCCAGGGCGTACCACTCTTTGATCTCGTTGCCGTTCTCATCCCGGAGGATACAGGCCTCAAAGTCGGTGACCGGGCTGCCGTCCGCCATCTTGGGCTCCAGGGAGAGCAGGCCTAAGGATTTATCCTTCACCGTACCCAGCATCTGAGCCGAGTACATGCCGGAGACCACCCGGTAGAGCCGGTCGTCCTCCAGTTCGCTGTAGGTCCGGTCGGTGTGGCCCACCGTATACTGATAACCGGAGTTCGCTGGCTGAGAGCTGTCTCCCAGAGTGGGCGCGCGCGCTGTCCAGCGGTTTTCCTGTACCAGCCGGACTTCTGTCACCCGGTTGAAGAACATCCGGTGGACATTAAAGGAGTACTCCAGCCCCGCCATATACAGCTGGGCGGCGGGCATAAGGGGGGTCACCGAGGCGTCCACCTCCGCTGCGGCTTTCAGCTCCTTCCCGGTGAGGTACACCCCCACCAAAGGGAACCCGGAGGTGCCATCGCTCCCCACCCCCATGGACAGCACATCGAAGGCCATGGAGGTGGTGACCTCTCCCATGGCCAGGGGGGCGCGGAGCACCCCGTCGGCAGTGATGGTCACAGTGGGTACGTCTGGGGTGTTCGCCTCCAGATTTTGCGTGGCCCAGAGGAAGGCATCCGCCACCAGCTCCCCCAGGGCATTGCCGCTATGCACCCCGGAAACCGGGGTATTCAAGTCGAAGCTGGCGCGGGTGAGTACCTGGTCATAGCTCAGGCCGTAGCGGCCCAGATAGGTCCCCCCTACCAGGCCCTTCCACCGCTCCACCAGCTTGGTGATCTCCCTGTCGTCGGGCAAGGTCTCGTCGATGGAGGTCAGATGGTAGTCGGTCAGGACCTTTCCGCTGTTTTTCGACCAGCTCAGGGTGATAGAACCCAGATGGCCGCAGTAGGGCCCGGCGGAGACGATGTAGGTGTCTCCCACCACGATGGGTTCTTCCAGCGTGGTGTGGGTATGACCGGAGACAATCAGGTCGATGCCCGGTACCTTTTCGGCCAGCTGTTCATCCTCAGACAGCTTTTTCTTCTCATTGGTCCCGGAGTGAGACAGGCAGATAATAAATTCCGCTCCCTCCTCTTTCAAGGCGTCTACACACCGCCGGGCGTTCTCCACCATATCCCCCAGGGAAAATCCGGAGGTGGGGGCGCAGGAGTGGGAATCCGCTCCCATCAGTCCAAAAATACCGTAGGTCACCCCGCTCCGCTCCAGGAGCATGTAGTCCCGCACGTTATAGGCGGCCATGGCCCGCTGGATATTCAGCTTGTCCGGGTTGTCCGCCGACGGTTTATAGTTGGCCATCAGAAGCGCGGGGGCCAAATCGCCGCTGTTCACCACGGCGTTCAGCATAGAGGCGAAGCCGGTCCCCGTGTGATCAAACTCGTGGTTGCCGGCAGTGGCGGCGTCGTAGCCCAGTGCCCCCATGGTGCGCAGCTCCGCCCCCTGGGTGGTGTACAGGGTCTGAATCAAAGAGCCGATGGAGAAGTCCCCCCCATCCACCGTCAGGGCGTCCGGATGGACGGCCCGCTCCCGGTCCAAGGCGGTCTTCAGCCGGGCATAGCCCCCCGACTCGCCCCCCTCCCCGTCCGCCTGGGGCAGGAAATGGGAGTGGAGGTCGTGGGTAAAGAGTATCGTTGTGGTGTTCTCCGGAGAGGCTGCCAGGACAGGCAACAGGGAAATCACCAGCAGAACTGCCAAAAACAATGCCGAAACGCGGCGCAAACGCTTCATTGAGCCCTCCGTTTTCTTCGATAGATCATTTTCAGCGGATTACATCAAACTGCACCGGTCTATAAAACAGCTCCCGGACCTGATCCGGGTCCCTGGTCTGGCCCAGAGCCCACATCAGCTTGGCGGCCGCCGCCTCCAGGGTCATGTTGTAGGCCTCGATCAGCCGGAACTTCTCCTTTACCTGCTGGCCTACCTGATACACCGCCATATCACTGCCCTCATAGGGCACCTGGGTCATCATCACAATGGTCTTGCCCGCCGCCAGCCACTCGCTCACGGCTTGGGCCAGCGGCCCGTTCCCCCCGCCGGGCAGTCCCCCCACCCCGAAGGACTGGAGAATCACTGCCTGATAGCTGTCCCGCAGCAGCTCCAGGGCCTCCGCCCCCATGCCCGGGATGAGGGTGAGCAGCAGCACCTTGTCCTCCAGCCGGTCATAGAAGGTGGGCTCCGCCCCGTAGTGGTAGGTCCGGGGCGCCAGGTAGCGGATCAGCTTCCTGTCCCGAATTACGGCCGCCTCTGGATAGTCCACGCTGGAGAAGGCGTTGAAGCTCTTGCTCCGCTCCTTCCGGGCCCGGGTGCCCAGAATCACCTTGCCGTCAAACACCAGGCTCACATCGTGGGACTGCCGGTCCGCGGCATAGAGGACACTGTTGTAGAGGTTGCGCCGGGCATCTGTGTCATCCAGGCAGATAGACTTCTGTGAGCCTGTGATGACGATCGGTTTGGGAGAGTCCTGGATCAGGTAGGACAGGGCGGCCGCGGTATAGGCCATGGTATCGGTGCCGTGGGTGATGACAAAACCGTCATAACTCTCATAGTGCTCTTGAACTGCCGCCGCAATCCGGAGCCAGTGCTTGGGCCCTATGTTGGTGCTGTCCAGATTCATCAGCTGGACAGCCTCCATGCGGCACAGCTCCCCAACGGCGGGGACATAGCTCAGTATCTCTTCCGAGGTGATGGCGGGACTCAGCCCCTGGCCGCTCTCCTTGGAGGCAATGGTCCCCCCGGTGGCCAGCAGTAAAATGCGTCTCATCCGGCTCTCCTTCGCGGCCCTGCGGGGGCCCGGGTTTTTACAGGCACTGCAAATATTTTCCGTACAGCGTCATCGACAGCTCGTCGCCGATGGCGTGTACCTGCTCCTCCGTGATCCAGCCCTCGTAGAGGGCCAGCTCCTCCAGACAGCCCACATACCGGCCGGTGGAGTCCTGAATGCGTTTGATGGTCTCCCCCGCCATCAGCAGGCTGTCTGCGGTGCCCGCGTCCAGCCAGGTAAAATTCTTCTCCAGCGGGATTACCTGAAGCTGGCCCCGGCGAAGATATTCCAGGTTTACATCGGTAATCTCCAGCTCCCCCCGGGCCGAAGGCTTCAGGTGATTGGCAATCTCCATCACCTGGTGGTCGTAAAAGTACAGGCCGGGGATGATATAGTTGGACTTGGGGTAGCGGGGCTTCTCCTCAATGGAAATCGCTCTCCCGTCCATGTCGAACTCCACCACGCCGAAGGGGCGGGGGTCCTCCACCCAGTAGCCGAAGACGGTGGAGCCCCGGTCGTTGGCGGCGGCCCGCTTCAGGGTTGTGGCCAGGGTGGGGGCATAGAAGATATTGTCTCCCAGCACCAGGCACACCCGGTCGTTGCCCACAAAGCTCTGCCCGATGAGCAGGGCGTCGGCAATCCCCCGGGCCACCGGCTGCTCCGCATAGGAGATGCGCAGGCCATACTGCCCGCCGTCTCCCAGCAGAGAGCGGAAGGTAGACGTCTCCTCCGGCGGGACAATAATCAGGATATCAGAGATTCCCGCCTGCATGAGGATGGCAATGGGGTAATAAATCAGCGGCTTGTCGTACACCGGCAGCAGGGGCTTGCACACCGGCTTGGTCATGGG
>CAJTSQ010000039.1:16653-20873 GCA_910578735.1 uncultured Oscillospiraceae bacterium
CCCTTCCCCGCCGCTAAAACAATGCCTTTCATTGCGCTCTCCTTAATCCGGCCCGCCGGGCTGTTATCATAGGTATGCTATTTTGATATTTTACCATACAATTTAACCGTTTTCAAGAAAAAAGCACCCCGCAAGAGTAACAACCGGCAGAGCCTTTCAGCCCTGCCGGTTGTCCATTTCATCTAATTGGTTCCCTGAGGACTGCCTCAGGCTGCGGCGCTCCTTTTTGCGCCCATCCGCTGGAAGACTACAACGGCGGCCACCACCGCCAGACCGACCACGTCGGTGAGGTTGCCGGGGATCATCATGCACAGGCCGCCCGCCGCAATCAGCACCCGGAACAGCGGGTTGATGGGCCGGTACAGATAGCCGTTCAGGGCAGAGGCCACGCCAAACAGTCCGATCAGCGAGGTCACGATAATCAACACAGCCTGGACCACCTTCATGGCCGTAGACAGGCCCGGCTCAAACTGGAACAGCATGGTGGGATTCACTGCAAAGATATAGGGCACCACAAAGGCAGCAATGGCCAGCTTTGTGGCATTGACCGCGGTCTTCATGGGCGGAGACTTGGCGATGGCGGAGCCCGCATAGGCGGCCAGGGCCACGGGCGGGGTGATGTCGGCCACAATGCCGAAATAGAACACAAAGAAGTGGGCGGCAATCATGGGCACACCGATCTCTTCGCTCATCAGGATGGGGGCGCAGGTGGCGGCCATGATGCAGTAATTGGCAGTGGTGGGCACGCCCATGCCCAGCACGATGCAGCACAGCATGGTGAGGAACAGGGCGATGACTGTCACGCCGCCGGAGACAGACACGATCGCCCGCAGCAGGATGTTGGCCAGGCCGGTGGTGGTGATGCATCCGGCAACCAGGCCGGCCATAGCGCAGGCGGCCGCTACCGTGATGGTCCCCTTGGCGCCGGCCTCCATGGAGTCCAGCACCTTCATGAAGCTGATATTGTCTGTGGTATCCGGATTCTTGGTGATGGAGTTGACAATATTATTGATGACGCCCACCACAATAGTTACCAGAATGGCGATGGCGGCGGAGAACTGCATAGTATTCTTGCCGCTGGACACCAGGGCCACCAGGATGACCAGGGGCAGCAGCAGGTACAGCTTGGGGGCCAGCTTGCTGAACTTGGGCAGCTGGTCCTTGGGGATACCCTTCAGGCCCAGCTTCTTCGCCTCCAGATGGACGGCGATGAAAATGCCGGTAAAGTACAGCAGGGCGGGCAGGATGGCCAGCAGGGCAATCTGCGCATAGGGGAAGCCGGTGTACTCCGCCATCAGGAAGGCGGCAGCGCCCATAATGGGGGGCATGATCTGACCGCCGGTTGAGGCGGCCGCCTCAACGGCGCCGGCAAACTCGCCCTTGTAACCCGTCTTCTTCATCATGGGGATGGTGACGGAACCGGTGGTGACTGTATTGCCCACCGAGGAGCCGGACACCATGCCGCACAGGGCGGAGGAAATAACAGCCACCTTGGCGGGTCCGCCGGAGGCGGAACCGGCCACGCAGTTGGCCAGATTAATAAAGAAAGCCGAAATACCGGTGCGCTCCAGGAACGCGCCGAAGATGATAAAGAGGACAATATACTTCTGGCAGGTGGCGATGGGAGTGCCAATCAGGCCGCTGGTAGTATAGAACAGGTCGTAAATCACCTTGCCGAAGCGGACCTGGGTAAAGGCGTAAATCAGCAGCACGCCCACCACGCACAGGATGGGGATACCAACACTGCGGCGGCACAGCTCAATCATGGCCAAGATGCCCAGAATAGCCAGAAGCAGCATCAGAGGGTCCTGAGAGGCGGACACGGCGCTGGTGGTCTTGATTTTCGCGGCATTAGCGGCAAAGTAGAAGAAAGGCAAAGCACCTGCGAGCATGATAACAATGTCATACCAGGGCATACTGTTAGGCTCAACACTGCCCTTACGCATGGGAAAATTCAAATAGCCAATGACCACGATCATACCTACAAACATGGCCAGACGGAACTCCGGAAGACTGGTATCCCAGAGGGTCAGGTAGAGACAGTAGAGGGAAAAGGCGATCATCAGGCACTTTACAACCCATTTCTGCCACCCCACCCACACCCGCGTGTTAGATTCCCGGTCATACTTTTTCATGACCTCTTCCACATCGGCGGCTGTCCCGGTATCCTGTACCTCCTCTACTGCCTCGCGGACGGGAGGCGGCGTCTCCTTCTCTTTTCTCAAAAAGCTCACAATCTGCTCTCCTTTCAACACGTTTCATTTGCGGGCAATACACAACGGACTGCGGTGGAGCAAAATCCACCGCAGTCCGATGGCTGCTAAATGATTTACTTGGTGGGAACTGTGATGCCCTTCTCAGCGAAATACTTCGCCGCGCCCGGGTGATAGGGAACAGCGGTGATGCTGGAGGCAAACTCCAGGCTCAACTCGCTCTTCTTGTCGTGGCTCAAGGTATCGATGCTGTCGAAGATACCGGCGCACACATTGTAGACGTCGTCCTCAGAGACGTCGTCCCGGGCAATGATAACGGCACCCACGGCCACGGTGGTGGCATCGGCAGCCAGGTTATAGGCGTCCTTGGGAATCACGTTCTTGCTGTAATAGGGGGAGGCGGCAATCAGCTTCTCGATGTGCGCGTCATCCAGCTCCACCACGTAGACGCTGCGGGAGGCGGCCAGGCCGGTAACCGCAGTGGTGGGGGCGCCGGCCACGATGAACGCGGCGTCGATCTTGCCGTCCTGAAGGGCGTCAGTGCTGTCGCCGAAGGACTGGTAAGTGGGGTTGATGTCGTCCAGGGTCAGGTCATAAGCGGTCAGCACGTCGATGGCGTTGAAGTACACACCGGATCCGTTCTCACCCACAGAGACATTCTTGCCGGCCAGGTCGGCCACCGTCTTGATGTTGGGGTCCAGGGTGATGATCTGAACCTGCTCCATGTACAGCGCAGCCACAGTGGAGAAGCTGCCAATTTTGCCGCTCTCAGCAAAGAGGTTGGTGCCCTCGTAAGCATAGGCCATTACGTCGGACTGAACAAAGCCCAGCTGGGCATCGTTGGCGTCCATGTTCTCGATGTTGCCCTTAGACCCGGCGCCCACAACGGCGTTGACCTTGGTCTTGGTCTTATCACTGATCTGGCCGGCTAGTACGCCGCCGAAAGCGTAGTAGGTGCCGGACTCACCGCCGGTCACGAAGGTCAGGTCCTTTCCGCCGCAAGCGGTCAGTGTGGATCCCAAGATCATAACCAGGGCAAGGGCGAACGCAAGTTTTTTCTTCATACTCTCTTCCTCCATTTTCAGTTTGGCTTTGCGCTCCCGGTTTTGGGAGCGCAAAAAGCCCAATCGGGCTTTTCGCCTATGATGGATTTGCAAGCCTTTCTCATACTTGCGTTCCCATTATAATATATCTCTGCGCAAATTGCAAGACGATTTTTTATTTGCGCTTTATTTTTTTATGTTAAATACTCAAATCGGCATTCTTTTTTAAGTATTTTCGTGTTTTCACCTAATTTTTTTCAAACCAATTATCTTCGCCTATCTCATGGCGTCCATCCCTCCATCCCTACCTGAAGCTTCTCCAAGGCTTTTTTTTCAATGCGGGATACATCACGCCCCGCTTATTGTAAGCGATTGCCCCTAAGAATTCGCCTCCAACTGACGGAAGCGGAACTTGATGATGATTTGTTTGTCGGCGGTCAGCTCCACCCGTTCGATCAGGCTGACCAGCAGCTCCCGGTTGGTGGAGGCGGTTTCCAGGAACCGTTCTACCAATTTTTTTGCCATGTCCACCTGCTCCGCCGGAGAGTAGTCTGGACGGTCCAGCTGGCTGAGACGCTGCTCCAGCGCGGCGCGGTCGGTCTTGACCTTGGTGTAAATGCGTTGGAAGTCGGCCTCGTCCAGAATGCCGCTGAGCTTATCCATGTAAACCTTGTCCAGATGGATGGTCAAGCTCTCGATTTTGGCTTTCAGCGATGCAATCTCCTTTTCGTTGCTGGCCTCCGCCAGCGCCTTTGCTACCTCTCGCTTGGCCGCAGGCAGCAGCTGATCCGCCCGAAGGTATTGCCAGCAGACCTCCTGTACCTTCTCAATCACCGCCTGGGTAACGGTCTGCTCCTTGATCGTGTGGCTGGTGCAGACCCCCGCCTTGGTGAAACGCTGGTAGGTGCGGCAGACGAAATACAGCCTATCCTCCCCTGCCGCGTTCTTCCGATTGAGTACCGCC
>CAJTSQ010000040.1 GCA_910578735.1 uncultured Oscillospiraceae bacterium
TTTTTCTGTATCATTCCCTCATTATACTACTTTTCCCTCTATTGGTACAGCTTCTTAAAACGGCTGGATGGAGGGACGCATCACGATGCGTCCCTACCCCTCCTCCTCCAGCTCCCGCAGGAGCTTCTGGTCCTCCTTGGAGGACAGGTCCAGCTTTTCGTAGAGGTCGGGGCGCCGCTGCCTGGTGCGGAGGATGGACATCTTCCGCCGCCATTGGTCCACCTTGGCGTGGTTGCCCGACAGGAGGATAGACGGCACCGCCCGGCCGTGCCACACCTCGGGGCGGGAGTACTGGGGGGCCTCCAGCATCCCGTTCCAGTGGCTCTCGTTCTCGTAGCAGGAGGGGTCGGACAGCACCCCGGGCACCAGGCGGCACACCGCGTCGGCCACCGCCATGGCGGGGATCTCCCCGCCGGTCATGACAAAGTCGCCCAGAGAAATTTCCTCGTCCACGCACTCCTCGATAAACCGCTCGTCGATGCCCTCGTAGTGGCCGCAGACCAGAATGAGGCGCTGGTAATCCTCCTTCAGCCGCCGGGCGTCCTCCTGGGTGAAGGTCTTTCCCGCCGGGGACATATAGATGGTGTGGACCCGCTCCCCCGCCGCCTGGCAGATGTGTTCCCAGCACCTGTAAAGGGGATCGGCCTGCATCACTGCCCCCCGGCCGCCGCCGTAGGGGTAGTCGTCCACCTGCTTCTGCTTGTTTAAGGTGTAGTCCCGAATCTGGTGGCACTCCACCCGGATATAGCCCCGCTCCTGCCCCCGGCCCAGCACGGACTCGCAGAGCATATCTCCCACCACATCGGGGAATAATGTCATAATATCAATTTGGTACATGTATGTCCCGCCTTTCCAGTGTTCACGGCAATATTATACGGGATTCCCCCCCTTTTTTCAACGGATTCCAGTGGAAAGAGAAAATTTTTATTCCCTGCAAAAAAGCTATCGCATTTTCAGAAAAAATATGGTAAACTATGGGACGATAAAACTCCTGCACGAAAGTGAGGTTTTCCCAATGTACTGTACCCGCAAGATCACCAACGATCTCATCTGGATCGGCGCCAATGACCGCCAGCACCCCGTCTTTGAGGCGGCCCACCCTGTCCCCCGGGGGATGTCCTACAACTCCTATCTGCTGCTGGACGAAAAGACCGTCCTCTTTGACACGGTGGACCGCTCCGTTCAGACCCAGTTTATGGAGAACCTGGACGCCGCCCTGGACGGCCGCAAGCTGGACTACATCTTTGTCCACCACATGGAGCCTGACCACGCCGCCACCCTGGGTGACCTGATGCTCCGCCACCCAGAGGCGAAGATTGTGTGCAACGGCAAGGCCATCAACATGATCCGCCAGTTCCACGCCGCCGACCCCAAGGGGGCCATCCTGGTGAACGAGGGGGACACCCTGTCCACCGGCAAACACAACTTCACCTTCGTGGCCGCCCCCATGGTCCACTGGCCCGAGGTGGTGGTGAGCTACGACTCCACCGACAAGATTCTCTTTTCCGCCGACGGCTTCGGCTCCTTCGGGGCGCTGAACGGCATCCTCTTTGCCGACGAGATCGACTGGGAGCGGGACTGGCTGGACGAAGCCCGGCGGTACTACACCAACATTGTGGGCAAATACGGCCCCCAGGTGACGGCCCTGCTGAAAAAGGCCTCCGCCCTGGATATCCAGATGATCTGCCCCCTCCACGGCCCCGTGTGGCGCAAGGATTTTTCCAAAATCATCGACAAATATGTCAAGTGGGCCAGCTACGAGCCCGAAGTACAGGGCGTGGTGATCCCCTTCGCGTCCATCTACGGCCACACCGAGACTGCCGCCAACATTCTGGCCTGCCGCCTGGCCGAGCTGGGGGTGCCGGTGGAGATGCACGACGTGTCCGTCACCCACTACTCCTATGTGCTGTCCGACTGCTTTAAATACAGCCATATCGTATTCGCCTGCCCCACCTACAACAACGGTATTTTTGATCCCATGGAGCACCTCCTCCGGGACCTGGCCCACCACAACCTGCAAAACCGGAAGGCGGCCCTCATTCAAAACGGCTCCTGGGCCCCTGCCAGCGGCAAGCTGATGGCTGAGATTCTGGGCGGGATGAAGAATGTGGAGGTCCTCGAAGCCCCCGTCACCCTCAAATCCGCCCTGGCTCCCGGCCAGGAGGGAGAGCTGGAGGCCCTGGCCCGGGCGCTGGCCGCCTCTGTGAAGGGCGAGGAGCCCGCCCCCGAGACCGAGCCCGCCCCGGCAAAACCCCGTGGCTTTGTCTGCAAAATCTGCGGCTTCATCTATGAGAGCGACACCCTGCCTGAGGACTACGTCTGCCCCATCTGCCGCCGCCCCGCCGCCGACTTTGAGCCTGTACAGTGACACAAAAGACCGCCGCTCCCACATGGGAACGGCGGTTCTTTTATTCGTCGCGCTCTATGATCCAAGCGCCCTTCTCATACCGGACCGCAATCAAAATCTGTGTTTCCTCCCCAAAGCGGTCGGTAAATTCCCTGGCATGTTTTTCTCCGTTGTCATCGGTGAAGGAAATTACATAAGTGTAATTTTCCGCCGGGCCAATGGTAAATTGGCACAGCTGGGTGTCCTTAATCGGCTCAGGAGAGACGGCCACCTCCTGGCCATCATGAGAAACGATGATATCTGATATTTCCCGGGCGGCATAGTTTGTCACGGTCAGGTTTCCGTCCTGATTGGCTGTACTTTCTTCATAGCAGCCACTCAGCAGAAGAAACATAGAAACTGCCGCCAGCATCCAGCTTAAATATTTTTTCATTTGTCCTCCTGTCCCCCGCCAGTCGGGTGTAACAGCTCCGGTGTAAATCGTCTTATCCCTTCACCAGAGATACCACCTTTTGAACGCTATCTTCTGCGCCGCAGGTCTGAATAATGGGAAAAACCTCCTGATAGGCTTTCTCTGCGTCCCCCGCATCCGAGGGAAAATAAACCCACTGTGTTATAAAGCTGTGGGCATAATTGCAGTGAATGTTGGCCGTATATATCTGCACAACCGGGTCCTCCACCTGGCACTCCGTCTGCCGGGCGCAGTCCTTGCGGAAGGATAAATACTTTTGTCCGTCTCTGACGTATATAATGTGGATATTCAAGTCTTCCTTGGGAATATCCAGCCGGGCGCTGAGCCCTGCATCCCTGTTGTAGGCGTTCTCCGCTTCCACCTTTTCAAAATAGAACCGGTCCCGGTACGCCGCAATAATATCCTCTTCCATGTCCCGGTATTTTTCCGGGACAAGTACATTCAGGGTCAGGTCATCATACACAAATTGTTCGGTTACGTCCTGCCCATCCGCAGTTTCAATCGGGTTATGCTTAAAATAGTTCCTGCTTACACGGATGCACATTCCATTTGGATCGATCTCTACAGGATACTGCAAGCCGTTCATGGTATAAAGCGGCGTACCATTATCATCCATGCTCTGGTAGTTATAGAAGTCCGCCACAAAAGCGCCGGACTTGTCCTCCAGCTCGGCCAGGAGCCGGGCGCTGCGCGCGGCAATCTCCAGATATTGCGCGGGGTCGTCCTCTCCGGTGTACTGCACCTGGGTTGTGTAGAGGTTTCGGTACTCTTCCGGGAGTGGATTTTTCTCCACCTCATCCGTCCTTCCGCAGGCGGACAGCCCCGCCAGACAGACCAGCGCCAGCAGTCCGCTCAAATACTTTCTCATGATCTTCCTCCTTATCTCCCCGGCAGCTGGGGCGCCATGGTCCGGGTGTGTCGGATCTCCTCCCAGACGGTGGTTTTTTTCCAGAAGCTCACCGCTGTAATGGGCAGCCAGGTGAGAAGGAACAGCCAGTAGGTACACAGTCCCTTCCACAGCCGGCGGTCCCACTTGCCCTCTATCGTTATGACCACGGAGGCGGCGGCGGTGGCACTGAACGCGGCCCAGGCGATGTTGCCCGCAGCCCCCGCCAATCCCAGGACCAGCGCCTGGAGGGGGGTCTGCCCTCTCAGCGCGGCAGCGAGGGCCGTGCAGAGCAGTCCCGCCAGGGCGGCCAGCTGGTAGGCGGGCAGGAGGAGGGTGGTTTCAAAATCGAACAGGGTCAGCCGGGGCTGGCGGGCCTGGGACTCGTTCAGGGCGGGCAGGCAGCGCTGGGCCACCTGGAGGGTGCCGCTGGTCCAGCGGCGGCGCTGGGTAAAGGACTGCTCCCAGGTGAGGGGCTGCTCATCATAGGTAACCGCTTTGGGCACATAGGCCACCTGCTCCCCTGCCAGAATAGTCTGGGCGGTGATCTCCAGGTCCTCGCTGATGGTCTCGGTGCGCCAGCCGCCCAGGCGGTCCAGCAGTGCCTGGGTCACCATAAAGCCGGTGCCCCCGATCATGGCGGACACACCCATCCCCGCCTTGCCTCCGTTGTGGAACCGGTCCATCATCCAGTAGTAGATGGAGGAGCAGCCGGATACAGCGGTATCGTAGGGGTTTTTGCTGTCCCGATAGCCCTGGGCCGCCTGAGCGCCGGCCAGCCGGGCGTTGTTCATCTCTGCCAGGAAGCGGGAATCCACCACGTTGTCCGCGTCGAAGACCAGCCAGGCGTCGTACCGCCGGCCCCGGAGCCGGTTGTAGGCAAAGCGGAGTACCTCCCCCTTGCTCTTAACCGGCACGGTACACTCCAGCACCTTGGCCCCAAAGGAAGCGGCCGCCCGTGCGGTGTTGTCGGTACAGTTGTTGGGAACCACCCAGATGTCGTACAGCTCCGCCGGGTAGTCCTGGGTGAGCAGGCTGTTGATGAGGGGACCGATCACCAGTTCCTCATTCCGGGCGGCAACCAATATGGCAAATTTCGTCCGGGCCGGATGGAATCCGTAGTCCATGGGCTTCCTCATACAGGCCAGGCCGGAGATCAGGTACCACAGCCCCCACAGCCCCATCAATACTCCAAAAGTGCCCGTCAGGGCCAGCGCGGCAGGAAATATCCAATCCATATCCCGCTCCTCCTCTCGTTAGTTCTGTCCCCAAGGATAGCAGAGCTTTTTTAAGGACAGATTGGGAGGAACATTAAGATTTCCTAAAGGTTTTCTTAAAGGCATGGGACAGCCCCGCCTCCGCATACCCTATACCAAAAATGGTTTGGAGGAATGGTTATGGAGACTCGCATCGCGGAGCTGCGGTATAAGGAGGTCATCAGCGTGGAGGACGGCAGCCGGTACGGCTATGTGGGAGACATGGAGGTGGACCTGGAGTCCGGCCAGGTCCGGGCCCTGGTGGTCCCGGGGCGGCGGCGGTTCTTCGGCCTGCTGGGCCGGGAGGAGGACAAGGTCATCCCATGGGGCTCGGTGCGCCGCTTTGGGGAGGACATCATTCTGGTAGAAAAATAGGCAAAACCCCTGGAACCACAGGGTTCCAGGGGTTTTGTCAAGCTCAGGTGCACTGTTTTCCGTGCTTCAGCGCGGCTGTGAGGGTGTTTTCCATCAGCACCGCCCGGGTGACCGGGCCCACACCGCCAGGAACGGGGGTTATGTAGGAGGACTTTTCCGCCACAGGAATGTAGTCCACATCGCCGCACAGCTTTCCGAAATCGTCCCGGTTGACGGCCACATCAATCACCACCGCCCCCTCCTTCACCATGTCCGCAGTGATGAGTCCAGGGTGTCCGGCAGCGGAGATGAGGATATCCGCCCGGCGGCACTCGGCGGCCAGGTCGGGAGTTTTGGTATGACATACGGTAACGGTGCAGTCATGGCGCAGCAGCAGCATGGCCTGGGGCTTGCCCACGATGTTGGACCGGCCCACCATGGTGCAGTTTTTAAAGGCCGGGTTGATGTTGTACTCTGCCAGCAGCCGCATCACTCCTGCCGGGGTGCAGGGCCAGAAGGAGTCCACCCCCAGGGTCAGGTCCCCCACATTGGAGGGGTGGACGCAGTCCACATCCTTGTCCGGCCGGATGGCCAGCTGGATGGCCCGATCGTCCAGATGCTCCGGCAGGGGGAACTGGACCAGGATGCCGTCGATGCCCTCCCGCTCATTCAAAAAGTGGATGACGTCCAGCATCTCACCCTGGGGCACGTTCTCAGGCAGGCGGTAGGTCTCGTAGTAGATGCCGCACTGCTGGCAGTCCTTCCGCTTGCCCGCCTCATAGACCTGGGCGGCGGGGTTCTCCCCCACCAGCACCATGGCCATCCCCGGCTTGCGCCCCATCTGCTCCACCTGGAGCCGTACCTGCTCCTTAATCTTGGCCGCCAGGGCCTTTCCGTCCATAACAACAGCCGCCATGGCTCATTCCTCCTCGCCGCTGCCAGCGTCCTGGGCCGCCTGGGTGGCCCGCCGCTCTACAAACAGCTCTTTCTTTCCGCCCCGATACTTCCACAGGGCCCAGGCCAGCGTCCCCCCGGCGAGCACGCAGGTGACGGCCGCCAGCAGCTGGGACACCCGGATGGGCGCGCCGAAAAGCTCCCAGCCAAACAGGTACAGGCTGTCGGTGCGCAGGCCCTCGATCCAGGCCCGGCCCAGGCCGTACCAGAAGAAGTAAAACAGGAAGCACTCCCCGTCAAATTTCCGCTTTTTCCCGATCAAATAGACAATTACCAGGCCCACAAAATTCCAGGCCGACTCATAGAAAAAGGTAGGATGTACCCCCAGCGCCCCGCTGAGGATGGCCTCATAGCCCGCCTGGTCCACAAAGCCGCCGGCGACCATATCCGCCGCGATGGAGGGCCCGCACATCCGCCAGGGCAGGGCGGTGGCCCCGCCGTAGGCCTCCACATTCATAAAGTTGCCCCACCGGCCGATAAGCTGGCCGATAAACAGGCCGTGGACCCCCAGGTCTGCGTAGGCCAGAAAGCTGAGTTTCTTCTTCCGGCAGAAGATCAGCAGTACAATGGCGGAGGAGATGATCGCCCCATAGATGGCCAGACCCCCGTCGCCGTAGTTGAGAATCCGTCCCCAGTTTAGAGAGCCGTCCGCCTGCCGGTACATGTCCAGATTGAACACCACATAGTACACCCGGATGGCCACCAGGGCGGCAGGGACGGCAAAGAGCATCATGTCGATGATGTTGTCCTCGCTGATTCCGAACCGTTTGCCCCAGCGGCTGCACAGATATACCGCCAGAATCAGGCCGCAGGTGATAATGACCCCGTACCAATAGACGGGCCGGTCCAGAACCGGGATGGTAAAGGCCACCCGGTTCAGGGTAAACTCCAGCCCCAGGCCAGGGAAGGATACCGTTTTAATCATGTCTCCTCCTTGGCCCGGACCACCGACAGGGCGGTGCGCTCCCCGGTCACCCAGCTCGCGATCAGTTCCTCGGCCTCCTCCTTGGTAATGGCGTCGAAAATGTCGGCAAAGCGCAGGAAATCGTATCCCGTAAAAAAGGCCTGGGCCTGGCCCACGCACAGGTTCTCAAAGGAGTTCAGCCCCCGCACCCGGTTGCCGTAGACCCCCTTCTTCACCCGCTCCCACAGGGCGGGGTCCACCCCCTCCCGGCCGATGCGGGCAGCCTCAGCGGCCACCGCCGCACAGACAGCCTCCGGGGATTTGGACTCACCGTCCGCCGCCAGGAAAGCGCAGCCGAAGCTGCTCTCGTAGCTGTAGCCAAACTCCTGGTTAATCAGCCCCTCCCGGTACAGCTTGGCATACAGGGGGCTGGAGTTGCCCAGCAGCACCTCCAGGGCCAGTCCGCCCACCAGCTCCTGGCGCAGGCGGTCCTCGCCGTTGATCTGGGCGTCCCCCTTCCAGCCCAGCTGGAAGATGGGGGCGGACACCTCCATCCGCTCCTCGATATAGCTCTGAGCCGCCCGGGGCTGTTCTTTCTCTCCATAGTCCTTGGCGGCAATGGGCCCCGCCTCCTTGGGGAGAATTTCCCGGGCAACATCACAGATGTGTTCCGGGTCCACCGGGCCGGCCACACACAGCACCATGTTGGCGGGGTCATAGAAGGCCTTGTGGCAGGCGTACAGGGTCTCGGGAGTAATCTCCGCGATGGATTCCACGCTGCCCGCCACACTCACCCGAATGGGGTGGTGCTGAAACAGGGCCTTCATCAGGTTCATATAGCACTTCCAGTGGGGGTCGTCCTCGATCATGCCGATCTCCTGGCCGATGATGCCCCGCTCCTTGTCCACGCTCTCCTGGGTGAACCAGGGGACCGACACAAAGGAGAGCAGAATGCGGAGATTTTCCTCAAATTTTTCGGTGGAGTCGAAGTAATAGCCGGTGATATCGTTGCTGGTAAAGGCGTTGGGGCTGGCCCCGTTGGCGGCCAGGTCCTGGAGGGCGTTGCCCTCCTGGGTGTCGAACATCTTGTGCTCCAGATAGTGGGCCACCCCGGCGGGGGTGCTGTGCCATACCCCGTCCAGACAGAAACGCATGTCCATCCCGCCGTAGTTCGTCGCAAAGAAAGCGTAGCCCTTCTGAAAATCAGGCTTGGGGAAAACAAAGACATTCAGGCCGTTCTCCAGCTTCTCATGGTACATGGTCTCTCCCACCCGGGCAAATTCCAATTTTTCCATGGCTCAAACCCCCTTTCCTTTCAGGAAGTAGACGGTATCCAGCTCCAGCTTTTTGGCGGCCTCGGCCACCTGCTCCCTGGTTACATTTTCAAATTGGTCCACCAGTTCCTCAATGGTGGTGTCCAGCCCGGCGGCCGCCTGTCCCAGCCAGAATTCCTCCTGCCGGCCCTGGTCGTCCAGGGTGGACAGATGGCCTCCAATCAGGGTGCGCCGGGTCCCCTCCATCTCCCAGTCCTCGATGTCTCCCCGGCGGATAGCCTCCAGCTGGGCCAGGATCTCGTCCTTAGCGGTCTGGTACTTGTCAAACTCGATGCCCGAGGACACCAGCACCAGCCCTTTCATCTTCTCCATCATGGAACTGGCGTAGTAGCACAGGGACAGCTTCTCCCGCACATTCATAAATAGCTTGGACAGGGTTGTGCCGCCAAATATGGCGTTGCACATGGTCAGGGCGGGGTAGTCCTCCTCCCAGCAGGTCTGGCCCCCGGTGCGGAATCCCAGGGCCAGCTTGCCCTGGCTCACGTCCATGGCCTCCTCCACCACAATGGGCTCGGGGCCGGCGGTAACACGCACCTCGCAGTCCGGGTCCACCCGGTTTTCGTTCACCGGCAGGCCGGACAGGGCCCGGTTCAACGCCCCCGCCACCCGGTCCGGGTCAGCGGAGCCGCAGTAGTAGACCTCCACCTGAGCCTCCCGCAGCAGCTCCTGATACCGCTGCCACAGGCTGGCCGGGGTGATAACGGACACACTCTTCTCGTCCCCCAGCTTGTCCACCCCATAGGCCTCGTATCTGCACATCTCCTGGGTCAGCCGCTGGACGGCATAGGTCCGCTTGTCATTGATCTGGGCCCGGATGCGGTCGATGAGGTTGGCCTTCTCGCTGGCGGTGTAGTCGGGAGAGAAATGGCCATCCTGGGTACAGGGCTTGAGGAGCACCTCGCACAGCAGGTCAGCGGCAGGCTCCAGAATCTTCTCTCCTTTCAGAACGTAGGCGTCGTCCAGAAAGCTGGCCACAAAGCCCACGCACTGGGTCTCGCCTTTTTTGCGGACCACTGGCTCGATAGCCCCGCCGTACAGCTCATCCAGGGCGGCGGACAGGAACTCCATGTTCGGGTGTACCGCCGTTCCCCGACGGAGCACCTCGGGAATCAGGGCGTTGGCCCCAGCGGTCTCCCGGCTCAACGGGGTGAGCAGTGAGACAGACAGATAGGAACTTTTAAACTTGCTGGTATGCACCGTGCGCAGCCATACCCCGGGGAACAGCTCCCGGCGCTTCACATTTGACATAACTTCAATCCTTTCCTGGAGAGAAAAAATGATAAACTAACTGAGCTATCATACCACAGCTGCCCTCCAAAAGCAAACGGTTCCCTTGGAAATTTTCGCCGGTTTGGGTAGCCGGAAAGGGAAAAATGTTGTATAATAGCTGCAAAGGAGGAGAATACCATGCTGAATCAGCCCAAAGACTTTTGGGATATGCGGTCTGAAAACTATGACCAGACCTCCGGCGGCGCCTATGCCCAGGCCTATGACCGCACCATCGACCGCACCATCCCCTACCTGAAGCCCACAGACCGGCTGCTGGAATTTGCCTGCGGCACCGGGCTCACCACGCTCCGGCTGGCCCCCCACGCGGCCTGCGTCCGGGGGATCGACATTTCCCCAAAAATGGCCGCTATTGCCCGGGAAAAGGCGACAGGCCTCCCCAATGTGGAAATTACCAACACCGATCTCTTTGATCCCGCCCTGGAACCCGGGAGCTTTGACGTGGTCACAGCTTTCAATGTGCTGTGCTACATTCCGGACCTGCCCGCCGCCCTGGCCCGCATCCGGGAACTGCTCAAGCCGGAGGGCTTCTTCCTGTCCGCCACCGACTGCCTGGGCTCCCGGCCCTCCAAGGCCGGCTTCCAAAAGTTCTATAAAACCCACACCGGAAAGATGCCCTATGTGGCCTTCTTCACCCAGCGGGGGCTGGAACGGAAGATCGCCCAAAACGGCTTTGCCGTGCTGGAGCGGGAGAATCTGTTCTCCGCCCCACCCAATCTGTTTGTGGCGGCGCGGAGGGTGTAGGGACCGCTTTATCAGGCCTCCCTTTGCAAAGGGGGCCTTTTCAGATGCTGACCTCCAGCCTGTGTTCCCCTGTCAGCGACCCGAGAAGGACCCCCTCCTTGACAGGGGCTCCGTCCAGGGCGGCGGAGTAGGTCCCGGTGCGCTTCACGCGGATGTGCAGTGTTCCTCCGGACAGCCGCCACTTTGCCTTGTACCCCGGCCAGTCCGGAGGGAGGTTGGGCTCCACGGTGAGGCGGCCCTCCGCCACCTTCAGCCCCAGCAGCTCCTGGACTGCCGCCTGCCAGTACCACCCGGCCGCCCCAGTGTACCAGCTCCACCCCGCCCGGCCCACCCGGCCGGGGGCGTAGGACACGTCGGCGGCAATTACATAGGGCTCCGCCCGGTAGATATCCGTCCTGTGGCCCTCCGGCAGGAGGGCCTTTAAAATGGCCCAGCCGTCCAACCGACGGTCCAGCCGGAAGCAGGCCATGGCCAGCCACACCGAGGCGTGGGTGTACTGTCCGCCGTTCTCCCGCACGCCGGCGGGGTAGCCCTTGATATACCCGGGGTCCTTCTCCCCCTGGCCGTCAAAGGCCGGGTCGAAAAGGCGCACCACGCCGTGTTCCCGGTCAAAGAGCCGGTCCAGCGCGGCGGAGACCGCCTGGTCTGCCCGCTTCCGGTCGGTCCCTCCGGGGAACAGAGCAAAGGACTGGGCAATGGAGTCGATCTGGCATTGACTGCTCTCCGCCGCGCCCAGGGGGGTGCCGTCCTCGTAGTACCCCCGGCGGTACCAGCCGCCGTCCCAGGCGCTTTGGGCCGCCTGGATCAGGGCGTCGGCCTGGCGCAGCAGGTCATCGGCCCGGGCCTCCTCGTCCATCCGGCGGCACAGGACGGCGAAGTCCTGCAACACCGCCGCCAGGAACCAGGTGAGCCACACCGACTCGCCCTCCACCTTGTCCATCCCGTCGTTCCAGTCGCCGCCCCCCATCCGGGCCAGACCGTGGGGCCCCCTCCCCCGGCCCAGGGCGCAGAGGATGGCGTTCAGGCCGTGGCGGTAGAGGTTTTCCCGTTTTTCGCTCACCTGGGGGACCTCATACCGGTCCTTCTCCCCCGGCTCCAGAGGTTTTCCTGTCAGATAGGGAACCTCCTCCTCCAGAACAGACCAGTCCCCGGTGACGGTACAGTACCGGCACAGCACCCAGGGCAGCCACAGCAGGTCATCGGAGATTCGGGTGCGCACCCCGGCCCCCTGAGGCGGGTGCCACCAGTGCTGCACATCCCCCTCCTCAAACTGCCGGGAGGCACACAGCAGCAGCTGCTCCCGGGTCCGCTCCGGCCAGGTGTACACCAGGGCGGCCGAATCCTGAAGCTGATCCCGGAAGCCGAAGGCTCCGCCGTTCTGGTACTGGCTGGTACGGGCCATCAGGCGGCAGGCAATCACCTGGTAGAGACACCAGCTCCCCAGGTAACGGTCCAGAGCCCCCTCTGGGGTAGTGACTGTAAGGCTGGATACCTTGTCACTCCACCAGGCCAGGGTCCGCTCCTCCTCCGCCCGGAAATCCTCCCGGAAAAAGCGGGAACAGGGCCGCCCGGCCTTTTCTTTCGTCACCAGGGACATAGACTGCCCGTCGTTCAGGGCGGCGGAGATGGGCTCCCCCTCCTCAAAGCGGTAAACAACCCGTCCCGAGGTTCCGGTGAGCGTAAAGCGGAGGATGCGCCTGTTCTCCTCCACCGGCACGAACCCCTCCACCACCAGCAGGGGCGGACATTGTCCGCCCGTTTTTGAAGTCTCCCCCAACTTCTTCTCCCACCGGACAAATCCGGGGCCGTAGGTCACAGTGCAGGGCAGACCGTCCCCGGCGGCAAAGACGTGAAAATCCTGTCCGTTCAGGTTTACCGTAATTATTTCCTGTCCACCAACCGTCAGAGGGTCGTTGACCCAGGAGGTCAGCTTCCCCTCTCTGGAGTTTCCCCCGGTCCAGAGGAAGCCCGCCCCCGTCTCGTCGGTGAGCCAGCCGAACTCCGGGTTACATAACACCTGACTCCACCCCACCGGGGGCAGCTGCTCCCCGCAGTGGATGGTAACGGTATCCCCCTCCATCGCCCAGGGGGCCGAGCCCGGCTCCAGTTTGATCGGGGGCGGGGGGGTGATTTTTTCGGACAGAGCAGGGGTTTTGGACGGGGCGGCGCAGAGGCCGCCCCCTACAGGCAGCACCGCCTTTGCCCAGGCCAGCACCACCGGAGCGGCGTCGGGATTGGCCAGGTGGATGCCCCCCCTGGCCCCCAGGACCGACTCCGCCCCCAGCTTTTTCAGCTCCGACCTCAGGGCCGAGCGGAGGGGACGGCGGTAGTCGCCCCCCTCCTCCAGCAGGAGGACCAGGTCAAAGGGATAGCCCGCCCGGCTGAGGAACTGGTGCCACCGGCACCACAGGGCTGCCTGCTCCACGTCGTCCTCCCCGGACAGTGTCCCGGCGGCGATGGGCAGGTCCCCGGAGATGCCATAGGGCCACAGGGTGTTTTGGGGCGGGCGCTCCCCCTCCTCTTCCGACGCCAGCCGGGCCAGCAGATCAAAGGCCGCCAGAGCCTCCCCCTCGCTGAGGGCCAGCTTCTGGGCGATGGGGGCCAGAGAGGAGGGTCCAACCTCCTTCCCCTCCAGCATCCGCCGGCTCCCCGCCTGGGCGGCGGCGGGGCCGTCCCCCAAAGCCAGGGCCAGCGCAAAGCGCTTCCCCTCCCCCGGGGCCAGGGAGACCGGGATACGGACCATCAGACAGGGGTCGGAACCCGCGCCGTTTTGGAGCGGCCCCGGCTGACTGCCGGGCAAGGCCCTGAGCCCTCCCCGCCCCAGAGCAAAGGCCCGGTCCAGGCTGGCGGACGCCCCCTCCCCCGTCCAGGCGGCAGAGAGCCACGGCCCCTCCTCGTTCCCCCGGGACCGGCGGTGGAACAGGGCCTCGTTCCCCTCCAGGGAGCACTCCAGAAACAGCCGGGAGAAGGCGGGATGGGCATCAAAATCCCGCTGGGGGCACAGCACAGGCTCCAGGTAGAACAGCAGTTCCCCCTCCAGCTTCTTTTTTCCTCTCCAGGTCAGCTCCACCCGGCGCAGTTCCCCGTTTTCCCGCCGGGGTACGGTCAGCGCGATCCGGGCGGACAGGCCGTTCTTTTCCGCGTACCAGCCGGCCCCCGAGGCGTCAAAGGTCCAGCGGCAGGCCGTCCCGCTCTGGTACAGGGGGGCGGGGGTCAGACCGACCAGCCCGCCGGGGCCGCTGAAAAAGACGGACACCCCGGCGGGGGCGTAGTACTCCCCCGGCCGGGCCAGGGTGACGGCGTTTTCCCCCGCCCTGGCGCTGGTCAGCCCATTGTCGCAGGCCAGCAGGTTATAGCTGCCATTGGACAGCAGATGGCACTGAGGGCGCTTCCGGCCAAAGTCCTCCCCCTCCCGGACCAGAGAGGGGCCGGAGGCAGGACGGAGCTTGGCGGGGAAATCCCGCTCCTCCTGCTTCATGATGGGGGCTCCCACCGGCACCCGCTCCTGAAGCAGCTCCCGGTAGGCGGACATGTCGCAGTCCCTCATAAAGCGCTTCTGCATCACGTTGTCCCGCAGGACGTTGTCAATGGCCACCAGGCTCATCCCCAGGTGGTGAGACATATAGGAGCGGACCACCTCGTAATCCTCATTTCCGGTGAGACGGGCGGGGGTGTAGTCCACCGCTTCATACAGGCCGTAGCGGCCCTCCAGACCCATGTCCCGCAGACGGCGGAGATTTCTCAAAGCGCTCCGGGGAGCCAGCAGCAGGGCCAGGAAGGAGGAGTAAGGCGACACCACCAGCTCGGTATCCAGTCCCCGCTTCAGCCCCAGCACCTGGACCCCGTGGGCCTTGTACTGGTAGCTCATGCCGGGATCGAAGGCGTAGAAGCCCGATTCCGAGATACCCCACGGCTTTTTGGTCTTGTCCCCCCGCCGCTTCTGGGCGTAGACGCAGAAGGACAGGGTCTCATACAGGAAGGAATTGGGCTCGCAGGGCAGCAGCAGGTTGGGCATAAAGTACTCAAACATGGTGCCCGTCCAAGAGGCCATGCCGCAGTAGTCGTTGTCCCCCACCAGCATCCGGCCCAGCCGCCGCCAGTGGCGGGCGGGCACCTCCCCCCGGGCCGCCGCGATGAAGCTGGTCTGCCGGGCCTCGCTGGCCATCAGGTCGTAAAAGCCATCGGTGAGCTTGTCCTGCTCCACCTCATAGCCGATGGAAAACAGCCGCCGCTCCCGGTCAAAGAGGGGGGCGCAGTCCATGGCACCAGACAGCGCCTCGGCCCGTCTGGCCAGCACATCCTCCCCCCACTGGTACAGTCCCTCCCGCAAGGCGATGAGACAGCCCCGCAGGTTGCCGCTGTCCACGGTGGACACATACCTGGGGTGGAGTGGCTCTCCTGTGGCGGTGTCATACCAGTTGTACAGGTGCCCCTTCCACTTGTCCAGCCCCTCCACCGTGTCCAGGATATGACCAATCAGCTCCACCGCCCGTTTCCGGGGCAGCAGCTCCAGGTCCGCCGCCGCCATCACCGACAGCAGAGCCATTCCGATGTTGGTGGGAGAGGTCCGCCGGGCCAGGGCGGGGCCGGGCTGCTCCTGCCAGTTGTCCGGGGGGAGCCAGTGGTCCTCCTCCCGGAGGAATTTGTCAAAGTAGCGCCAGATGAGGGTGGCCTGATGGAGGAGGAAGGCCCGGTCGGCGGGGGGCAGGGCTTTTCCTTTTTGGGAGGGACGGCTCACCGCCCAGGCCAGGACAGGGGCCAGCAGCCAGACCGCCCCCACCACCTTTCCAAAGCGCAGCTGGGCCAGAAGCATCACCAAAATGCCCACAGCTGCGGAAAACCACAGCTTTTTGAAGTAGAAGGGGACGCTCCCTTTCCCCTTCTCCGTCTGGGCGGCTGTGACCCAGGCCAGCAGGTTTTTGTGAGACACGGACATCCGCCACAGGGCGGCAGAGATGGCGGTGAGGGAGGTATAGGCCTGGTAGGGCAGGAAAACCAGCTGAATGGCGGTCTGCAAAATAGCTCCGGCCAGACCGGCAATGACGGTGGAGTGATACCGCCGCCGCTTGCCGGAGCGGCGCACGGCCAGCTCCGCCCCGGACAGCAGCAGGTTGGAGGCCGCGGCCACCACCGCTACGCCCCCCGCCCAGGCGAAGACTTTTCCCGAGAAGCACATGCCCAGCACCAGGGTCAGCAGGGTAAAGATGGGGGACAGCGACCGGCGCAGGTTGTCCAGAATTTTCCACTTGGCCAAAGGCGGCAGGGGGTTTTCCTCCCGTCCCCCCTGCCCATTAGGCACCCGCCGGCCCAACCAGGGCAGCAGCTGCCAATCCCCCCGAATCCACCGGTGGAGCCGGGCGAAGTAGCTGTACACCTGCCAGGGACAGCCGTCGGTAAGCTCCACCTCCCCCAGCAGGCCCGCCCGGAGGTAGCTGCCCTCCAGCAGGTCATGGGACAGGATGGCGTTGTCGGGGAAGCGGTCATTGAGACAGGCATGGAAGGCGTCCACCGAAAAGACGCCCTTGCCGGTGTAGGTGCCCTGGTCAAAGAGGTCGTGATACACGTCGCTGGCGGTGGAGCCGTAGGGGTCCACGCCCCCCAGTCCACCGAAAATCTTGGCGAAAAAGGACTTGTTTGCCGCCTCCAGCTCCACCGCAACCCGGGGCTGAAACAGAGCGTGGCCGGCGGTGACAACTCTCCGCTTGGAGTCAATCACCGGCTGGTTCAGGGGGTGGAGCATGGCCCCGGCCAGCTCCCGGGCGGTGCCCACGTTCAGGCTGGTGTCCGAGTCCAGAGTAATCACATACTTCACCTGGCGCAGCCAGCCCTTCTCCCCCGACTTCACCGTCAAGCCGGTGTGCTTTCCCTTTAACAGCCGGACCAGCTCAGTGAGGGCCCCACGCTTCCGCTCCCAGCCCATGTAGCGCTCATCCTGCTTGCTGAAGGCCGGGACGCGGAAGAACAGATAGAAACCGCCGCCGTATTTTTCATTCAAGGCGTCGATTGCCTTGCGGGCGCTGTCCATCCAGGCCGCCCCCTCCTCCCCCATAGGGGTCCCGCTGTCGGGCAGGTCGGCCAGGATCCCCAGCCGCAGCTCGGGCCCGGCGTCCCGGTTGGCCAGGCGGTAGCGCTCCAGCAGGGCGGCCAGTCTGGGGCCGCTGTCCTCCCCGGTGAGGAGAGACACCACCACGCACAGGGTCCGGCCCTCCCGGGGGATACCCCCCTCCAGCTCCATCCGGGGCACCGGGCGGGGCGGGACCAGGCGGACCAGGAAAAAGTCCAGCACATTTTTTACGATGTCAGACAGGGGCAAAATCAGCAGCAGGGCGGCCAGCGGGGTCCCCGCGGCCCGCCACAGGGCCAGGGCAGCAATCAGGGACAGGCCCAGCACCACGACCCCGTAGCTCACCCCGGAGCGGGAACGCTCCGCCCGTCCCAGGGGCTCCCGGTAGAGATACCAGCCCACATGGCGGCGGGGCCCCTCCCCCTTCAGTGCCAGGTCAATGGCCTGACGGGCGGTCTGACCCTCCTCCATGCGGTATTTTCTGGCCAGCTTGCACACCCTCTGCCGGTAGCGGCGGCGGGTGTCCTCGTCCATGTGGGGGTAGTGGCCCGAGGGGTCCTGATTCAGCACCCGCTCCACCCGACTGGCCCCCTCCAGAAGGGCGCTCCACTCCGTCCCGGACAGGGCCCGCAGGGCGGTAAAGATGGGCCCCATCTCCTCGGGGGGCACCCGGTTCTCTTTGAGAGCGTCCAAGTCGGCGCACAGATCGGCCAGCCGCTCCACCAGCGCCCCCGCCAGGGCGGGGACGAACAGGGACAGCTCCCGCTCGGTCAGGGGGCACACCGACTGAAAGCCCTCCAGAAAGAGGGCCAGCCGCTTCTGGTCCAGGTCGGGGGCGGCCCACAGGGCGCTCCGGGCGCACCGCCGGAGGAGCACATCGCCACCCTGGCTCCCCCGCAGGGGCTTTCCGCCTTTAAAGGCCTCCCGGGCCTGCTCCCCCTCCCGGACAGCCAGGTAGTGGTTGTCCAGCAGCCACTCCACCGCCCCGGGGACAGTGGTCTGGCCGGCACTCCAGAGATTCAGCGCCTCCTGGGTCCGGCGCACCCGTTTCAGGCCCGCCTTCAGCTCCCGGGACAGGGCGCGGCAGGAGACCGCCCCCTCCAGCTTCAGCTCTCTGGCCGCGTTGGCGGCGTATTGCTTCAAGTGGGCGTCGTCCATGGGGATGTGGGGGGTGTTGGACATGGGAATACCTCCTAAATCAGAATCCCCCAGTCACCGACTTCGGCGGTGCCAGCCCCCTTTAGCAAGGGGGGCCTTGGAGGAAAAACAAGCCGAAGCGCCGGTCTAAGCCCCCTTGCTAAAGGGGGGAGGGCCGCCGGGCAAAGCCCGGTGGCGGGGGGATTCCAGGCTGTTCCTTCCAGTTTCCCCCCAACCCTGGCGGAATATACCAAAAGGGAAGCATCCGCCGTCAAGTATTTTGGCTTGACAAACGGGGCAAAATGTGTTAGACTTCCAAATGTAAAGTTATTCAGCTTTACATTTTTACTGTGAAGGAGGTCGTACTCCATGAAAAGTCAGGCCTACCGCATGACCATGCTCTTTGATTTCTACGGCGACGTACTGACAGACCGTCAAAAGGAGTTTTACGACCTCTACTACAATGAGGACCTGTCCCTGGGGGAGATCGCCGAGAATTACGGTATCACCCGTCAGGGCGTTCGGGACGTAATCGTCCGGGCGGAAGCCGTTCTCACCGAGCTGGAGGACAAAACCGGACTGATTAAGCGGTTCCACACCATGCGGGCCCAGCTGGAGCAGGTGCATACCGATGCCTGCCGGATGGTGGAGCTGTCCGCCCGACAGGACAGCGAGGAGCTGGAAGCCCTCGCCCTCCGGATCCGGGATACCGCGTCCGCCCTGCTGAAGGAGTAAGCTCATGGCATTTGAAGGACTTTCTGAAAAGCTGTCCGCCGCCTTTAAAAAGCTGAGGGGCAAGGGCCGGCTGTCCGAGGCCGACGTAAAGGAGGCCATGCGGGAGATCCGCCTGGCCCTGCTGGAGGCCGACGTCAGCTTTAAGGTGGTCAAGCAGTTTGTGGCCCAGGTCACCGAGAAGGCCGTGGGGGCCGACGTGCTGGAGGCCCTCTCCCCCGCCCAGCAGATTATCAAAATCGTCAACCAGGAGCTCACCGAGCTGATGGGCGGGTCAGCGGCCAAGCTGACCATTGCCTCCAAGCCGCCCACTGTCATTATGATGGTGGGCCTCCAGGGCGCGGGCAAGACCACCAACGGCGCCAAGCTGGCCGGCCTGATGAAAAAGCAGAGCGGCAAGCGGCCCCTGCTGGCCGCCTGCGATATCTACCGCCCCGCCGCCATCCAGCAGCTGGAGGTGGTAGGCAAACAGCTGGACATCCCCGTCTTCCAGATGGGCCAGACCAACCCGGTGGACATCGCCAGGGCCGCCGTGGAGCACGCTGTCAAACACGGCAACGACATGGTATTCCTGGACACAGCCGGCCGGCTCCATGTGGACGAGGAGCTGATGGACGAATTGCGCAACATCAAGGCCGCTGTAGAACCTACTGAGATTCTTCTGGTAGTGGACGCCATGATTGGCCAGGACGCGGTGAACGCCGCCAAGGCCTTTGACGACGCTCTGGACATCGACGGAGTTCTCCTCACCAAGCTGGACGGCGACGCCCGGGGCGGCGCGGCCCTGTCCATCAAGGCGGTTACCGGCAAGCCCATCAAGTTTGTGGGCATGGGGGAAAAGCTGGACCAGATCGAAGTCTTCCACCCCGACCGCATGGCCAGCCGCATCCTGGGCATGGGGGACATGCTCTCCCTCATCGAAAAGGCGGAGCAGAACTTTGACCAGAAAAAGGCCCTGGAGCTTCAGGAAAAGCTGCGGAAAAACAAGTTTACCCTCACTGACTTCTACGATCAGATGAAGCAGCTGAAAAATATGGGCTCCCTCACCGAGATCGCCGGGATGCTCCCCGGCGTGAAGGCCAGCGACCTGGAGGGGGTCGGCATGGATCAAAAGCTCCTCCAGCGGATGGAGGCCATCATCCTGTCCATGACCCCCGCCGAGCGGGAGGACCCCAAGCTGCTCAACTCCAGCCGGAAAAAGCGCATCGCCGCCGGGTCGGGCACCCAGGTGGTGGACATCAACCGGCTGCTCAAGCAGTTCGACATGCTTCAGGCCATGACCAAGCAGTTTTCCGGCGGCAAGCTTCCCAAAAGTATGCGGAAGATGATGGGCAAAAAGGGCCGGGGCGGTTTCCCGGGAATGGGCGGAATGCCGTTTTAAGCCTCCTTTTGAAAGGAGGTGCCCCAGTTCGCAAACTGGGGCGGAGGATTGCA
>CAJTSQ010000041.1 GCA_910578735.1 uncultured Oscillospiraceae bacterium
CTCCCTTGCCAAAGGGAGGGGGACCGCCGCCGAAGGCGGTGGTGGAGGGATTCCACCGCTTCGCGAATGCCAGCCCCCAAAGGGAGGGGGACCGCCGCCGAAGGCGGTGGTGGAGGGATTCCGCAGAGCCTTTCTGGAAACGGAATCCCCCAGTCATTCGCTTCGCGAATGCCAGCCCCCTTTGGCAAGGGGGCCTTTGGATGCCCGCAGCCCCTCACATCTCCTTCCGAATCTGCCGCAGGGCGTTCTTCTCCAGCCGGGAGACCTGGGCCTGAGAGATGCCGATTTCGGCGGACACCTCCATCTGGGTCTTGCCCTGGAAAAAGCGCATGGACAGAATCTTCCGCTCCCGGTCGGTGAGGTGGCCCACCGCCTCCTTCAGGGCGATGCGCTCCACCCACATCTCATCGTTGTTCTTGTTGTCCTTCACCTGGTCCATCACGCAGATGGTGTCCCCGCTGTCGGAGTACACCGGCTCGTAGAGGGACACCGGCTCCAGGATGGCGTCCAGGGCAAAGACCACATCCTCCCGCTTGATGTCCAAAATCTTGGCGATCTCCTCAATGGAGGGCTCCCGCTGGTGCTGGGCCATGTAGGCCTCCTTGGCCTGGAGAACCTTGTAGGCTGTGTCCCGCATGGCCCGGGACACCCGCATGGTGCTGTTGTCCCGGAGGTAGCGGCGTATCTCCCCCACGATCATCGGAACCCCGTAGGTGGAAAATTTCACATTCAGGTCGGTGTTGAAGTTGTCGATGGCCTTAATCAGGCCGATACACCCCACCTGAAACAGGTCGTCGGCGTTCTCCCCCCGGTTGGCGAACCGCTGAATCACCGACAGCACCAGCCGCAGGTTGCCGGCGATGAGCTCCTCCCGGGCGGCGGCGTCTCCCGCCTTGGCCCGGAGAAGGAGCGCCTGGGTCTCGCTGCTTTTCAGCACCTTTAGCTTGGCGGTGTTCACCCCGCATATCTCCACTTTGTGCTGCATGATGGAAAAAACCTCCCGCCCGGTATACTGTTTCCAGTATTTCCGGGGGGAGGTCTTTCATACGGGTCTACCCCGCCCTAAATTTTTTATCGTCTGACCGTTTTCGATGGATTTTTGAGCGCTCGCGGTGTAGGGGCAGGCGGGTAATAAGTCCCTACAGATACAGTCTCGCCTGGAGGTGTTCCTCATCCATAACCTCGATTCCCGCCTCGTCCAGCAGCCGGGCGGCAATCCCCCAGCCGGGGGTAAGGGTATGGGTAAAGGTACCGTCGTAGACCTCTCCACAGCCGCAGGAGGGGGACCGGGCCTTTAAAACAGCCACAGTACAGCCGTGTTCCTTTGCAATCTCCAGGGCCCGCTCCGCTCCGGCCCGGTAGGCGGCGGTGACGTCCTGGCCGTCCCGGGTAAGGACCCGGCCGTCGGGCTGGAGTTCGGCGGGTGACCGGGGTACGTCCAGCCCGCCCAGCACCTCGGGGCAGACGGGGATCAGGTTGTGTCCTGCCCGGTGGAGCTCGATGATCTGCCGGTCCAACCGGCTGGCCCCGTCATACCGGCAGGGCTCCCCCAAAAAGCAGTGGCTGACCAAAATGTTCATATGTATCCCTCCTGCGAAAAACGGCCCGCCGGATTGGCGGGCCGCAGTTGGCGCAGCTCAGTGGGTCAGGTAGTACCTGACCAGAGTCTGGAGCAGTTCGTCCCGATCCGCCTTGCGGATGAGCGCCCGGGCATTGTTATGGTTGGTAATATAGGTGGGGTCCTCAGACAGGATATACCCTACAATTTGATTGATAGGATTGTAACCCTTTTCCTGCAAGGCCTGATAGACCGTAGTCAGGATGGCCTTGATCTCCATATCCCGCTGATCGCCCAGGCTGAATTTGCGGGTGTAATCCATCTCTTCCATACTGACACCTCCCTAAAAAATATGTCACAGCAGTGTAAACAACCGTAGTCCTAGTCTACTCCAAAACTTTGACAATGTAAAGAGCTTTCAAAAAATTTAATACAAATGAAATATTTCTCACTGCCGCTCCATCATGGCCGCGGCTGCGATTTGGAACAGAGCGGACAGCGCCGCCAGGTAGAATACATACTGCACGCCCCAGGTGTTCCAGATCACCCCCATGATGGGGGACGCGATGATGGCCATCACGTGGTCCACGCTCAGTCCCACCGACAGGGTGCGTGTGACCTCGGAGGGGTCCAGGGCGATGGAGCGCATCATATAGGAGTGGACCATGTTGAACTGCTCAAAGAGGACACACAGCACATAGGCCCCGAAGACCAGCCAGGTAAGGGGGTCACCCAAGCGGAAGGTCCCCCTGGCCAGCATCCCGGCCAGCAGGCCCATCACCGTGAAGGAGAGTATGATATACAGGGCCTCCACCCACAGCATCCGCTTCACACCCAGCTTATCCAGCATCTTGCCGATCACCGGGGCGGCCCAGGTGCCCGCCAGGTAGGTGGCAATGGTGAGCAGGGCCACCGTGTCCGCCCCCTGCCCCAGCAGGTTGATGATAACCCAGGGGGCGAAGACGATTTTGATCCGCTTCTGACAGCCATAGGCCAGGGTAACCATATAGTAGGGCATGTACCGCTTGCGAAAGAGCAGCCGGTGATTTTTTACCGCGTCCTTCTGGGGCAGCGAGAGGGCCAGCACCGTCAGCAGCACGACGGCCCCGGCGGTGAAGATGGCGGCCAGGGCGAAGGGCAGAATCCTCCCGGTCTGAAAGCTGAAGAAGCCCGTCCGGAAGCCGAGAAAGACCACCACCGCCGCGATCATGGCAAACAGGGTGTTGACCCCTTTGAATTTTCCAAAGGTGGTCCCCACCTTATCCTTATCTGCCAGGTCCATGGAGATGGCATCGTTGAGAGGCATGAAGAAGTGCATCCCCAGGGAGTGGATGAACAGAAATACCAGCATGGTTCCATAGCCGGGGGACAGCCAGCCCATGACTACCAGCCCCACCAGTACCAGCACCTGGGCCACAACAGACATCCAAATGTTGCCCAGAAAGCCCAGGGCGGCCACCAGCACCATACACAGGATGCCGGGACTCTCCCGGGGAATCTCGATAAAGCCCCGCTGGACCTCGTCGATATGGAATACCTCGTTGAAGTAGTTGGAAAAGATGTTGTTGCCCAGGCCGTTGGCCAGAGCGGTGAGGGCCAGCACCGCCAGGAACATTTTTACGGCCCACTGTCGCTTCTGTTCGGTCATGTTTTGTACGCTCTCTCCTTTATGGTTCCCTAAAACGCGATGCTCTGATATCCGCTCCCGGTGATCTCCTCGTCTAAAAGCTGAATACCCACTCCGTTATTATTCGGGTCCTCGGCCCAGTCTCGGCTGAACAGCAGGTAGAGACAGCGCTTTCCATCGTAAACGTTCCGCATAATGCCGTCCGACGGGAGCACCACCATCTCCAGGGTTACCCATTTGCGCATCTCCTCCACCGTCTCGATCTCGGGCCACCAGGCGGCGAACTCCTCCGGGTCGTCGGGGCCGTAAGCGAAGCGCTCCTCCTCGTTGTAGTAACGGATGACTTCCTGCATCACAGCCTCCTGCAGGCCCGGCCATTTTTCCAGGAAAGAATGATAAGCTGCATGCTGCAACTCCGAAACCTCTGTCTGCTCTCCGAAACTGGAATCGACTATCAGGTTCAGCTGTCTCTCCTCCCCGAAAAAGTCCAGATTTATATGGCCATTCCAGTAAAAACCGTCAAAGTCCAGTTCTCCAAACACTTGATCGATCATCACAGCGTATCCTCCTCCGCCCGGTCCAGAGCGTCGTCCACATCGAAGGGGGGCGCATCCTCCGCCGGGGCAGGGACGGGTTCCGAAGCGGGAGCGGCGGGCGCAAAGGAGTCACCTGGGGTGGTGATGCCTTGGCGGTACTTCATCTCCTGCCACTGCTCCTTGGTGACCAGCAGCTGCCGGGGCTTGGAGCCCTCGAAGGGGCCCACAATGCCCTTCTCCTCCAGCTGGTCCACCAGCCGGGCGGCCCGGGCGTAGCCCAGCTTCAGCCGGCGCTGGAGCATGGACACCGAGGCCTGGCCCGTCTCCACCACCACCTCGGCGGCGGCGTCGATGAGCTCGTCGAACTCACTGTCCACATCGTCGGGGGCGGAGCCCCCCACTCCCTTAGCGCCCTTGTCCTTTTCGGCGGCGTTGTGTTCGATCTCCTCCATCACGGCGTCGTCATACTGGGCCGCGCCGCTGTTCTGCTTGACAAAGCCGACCACGGCGGCCACCTCCGGGTCGGAGATGAAGCAGCCCTGAACCCGCTGGGGCTTTCCGCTGCCCAGGGGGGCAAAGAGCATGTCTCCCCGGCCCACCAGCTTCTCCGCGCCCTGGGTGTCCAGAATGATCCGGGATTCCATGGCGGAGGCCACGGCAAAGGCAATTCTTGAGGGGATGTTGGCCTTCATCAGGCCGGTGATCACGTCTGCGGAGGGCCGCTGGGTGGCAATCACCAGGTGCATCCCGGCAGCGCGGCCCATCTGGGCCACCCGGCAGATGGACTCCTCCACCTCCTTGGCGGCCACCAGCATCAGGTCGGCCAGCTCGTCGATGACCACCACGATGAATGGCATCTTCTCCATTCCCTCGGTGCGGGCGGCCAGGGCGTTGTACTCCTCCAGCTTGCGCACCCCCACCTCGGAGAAGGTGCGGTAGCGCTTCATCATCTCGGTAACCGCCCACTGGAGGGCGCCAGCAGCCTTTTTGGGGTCAGTGACCACTGGGATCAGCAGGTGGGGAATGCCGTTGTAGATGCCCAGCTCCACCATTTTGGGGTCCACCATGATAAGGCGGACCTCCTCCGGGGTGGCCTTGTACAGCAGGGAGATAATCAAGGAGTTGGTACACACCGACTTGCCCGAGCCGGTGGTGCCGGCGATGAGCAGGTGGGGCAGCTTGTTGATATCCCCTACGATGGCCTGTCCGCTGATGTCCTTACCCACGGCGAAAGAGACCTTAGACCGGCTGTCGGTAAAGGCCTTGGCCCCAATGACGTCGTGGATGCTCACCGGAGAGACCACCTTGTTGGGCACCTCGATGCCCACCACAGAAATCTTATCGGGGATGGGGGCGATGCGCACCCCGGTGGCCCCCAGGGCCAGGGCGATGTCGTCGGCCAGGTTGGTCAGCTTGTTCAGCCGCACCCCCTGGTCCAGATACAGCTCGTACCGCGTGACCGAGGGGCCCCGGACCACGTTGATGATGTCGGCGTCGATGCCGAAGGAGTGGATGGTGTCGGTGAGGCGCTGGCGGTTGGCGTTCAGCTCCCCCAGGGCCTCGCCGCCGATCTCCCCCGGGCCCTCGTTGAGCAGGGACAGAGGCGGATACTGATAGGGCGCGGCCCCCTGCCCCGCGGTCTGCTGAATTTCTTCCGAGATCTGAGCGGCCTCGCTGGCCGCCTCTCTGGCAGTCACCTTGGCCGGCTCGGGTTGAGGGGCGGCGGGCGGCGGCACAGGGGCCGCTGGGGCCGCAGTCTCCGGAGGCCTGTAGGGGCGGGCCTCGGCCACCCGTTCCTCCGGCACTGTATCCGTATTCTGCGGGCGGACCGTGTCCGCCTCCACAGGCGGGGCCGCATCCTGGCCGGGATGGGAGATGGGCTCCGGCTTGGAGATGGCCGGGAAGTCCAGGCCGGCCTTAGGGGTACTCTCCGGCGGGGGCGCGGGCTCCTCCTTGGGTGGCTCTGCGGGGTCCTCCCGGGGGCGCAGAAGTTGGTCCGGGTACGGTACCCGGGGACTTCGGTTGAAAAACCCCTTCTTTTTCTGCTCCGGCGGGGGCTCTTTTCCCGCCAGGGGGCCATCGTCCACCGGGATATCGATGACAGGCCGGGACACGGTTCCCCGAGACGGAGGGGCTGTCCGGCCCGGAGCCGGCGGCGCTTCATGGCGGGGCTCCCGGCGGCGCTCCCTCCGGGGCGCAGGCTCGGGCTCAGGCTCATAGTCATATTCGTATCGGGGCCGGTCCAGCACCCACCGGATTACATCCATCACCGAGCGGTTAAACGCAGCCAGGCCCGCCAGCAGGCCCAGGAGGACAAAGACCACTGCCGCCCCCACCCGGGAAAACAGGGCCACAAACCCCTGGGCCACAATGCCCCCCAGGGCCCCGCCGGACTGCGTCAGGGCACCGGTTTCCACCAGGGTGCGCCACAGCTCCTTGTCCCAGGCCAGGGGCTGGACCAGCAGGCTGTGGAGCAGGCAGGAGAGGATCAGGGGCAGCAGCAGGGCGCAGGTCAGCCGCAGCCGCACAGGACGGCCCCGATGGAAGGCCAGAATAAAGGATCCCAGCAGCAGGGCGGGCGGCACCAGCCAGAAGCCGTAGCCCAGCATCCCCTTGAGCAGGTCGCAGAACAGGTCGATGAAGATAGCCTCCATGTTGAAGTAGCCGAAGCCGGCGAAAATGGCCAGCAGGAAGCATGTCACCGCTCCGATCTCCCGGCGGTAGGGCTGCTTGGGCGGCGGGGCCTGACGGCTCCGGCCCGCTCCTTTGGACGGGGAGGCCGCTCTGCGGCCTGCGTTGGAGGAGGAACGGCTCCCTCCCCCTGTGGAGCGGCTTCCGGACGCGGCCCGGCTCCCCCCTGTTTTCTTCTGTGTTGCCATATGGTAATCGTTCCTTTCGGATGTAAACGTTCGTTACGCCGCCGGGGCCATGGTCCAACCCATCAGATTCAGCAGCAGGAATAACACGCCGGCAATCCAGCAGTAAAAAGCGAAGGCGCCGAAGCGGCCCTTGCTGGCCAGCAGATTGACCAGCTTGATGGAGAAGTAACCCACCACGGCGGCGATGACCATGCCCAGCAGGTATTTGGGCAGATTCTCCGCCGGAATCCCCCCCTCCAGCTTCATCACGTCCAGCACCTCCAGCAGGGTGGCCCCCAGAACGGCGGGCAGTGACATGAGGAAGGAGTAACGCACGGCAAAGGACCGGTCAAAGCCCCGGACCATCCCCATAGAGATGGTGCAGCCGGAGCGGGACAGCCCCGGAATGGTGGCGCAGCCCTGGGCCACACCCACCAGAAGCACGTCCAGAAGCGTTGCGCTGCGCACTGTTTTATGTCCCCGCGCCATCTGGTCGGAGAGAAAGAGGATACACCCGGTGACCAGCAGGGCGCAGCAGACAAAGACCGGATTGTTTCCAAAGGCTTCCACCTCATCCTTGATGGGAAGGACCAGGAACAGGGGCAGAGTGCCCACAATAATCAGCAGCACCATCCGCCGGGCTTCCGGCGGATTCCCCCGGTAGTTCCGGCGGGAGAACAGGTCGCCAAAGAAGCAGAAAAACTCCACAATCATCTCCCAGATGTCCCGCCAGTAGACCACGCACACCGCCAGCAGGGTGGCGAAGTGGAGCAGAACGTTGAATAATTGGTCGGTCTCCGGCAGTCCGAAAAAGTGCTGGAACAGGGTCAGGTGGCCCGAACTGGAGATGGGCAGGAACTCGGCCACGCCCTGGACAAAACCCAGGACGGCGGACATGAAGTAGGACAAAAGGCTGTACCTCCCTAAATGGGCAAAAGCCCGCAAAATCACTAAATACTATATTAACACAAGCCGGGGAAAAATTCCAGTGTTTTTCTGGCCTGGCCGGCGCAAAAAAACTGGACGCGTTTCAGCGTCCAGTTTGACAGAAAACAACCCTTATTTGGCCAGGGCGGCGGTGTCGATGGCGATCATCAGCTCCTCGTTGGTGGGGATGAGCAGCACCTTCACCTTGGAGTCGGCGGCGGAGATAACGGCCTCCTTGCCCCGGACATCGTTGGCGGCCTCGTCCAGCTTCAGGCCCATATACTCCAGGCCCTTGCAGGCCAAGGAGCGTATAATCTTGTCGTTCTCTCCCACGCCGGCGGTAAAGATGACGGCGTCCACCCCGCCCATGGCGGCGGCGTAAGCGCCCACATACTTGCGCACCTCATAGGCAAACTTTTCCTGGGCCAGGGCGGCCTTCTGGTTGCCCTCACCGGCGGCGTTCTCCAGGTCGCGGAAGTCGGAGCTGACGCAGCTCAGGCCCTCCACCCCCGATTTCTTGTTCAGCACGTTGAGCATCTTGTCGATATCCATGCCGTACTTGTTCATCAGGTACTGGAGAATACCCGCGTCGATGTCGCCGCAGCGGGTGCCCATGGGCAGGCCGGCCAGGGGGGTGAAGCCCATGGAGGTATCCACGCTCTTCCCGCCGTCCACGGCGGCGATGGAGGAGCCGTTGCCCAGGTGGCAGGAGATGAGCTTCAGCTCCTCAATGGGCTTGCCCAGCATGGCGGCGGCCCGCTGGGTGACATATTTGTGGGAGGTGCCGTGGAAGCCGTAGCGGCGGACCTTGTCCTTCTCGTAGTACTCATAGGGCAGGGCGTACATATAGGCAGCGGGGGGCATGGTCTGGTGGAAGGCGGTGTCGAACACGGCCACCATGGGGGTTTCAGGCATAAGCGCTTGACAGGCCTTGATGCCGATGATGTTGGCGGGGTTGTGGAGGGGGGCCAGGGGGTTGCACTCCTGGATGGCGGCCATCACCTCGTCGGTGATGAGGACGGATCTGGCAAACTTCTCGCCGCCGTGGACCACCCGGTGACCCACGGCATCGATCTCTTTCATGGAGGCGATGACGCCGTTGGCGGGGTCCACCAGGGCGTCCAGCACGGCCTTGATGGCCTCGTTATGGGTAGGCATGGCCACGTCCGCCTCTTTTACCGCCTGCTTTCCCTCGGGTTTATAGGTGAACTTGCCGTCGATGCCGATACGCTCACACAAGCCCTTGGCCAGCACCTGCTGGGTCTCGGGGTTGAGCAGCTGATACTTCAAAGAGGAGCTGCCGGCATTGATTACCAAAATATTCATGGGAATCGTCTCCTTCTCAAATCAAATTTGGGTTGCCTCCCGGCTGGAAATGTACTACAATAGAGACAGCCTGGTTGATATCCCTATTTTAACGCTTTTTTTCAAAATGGACAACCACTTTTTTGTTTTTCTTCCAGATATTTTTCCGCAGGAGGGCCACCCTTGAAAATCATCGGAATCGTCGCCGAATACAACCCCTTCCATACCGGACACGCCTGGCACATTCAGCAGACCAGGCGGCTGTTTTGCGAGGAGACCGCCGTTGTGGCCGTTATGAGCGGCAATTGGGTCCAGCGGGGGGAGTGTGCCGTTACCGACAAGTGGACCCGGACAGAGATGGCCCTGGCCGGCGGCGTGGACCTGGTGCTGGAGCTGCCCACCGTGTGGGCCACTGCCTCCGCCGAGGGGTTTTCCAGAGGGGCGGTGACCCTTCTGGCGGCCACTGGTGTGGTGGACGTCCTCTCCTTCGGCAGCGAGTGCGGTGAAATTTCACCCCTGCGGGCGCTGGCCCGGTGCCTCAACAGCCCGGACTTCTCCCAAGCTCTGCGCCGAGAACTGGGGCCGAAAAAGTCCTTCGCCCGGTGCCGCCGTCAGGCGGCGGAAGCTCTGCTGGGCCCCGACACCGCCGCCCTGCTGGACCTCCCCAACAACAACCTGGGGGTGGAGTATCTGCGCTTTCTGCCCCCGGACATAGACGCGGTTACAATTCCCCGCCGGGGCGCGGGACATGACAGCTCCTCCCAGGGGGACGGCTTCCCCTCCGCCTCCCTCCTGCGCCGGAGGCTGCGGGCAGGAGAGGGTGTTTTCCCTTTCCTGCCCCTGCCCTGGAAGGGTGAAGCGGCGGATATGAAGCATCTGGAGCGGGCCCTCATTGCCCGGCTGCGCTCCATGACCCTGGCGGAGGCGGAGGCCCTTCCCGACAGCGGCGACGGGCTGGCCGCCCGTCTGCTCTGCGCCGCCCGGCAGACGGCCTGCCTGGAGGAGCTGTACGCCCTGACCAAGACCCGAACCTTCGCCCACGCCCGGGTCCGCCGGCTGGCCCTCTACGCCCTGCTGGGCCTGCGGGAGGCGGACCGCCCCGCCGCGCCCCCCTGCATCCGGGTGCTGGGCTTTAACCGCCGGGGGCGGGACATCCTGCGGGAGATGAACCGAAGGTCCGCCCTCCCCTTCTTCGTCAAGCCCGCCCATATCCCCCGCTTCTCCCCGGAGGCTCAGGCCCTCTTTTCTCTGGAGGAGCGGTTTACAGACCTGTACGCCCTCTGTTTCCCCACCCCCCGGCCCGGCGGCCTGGAGTGTACTGTCGGTCCCGTCCATCTATTATGAGGGGCGGCCATTGGGCCGCCCGACAAGGAGAACCTATGGAAACCAAAAATCACAACGTCCAGATCCGCAAGGGCTGGTTCCGGCTGGGGGCGGTCACCCTTCCGCTGGCGCTGCTGATCCTTTTCGAGCTGTTGAAAACCCGCCAGGACCTGATGAGCGTTTGGGTCTTCCGGGTCATGGCCCCGGTGGAGCGGTTTCTGGGCCGGCTGTGGTCCCTGTGCCCCTTCTCTGTGGCGGAGGTGCTCACCGCCCTGTTTCTGCTTGGCTGTGCAGTCTGGCTGGTCCGGGCCCTGGTACTGGTGTGCCGGTTCCGGGCGCCGCTCCCCTTCCTGCGCCGGTTGATCGCTCTGGGAACCGCCTGGCTGTGGCTGTGGGCGGGGCTGTGCTGGCTTTGGAACGCCGCCTACTATGTCCCCTCCTTTGCTCAGCGGGAGGGGCTGGAGACCGGCCCCTACTCGGTGGAGGCGCTCACCGCCGTCACTGAATACTTCGCCCGGCAGACCGCCGCCCTGGCCAGCCAGGTCCCCCGGGATGAAGGGGGACATTTTGCCGCGGACCTGTCTGATTGTTTTGACAAAGGGCCGGAAATTTACCGGAACATCGGGCGGAAATTTCCCAGCCTGGGCATGAAACCCGTAAAGGCAAAACCCTTGCTCTGCTCTCGGCTGCAAAGCATTCTCGGCTTTACTGGCATCTACTTTCCCTTTACCGGAGAGGCCAATGTGAACGTGGACGCCCCCGCCTGCCTGGTGCCCGCCACCATCGGCCACGAGATGTCCCACCAGCGGATGGTGGCCTCAGAGCTGGAGGCCAACTTCGTGGGCATTGCCGCCTGCACCTCCTGTGACGACATAGTGTTTCAATATTCCGGCTATCTGATGGGACTGATCCAGCTGTGCAACGCCCTGTACTCCGTCGCCCCCGACGCCTGGTACGATATCTCCGGCCGGATCTTCACCCCGGAGCTCTCTGTGGACTGGACCGACAACAACGCCTATTGGGCCGCCCTGGACTCCCCCGTGGAGGACGTGGCCGGAGATGTGTACGACTCCTTCCTGAAGAACAACGACCAAGCGCTGGGCATCCGCTCCTATGGGGCCTGTGTGGACCTGCTGGTCCATTATTACGGTCCGGAGCAGTAAAAAAAGCCGCTTTTCAGCGGCTTTTTTCATACAAACAGGCCATAAATCAACCGCGCCAGCAGCAGGGCCAGCACCACAAAAAACATGGACCGGATGACCTTGGCCCCGCCCTTCAGAGCCAGGCCGGAACCCAGGTAGTTGCCCGCAACACCACACAGAGCGGCAGGGATCCCCACACTCCACAGCACCTCCCCCGCCAGGGCAAAGGTGACCAGAGAGGCCAGGTTGCTGGCCGAGTTGGCCACCTTGGTGTTCCCTGAGGCGGTGAGCAGGTCGAACCGGCACAGCCCGGTGAAGGCCAGCATCAGAAAGGTGCCCGCTCCCGGGCCGAAAAAGCCGTCATACCCGCCGATAATCAGGCCAATGCCGGCGGCCATGGCCATCAACTGGCCCCGGCTCAGCTGGCCGGACCGGTCCTCCTGGCCGAAATCCCGCTTCAGCAGCAGGAACACCGCCATCACCGGCACCACCGCCAGCATTATGTAGTACAGCACCTGTTCCGGCACGATGAGGTTGAGCCTCGCCCCTGCCCAGGCGCCCGCCAGCGCCCCCACCGCCCCGGCGACGGCACTGGGGTAGTGGACATCCCCCCGCTTTAAAAAGCGGCCGGTAGACAAAAAGGTGCCGAAGGCGTTGCCGCACTTGTTCGTCCCCGAGGCCAAATGGGCGGGCAGTCCAGCCAGCAGATAGGCCGGCAGGGTGATGAGCCCGCCGCCGCCGGCCACCGCGTCGATGATTCCGCCCAGAAACACCAGCGGGCAGATTATGAGCCAAATATGTGTCAATTCTCCCAGTTCCATCTATTTCTCTCCCTTGATCTCCTCCCAGTACCGTTTGGCGGCCTGTTCAGTCTTGTTGTCACCGTACTGGTAGTAGCAGGTCCCCACCAGCTCGTCGGGCAGGTACTGCTGGGCCACCCAGTGGCGGGGGAAGCTGTGGGGGTACTTATAACCCTGTTCCCGTTCCTGGCCGGCGGAGTCGGCGTGGACATTCTGCAATTCCCGGGGAATACTCCCCGTCCGCCCCGCCCGGACGTCTGCCAGGGCGGCATCGATGGCCATGCAGGCGGTGTTGGACTTGGGGGCGGTGGCCAGCAGGATCACCGCCTCGGCCAGGGGCAGCCTGGCCTCGGGCAATCCCAGCTGGAGGGCGTTGTCCACACAAGCCTTTACAATGGGCACCGCCATGGGGTAGGCCAGGCCGATGTCTTCGCTGGCGGAACACAGAATCCGGCGGATTGCGGTAATCAGGTCCCCCGCCTCCAGCAGCCGGGCCAGATAGTGGAGGGCGGCATCCGGGTCGGAGCCCCGGAGGGATTTCATCAGGGCGGAGGCGATGTCAAAGTGGGCGTCCCCCTCCCGATCGTAGCGCATGGCCGACTTCTGAGCGGCAATCCGGGCGTCCTCCAGGGTGACAAGGAGTTTCCCTTGCTCCCGCCTGGCAGCAGTGAGAAGAAGCTCAATGGCGTTCATGGCCTTGCGGACGTCTCCCCCGCAGGCGGAGGCAATATGCTCCTGAACCCCCTCCTCGCACCGGACCTCCGCCCCAAGCCGCTGCCCCATGATAGCAACCCCACGGTCGATGGCGGGGCGTACATCCTGGGCGGTGATCTGCTTGAACTCAAACACGCTGGCCCGGGACAGCACCGCCCCGAAGACGGCAAAGAAGGGGTTCTCGGTGGTGGAGGCGATCAGGGTGATCCGCCCGTCCTCCATGAACTCCAGCAGGGACTGCTGCTGCTTCTTGTTAAAATACTGAATCTCGTCCAGGTAGAGCAGCACCCCCTCCGGGGCCAGGAGGGTGCCGATATCCGCCATAATCTCCTTGATGTCGGAGATGGAGGCGGTGGTGGCGTTGAGCCGGTGGAGGGGCCGGTTGGTCTTTTGCGCGATGATGTTGGCCACGGTGGTCTTCCCTGTGCCGGAGGGGCCGTAGAAGATCAGGTTAGGCACATTGCCCCCTTCCACAATCCGGCGGAGCAGGCCGTTCCTGCCCAAAATATGTCCCTGGCCCACCACCTCATCCAGACTGGTGGGCCGTATTTCATCCGCCAGAGGGCGGTATGCCATACAATTCACCCCTTTCCCTGAGCCGTCATCCCGGCGGCCTTTAGCATTTTATCTTTAAAGAAGTAGTTGACCAGCGATACCGACCGTCCCACGCCGATCATCGCCACAATCGTGCCCACGCCGATTCCGATCACCTTCCCTGTGGCCGCCAGGCTGAGTACCACGGTAACGACAACAGCGCACAGATCAAACCAGTTTTTTACAAAACCCTGTTCCCGTCCCAGCTTATCCGCGATGGCCTGGACAATGCCCAGCCCGTAAATCAGGCCGCGGCTGCGCTTGTGATGCAAGCTACTTCTCCCCTTTCCGATCCAGCGCTCCACTGTAGCGCTTCAAAGTTGCCCGCCGCTGCCGCCAATCGGGCATGAGCGCGTCCATGCGGGCATAAAACCCCGGCCCGTGGTCGTGGTGGAGAAAGTGGACCAGCTCGTGGAGGGCCACATAGTCCCTCAGCTCCTCCGGGCACCGGGCCAGGGCGGTATTTAAGGTGATGTACCCCCGGGACCAGTGGCAGTTGCCCCACTGGCTTTTCAGCGAGCGCAGCTTCAGCACCGGAAAGGCCACATGGAAGGGCTCCACCAGGGGATAGACCCGATCCAGCGCCCCGCCCAGCAGCCGGGCGCACTCCTCCCGGGAAACGGGGGGCAGAGGTTCCGCCTGGCGGGCGTTCTGCCGGCTGAGGGCCTCTGTGATCCAACCGCTCTTTTCTCGGACCAAGTCGTCCGCCTGTTTGACCGCACACCGCAGGGGGATGGAGACGGAGATATCTCCCCCGCCTCCGATGCGCAGATTCAGGTTTTTGACCCGCTTCCGGGTCAGGGTATAGGTGAGCGGGCCGTCAGGGGTGTCCACCAGGCGCAGCTGGGGTGAAGACAGCGTTACCATTTGTTCTCCACTTCCTCAGCAAAGCCCAAGAAGTCTTTCACAAAAACTTCTCTGCCGTCGTCCAGCAGGGCCAGGCCGGTAAACTTTCCAAAAATCTGGTGCTGGTTCGACTTGATGAGCCCCGCCGCGCTGGAGCAGGCGGAGCGGTCCAGAAGGGGGTCGAACCGCATCTCAAAGCGGCCGTCGTCGCTGGTAAACTCCCACTGCTCCATATACCGGCGGCGCCGCCGCCGGCCGGGAATTTTGAAGCGGACCTTAGACAGCTTGTGGGCCTTGCCGTTATAAAACAGCATATTCTCCGTGGCAGCGGAGGTGTTGCCAAAGCCATAGCCCAGGTTGAAGCCGAAGGGAATCCCCTCCACAAGCCCGGAAGCGGAGGCCCAGTACCAGGTGTTGTGGTAAGTCCACACCCCCCGGCCCCAGTCCAGCACGGCAAAGGAGTCAGAGGGGTCCAGCATATACTCGTCCTCCCCCACCGTCACTTTGCCGGAGGCCCGCAGGCAGTTGATCTTCTGGTTGAAGTAGAAGTGGCCCGGCTTATCAAAGGGGGTGCAGATGACCATAGATTCCTCTGGTTCTTCGGTAAGTTCAATGTAGGCGTCCAGGGGTTCCCGGCCCCGGAAATGCTCCATATGGGCGTAGAGCAGGCGGCGGTCCTCCTCCCGGCGGAAAAGCAGGGAGTAGCCCTTGCCCCCGGAGGCGCTGTCCCCCTCCGCGGAGCTGTGAGGCATCCCGGTGGACCCCATAGGCATCAGCCGCATGGGGCTTTTGGTGATCTGGGTGTGCTCCCAGAAGTCCAGCAGGGAGATGGAGTCCAGCCCCATGTAGCCGTTATCGGCAATGGTCAGGGCCAGTCCAAACTGGCCGTTCATCACCAGGTAGTAGTCCCACTCCTTGATGCGCAGCGGAGAGACCTTGATCTGATTCCGGTCATAAACCGGCAGCAGCTTTTTGGCAAATCCCGCCTCCCGCAGGTTCCCCTGCCCGTCCAACAGCGGCCCCGCCTCGGTGATTTCGTGTTGCTCCATCCCGGCCCGCCTCCTTTCGCTCCCGCCTATTATACTGTAAAAACTTCCATTCTGCAATTATTTTCTTGGGATTAAAAACAGCCGTGACTTTTTGTACTCCTATAACTGCAATAATTTTGGAGTGCAGAAAGCAGGTGATGAAGCAAGCCCTGCTGATCCACAACGGCGTCAACTGGATTCCTGTACATAGGACAGGCAAGAAAACCGCTCCTTCCGCATACGCTCTGAGGAGAAATCATTCGGAGAGGAGCGCGGGATATGGGGCGGATTGTAGGAAAGGCGCAATATCGGGATATTCTCCTGGGCGCGGGCCTGCTCTGGGCCACGCTGGCGCTGGTGCTGTGGCCGGAGCAGGCCATGGGGGCCATGCGGGACGGCATCAAGCTGTGCGGCAATGTGATCCTCCCCTCCCTGTTCCCCTTCTTCGTACTCTCCTCCCTGGTGGTGGAGCTGGGAATGTCCCGGTATCTGGGCCGGCTGCTGGAGCCGGTGATGGCCCCCCTGTTCCGGGTCAACGGCAGCTGTGCCGCCGCCCTGACCCTGGGCTTTGTGGGAGGCTACCCCGTGGGAGCCCGCACCGCCATCCAGATTTACGAAAACGGCCAGTGCTCCCGCACCGAGGCGGAGCGGATGCTGGCCTTCTGCAACAACAGCGGCCCCGCCTTCATTCTGGGCGTAGTGGGGGCCGGAGTATTTGGCAGCGGAGCGGCCGGACTGCTGCTCTACCTCACCCACCTGCTGGCCTCCCTGCTGGTGGGGGTGCTGTTCCGGTTTTACCGGCCGGCGGAGGGAGCCCAGACCCGACGGAGCCGCGGGCCTCAGTTCCATGCCGCCAGCTTTTCCAAGGCCTTTACCAACTCGGTCACCGGAGCCATGCAGTCCACCCTGAATATCTGCGCGTTTATTCTGTTTTTCACCGTCTTCCTGCGCATCCTGGCTTACGCGGGGATCCTGGAGATGCTGGGCAGACTTCTCTCCGCCCTGCTGGCCCCTCTGGGCATGGACCAGACCCGGGCGGAGCAGCTCCTCACCGGACTGGTGGAGGTGTCCTCCGGGGTGTCCTCCCTCACCAACGGCACTTTGTCCGGGCGGCTGTCCATGGCCGCTTTCATGCTGGGCTGGGCGGGGGTGTCCGTCCACTGCCAGGTGCTGGCCTTTTTGGGGGACAGCGGCCTGTCCGTCGGCACCTACGTGACCGGAAAGCTGCTCCACGGCATTCTCTCTGCCGGGCTGACCTCCCTGCTTTTCCGTACCCTCCCCCTCCGCAGCCCCGCCTCCGCCTACCTGGCGGAACAGACCCAGGCCATTGCTCAACTGGACTTCCACCAGGCGCTCACCCTGTCCGCCGCCGCGGCCTGGGGCCTCTGGCTGGCCTTCTTTGCCCTGTGCGTGGTACAAAAAAACAGTGGTAAACGGCGGAAGACTGTAGTATAATGCAGACAGCCATCGAAACAATACAAAGGAGTGGTTTGCCATTAAACTGTTTCAGACATCCATTGAGCCGCGCTGTGCCTACTGCGCCCGGGGCCGGGAGCTGGAGCCCGGACAAATCGTCTGCCCCAAAAAGGGAGTGATGTCCGCCGGCTCCCACTGCGGGGCGTTTCAGTACGACCCTTTGAAGCGGGTTCCTCCCCGCCCCACCAAGCTGTCCGGTTCCGGTCTGAGAGACGAGGATTTTACCCTATAGCTGGAAAAAAGAGGAAAAAAATTACCTGTAAAGTATAATTACATTACAGGTAATTTTTTGTATTCTATGAAAGTTTCCTGATATTCTTCCACTCTGCGACGATATCCCCCATAAGTCGTCTTTTTCGTTGGCGAAGGGCGTCGCAGAAGGAGTTTTCTTGCGATATATTTCTCTTTCCTAAATCAAAAGGGTACTATATAATGTGGTCGCTAATATAATTAATGGAAGGAGAATACAATATCATGGAAATGAAGATTGCATCCCGACAGTTTTTGGATCAAGAAGGACGGCCGCGCTGTTTCCACTATTTTCTTACCATTGACCAAGAGGAGACCGATCGATTTTTCTGCGAAAATTACGGTGTGCGCGTGGCCGAGGAGGCGGCGGACGACCGCAGCCTGCGCGCCATTACAACCAGCGCGTCCCGCATTGACGAGCTTATCACCTTGCTTGTGGACAACACCGTGGGACCCGCAGGACTGGATGATGTGGTATCCGATTGGCTGTAAGGCAAAAACACTATACAGGTATAAAACCGATTATTTTTTTCGGTTGTCCAGCTTTTGTAGCAGGGCAACCAAAGCGGCAATCAGTCCCAGGACAACGAAAATGCCCAGCATCCCCTGCCCCAGCATCTCCAAAGCGTAAACTGTAGTTGTATTCATGAAATATCCCTCCTTAAGCTAAGTTGGCAAAGTACTGCAGCACCACGCCGCCCGCCACCACCGAGGCGATCTGTCCGGAGACGTTGGCCGCGATGGCGTGCATCAGCAGATGATTCTGGGGGTCGGCCTCCTGGCCCAGCTTTTCGATCACCCGCGCGGACATGGGGAAGGCGGAGATGCCCGCCGCGCCCACCATGGGGTTGATTTTATTGCTGGGAGTAAAGAGGTTCAGCACCTTGACGAACAGCACGCCCACCACGGAATCCAGCACAAAGGCCATCAGGCCCAGGCCCATAATCATAAAAGTCTCCCACCGAACAAACTGATCCGCCTTCATGGAGAAGGAGATGGTGATGCCCAGCAGAAGGGTCACCAGATTGGCCAGCTCATTCTGAGCGGTGTTGGCCAGGGAGGGCAGCACGCCGCACTCTCGAATCAGGTTGCCGAACATGAGGAAGCCCACCAGCGCCACCGAGGCGGGGGCCACGAGGCCGGCCACTGCAGTCACCAGGACAGGGAACAGAATCCGGGTCCGCCGGGTAACCGTCTGGGGGGTGTAGGGCATCCGCATACTGCGGTCTTTCCGCGTGGTGACCAGCTTGACGGCACAGGGCTGGATGATGGGAACCAGTGCCATATAGGAGTAGGCGGCCACCGCAATGGCCCCCACAAAATTGGATTTCAGGGTCTGGGAGACCAGCAGCGCGGTAGGGCCGTCCGCCGCGCCGATAATCCCGATGGACGCAGCGTCCTTCAGGTCGAAACCCAAGGCGGCCGCGATGAGGATGGTGAGGAATATTCCCGCCTGGGCGGCCGCTCCGCACAGCAGCAGCTTGGGATTGGCCAGCAGGGGACCGAAATCGATCATGGCGCCGATGCCGATAAACAGCAGCAGGGGCATGGCCTCGCTGGCCTCGATGCCCACCTCAAAAAGCCACTGGATAATACCGTTGGTCTCCCCCACCCCGGCGTTGAACTGGTCGACCACGCCGGACAGGGGCAGGTTGACCAATATGGCTCCGAAGCCCATGGGCATAAGCAGGGCGGGCTCAAAGCCTTTCTCCACAGCCAGGTAGATGAGCAGCCCGCCGATGACATACATAAGCAGCTGCTGCCAGGTGATGGACAAAAGTCCCTGCCAGATGAATGAAAGATTCATATTTTTAGCACTCCTTTTTCATTATCCTTTCCAGTTTTGAGATATCTATCAAAAAAGACCTGCGCTCCGAAGCTCGGAACGCAGGTCTGGTCATTTCAGGCACAGCCAGAGCGGCCACACGGACCGCACATGCTTGTTGACTGGCGCCGCGCACCGGAAACGGCGCGCCGACTACTCCCCTTTGCTGTATGGGGCATGGTATCACATCCCCCTCACTGTTGTCAAGAGGTTTTCAGGATAAATTTTCCGCAAATTTTTCTACTGACTGTCCATCTCCACAATCCCGTCCACGGACCAGCTCCAGAGCGCAGGCCTCCATCAGGGCCAGCATGTTGGGGGTGGACAAAATTTTAGCCCCCGCCGTGCCGATGCGCTTGGCGGTCATGGTGTCGTCCACCGTCCAGGTGAGACTGTGCCGGGTGGGTTTTTTGTCCAGAATGGCCGCGACCTCCTCCAGATTGCCCCGGCGGATCATGGTAAGCAGTTTTTTCATGGCAGCTCCTTTTCAAAAATCAGGTCCATCTCAACCACGGTCCCCGTTCCCATCTGGACCGCCGGGATGCAGCCCACGTACCGCCAGCCATCCTTGGCCCGGCGGTTGATAATCTCCCGCTGTCCTTTCGTCTCGCTCTTGTTGGTGGCCCACTGGACCCGGCCTGTGTAGACATGGATGCGCTCATACTCATAGGTATACATAATATTTCTCCTCCTTTCTGTGAATGGAATCCCCCCGCCACTTCGTGGCCCTCCCCCCTTTAGCAAGGGGGGCTTTTTTT
>CAJTSQ010000042.1 GCA_910578735.1 uncultured Oscillospiraceae bacterium
GAGTTGGTAGACATCCGGTAGACCGCCTGAAAACAGAAAAACCCGCCAGCCCCTGTGCCCCAGGGACTTGGCGGGTTTTTTGGTAGACATTTGGTAGACCTGGAAGAAAACAGAGTTCCGTGACAAGTTCGTCACCGGTTTGTATCTTTCTTGTAAGGACTCCCGGGTGGAAAAGAAGTATACTGTAACACACCGGAACTTCCCTGGATTGTCTGCGCCTTAATACAAATAACAACATTGTGAGGTGTTTCATATGAGGAGAATTTGGAGGCGGGCGGCAGACCATGTTTGAGAAGCTGGTGATGGAGAGGGAGAATATCGACCTGCTCTCCGATCCCTGCCGGTCCAATTCCGTCTTCCCCACCGCTTGTGAGGGGGAGCCTGGACCGTTTATAACGACCTCCTGGAGCCTGTCCTCACGCTGCCCGCCAGCCAGACGGACCTGGGGGACTGAAAGTGTAAACAAATTATGAACCCTATTGCTTTTTGGTGAGCGGTGCGGTAGAATACGGTTAGCACTCATATATCTTGAGTGCTAACCGTATTGTTATCAAAGAAAATTAATATACATGGAGGAATCACAATTATGGCAAAGAAACAATTTAAAGCGGAATCCAAGCGGCTGCTGGACCTGATGGTCAACTCCATCTACACCCACAAGGAGATTTTTCTCCGGGAGCTGATCTCCAACGCCAGCGACGCGGAGGACAAGCTGGCCTACAAGTCTCTCACTGACGACAGCGTGAGCGTGAAGCGCAAGGACCTGAAGATCACCATTGTCCCTGACAAGGAGGGGCGGCTGCTCACCGTGTCGGACAACGGCGTGGGCATGAGCAAGGAGGACCTGGAGGCAAACCTGGGCACCATCGCCCGCAGCGGCTCGGGCCAGTTCAAGGCCGGCCTCAGCGAGGATGACAAGGCGGCGGATAAGATTGACGTGATCGGCCAGTTCGGCGTGGGCTTCTACTCCGCCTTCATGGTGGCTGACCACGTGACCGTCATCTCCCGGGCCTGGGGCAGCGACGAGGCCTGGATGTGGCAGTCCGACGGGGCGGACGGCTACACCGTTACCCCCTGCGAGAAGGAGGTCCCCGGCACCGATGTCATCATGCACATCAAGGCCAATGCCGAGGGGGAGGACTACGACCAGTATTTGGACACCTATAAATTACAGAGTCTTATCAAAAAATACTCCGACTACATCCGCTACCCCATCGTGATGGAGGTGGAGGACTACCGCCAGAAGGAGAAGCCGGAGGACGCCGGCGAGGACTACAAGCCCGAGTGGGAGACCGTCAAGGAGTGGAAGACCCTCAACTCCATGGTGCCCCTGTGGCAGCGGCAAAAGAGCAAGGTGAAGCCCGAGGAGTACAACGCTTTCTATAAGGAGAAGTTCAACGACTGGCAGGACCCCCTGGCCGTCATCCACACCAGCGCCGAGGGAGCCGTCACCTACAAGGCCATGCTCTACATCCCGGAGAAGACGCCCTACGACTTCTACACCCGGGAGTACCAGAAGGGGCTCCAGCTCTATTCCTCCGGCGTGCTCATCATGGACAAGTGCGCGGACCTGCTCCCCGACCACTTCCGCTTTGTGAAAGGCGTGGTAGACTCCTCCGACTTCTCCCTGAACATCAGCCGTGAGGTCCTTCAGCACACCCGGCAGCTGAAGACCATCGCCGCCGCCCTGGAGAAGAAAATCAAGAACGAGCTGCTGAAGATGCAGAAGGAGGACCGGGAGAAGTATGAAAAGTTCTGGTCTGCCTTCGGCACCCAACTGAAATACGGTGTGGTGGCCGACTATGGCCAGCACAAAGAAATCCTTCAGGACCTGCTGCTGTTCTGGTCCTCCAAGGAGGGGGCAAACACCACCCTGGCCGCCTATAAGGACCGGATGCCTGAGGATCAGCCCTTCTACTACTACGCCTGCGGCGAGAGCGTGGACAAGATCGCCAAGCTGCCCCAGGTGGAGCGTATCCTGGACAAGGGCTATGAGATTCTCTACTGCACCGAGGACGTGGACGACTTTGTGATGAAGGGCCTGCGGGAAATGGATGGCAAGCAGTTCAAGTCGGTCACCGAGGAGGACGCCCTGCCTCAGACTGAGGAGGAAAAGAAGGCCGCCGAGGAGAAGGCCGAGGCGGGTAAATCCGTGCTGGAGGCGGTGAAGGAGGCCCTGGGCGACCAAGTGAAGGAGGTGCGGGTGTCCTCCATCCTGAAATCCGGCGCCTGCTGCCTGTCCGCCGACGGCCCCGTCTCCATCGAGATGGAGCGGTATATGCGCAAGGTGGAAGGCGGCGAACCCATGAAGGCCGACCGGGTGCTGGAGCTCAACGCCGACTCCGTCCCCTTTGCCGCCCTGAAAAAGGCGGTGGACGCCGGGGACAAGGACACCGTGGCCAAGTACTCCAAGCTGCTCTACGCCCAGGCCCTGCTCCTGGCCGACCTGCCCCTGGAGGACCCAGCGGAGTATACTGAACTGGTCTGCTCCCTGATGATTTGAGGAAGAAAGTGGAACGCCGTCCGGCGTTCCACTTTTGTTACTCCTCAATTTTTACCAGGTCTACTGCGGACGACAGCAGGATATTGATGAGTTCGTTCCTGGACCGGTTGCTCTGTGCAGACAGCACGTCCAGCTTTTCGATCAGCTCGTCCTTCATGCGCACCGACACGATCTTATACCCGTCGTCTCCCCTGCGGGCCGCCTTCTTTTTGATCCGGATCTCTTCTGCCATGCTCGCTCACCTCATAGTGATATTTTAGCTTGACAGATGCTGCTTTAGTATACTATAATAATCTAGTCATAATTACACTACAAATATGTAGTGACTCAAGGAGGAATATCAGCAGCATGAAAAAGGTACGTATATGGCTGCAGGTGGTCCTGTTTCTGGCCATCGTGGCAGCCGCTGTGGTCATCTTCATCCTTCCCATATTGAGCGACACCGCCCCCGGCGGGCCGAAGCTGTCCTTCGGAGGCGCGGAGACCTGTCAGCTGGGCGGCTCGCTGGAGGAGTTTAACGCCGCCGGTTTCTACATGAGCGAGGACGTCCAGACGCACAGCTTTTCCGGCCACACCGCCCAGGACAACTTTTCTGTGTTCCTGGACACCGGGCGCAGCCAGTCCTGCGGAAGCGGCCAGCTGGTGAACAAAGGGGACGGCTACCGGTCGGGCAAGGAGTGTATGGTCTACTCCTTCGAGCTGCGCCTGGAGGACGGCGGACACATGACCTGCAACGGAGTCGAGACCCTGGGCAGCACCCGGGAGGCCATCAACGCCGGCCTGGGCAAGCCCGGAGAGACCGGCAATTCCTATGGCGAATATGACCGTTACTCCTACTCCAAGCAGGGCCGGGACTATATTTTCCGCTTCTACTATGACGAAAGCGGCATCTGTGTCCGCACCACCGCCGCCCAGGCGGACCCGAAGCTCTCCTTCCAATCCTTCTAAGATCGTATAAAAAGCCACCCTTTCGGGCAAACTGGCCATAAGCCAAATTTTACCGAAAGGGTGGTTTTCCATGCAGGTAAAGGATTTAATGAACCCCAGCGCGGTGACGGTGGAGCCCGCCTCCTCGGCGGCGCTGGCGGCCCGGCTCATCAGCCGGCACAATGTGGGGGCGCTGCCGGTGTGCGGCGCGGACCGCCGCCTGCGGGGGATGGTCACCGACCGGGATATCGTTCTGCGGTGCGTGGCCGCCGAGGAGGACCCGGCCCAGACCCCGGTGCGGGACATCATGACCCGGGGCTGCGCCACCGTCTCCCCCGGGGACGACTGCCGGGAGGCCACCCGGCTCATGGCCCTGCACCAGGTCCGCCGCCTGCCGGTGGTGGAGGCGGGGAAGCTGGTGGGGATGATCTCCTTGTCTGACCTGGCCCGCAGCGGCCGGTTTGACATGGAGGCCGCCCAGGCCCTCAGCGAAATCTCGGAAAATATCGTCGTCCGCTGATTGGACAAACCCCCTCCTGTGCCTTATAATAGATGCAGGAGGGATTTTTTATGGAGATTACCCCCATTGCCTACATCAAAAGCGACTTTCACGAAAAATTCGGTATCCCCCGGCAGAGCGGCCTGGTGGAGGAGCTATCCGCCACGGTGGTCTTCGAGCCTGCCTACCGAGACCCCAGCGCCCTCCGGGGGCTGGAGGGCTTCTCCCACCTGTGGCTCATCTGGGAGTTCTCCCAGGCCCGGCGGGAGGGCTGGTCCCCCACCGTCCGACCGCCCCGGCTGGGGGGGAACAAGCGGCTGGGGGTGTTCGCCACCCGGTCCCCCTTCCGGCCCAACCCCCTGGGGTTGTCCTGCGTCCGGCTGCTGGAGATACGGCAGGACCGGGAACAGGGGCCCGTTCTGGTGGTGGCCGGGGCCGACCTGCTGGACGGCACCCCCATCTACGACATCAAGCCCTACCTGCCCTACGCCGACTGTAAGCCCGAGGCGGTGGGCGGCTTCGCCGCCCGGCCCAAGGGGGCCGACCTGGCGGTAGACTGTTCTCCGGCGCTGCTGGACCGCGTCCCGGAGGACAAGCGGGCCGCCCTGCTGGCCGTGCTGGCCCAGGACCCCCGCCCCCAGTATCAGGACGACCCGGAGCGGGTGTACGGCATGGCCTTCGCCGGGCTGGAGGTGAAATTCCGGGTGGCGGGGGAGCGGCTGACGGTGACAGAAATTTCGTAGGGACGGCCGCAGACTGCCCCTTCCCCCCGCTGGAAGCATAAAAATTTTCAAAAAATCCTTGACCTTCCCCTTTCTGGATGGTGTACGGTGTTTCAGAAAGGAGCTGAAGAACATGGAACATAATCTGATGGTGGCCCAAGCCACGATGATAGCCATGGCATTGGCCGGGATATTTACAGTGGTCCTTCCTCTGGGACTGGGGATTTTCTTTTGGAAGAGGACTGGGGGGCGCTGGCGGTTTTTCTTCCTTGGCTGCGTGGTATTCCCTGTGGTTGCCATGGTGCTGGAGCAGCAGGCTCATAGGCTGCTGCTGGGAGGTCCGCTGGGCCCGGCCCTGCAAGGGAATCTCTGGCTGTACGCCCTGTACGCCGGTCTGATGGCCGGGGCGTTTGAGGAGTGCGGGCGGTGGCTGGCCCTCAAATTGACCCTGCGATGGAGCCGGGGACCGGAAGATGCCTTGATGTATGGCGCGGGCCACGGTGGAATTGAGGCGGTGCTGCTGGCCGGGATGACCATGCTGAACAACATTATCATCTCCCTGGCGCTGAACCGGGGCGGACTGGCGGCTGTGGAGGACTTCATGGGCCCCATCCCGGAGGCGGGTATGGCGGCAATTCAGGGTATGGCCGCCGCTCCGGCGGGCCTCTACTTCTGGACGGCCTTTGAGCGACTGTCAGCGGTGGGCCTGCACATCGCCCTGTCGGTACTGGTATATACCGCCGTCCGCAAGCGGGGGAAGTGGTATTGGTTCCCTGCGGCGATCCTGATTCATACCCTGGTGGATATGGCGGCGGTTTTGACCAACGCCCTTTTCCCTGTTGCCGTTACGGAGGGGACAACCGCCCTGCTCACCCTGGGGGTGATATTCCTCGCCCGAAAAATTTATTTGGATGAAAAGCAGAAAACCTCTTGACTTTCCCCCTTGTGGAGGGTGTAAAGTAGAGCTAAGAAAGGGGGGACCTCCTGTGAAAATCAACGAGGTGGAGGCTCAGGTGGGTATCACCAAAAAGAACATCCGTTTTTATGAGGAGCAGGGCCTGCTGTCCCCTCGCCGCAACAGCGAGAACGGCTACCGGGACTACGGCGAGACCGAGGTGGCCATCCTGCGCCAGATTAAGCTGATGCGCAAGCTGGGCGTGCCCCTGGAGGAGATCCGCCGGATGCAGGCCGGGGGCACGGTGGCCGACGGGATGCGCCGGCACCTGGTGACGCTGGAGCGGGAGCGGAAAAGCCTGGAGCAGTCCATCCAGCTCTGCGGCAGCCTGAAGGACCGGGAGGAACGGCTGGACGCTCTGGACGCGGAGGAGCTGCTGGAGGAGATGGAACGGCTGGAGCAGGGGGGCACCACCTTCCAGGACAAGCAGAAACAGGACCTGAGGCCCGTCCGGTACGCCGGGGCCGTCGTCATGGCCCTGCTGACCACCGCTCTGATGGCCGCCCTCATTGTGCTGATGGTGTGGGGCTTCACCGTGGACCCCGCCGACACCCCGCCCCTGGCCCTGCTGCTGGTGTTGGTGGCCATTCCGGGGGTGATTATCCTGGGGGTGCTGCTGGCGCTGTTCCAGCGAGTCAAGGAAATTCAGAGAGGAGAGGAAGACGATGCGAAAAACTATTGATTGGAAGGTCAGGTGGAAAACGTGCGCGGAACGGCTCGTCTCCCTGTTGAGCCTCCCCGCGGCAGTCACCGCCCCCATATGGGTGCCGATTCTGATGGGATATGGCACGCTCCCCGAGCGCCTGCTGAGGATGGGCATCATGCTGCTTCTGCTGCTGCCGGGCTTTCTCATTGTAGTATCAGCCGCCGCGCTCCTCTATGCGGCAATGGAGCGGTTGGAGGAGAGAGAGAAAGGAGAGCTGAACGATGCAAAAAAATACTGAGGCGCGAAAGGAACAGCTGAAAAAGCTGTGGTCTCGTTTCCGTTTCATCGCGGCAATTACCAGCCCGTTCTGGATGCTGGCCCTGTTGATCGAGGGCAGCTTGGGCACCCGTCTCCTGGGGGCGGCGGTTCTGCTGCTAATTCCTGTATGCGTTCTGTACTCCTACCGCTGGGTGGCTTATGTGGTGGGAATCCTTTTCGCTGTTGGTCAGCGGCGGGAGGAGATTAGGAAAGGAGAGGAAAACGATGCAAAAAACTATTGACGGGCCGGCCCTGGCCGGAGCCGCAATGATCACGATTCTTACCAGAGGGCTGCTGCTTCTGCCCCTGGGACTGGCCTTTTTTCAGACTCTGGTCCAGCGGCGGGAGGAGCTCAGGAAAGGAGAACTGAACGATGCGAAAAACTACTGACGGAAAGGGCTTTGCCGGGGCGGTGGTCATCACCATCCTGGTGGCCGGGTTCATGTTCCTGCTCACCGGGGCCATGCTGGCCGGCTACTTCGGCGGCCTGACCGAGCCCTTCGCCACCGGGGTGATTCTATTCACCGCGTTTATCTACCTGGCCGTCGCGGTGGGGGTCCTCATTGCCCTGTATCAGCGGTGGAAGGAGATTAAGGGAGGGGAAGAGGATGAAGCCAAAAAGTATTGACCACCGGGCGGCGAAGGGGGCGGCGGTGCGCTCCGTGGCGCTGAACACTCTGTTTCAGCTGATGACGGTGGCCGCTCTGCTCTGTCTGCGAACCATGGGCCCGCCGGAATGGCTGAGCGCCCTGATGCTGATACTGGCCGTTGCCGACCTGATCACCATTCCCTTCACCTTCACCGCCCTGTGGCAGCGGGTGCGGGAGATTGAAAAGGGCGAACTGGAAGAAGCCAAAAAATACTGATTCCATTTTTATAAGGAGGACAATATTATGCTGCTGGTAAACATCGACTACATCCCCGGGAAGGAATTTGAGGTGCTGGGTATGGCCAAGGGCACCGTGGTCCAGTCCAAGAACTTCGGAAAGGACTTTATGGCCGGCATGAAGACCCTGGTGGGCGGCGAGATCACCGGCTACACCGAGATGCTCAACGAGGCCCGGCAGATTGCCGTCAAGCGCATGGTGGACGAGGCCGAGGCCCTGGGGGCCGACGCGGTGGTGAACATCCGCTACGGCTCCTCCGCCGTGATGCAGGGGGCCGCCGAGGTGATCGCCTACGGCACGGCGGTGCGGTTCAAATAAACAGATGCAGGGGACGGCCTTCGGACCGTCCCTTTGTTCAGAAAATCTTAATTTGACAAGTTTTTTCAGCGAGACTATAATTCAGTCAGCGCACCCCACAACAAATCAGGAGATGACTGCTATGTTTGGATTTGGTAAAAAGGAGGCCAAAACGCCGGAGGAGCGGTTGGCCGAGCTGGAAAAGAAGCAGGATTGGGCCGGGCTGGCCAAGGCCTATTATGAGCTGGGGGTTTCCGCCATGGACGGGGGCGATCTGAACCACGCCCAGCTGTGGCTCCACCGGGCAGATACCATCTACAGCGCTGACGACACCACCTATGAGAAGGTGGGCGACAAGCTCACTGACGACTGCTCTGACCGTATCGGAACCCTGGAAGACGAAGAAGAACTGTTCTATAACGCCGTCCTCGCTGAGATCGAGGAGAAATCGGAAGATCTGCTCCCCCGGCTCCGGGCATGGGGACTGCTGTCCATGGCCCGGCTGGTGAAGCTGGGAGAGCAGCTTTCAAAGCTGCCCGGCTGCGAGGTGCTGGGCGAGCTGGGCTGGGCGGTGGACATGATGGCCCGCTGCTTCCAGGCGCCCCCCTCCCAGGAGGAGTATCAGCACCTGATGGATGTGTGCAACGCCCTCTATGAGCTCAACGGAAAGAAAATTTACTACACCGGTCAAATCGAAGTCCCCGGAAAAGCTCCCTTCCAGCTGTTCGACCTGAACGGCATGTTCGGGGTGGAGCAGGAGCTCAACGGCTACATCGACAGCCATCTGCGGCTCGTGGCCGCCCTGAGCCAGGGGGCGGAGGAGCTGCCCAATGCCGAGAGCAGCATCGTGGCCTGCGCGCTGCTGCCTGACTACTACGTCCGCACCGGGGCGGACCGGCTGGAGGAGGTCCCCCAGATCAAGGCTGAGCTGGCGCGCATCTGGAGCGACTATGAGTTTGTCCGCGACCGCTTCACCTGGGAGGAGGCCGCGGAGAAGATTGCGGCGTACAAGCAGCTGGATATACTTCAATAAGGGCATAAGAGTTCCGGCCAACCGGCTGGAACTCCTACTTTTTCCTGGGATAGGGGGTCGGGTCGTCCGTCAGTCCCACCAGATAGTCGATAGAGACCTTATAAAACTCCGCAATCCGCACCAGAATTGATATTTTAGGTTCATGTGTGCCCAACTCATAACTTTGGTAGGATCGTTCTGTTATGTCACAGTAAATAGAAACTTCCCGCTGTGTAAATTCGCCTTTCTTCCGGCACTCCCATAAACGCTGAGACAATATCTTTCGCATTATTATCAACACCTACAACTGTTCTTGACAAAATAGTGTAGAGTGATATAATAAAAAATATACGAATTTTTCTTTACGAAAGGTTTTGCAAAATGGAACCAAAAATATCCTATACCGTGGGAGACGATCTGATTACGGGGGTCATCGCAACGGCGGTGTGGTCGGAAGCGCGGCGGCCCGGGCTGTGGCAGGACATGCTGCGGGCGGTGGACCGGGGGGCGGCCGGGACGAAAGAGGGAACTGTCAACGCCTTTTTCTTCCGGGCCATGGTGGACCGCCTGCTGGAAGAATTTCACACCCTTGAGAAAGAGACATAACGGCTGTCCGGAGAAAACCGGACAGCCGTTATATTTATCGGTGATACAGCTTATTGGTCTGGTATTTGGGCTCACAGGTGAGCTGGAGGCCCAGCTTTTTATAGGTGGTGGCGTCCGCCGGGGAGAGGATCACCGAGCAGTGGGCCTGACAGCCCTTCAGGGCGGCCAGCTGCTCCAGGGCCCGGGCGGCCTTGGGCTCGGCGTTGGCGGAGGAGGCCAGGGCGATGAGTACCTCGTCGCTGTGCAGCCGGGGGTTGGCGGAACCCAGGTAGTCCACCTTGACCTTCTGGATGGGCTCGATGGCACTCTGGGCAATGAGGTGGACGCCGTGCCCCCCCGTACCTGACAGGTGCTTCAGGGCGTTGAGCAGGGCGGCGGCGGAGCAGCCCATCAGCTCGGAGGTCTTGCCGTCCACAATGGAGCCGTCAGCCAGCTGGATGGCCATGGCGGGCTCGCCGGTGGCCCCGGCCAGCTCGTTGGCCCGGGCGGCCACCGGGCGGATATCGGTGGTGATTCCCGCCTGCTGCATCAGCAGCTCCAGCTTGTACACCGCGCTGTCTGAGCCCTTGCCCTGGCGGCGGTCGCACAGGGCGTCGTAGTACCGGCGGACGATCTCCTGCTTGGCCGCCTCCTGGCAGGCCCCGTCGTCAAAGATGCAGCTGCCCGCCATGTTCACCCCCATGTCGGTGGGGGACTGGTAGGGACACTTGCCGGTAATCTTCTCGAACATGGCGGCCAGCACGGGGAAGACCTCCACATCCCGGTTGTAGTTGACGGTGGTCTCGCCGTAGGCCTGGAGATGGAAGGGGTCGATCATGTTCACGTCGTCCAGGTCGGCGGTGGCCGCCTCATAGGCCAGGTTCACCGGGTGCTTCAGGGGCAGGTTCCAGATGGGGAAGGTCTCGAACTTGGCGTATCCCGCCACGGTATCCCGCTTGTGCTCGTGGTAGAGCTGGGAGAGACAGGTGGCCATTTTGCCGCTGCCCGGGCCGGGGGCGGTGACCACCACCAGGGGGTGGCTGGTCTCGATATAGTCGTTGCGGCCGTAGCCCTCGTCGCTGACGATTTTGGCGATGTTGTGGGGGTAGCCCTCGATGGGGTAGTGGCGGTAGACCTTCAGCCCAAGCCCCTCCAGCCGGGCCTGAAAGGCGTCGGCGGCGGGCTGGCCGGTGTAGCGGGTGACCACCACGCTGCCCACATACAGCCCCCGGCCCCGGAACTGGTCGATAAGCCGGAGCACGTCGCTGTCGTAGGTGATGCCCAGGTCCCCCCGGACCTTGTTCTTCTCAATGTCGCCGGCGTTGATGGCGATGATGATTTCCGCCTTATCCCGGAGCTGCTCCAGCATCCGCAGCTTGCTGTCCGGCTCGAAGCCGGGGAGCACCCGGCTGGCGTGGTAGTCGTCAAAGAGCTTGCCCCCGAACTCCAGATAGAGCTTGCCCCCGAACTGGGCGATCCGGTCCCGGATGTGCTGGGACTGGGTGGTTAAGTATTTCTCGTTGTCAAAGCCCTGCTTGGCCATTGCATCTTCTCCCTTTCTCTCTCCGCAGTAAAACAACACATACACCAGTATTTTACATCGAAAGGGGGAGGGGCGTCAAGAAATTTATTGGGGCAGGGTCAGGTCCCCTTCTTTAATCCAGCCAATTTTCCGCAGTACCTCACAGAAGATCACCGACAGCACGGCGGGGAGAACAAAGCAAATCAGCGCCAGCCCCAGCCAGTCAAAGCCGGTAATGGCCGCCCTGGCTCCGGTGGCCACGTCGTTGACCCAGCCGGACCAGACGCCGATCTGCCCCACAAAGCCGCAGGTGCCCATGCCGGCGGCCACGCCGCCGGCGGGGTCGTTCATCTCCAGCCGGAACAGGCAGGTGGCGATGGGACCGGTGATGGCGGAGGCCAGGGTGGGGGGAATCCAGATGCGGGGATTTTTTACAATATTGGGCATTTGCAGCATGGAGGTGCCGATGCCCTGGCTCACCAGTCCGCCCCAGCGGTTCTCCCGGAAGGACATCACGGCGAAGCCCACCATCTGGGCGCAGCAGCCGGCCACCGCCGCCCCGCCGGCCAGACCGGTGAGGGTGAAGGAGGCGCAGATGGCCGCCGAGGAGATGGGCAGGGTGAGGGCGACGCCCACCAGAACAGAGACGGCAATGCCCATCCAGAAGGGCTGGAGGATGGTCAGGTCCTTGATAAACTGGCCGAAGGCGTGGGCTCCGGCGGCGATGGGGGGGGCGACGCAGGCGGCCAGCCCCACCCCCACGAATACGGTCACGGCCGGGGTGACCAGAATGTCCACCCTGGTCTCCTTGGACACCGCCTTGCCGCACTCGGCGGCGATGATGGCGATGAACAGCACCGCCAGCGGGCCGCCGGCGCCGCCCAGCTTGTTGGCCGCCCAGCCCACTCCGGTGAGGGAGAACAGCACCATGGGGTCGGCCTTCAGGGCGTAGCCGATGGCTACGGCCATGGCCGGGCCGGACATCTCAAAGGCGAACTGACCGATGTCCACCAGGAACTGGGCGGAGAGCTGCTGGCCCAGGGTTTTGATGATGGTGCCGATGAGCAGGGAGCAGAACAGGCCCTGGGCCATAGCCCCCAGGGCGTCGATGCCGTAGCGTCTGGCGGAAATCTCAATGTTTTTCCGCTTGAGAAATGCCTTCATAATGTATCTCCTCTTTTACAGAAAATAGTCCACATAGGTGTCTTGACACCTGTGTGGACTATTATAGCGGTTGAATTGGATTTGTCAAGCCCTAGTCCTCATTCCGGTAGGGGTCCAGAACGATGTAGACCACGGCGCACAGGATGCCGGCCACGGCGAAGACCCACCAGGCGGTGCGCCACAGGTCCAGAGCCAGGCCCAGCCCCACATAGAGGGCGGCGGTGAGGGTCATCAGGGTGGCGCAGATGGTGTTAATGAGACCCTTGCGCTTTTTGACCTCCGGGGTGGGGTTGTTATCCCGGTTGTACTCGTCGATTTTGTACTTCTCCTCCTGGATACCGGCGTAGACAAAGGCGGTCACCGCACCGGCCACGATAAGCAGGAAGACGGATATGGCGTAGGACTCAAAGGGCTCCTCCTCGGGGAATCTGGAAAAAAACAGCAGCAGCAGGGCCACGTCGAAGAGGATGGCCCCCACACCCCCGGAGATAAACCAGATGAATTTCTGCCGGAAGGCCTGCCGCTCCTGTGGGGTGTAGAAGTCGGTAAGGACGGGGTAGGCCTTGCGGAAGTTGTCGTTTTGCAGGCTGCTGACTACCATCACCACGGTACAGACGGCGATAATCAGCAGCAGAATGGCGGAGGTACGGTACTCGTCAACTCCCTTTGCTTCCAGCAGACCGCACAGTCCCACCCCGGCGATGATGCCACCGATGGCGAAGGCCATGCGCTTGGAGAAGCGGTTCATAAATTTGTCGTACTGTGCGGTGTCCTCCACCAGGCTGTCCTCCACGCTGCCCCGCATCAGGGTGTCCAGATTTACCTGATACAGGTCGCAGATACGCAGGATGGTGTCCATCTCCGGGTAGCTCTGAGCGCTCTCCCATTTGCTCACACTCTGGCGGGAGACCTCCAGCACCTCGGCCAGCTGCTCCTGGGTCTGGCCCCGGCGGGTGCGGAGAAATTGCAGGTTGTCGGAAAATGCCATTTTTACATATACCTCCTTGGGTTTGGGATGGCCTCAGCATACCCCAACACCGCCCGCAACTCCACCGATTTTGTGTTGCGTTTGGAGATTTTCCTGTCAACTTTCGGTTGCGCGGGGGTTTAATCCCCCTTTTTGCCCTGTTTCCACAGCACATAGGCCAGAATCAGTCCGCCCACAATCATCACGACGCCGACCAGCAGGATGATGGTGGCAAAGCCCATGACAAAGCTCTCAAACCCGGAAAAGGGCGACGCCTGGGGTGCGACGCCCAGCGCATCCATAACCGCCCCCTCCAGCTCCGGCGGGCCGTCATAGGTCCAGCCGCCGGAGAGGCCAAAGCCGCCCATTCCGCCCATCAGCTGGTTCTGAGTACGGAACATGCTCCCGAATCCCCACCGGGCCAGGGCTCCCACCAGGGTCACACCCAGCCCCTGGAGGGCGATGTACACCCCGGCCAGCCAGCCCCACCGGCGGACCATCCGCCCCAGAAGGCCGGGGAGGCCGGCCCCCGGCGCGGCCTGAGGGGGCGGCGGGGGCGCGGAGGGCTCCTGGGCCGGGGGCGGAGACGCGGGACGCTCCGGCTCCGCCCCCTCGTCCAGCAGGTGGTCGGTGGTCACGCCGAAGGCCCTGGCCAGGGCCAGCAGCTTGTTGATGTCCGGGGCCGCTTCGCCCAGCTCCCATTTGCTGACGGCCTGACGGGACACACCCACCCGGGCGGCCAGCTCCTCCTGAGACAGCTTGCCCTGCCGGCGGTAGTAGGCAATCTTTTCGTTCAGCTTCATGCGGGATACCTCCTTTATTATGGCCCCAGCTTAACAGAAAAGGCGGTTGCGGTCCACCAGGAAGGGCTGGAAGTTTTCGCAACCAGGGGTTGCGGCGGCTCAGATGGGCCCGAAGTTCCAGGGGTCATTGCCGCCCTTGGACCAGGTATACCAGTTGGTCAGGCAGAGGTTCAGGTCCACATTGCCCTCGATGCCGTTCACCCAGCCGGAGCTGGTGTACTGCCAGATGTGGTAGTTATAGCGGAAGCTGGTGGGGGCGGTGTTCCGGGTGTAGTGGGCCAGCCAGAAGGGGTAGTCCTGGAGGTGTTCCAGCAAAATGCCGCCGCTGTTCACCTTGGAGGGGCTGCCATAGGTCATGGGGATGTAGCCGGCCTCCTCGATCACCTTGCAGAAGGCCAGGGCACAAGCGGTGACGGTGTTGCCGTCCGCCCCCTGGGAGCGGGAGTTGTCCCGGTCCACCTCCTCCCAGTCGAAGACCACGGGGTAGGTGATGGGGTAGCCCTTGATCCAGTCCAGCAGGAGGTAGGCCTCCTCCTCGGCTTCCTTGGGGGTAAGCGCCTGGGAGTAGAAATACACCCCCACCTGGAGGCCGTTGGCCAGGGCCCCGTTCATGTTGGCCTCAAAATAGGCGTCTTTGTTGAGGGAGCCTCGGGTATAACCCCGGTAGCCCGCCCGGATCATAGCGAAGTCCATGCCGGCGGCGGCCACCTGGGTCCAGTCAATTTCCTTCTGGTGGGCGGAGACATCCAGGCCCCGGTAGCTGGGGTACATCCCCTGATAGGACAGATAGCCATTGGCGTCCAGGACAAAGCTGGCGCTGTCGTAGGGGTTGCCGGCGATGGGTTTGGGCGCGGGGAGGTCGTAGCCGCTTCGCAGGCCGTAATAGGACTGGGCGTAGTGCATGACAATGACGGCGCCCTCGGCGCGGCTGGTGTTGTTCAGGGGAAGAAAGCGGTTGTCCGTGGTGCCGGACATCATCTTGACGCCGTAGGCCCACTCCACGGCGCTGAGGGCCCAGCCGGAGATATCGGCCCGGTCGTCATAGGGGACGGCAGCGGCGGGAGGGGTCTGGTTCTGGTGGTTCCAGAGGAGGACGGCAATCTGTTCCCGGGTGATGGGGTCCTCGGGGCCGAACCGGCCGTCCGGATAACCGCTGACCACGCCGGTCTCCCTGGCCCATAGGATGGCGGACAGGTTGGGGTGTTCGGCGGTCACATCGGAGAAGGGGAGCTCCTCCCCCGCCTCCACAGCGGGACGGCCCTCCAGGCGGTAGAGCGCCTCGGCCAGGGTGGCCCGGGTCATGAGCTCGGTGGGGGCAAACATATCGCTGGTCAGGCCGTCCATCAGCTCGTGCTGGTGGCAGAAGACGATGGGGTTGGCATACCAGACGTTGGCGTCCACATCCAGATAAGTAGGTTTGACCGCGTGGGCCGGGATCAGGGCCGCGGTCAGAGCCAGGGCGGTCACCCCGGCCGCCAGGGTGCGCAGAGTCAGCTTTTTTGTCATAGTGTTCCTCGCTCTCTATAAAATATGACAGGTTTTTGGTCGTACTCTGTCAGTATAACACGGCACACCTACCCGCCGTCAACTGTATTTTTCTGGACCGGGAAAAAAGGGCGCAGTGCGCCTTCATTTCCAATAAATGTATGAAAACGTACCACTTTGGGCCTTTTCCCACCAAGGGTGAAAGGAGGCATGAACTATGCCAAGCAATCACACACCCAACTATCAGCTTTCCCAGTGGGAGAAGTCGGACAAGGTTCTGATGGAGGACTTCAACGCCGACAACGCGAAAATCGACGCCGCCATCCAGGCAGTGGAACGCCGGGCGGACGATTTGGCGGCGGGCAAAGTGGACCCGCCGGAGATTACCCGGCTGGAGCAGCTCATCGGCGCCAAAGCGGCCATCGTCACTGGCTTCTACGCCGGAGACGACACGGAAATCCGGACCATCGAGCTGGGCTTTACTCCCAAAGCGCTGCTCTTGATGACGGACAGCGGCAGGATGTTTTCGTCCTATTCTAATTCCTGTTACGGCGGGCTGGCGTTTTCCGGACAGCCTGTGACCTATAACAGCAAGATCATCGTGACGATTGTAGAGAACGGCTTTCAGGTCTATTACAACGCGAATGACAAAATATACAGCAACCGGCAAAAGAACGCATACCGCTATCTCGCGCTGAGGTAAAAGCCACCCCCGGACCAAAAACGGTCCGGGGGTGAATCTCTCACAGAGAGGAAATAATTTAACTGGGGAATTTCAGCTCGCTCACGTCGAGGATGCAGTCAACCGAGCCAGTGAAGTTCTTGTTGATTACGGAATCGCCAGCGCCGTTGGTGGCCACGCCGTCGTCGCCCTTCTTCAGCAGCTGAATCTGGGTATAACCGCTGTAGCTGAAGACAACAGCGCCAATGGTGTTGTTCGCTCCGCTGTCTCCGTAGATGGTTTTGAGGGCAGCCTCAATGCTGTCAAAAGAGTTCTTGGGCTCGCCGCTCTCGTTGTTTCCATAGTACCAGATGCTCAGCATCTTCTTGATGCTGCCGTCGTCATCAGCGGTACCTTTGGTAAAGACCTTGTCCTTATCCAGGGTGCCGCGGAGCTGGATCACGGGGACACCGCTCTCGTTCTCGGTCACCGTCTGTGTCACGCCCAGGCTGACCAGGCCCTCGGAACCGGTGATATCGGCAGAGAGGAAACCATTCTCATAGCCGCTTGTCAGCCTGTCCAGAACTTCCTCTTCGCTCTCAGGCTGCTGCCACACGTTTGTGACCTTGCTTTCCTCAGCATCGTTGAAGACATCCTCGTCCTCTTCCACATAGAGCTCAACGACCTTGTCGTCGTCCAGGACCACGAACAGAACGCCCTTGAAGCCCTCGTCGTAATCGCGGTTGAACTGGTTCCTGGTCAGTTTGCCGGTGTCGTCGCCGTCGCTGACCCAGATGGTGTAGTCGCGGTCCAGAACCAGGGCCGCGCCGCCAACGTTCAGCACATCGCCCTTGATCTCTACCTTCGGGCCGTCCACCTTGTAGGCCTTCAGATTCTCGTCATCGGTGCTGTTCACAATGGCGGTGGCGGAGTCGATATACTTGCTGCCGTCGGTGGTCAGGTCGCCGTACAGGCCCAGGGTCCAGTTCTTGTTGGACTCATAGGTCTTGCTGCTCATCTCGATAGTGGTCAGCTCACCGTCCTTGATGACGTTGTAGGTGTATACCTTGTCGCCGTCGTCGTTGGTGGTGACGGAGGGCTCCTCATCGTAGATGTAGATGTGGTCGTCCACGCCGCCGGAGATGGTCAGGTGGCCCTTCTCCTCAGCCTCGATAAAGACATACTTGGCATAGGAGCCGTCCATCACGGCATTGACATAGGCGCCGGTGGACTTGGCGGTAATGGTGGGAATCTCGCGGATGCCATTGTAGACGCTCACAGCGCCGTCCCGCAAAATGATAAACACAGTGTCGCTGTTGGCCAGGAGGGTCTTGTTGCCGCTCTTATTATAGAGAACCTTGGCCTTGTTGGTGTCGGCAATTTCCGCATTGGCAACCTTGGTTTTCCCGCCGCCCAGGTCCTCGCCAGAGTCCAGAGTGGTCAGCTCATACTTGTCACCGCTCTTCTTCTCATACTTGAACCAGGCGTGGATATTGTCATCACCGTTGTCAGCATCCCAATTAAGGTCGCTTACAGAGTCGCCGGTGACAACGATAACCTGGTTGGTGCCGTCCTCAAAGTAAGCGTCGGCCTCCATGTCGGCCTTCACGCCGCCCCGGGGCCGGGCGGAGACCACGTAGAGATACTGGTCGTCCACGTCCACGCCGTCGGTGAAGATGACATAGCCGTAGCTGTCCAGAACCAGGACATACTGCTCCTTGACCTCGTAGGTCTTGGCGGTGTAGTTCTTGTTGTACTTGTAGGTGACGCCGCCGGCGGTGACGCTGTTGCTGTTGCCGTCGCCCCGCTTGGCCACATAGGCGGTGACGGTCTCACTGAGGGTCTCGGCCGCCTTGATGGTCTGAATCTCGCTGTCGGCCACGGTGACCAGCACATAGTCCTCGTCATTAAAGCGGTCCAGGTTGTCATAGTCGTCGCTGGACAGCTTGGTGTCGGTCTTGGAGGGCAGCTCCTTCACGTCGTCCAGCTCTTTCAGGCGCAGCTCCTCTTTCCGGGTGTCGTACTCGCCGTCAACCTGGAGGACATAGGTGTTGATGGCGCAGATGGTGACTGTGTCGTCGCCATTTTTATCCTCGCCCTTGTAGGCCTTGACCAGAACGCCGTTGCCGCCCAGCTTCAGGTCGCCCTGGTCGCCGCTCTTGACGAGATCGACATTGTTCAAATCGGTAGTGCCATCGTTGGCATAAATCTTGCTGGCATCAGCGTCGCTCACGCCGTCAATCCAGAAGTTAACGTCACCCTTTTTAACCGTGCCGGTCAGGCCCAGGTCCCTGTAGATGTCCTTGAGCTTGACTTCCTCGGTGTACTCCACGTCGGCCTCGTCGGCATAGACGCCGATCTCACTGTTCTTGTAGACCCAGCGGGTAGAGGGAGCGCCAAAAACATCAGTGTCTCCACGCTTCACCAGGTCGCCGCTGTACAGCTGCTCACCCAGCTCGATGGTCTCGCCCACGGTGCCGTCGGTGCCTGAGCCCTGTGACACATTACCGCTCTTAATCGCGGTGGCCATCTTGCTGTTGGTAGCGCCGGTGCGGACGATGTACTCCACCTGACCGTTAATGGTCACGGCGGTGTCGCCGGAACCCACAACGATGTCGGCGGAGCTCTTCCGAGCGTCTACCATGGTGGACTCCAGGGTGTTCAGGGCCAGCTGGGCCACCTGGTTACGGGTCAGGGGGTCCATGGAGTTGGCGTTGATGCCATCAAACAGCTCGATCTTGCTGGCCTGCTTCACAGTGGACAGAACGAAGTCGCCCTCGTAGTCGCTGCTGTACTTGAAGTAGCCCAGGGCGCGCATCATCATGGAGGCGGCCTGCACCGCGTTCACAGTGTCAGCAGCACCATAGGTGGTGGCGTTGTAGCCGGAGACAATGCCATTGGCAAAGCAGGCGGCTACGTAAGGGGCGGCCCAGCTGGGTACGTCAGTGAAGGGATTGGTGCCGCGGTAGTAGTCATAATCCAGGTTCAGCAGCAGGGCCATGATGACCGCCATCTCGGTACGGGACACGGTGCGGTCGGGATCGAAGTTGCCCGCGCTGTCGCCTTCCATGACCTTGACGGCCTGCAAAACCTCAATGGCCT